>JAYTOX010000064.1:0-56247 GCA_043747595.1 Bacteroidota bacterium | reverse complement strand
GAATATTTCCCGACTTCAAAGACACATTACGACTTCAACCGGACCTTTCGTTGGGACTTACCAGAAATACAGGACAAGAAGGCTGGGATGCTTATGGAGGAAAAGGAAAGTTCACTAATAAAATTGATTTGAGCAATTCGGGTTTACATGGAGATGGAACACTTGATTATCTTTCATCCACTTCGAAGTCGAACGATTTTTTGTTTTTACCGGACTCAATGAATTCAACCGTAGATCAATTCAATAATAAAAAAGAAACATTGGCAGGTGTAGAATTTCCTGATGTGAAAGCGATAGGCGTTCGTGTTCATTGGGAACCGAAAAACGATGTAATGTTTGTGAACAAAAAAGACAAAGACTTAGTGATGTACGAGGCGCAAGCAAATTTGAATGGAAATTTACAGTTGAAACCAACTGGATTAACAGGCAATGGAATCATGACTTTTGCTTCAAGCGAATTAGAAGCAAAATTGTTTAAATACAAAACAAATGCATTCGATTCAGATACATCAGATTTCAGATTAAGTTCAAACAATACAGCAGCGCTTGCATTTTCGACAAAAAATGTGAACTCGCATATTGATTTTACAAAGCGAGTAGGCGATTTTAAATCGAATGGAGGAGGTTCATATGTGAGTTTCCCGTTGAATCAATACATCTGTTACATCGATCAATTTAAATGGTTCATGGATCAAGAATCGATTGAATTATCGTCGAGCGATAAAAATGTAAATTCTGCCGATACTTTGGAGAGCAATTTAAATTTAACCGGTTCAGACTTTATATCGGTTGAAGCCAGACAAGATTCATTACAATTCCGTGCGCCTTTTGCACGCTATTCGTTGAAAGATTATTTGATTCGTGCAGAAAAGGTCGCGCTAATTAGAACAGCTGACGCTTCAGTAATACCTGATAGTGGTAAAGTAGTGGTAGAGGCTTATGCAAAAATGAGAACCTTGAACGACGCTCGAATAATTGCGAATACAACTACAAAATACCATACTATTTATAATGCAAAAGTAAATATACTTGGAAGAAAAAAATATGAAGGATCGGGCGACTACGATTACATTGATGAAAATAAAGTAAAACATAATTTTCATTTTGAATCGATCACAGTAGATACTTCTTTACAAACATTTGCAAAAGGTGAACTTACAGACAGTACCGGTTTTCCTATGAGTCCGCAATTTTTATTTAAAGGAAGTATACAATTGGAAGCAGCCAAAGAATTCTTGACATTTACAGGTTATGGGAAACCTAATTTTCATTGTGAAAAAGTTGAACAAAACTGGATTAGATTTTCAGGTCAGGTTGATCCATCGAACGTAAGTATTCCAGTTTCTTCACCAATCACCGATGTTGGTAGTAAGCTATCTTCAGCAGTAGCACAAACGAGCGATTCAACTGGAATATATGCAGCGTTTATGATGCCAAAAAGAAAGCCTTCTGACTTGGAAATTATAGCAGCCGATGGTGTTTTGTATTATGACAAGCCAACAACTCAATTTCGAATTACAACAAAAGAAAAATTAGACAAGCCCGGATCGGCAGGAAATTATTTAAGTTTAGATGATAAAAAATGTATGGTTTATGGAGAAGGTAAATTAAATTTCGGTTCAGACTTAGGGCAGTTACAATTACAAACAGTAGGAAGTGTAATCAACAATTTAAATAACGATAGTACGACATTTGATATACTTGCAGCCATTGATTTCTTTTTCAATGAAGATGCTTTAAAGCTAATGTCGGAACAATTGAGTACAAACGCTGGATTACAAGCTACACAAGATGTAGGACGAAAAACCTACGAACATGGATTAACTGAGATAGCAGGCAAAGAAAAATCAGACAAGTTTATTGCAGAGTTAAATTTATATGGGTCATTTAAGAAAATTCCTGAAGAACTTCGACATACATTTTTTATTACGGAGTTGAAAATGATTTGGAATAACGATAGCAGAAGTTACAGGTCAGTTGGTCAAATCGGAATAGGAAGTATGGATAAAACAAATATTAACAGAAGAGTAAATGGTGTTGTAGAAATTATTCATAAAAAAACAGGCGACGCAATGAATATTTATCTTGAACCGGAATCCCAACAATGGTATTTCTTCTCTTACACCAGAGGCTTGATGCAGAGTATATCTTCGAACAGTTTGTTTAATGATGCCATAAATAAGGTAAAACAAGATAAGAAGGTAAATAAGATGAAAGACAAGCCGGATTTAGAATATATGCTTTCAACAGATCGTGCAGTAAAAAACTTCCTTAGAAAAATGCAACCCGTTCAAGTGGAGGGAGAAAAGTAAACGTATTTGATAAATATCATTCAATTAGTTAAGATTGCAGTCTTGAAAACAAAAAACACAACAATTTCTATCAAACCGCAAAGCGATTGTTAACCTTGCCTAACATATTTGGACTTCTGATGGCCTATTTAGTTGGAAGTATTCCCTCAGCCGTTTGGGTAGGAAGAACTTTTTACAACATCGATGTACGTGAATATGGAAGTGGAAATGCCGGTGCAACAAATACGTTTAGAGTATTAGGTAAAAAGCCAGGAATTGCAGTACTTATAATGGATGTGCTGAAAGGATTTTTAGCAGTGAAATTAGCCTATATTTTGGGCGATTACGATTCAAAATCGCCCGAATTTATCGACTTCGAATTAGCACTTGCTGTTTGTGGATTGCTGGGGCATATTTTTCCAGTTTATGTTGGTTTTAGAGGAGGGAAAGGAGTGGCCACCATGTTAGGCATTTTAGTTGCAATTCATCCACAAGCTGCACTGGCATGTGCGATAGTATTTATTACAACATTATATTTTACCGGTTACGTTAGTTTAAGTAGTATGGCTAGTGGTATTACTTTTCCAATTGTGATAATGGTTTTTTATAGTACAAATTCCAGTATAAATATTTTTTCATTGGCCGTAGCTATTCTTATTTTAGTAACTCATCAAAGAAATATTGAACGGATATTAACCAAAGAAGAGTCGAAAGTAAAATGGTATAAAAAACGTTTTTAATTTTTATTTATTCTCGAACAATTTCTTTTCAAGCCTTCTTCGACATTAAGTTTCGGATTTAACTCTTTGGCCAAATAATAATCATAGCAAGCTCTCAAATGTTTTCCTAGGTATGAAAGCGCCAATGCGCGACTAAGATAAGCTTGATAATAAGTTGGATTCAGCTTGATGGCTCTATCAAAATCCTTCACAGCACTCAACGCGATATCAGAATTTAATTCCAGCCTACTCAATTTAAAATATCCCCGGTCAAAATACATTTGTTCATCGTCGGGAAATTTATCGATAGCGGCATTATATAGTTCAAGTGCAAGATCATTATCTTTTATTTTTTGTGCTTCTTTCGCTTTAATAAAAAGGGCATTGGCTAATTCTTGCTGAGGTTCTTTGTATTTATCGATGTACATATCGGCTACACCCATTTCAACTTCTGTGTAATGTCTTCTCAAATAATCTTCATAATAACTAGCGCGATAAAAGTTGTGATAGGTTCTTGGAGTCATAAAGGCAGAACTAGTTAATAAGAATGTAATTGTACCCCACAATGCAATTTGAGTTTTACCAAATTTGGCTTTCCAAAAGAAAACAATAGAATATAAAATCCATGTAACCCATATTTCGAATCCATAATTAAGAGTTGGAATCC
Source organism: Bacteroidota bacterium (assembly GCA_043747595.1). Taxonomy (GTDB): domain Bacteria; phylum Bacteroidota; class Bacteroidia; order AKYH767-A; family 2013-40CM-41-45; genus JADKIH01. The sequence continues at coordinate 52,570 of JAYTOX010000064.1, read as the reverse complement.
AATACTGGAGTAGGGCAAAAGAAACAAAAAAGTACAGACTAAAAATTATGTAAATGGCAGTTTGCAAAAGCTTATTATGATTCTTAGACCATGCGCTTCTAATCATTTCTATGCAGAATAATAGTATCGCAGAAAAGATCAGAACTACGCTTAATCCGATACCTATCTTTTTCAAGATTAATCCCGAAAAAAGCATTAAAAATAAAAACTGCCTCCTAGTGTTCCTTTTCATTAAGGGCGAAAATAAGGTTAACTTTTCTTAATAAAAATATTTGGGCAATTTTTCAACCAATTCATTGTTAAGAACAATACTATTTGAACTAAAAGTGCACGGTCAACCAGGTTATCTTTAACCACTCTGAAAGAACTATTGACGAATGAATTACATAAAAAAAATCTCTTTATTCTGGCTGATAGCAATATCAACAGCTAATAACTGTTACAGTCAGAAATTGCCTCCTTTCATAAGCACACAAGCCGAAAGATGGGCCGATTCAGTTTTACTGACAATGACACCTGATGAAAGGATTTCGCAACTCATTATGGTTGCTGCTTGGAGTAACAAAGATTCTACTCACATAAAAGAATTAAGAAAATTGATTTCTGATTGGGGAATAGGAGGGGTATGTTTTTTTCAAGGTGGTCCGGTGCGTCAAGCTAATCTAACGAACGATTACCAAAAAATATCAAAAATTCCTTTGATGGTTGGAATAGATGGAGAATGGGGTCTCGCAATGCGACTCGATAGCACCATCCGTTTTCCAAGGCAAATGACTTTATCTGCTATCAAAGACCAGCATTTGATTTATGACATGGCCCAGGAGATTGCGCGTGAATGTAAAGTAATGGGAATACACGTCAACTTTGCACCTGATGCCGACATAAATAACAATCCGTCAAATCCGATAATTGGTAGCCGTTCTTTTGGAGATGATAGAGAAGATGTATCAGTGAAATCATTACTCTACATGAATGGTTTGCAAGACAATCATATTTTGGCTACAGGTAAACATTTTCCTGGGCACGGAAACGCCGATAGCGATTCGCACTTAACATTACCTTTAATTAATCAACCAATAGCTGAGTTAGACTCTGTTGAACTATTTCCATTCAAGAAATTAATCAATGAAGGATTAGGAAGTATGATGGTAGCACATTTGAATGTTCCTGCATTAGATTCAATTCCAAACAACCCATCAACTTTGTCGAAAGAAATTGTTACAGGATTATTGAAAAACAAATTAGGATTCCAAGGACTTATTTTTACAGATGCATTAAATATGAAAGGTGTTTCAGCAATGTATAAGCCGGGAATGTTAGATAAGTTAGCATTGATGAGCGGTAATGATGTTTTATTATACTGCGAAGATGTGCGAAAAACTGTTCAACAAATTCATTTAGCAGTAGAGAATTGTGAGATTAAGCAAGAGGACATTGATGTACATGCAAAAAAAGTACTGATGGCTAAATACTGGGTAGGGCTAAATAATTACACTCCTATCGACACAACTAATCTGATATCACGATTAAATTCAAATAACGGCCAACTGCTTCAACATAATTTGTTTGAAAAAGCATTAACCCTTTTGAAAAATCAAGATTCCATTTTGCCATTACAAAAAAAAGATACATTAAGGATAGCAGCAGTGAGTATTGGAGAAAAACTTGACAATAATTTTCAAAAGCAATTAAAAATGTATGGAAAAGTTGATGTCTTTGCCGAGGAAAAAGATGCTCCACTTTCTGTGTTAAATGCACTATTCAATTTTTTAAGTAATTACGATTACGTGATACTAAGCCTTCACAATACTACGATGAAAGCCTCAACCAATTTTGGGATCTCGGAAGGGACAGTACGATTTGTTGACAGCGTATTAATTAAATACCCTACAATCTTTGTCGATTTTGGAAATAGTTACACCTTATCTAAATTCAAAAACATACAATCTGCACAAGCAATTTTATTGGCCTATGAAGACTTTCCTTTAATGCATCAACTCGCAGCTCAATCGATCTTCGGTGGAATACAAACAAACGGAGCACTTCCAGTAACAGTAAATAATGAATTAAAAAGAAAGTCGGGAGAAACAACTATTGAACCAATCAGATTAAAATATTCTTTGCCGGAAGAAGTGGGGATGTCGAGTGATACACTATCACAAATTGATACGATTGTAAATAGAGCAATTTCAGCTAACGCAATTCCCGGATGTCAAGTCTTAGTAGCAAGAAAGGGTGTAGTTATTTATAATAAATCATTTGGTACGAAAACGTATAACTCAACAGATACCGTAAAAAATTCAGATTTGTATGATATTGCGTCGGTTACAAAAGTTGTTGCAACTGCATTAGCGACAATGAAACTTTTTGATCAGAAAAAGATCGATCTCAATCATCCGTTGTCAAAATTTTTCTCTCCTCTTAAATCAACAAATAAAAGAGCATTACTTGTTAAAGAAATTTTAGCACATCAAGCAGGACTGGTTCCATGGATTCCATTTTATAAGCAAACCATGGTTGACACATTTCTAGTTCCCGGAATATATAGTAAAATGAAGAGTGAAGATTATCCAGTTAGAGTTGCAGATTCAATGTATATGGAAGCTAGTTATTCCGACAGTTTAATCGATTGGATTTTCGATTCGCATTTGAATGCTCCGGGTAAATATGTTTATAGCGATCTAGGACCAATTATAATGATGCTTGCAACGGAAAAAATTACAGGTCAACCTTTCGATCAATATGTAGACAATAATTTTTATAAGCCACTAGGGTTAACACGAATTGCGTATAATCCGAGAGATAAATTTTCATTAAGAGAAATAGTACCAACAGAGAATGATATGGTATTTAGAAAACAATTATTGATAGGCGATGTGCACGATCCGGCAGCTGCAATGATGGGTGGTATCTCGGGAAATGCCGGAATTTTTAGTAATGCAAATGACCTTGCCGTTATTATGCAAATGTTATTAAACAAAGGAAATTATGGTGGCAAAAGCTATATCCGTCCATCAACAGTCGATTTATTTACCTCACAACAATTTCCACAAAACAATAATAGACGAGGATTGTTGTTCGATAAGCCGGAGCTCGATCCAAATAAAACAAGTCCATGTGCAAAGGAAGCAGGACCCAATACATTCGGCCATCAAGGATTTACGGGCACATGCGTGTGGGCAGATCCTGATTCAGAATTAATTTATATCTTTTTGTCAAATAGAGTTAACCCAGATGCTACCAACGAAAAGTTATCGAAAATGAATGTCAGAACAACTATCCAGTCGGCTATTTATCATTCCATTGTCAATTAATAAGAATGAGTTCTGAAATGACTTAAATGAGTAAAATCAAGTATTGGATATCCTGAAAATTCAATAAGTTTGTATCAGTAAAAAATCGTATTAAATAGATTTATGAAAATTGGAATACTATGTTATCCAACATTTGGAGGAAGTGGCGTAATAGCAACAGAACTAGGCAAGGCGCTAGCGGAAAAAGGACACAGTGTTCATTTTATTACATATAGTCAGCCTGTACGTTTAGAACATTTTATTGAGAATGTATTCTATCATGAAGTTAGTGTAGCAGATTATCCACTTTTTGAATATGCTCCTTATGAAACCGCACTAACGAGTAAATTAGTAGATGTAGCTCGATTTGAAAAATTAGACATTGTACATGTTCACTATGCCATACCACATGCATCAGTAGCCTATATGGCAAAGAAGATTATGGAATCGCAAGGAATGAAACTTCCATTCATTACAACACTTCACGGAACAGATATTACACTTGTCGGCAAAAATGAAAGTTATAGTCCAGTAGTAACTTTTGCAATCAATCAGTCAGATGCTGTTACATCCGTTTCAAATTCGTTAAGAAAAGAAACGTACGAACATTTCAATGTGCAAAAGGAAATTGAAGTGATTCCGAATTTTATTGACCTACGACGTTTCAACAAACAGCGTCGTGATCATTTTCGAAGAGCCATAGCCCCAAACAATGAGCGATTAGTTGTACATGCTTCAAATTTTCGTCCGGTAAAACGAGTAGGAGATGTAGTTAAAGTATTTCACAATATCAGCAAGGCAATTCCGAGTAAACTATTGATGATAGGTGATGGTCCGGAGCGAGAGCGAGTTGAGAAAGAATGTAGAGATACGAGCGACTGCGAAAACATTCGTTTCTTAGGAAAGATTGATGTGGTAGAGGAGATATTATCTATTTGCGATTTATTTATTTTGCCATCAGAATCGGAAAGTTTCGGATTAGCTGCACTCGAAGCAATGGCTTGCCAAGTTCCTGTAATCAGTACAAACACTGGCGGACTACCGGAAGTTATACAGCAAGGAATTAATGGCTTTATGAGTAATGTCGGAGACATTGATGATATGTCGAAGAATGCTATCCACATTCTTGGCGATAATAATCGATTAATGACCTTCAAGAGCAACGCACTATCACATGCGAAAACTTTCGACATTTCAACTGTACTTCCAATTTATGAGGCTTTGTACCAGAAAGTTTTAGATGAATCGAACAGTAAAAATTTATAATAGAAGTAAAAGGAATTTGTAAGTGATAATTAAATTGTGTCAAATCAAATTTAGAAATAATTATTTTTCAGATGCTGTATCTTAAAGCTCTTCATATAATTTTTGTTGTCACATGGTTCTCCGGTCTATTTTATATTGTAAGATTATTTGTTTACCATAGTGAAGCCAATGAAAAATCAGAACCGGAAAGATCAATTTTGATCAACCATTTTTTGAAAGCTGAGAAACTTTTATGGTATGGAATAACAGTTCCCAGTGCATATGGAACACTTATTTTTGGTACTTGGCTACTATATGAAATGTTCGGAATTTCTTTTCCTGATTGGATGTTTTTGAAACTAGCCTTTGTTTTATTTTTGGTTATTTACCATTTACTCTGCGGTAAAATAATACGTCAGTTGAAAAAAGGAGATATTCAATTTACAAGTATGCAAATGAGATTATGGAATGAAGTAGCTACCATTTTCCTGATATCCATAATTTTTATTGTTGTATTGAAAGATATGTTTAGTTGGGTAAAAGGTTTAGTTGGATTGGTAATCTTTTCATCCTTATTGGTTGCAGCAATACACATTTACAAGAGAATGAGAATTAAAAAATAATTCAACCACCGCTTTTCTTTACTTTGTAACCTGCCGTCTGGAGTAAGGCCACAATCCGATCTCTGTGATCACCTTGAATTAATATTTCACCATCTTTTACAGAACCGCCAACACCACATTTAGATTTTAATTCCTTCCCCAATTTCTCAATATCTGCATCCTTACCTATGAATCCAGTAATAAGAGTAACAGCCTTTCCTGCACGATTCTTTTTATCGAGCATAACTCTAAGATCTTGTTGGTTATTTTTTATCGATTGCGCTTCTTCCTTTTCGTTGATTGAATACTGAAAATTAGGGTTTGTTGAATACACAACACCTTCAATATTTTTATTTTTTTTCGTCATAGCTAAAAATACTTAACTAATTTAGGAATAAAGATAATACATCCGATAATTACAGACATAATTGAAACTGTAAGTACTGCTGCTGCTGCAATATCTTTCGATTGTCCGGCTCTTTCATTGTGTTCAGGCATTGCAAGATCGATGTTTATTTCTAATGATGTATTAATAAGTTCAGCAGAAATAACACTTCCAATACAGAAAAGAATAATACACCATTCCATTGAAGAAAGGTGAAGGAGAAATGAAAAAAACAAAACTACAATTGCCATTACAAAGTGGAATCGCATATTGAATTGACTCCTGAAGGCAGATGAAAAACCTTTCGAAGCATAGATAAAACTATTAATAAATTTTTTTGAGCTCATTAATTTATTTGGCGACAACAACATTTAGAGAAAGCGGAAGCATTTTCAGATCAATATTACCTTTCAAAATAATTGGCTCACCATCAATGTGACCTTGAATAACTTTGTCATTTAATATTAGTATTTCTCTGGCAACTAAACTGTCAAAGTATTTTGAAGTATGAATTGAATTATTCATCATTTTATAAATTAGATTTATCGACATGAGAAAAGGGAATTTTTTTACAATCGAAATATCCATTATTCCATCATGAACATTTGCAAAAGGAGCAATCACGGCATTATTGCCAAATTGAGATGAGTTGGCGAACGTCAGTAGGAAACTGGAAATATCATATTCCTTTTGATCTGCAATAATCTTAAAATTTACTGATTTGTATTTTGAAAATTCCGTCAATATCAATTTTACATAGGTAGAATAACCTCTTGTCTTGGCTTTAGCAAAAAGATGGGCGATGTGAGCATCAAATCCAATTCCAAAAGTACCAATACAAAATTTTCCATTTACAGTCAATGTATCTATCGGCATTATTTTATGATCATTCAATAATTTAACTGCTTTAATGAAATTCATTGGTATTGATAAATGACGAGCCATCCCATTGCCTGAACCCGTTGGAATAATTCCAAGAGCTGTTGAACTGTTCATCAAAGCTTTTGCCGTTTCATTAACAGAACCATCGCCGCCTACTGCAACTACAATATCAAACTTATTGTCGGCTGCTTCTTTGGCTAAATGGGTTGCGTGCCCGGGCTTATTTGTAAAAACGATATCCACAATAAATTTGCTATGATCTATCGAAGCTGTTATCCATTTAGAAAAACTATCCTTGTTAGTTGACCCTGACTTTGGATTGATAATGAATCTTATTTTTTTCATGTGTACTATCTAATGATCATTCGATTATTAATGAGCGATGAATTATATTGTTGAATGAAAGCTTTCATTTTTAAATTCATAGTTATTGAATCGGGCTTGATTGAATAATGTGTAGATGTTTCGTCTTTAAATTGAATAAATTCATTTGAATTATTGCCATCATAAATCAATGCTTTGTTATCTTGAATTAACTGGTAAGAGTCGTTCAAATAATTGATTGCAAATCCTTCTAAACTATCGTTGAAAACTGATTGACCAAAAGCAAAAAATGGTTTGTCAAAATTCAGATATGACATGATTGAGGGTAAGATATCTATTTGTTGAGTAGTTTTCGATTGTTTATATTTCAGAGAATCTGTTGGTGAAAAGAAAATCAAAGGAATAGAATAAAGTCCTTGTCTGTTCATGTAAAATTGTTTTTCGGTAAGAGCAGTATGATCGGCCGTGATAACAAATAAAGTATTTTTATACCACTGTTGCATCGACGCATAACTAAAAAACTTACTTAGTGAATAATCGGCATACCGAATGCTTTTATGGATTGGCAATGTTCCTTCTTTAAAAATATTTTTGTATTGATCAGGAATAGAATATGGGTGATGAGATGATATCGTAAAAATTGTTGAGAAGAACGGCTGTGTAGATTTAGAAAGCTCATCGACTGTTCTGTGTAAAAAAGGCTCATCATATATTCCCCAATTACCATCAAAGTCATTATCGTTATTGTATTCTGTTCTTCCAAAATAATTTTTGTAACCAACAGCTTTAGAAAAATTATCGAAACCCATCGTACCATTGGTGCCACCATGGAAGAAATAAGTTTGATAACCTTTTTGATCAAGAAGATTAGCGATAGAAGTCATGGTATTTCCTCCGTAAGTCGAGGTTATAATCGGTTCATTTGTCAAAGCTGGTAATCCGGAAGTAATTGCAGGAATGCCCTCAATAGATCTTTTTCCATTTGCAAAGGCATCTGTACAATAGTACGATTGCAACATTAATGAGTCTAGGAAAGGAGTATAGCCTTTAGTATTATTTAGCAATCCGGAATATTCTTTGCCGAAACTTTCCAGTATTATCAGAACAACATTCAATGGTCGGAAGTGGCTGTTTTTGCTTTCAAAGTGAATTACCGGCGATAATTTATCAGCATCCGTTTCAGATATATATTTTACCGGTTTGAGTTCGCTCTTGCCGAAAGTCTTAAGATAAGTAAACGGAGTGTTTAATATTAAAGGAGATAAATTCGAAGAACCATACTTAGAAGCACTAATAATGGTTAATGGTTTGAATTGAGTTCCACCTCTAAAACCAATAAAGTAAAGTCCAATGAACACACCCAAAAGAAAAAATTTTCCAAGGCAGGTAGACTGAATATTTAAATTTCTAAAAACAATGCTTCGACCAGATTGAGGATAGAATCGAATCAATAAATACCATATAAAAAACAGTATTAAAAGGACATACCAAAAATCAGCAATCATTTTAGGGACAGTATTTTTAAAATCGTTACCGAACGAGAGTATTTTAAAAACATCGGCAGTTGCTCTTTTGGCTGTAAATCTGAAAAGACCAAAATCAATTGTATTTAATAAAAACATGAATGAGTTAATTATTACAAAAAGAAATTTGGTAATTCGTTTAACAGGATTGAGAAAAAATATATTTTCAGGTAAAAGATGCAATAAGATAACAGGAGAATTAGAAATTATTATTGCGGTAATATCATAGCGCAGACCATAAAAAAAAGCCATGAACAAATCAGCACTTGAAACCGATTGGAAGAAAGAAAAGTTGAAAATCAAAAACAGTACTCTACAAAGGGAATAACCAAGCAGAACCCAACCAATTCGTTTGACCAGAAGAGAGTAGCTGCTAGAATTTTGATTCATATGAAGACGAAAGTAAGGTGTAAATGACAATAAAAAAAGCCATTCTCGTAGGGAGAATGGCTTTTTACTAAGAATATCTAAAAATTAGTGCTTCGTATAAATTTGACCGAAAGTTATTGCTTGGCTATTACACATATTAACATCAGTGAATACTAATCCAAAACCTGTTGAAGTTGAGGCATAGTATGAACTAGCAAAAGTGTGGTTTGCAACATCACATGCTACAGGAGGAGTTTGAGCAGTTCCAATGTTTAAAGCTGTTTGAGATGGGATTTCTAAATTTCCATTACCTAAACGTGTTGCATAAATGCCTGTATTGTTAGCATAGTCATTGAAACGCTTAAAATGTACGCGGTTATTTACAGATAGGTCAACTGATATTGTATCTGTATACAAATAATGACCACCGCCAGTAGTATCATCAATGCTATAAACACCTGCAAAGGCTTCAGCATCGTTCTTTACAGTGATTGTACGAGTAGCAGTACCAACATTACCGGCAGCATCTGTAGAGGTATAAGTAACAGTATAGACTCCAACTAAATTTACATTCGGGTTTGTAGAACTTGCATCTGACGAAACAGTAGTAGTACCATCAGTTGCGTCGCTAGCAGCTGCACCCGGATCAGACCAAGCAGCGCTGTTTAAAGAAAGTGTAATGGCAGCATCACCAGTAAGTGTAACAACTGGAGCAGTCGTATCATCTTTCTTGCAACCTGTAGTAAATACGAGAACTGATGCAACCGAAAGGGTTAAAAATAGAGCAATGGTGTTTTTTTTCATTTTTTGGGGGATTGAATGATTGTTTATCGAATTTGAGTTCAAAAATACTTTTTTTTGTCTTAATATAGAAAAGTAATTAAATAAAAATTACTTTTGCCCCACAAATTAGAAAAACAAAACAAAAAAATGAAAAAATTTCTTTCTATTATGGCAATTGCCGGTTTCGCAACATTAATTTCATGTGGACCAAGTGCAGAAGAGAAAGCTGCTGCTGAGAAGTCTCGTCAGGATTCAGTTCAGGCTGCTATGGACAAAATTGTTGCAGATTCAACGGCTTCAGCTCAACAAATGATGCAAGATTCAATTGCTAAAGTTGCTGCTCAAGTTACTGCCGATTCAATTGCGAATGCTGCTAAACCAAAAGTGAAAGCCGCAGTTAAGCCAGTTTCTAAGCCAAAAACAGCTCCAGAGAAAGTTCAAGAGCAAATTAAAAAAGTTGCCGGAGGCCGCGGACATTAATCCCTAAGCACTGAAAGAGTACTTATTAACTTTAAATTGTTGATGATTTTTTAAATTATCATTATAATATTTAAAAAATATGTTACTTTTGCGCCCATTAAATAAACAAACCTAAAAAAATAAAATGAAAAAAGTTCTCTCTATCCTTTTAGCTGCTGGTTTCGTAGCTATCGTTGCTTGTGGTCCTAGCGCTGAAGAAAAAGCTGCTGCCGAAAAAGCAGTTCAAGATTCTATCGCTGCTGCTGAACAAGCTGCTGCTGCAACTCAGTCTCAAATGACAGATTCAGCTGCTGCTATGGCAACTCCTGCAACAGATTCATCAGCAATGATGTCTACTCCTAAGAAGTAATTCTTTGCAAGACAAAAAAAAGAGGCTTTATTAAAGCCTCTTTTTTTTTGTCTATATTTTAATAACGGGACGCTATTTTTTAATTTCTTCTACTTTTTCGATAGCGCTACACTTTTCACATCCTGCTGTCGTTTTTCCTCTTAATTGGAGAAAAATTCTTCTCCCCACATAAATAAATGCGGATAAGAAAATAATAATAACAACAAACATCTGAATGTCCATAACAAGCTAACTTTACACAAAGATAGAAACCATTTTTGGATAATTTTACCAGCAGAAAATGAACTTATGAATTTCAACAAAAAGGGCCTGTCAAACGACGAGCTTAAAAATATTTATGTAGAGCTTTTGAAACCCCGCTTAATAGAGGAGAAAATGCTCGTTCTTCTTCGACAAGGTCGAATTTCCAAGTGGTTTTCAGGAATTGGTCAAGAGGCAATTTCTGTAGGTTGTGGATTAGCACTTCATAAGGACGAATACATACTTCCTATGCATAGAAACTTAGGAGTTTTTACTACCCGTCAAATTCCGTTGAACCGATTATTTTCACAATGGCAAGGAAAATCGGGGGGCTTCACCAAAGGCCGTGATCGCTCATTTCATTTTGGGTCGCAAGAGTACAAGATTATAGGAATGATCTCGCATCTTGGTCCGCAGTTAGGTGTTGCCGACGGTATAGCCTTGGCAAATCTCTTGAAGAAAGAAAAAAAAGTAACTGCAGTTTTTTCTGGCGATGGAGGAAGTAGCGAAGGCGATTTTCATGAGAGCCTAAATGTAGCAGCCGTTTGGAATCTACCTGTCATTTTCGTGATTGAGAACAATGGATATGGTTTGTCGACTCCTTCAAACCAACAATTTAAAATGAAGCAATTCATCGACAAAGGAATTGGTTATGGAATGGAAGCCGTACAAATTGATGGCAATAACATACTGGAATGCTATCATACTTTTTCTGAATTAGCAAAATCAATGAGAGAAAACCCACGACCAATTCTACTAGAATGCTTAACGTTTCGGATGCGAGGTCATGAGGAAGCTTCAGGTACAAAATATGTCCCTCAAGCTTTATTTGAAGAGTGGGGTAAAAAGGATCCGCTTAATAATTACGAGAATTATTTACTTAAAGAGAAAATTATAGACGAAGCCTTTATTGCTTTGACTCGCAGAGACATAAAGCAAGACATCGAAAAGAATTTAGAGATTACTTTTGCGGAGTCCAATCCTTCTGTTGCTACCGAAAATGAGGTAGGTGATATGTATGATAACCGGCCTTTACCTTCGATTATTCCAAGCGAAAAGAAGACAGAAATGCGCTACTTAGATGCTATTACCGACGCCATGAAATTAGCCATGAGAAAGCATGACAATTTGGTAATTATGGGTCAGGATGTTGCAGAATATGGAGGTGTGTTTAAAGCTACTATTGGATTTGTAGAGGAGTTTGGTAACGGTCGCGTAAGAAATACTCCTCTGTGCGAATCTGCGATTCTCGGAACAGCACAGGGACTCGCAATTAATGGAATGAAAGCAATTGTTGAAATGCAATTTGCCGATTTCGTAACCTGTGGCTTTAATCAAATTGTAAACAACCTGGCGAAAACTCATTACCGTTGGGGTCAAAATGTGGATGTAGTTGTTCGAATGCCCACAGGAGCTGCCGTAAATGCCGGTCCATTTCATAGCCAATCAAATGAAGCATGGTTTGTTCATACTCCCGGCTTGAAAGTGGTTTATCCTGCTTTCCCGGACGATGCTAAAGGTTTACTTATTGCATCAATAGAAGATCCGAATCCTGTCATGTACTTTGAACACAAAGCATTGTATAGAAGCATAACAGGAAATGTTCCTGATGGTTATTATACTACTGAAATTGGAAAAGCAAAATTGATCGAAGAAGGAAACGATCTTTCAATTATTTCTTATGGTCTCGGTGTGCATTGGGCTTTGGAAGTTTTGAAAGAAGAAAACATTTCGGCCGATCTATTAGACTTAAGAACTTTATTGCCTTGGGACAAAGAAGCTGTTGAGAAAACAGTTCGCAAAACAGGGAAGGTTATTATTCTTCATGAAGACACGTTAACAGGTGGAATAGGCGGTGAAATTTCTGCTCACATTGCCCAACATTGTTTTGAACATCTTGATGCACCAGTGGTTCGATCGGCAAGTATCGATACAGCAGTTCCAATGAATCTTGAACTTGAATGGAATTTTCTTCCGAAAAAAAGGTTTAAAGAACAACTGAAAGAACTGTTAAACTACTAATAAGAAAAGTAAGTATTCGCAAATATTATTTCAAAGGGGAAACTTTAATTTGCATTTTACTCAACAAAGAGTCAAACGCAATTTGATTCTCTCTTAATTTTACGGAATTATAAACACGTACTTTTTCTCGTGTGGTTAAGTGCCAACTGAGAGAAATGTCTTGCTCCTTAGTGGGTAGTTCAAACTTGATAAAATCGAATTGATTTCCAAACCATCCTTTTGCGTACTCATATGCTTCATCTTGATTGTAATCTTGAATCGTCAATAAGTTGTTATAAATATTTCCAAGTGGTGCTGCAAAATTCTGAATAATGGTTTGTCGTGGTTTTGTTTCGATAGGACGTTCTTTATGAGAGTCTCTGATATCGACAAAAATCACTCCACTTGTATTTTCTTCAATCCACTTTCTAAAGAAAAATAAAAATCTAAGCGATGTTTTTAATCCGGTGTTGTCTCTTATTCCTGCATCCATCATAAAAATAGTTGGATCGGATGGCAAGCTAACAGGAGGTAGGATGTAAGGAAAGGTTGCATTCATTCGAAGTACGGAAGTAAATCGTATGTTATTTCCCCCTTGCTTTTCAAATAAACGTTGAAACTCAACTTCGTCAACTGTATTATCAAAATTGAAAACTTTATCAGTTGAATGATCTGTTAAATAACTAATATGTTGAGGTGAAACTAATAATCGTCTTCCATCATTCACAATAGTTGGAGAAAAAACCATCATCGGAATTAGGGACAATCTTTCTGCTTCCTTATAAGAACCGAGTGTTTTATTAAACACAAATCCTGTGTTTTCGTTAAGCTGTTGTTCAAATGCATACGCTCGATCTTTATTAAATCGTGTATTGCCTTCTTTGAATTTTTGAATATTAAAAAACAAATCGCTCACCGTAATACTGAAAGTGATTGGATTCAGAAGATCCTTACCTATGTTATTTAGATTCTTATTTGTATTCGATTTTAGATGCGACCCGAGTTCTTTACGCAACAACAATTCACGATAATAGGCAGCACCAATCATTCCACCTGAAGCTCCGGATATCAACTGAGTAGAAGCAGAGAATTCGTAATTAGATAAACTATCGGCCCATTGCATAATTCGATAAGCCCAAATTGAAGCTCGCAATCCACCACCGGAACAATTAATGAAGATCATTTTTGGTTTATGATCCATTCCGCTAAACTTAAGTTTCCATCGCTCTAAAATTGCAAGTGTACTATCTGTATCGGCAGTTACAATTTCAGGAGTCGAATTTTTTTTGAAATTTTTGATACTATACTCTGCTAATCCGCTGTTATATTCTAGTCCATATGCTTTATTATCGCTATAAAATACTCCATACTGAGATATAAAATTAACGACTAAAATGATTAGTATCAATGCAGAAGTTGACCATGCTTTTAGCCAAAATCTAAATGCGCTACTTAGCATAATAAGCATAGAAAAAATCAATATTACTGAGGCTCCGGCAGGGATTTTAAACATGGAGTAATCCTTGAATAAACCAAGTAGAATGAAAAAAGCAAATACAATAATTTCAATGATGGCAGCATTCAAGTGATTCTGACGAAAAACCGATTCAACCATTTCTCGCGAATAATGTCCCGTTTCTCTTACGAGTCTAACTTTATATGGAGAACTCAAATAGGTATCTACTCGCCAAGCTCTTTCATTGTGAGCATTAACATGTGTAGTACGCAACTTATTTCTTGTAGCAGCATCCAAAAGATGTGCAGCAAAAGGAGCGTCAGGATCATCATCAGATGATTTCATACCGAACATCAGAATTACATCCTTATTTGTTCGAAAGAAATAGGTTAACGTAACCAAAATCATCACCGACATTCCAATCAGAAAACCCATAACTTGTGCAATGATATTCCAAACAGATTGGTACTCATTGTTCACCTGAAAATAAATTACATTCGACAAATAGGTAATAACAAATAATGCAGGAACTATAAAATTATTTACTGCATATTTGAGGAACGGACGTGAAAGCGTTGCTATAAACGGAAAGCGGAATCCATTAATGATATAACTCGAAATATTATAAACCATAATAAAGCTTCCTGTTGCCAATCCAATCAATAGAAAGGAAGTGAACCCAACCGTTCCCATATACTCAGGGTCGAGAAATAAATAAGGGATACCGAAAGTTTTTGATGTCGTATTTGTAATCCAACCAAAAAGTATAATCCAATATAAAAGAAGAATATGATTTTTCTTCAGCAATACGATTAGCAGCTGAATAGGAAAGGAATAAATAAAACGATGAAGTGCCCTCGTTCTACGCATTGATTGAATCGTTCATAAAAATGTGTGCTAGAATAGTTAATATACGCATTAAATGGCCGATTGTTTTAACTAATCTATATTTACTTCTTACAATTTATTGGTGTTTCCGCGAATCTATTTAATTTTTTGATTTACGATAGAAAGAATTTCAGCTTCTGACTTCTGAGCTTGATCAGCTATTGATTGAGCTTCTGATAAAACTTGACTTACATAATTTGCGTCCTGATATCCACTTGCATTTATTTTTACATTTAGGAATGCTCCTAAAACTGCTGAACGAGCACATAATGCACCAACACCGGCATCAGAAACAGAATTCGGATTCCCATCGATTGCCATCGCTTTAATGATACTCATTGTTTCCAAAGTTGTCTTCATAACTTTCAAAGGAACCTCGATAGCATATTTAGTAGCAGCTTGGATTTCGTCTGTTCTAACTTTTTTTTCAGCATCAGTTGACTTCGGTAATGAAAATGCATCCATAATTTTATTGAATGCGCGAGTATCTTCATCAACCAATATCAACAATGATTTTTTGAGTACTTGCCCTTTTTCTGCCCAAACAGAAAATTCGTCCCATCGTTCGTCCCAACCTTTTTTATGCGACGAAAGGTTTGCTACCATCGTTGCTAATGAGATCCCTAATGTTCCTAGATAAGCAGCAATTGAACCACCGCCGGGAGCAGGAGATTCTGAAGCAGTTTCATCTGCAAAATCAGTCAACGACATACGAACTAATCGCTCATCAGATTTATCGCTCAGCTGATATTCAATAATTCGTTCTTCCGGTTTGAAAGGACTCAGTTCATCGAGGCCAAGCGATTTAATAGCTATTCTAACCAATTCTGTTTCTGAAACTCCTACTGATCTATTTTGCTTTTCTAAAAAATATTTTCCGGCATCGGTAAGCGATTTAAGAGGAACTAGTCCTACGAGCTCTGAACCTGTTACGCGCATACCTCGTTGATGAGCACTCTTTACACATTCGTCGAATGCAACATGTAAAGGAGTTATATTGATATTGGTAAGATTCATACTCACTTGAGCAATACCATACTCTTCTATAAACCATCCGATAGCTTTTACAGATTTACACGAGCCAGGTTGAACAATTTCTTCGCCTTTTTCATTCGTTACTTTTCTGCCATTTTCTCTGACATCAAAAGCAACAGAGTTGGCCCTACGAACAGAAGTAGTATTTAGATTAACATTATAAGCGACCAAAAAATCACGAGCACCAATCACAGTCGCTCCCGATTTTGCAGGGAATTCTGACGGACCAAAATCCGGTTTCCATTCATCCTTTTTAATTTTTGCAAAAAAACCTTCGTATTCTCCTGCTCTTATGACTGAGAGATTTTTTCGCACAGAATTTTTCTGTGCTTCTTCATACAGGTAAACCGGAATAGACAATTGCTTTCCAACTTTTTCTGCAAGCATTGTGGCGTAAACAACAGTCTCGTCCATTGAAATTCCTGCTATCGGAATTAATGGACATACGTCAGTAGCACCCATCCGAGGATGCTCTCCTTTATGCTTACTCATATCAATCAATTCTGCTGCCTTTTCTATTCCACGGAGAGCCGCTTCAACCACTGCTTCAGGTTCCCCAACAAAAGTCACAACCGTTCTATTTGTTGCTTTTCCCGGGTCAACATTCAATAATTTTATTCCATCAACCGATTCAATTCTATCGGTAATCTGGCGTATGATACCTAAATCGTTTCCTTCACTAAAATTAGGCACACATTCAATTAACTTTTTCATGAGAACTTATTAATTTTTTTATGAAATTACTTTACCATTCAGAATAACTTTATCAACTAGCATACTTCCAAAAGCATAAGGGATAAAATTATAACTGGAAATTTCTTTCGTAATAAATACATTTGCTTTTTTACCAACACAAATACTTCCATGTGTTTTACTCAAGTCCATGGCATAGGCAGAATTTGTTGTCGCAGCAATTATCGCTTCTTCAGGAGTGATTTTATACATGATACAAGCAAGTGCGATCATTTGGTTCATGTTTCCGCTAGGGCAACTTCCAGGATTAAAATCGGACGAAATAGCTATAGGAAGTCCGGCATCAATCATTGTTCGAACAGGAGGTTTTTTAAGATCTAGAAAAAACTGTGCTCCGGGAAGAATTACCGGCATTGTTTTAGAATTCTTCAACGCAATAATGTCAACATCATTAATAAATTCTAAGTGATCAACACTAATGGCGCCTGAATTTACACCGGCTAAAATTCCTCCTGAGTGCGACAGCTGTTCGGCATGAACCTTAGGAGTTATATTGTACTTTAACGCAACTTCAAATAATCGAAGACAATCATTAGCAGAAAAATAATTTTGCTCGCAAAAAATATCACAGTAGTCGGCCAACTTTTCAGCTGCGATAGCAGGTAGCATTTCATTGATCAATAAATTCAGATATCCTTCTTTATTATTTTTATATTCATTCGGAACTGCATGTGCGCCTAGGAAAGTTGACTTAACAGTTAAAGCAGTAGATTGTGCAATTCGCTTAATGACTCTAAGCATTTTCAACTCACTTTCAGTCGACAAACCGTAACCACTTTTAATCTCCACTGCACCCGTTCCCATCGATTGAATTTCTCGAATTCGAACCATTGATTGTTCAAATAAATCATCTTCAGAAGAAGCACGTAATTTGTTTGCAGAATTTAGGATACCACCACCACGTTTAAATATCTCATCATAACTTAACCCATTAATTCGATCTACAAATTCAGTTTCACGTGTACCGGAATAAACAATGTGTGTATGCGCATCACACCACGAAGGAAAAACATGCCTACCAGTTGCGTCAATAACTTCTGCTTCATTTTTCTGACCATTTAAATCATCCTTCCAATCATCCATTGAACCAAATGAAGCAATCCGATCATTATTAATAAGGAGAAAAGCATTGTTTATCCATTTCATCTCCGACATTTGTTTACCAGAATACTTTTCGATGCAAGTATCTTCGGTATGAACCAATGTTTGAATATTTTTTATCAATAAAGTCATGAAAGCCGAATGGTTAAGGCGACCGAAAATAAGAATAATACAAGTACATTTTGGGTATGAAAGAATGATATTAACAACTATTCAATCATAGCACTATAATAGTCAGAAAATCAAGCTAATGGAGTCTAACAAAAAAAACCTCTTTCTCTGCAATTTTTTTTTCAAGATAAAAAGTGGTTTGAAAAAATGGTGAAAAAAAACACGAAAACTAACAATGCCTCGTTAATTAATGTATTGGTTTATTGTCGTTAAAATACTTGATAATAGTACCTTCACCACATGGCAGGAAATACATTTGGAACTTTATTTCGACTTACCACCTTTGGTGAATCACACGGTCCGGCAATAGGAGGAATCATAGATGGTTGCCCGGCCGGATTAAAACTAGATATTGATGCTATAGCAATCGAATTAAATCGGCGCAGGCCGGGTCAATCTTCAATTACTACTCAGAGAAATGAAAGCGATTCATTTGAGATACTCTCAGGAATTTACGAAGGTATAACAACGGGAAGCCCAATTGCTTTTACTATTCAAAACAAAGATCAGCGTTCGGCCGATTATACAGATTTGAAAAATACATATAGACCCTCGCATGCCGATTTCACTTACGATCAAAAATATGGTCACAGAGATTATCGAGGAAGTGGAAGAGCAAGTGCTCGTGAAACAGCATCTAGAGTTTTTGCCGGAGCAATAGCAAAACAATTGCTGTCGCACTCAGGAATAAAAATCAGTGCATACGTTTCCGCTATAGGCCCTTTTTCGATGAAAGACAACTATGCCATTTTCAAAGAATCACTTATCGAATCAAGTATTGTAAGATGTCCTGACCAAGAATTGACCAACTTGATGGTAGCATACTTGGAAGAATTAAAGACAAAAGGTGATACTGTCGGAGGAATTATTTCATGTACAATAACGGAAATGCAAGTTGGACTTGGAGAGCCGGTTTTCGATAAACTACATGCTGATTTAGCAAAAGCAATGTGCAGTATTAACGCAGTTCATGGATTTGAATATGGAAGTGGTTTTGTAGGAGCAACCATGAAAGGTTCTGAACACAACGATCCTTTCACATTCAAAGATGGTAAAATAATAACGACTAAAAATAATTCGGGAGGAATTCAAGGAGGAATCTCTAATGGAATGGATATTTGTTTCAAAGTTGCTTTTAAACCAGTTTCCACTTTAATGAGCAAACAAGAAACTGTGAATGACAAAGGAAAAGATATATCATTTAAAGCAACCGGAAGACACGATCCGTGTGTAGTTCCAAGAGCTGTACCAATCGTCGAAGCGATGGCAGCACTTGTTCTTGCTGATCATCTTCTACGAAATAGATCAAGTAAATTAGTTTAAATTTTGTAAATCAATAAGAATGAAAAAAATAGTTAAATGGAGCGGAATTTCTCTTCTCGCACTTTTATTAGTACTTATTACTTTGCCTTTTATATTCAAGGATAAAATTGTAGCCAAAGTAAAAGAAGAAACGAATAAAGCAGTGAATGCCAAAGTAGATTTTGGAGAATTTGATTTGTCGCTGATTCGAAGCTTCCCCAACTTTTCATTACGTGTAAATAATTTATCAGTTATAAATGTAGCACCATTTGAAGGTGATACATTAGTATATGCAAAACAATTGGATCTAACGATCGACATTATGTCGGTTATCAAAGGCGCGACGATTGGAATAAAGAAAGTGAGTATTAATTCACCTGTTATGTATTTTTTGGTCAATGAAAAAGGTAAATCCAATTGGGATATTGCAAAGCCGTCTGAAAAAAATACATCGAACTCAGAGCCGTCTTCATTCAAAGCCTCGCTCAAAGAATATTCAATCAGTAATGGTTTGATAGTTTACAATGATAAGACAATGCCGTTTTTCTTGAAGCTTGAAAATGTAAATCACACCGGGAGTGGCGATTTTACTCAAGATCTTTTTTCGTTAAAAACAAAGACGCAAGTCGAGCGAGGAGATATGACTTATGGAGGAATGCAATATATTTCAAAAGCACAAGCAGACATAGATGCTGAAATAGAAATTAATTTAAAGACCATGCGTTTTACTTTTAAAGAAAATAAAATAAAGCTTAACGAACTCTTTTTAAATTTTTCGGGATGGGTAATGATGCCAGATAGTAATATTGATATGGATCTAAAATATTCTGCTACACAAACTGAGTTTAAAAATTTTATCTCAATAGTTCCGGCAGTTTTTACTCCACAATTCAAAGAATTAAAATCTTCGGGTACTATGAGTTTAGATGGAATTATCAAAGGCAGATATAATTCTAAATCGATGCCGGGATTTGGGTTAAAATTAAAAGTGAATAAGGGAATGTTTCAATATCCGTCTTTGCCTACAGCAGTAAATAATGTAAACCTTGACTTAAACATTTCAAATCCTGATGGAATTTCGGACCATACTATCATCGATCTTTCAAAATTCCATGTCGAAATAAATAATGATCCATTTGATGCTAAATTATATTTAGCTACTCCAATTTCTGATCCGGCAATCGATGCGTTCATGAAAGGTAAAATTGATCTTGATAAAATTCAAAAACTTGTCCCTCTAGAAAAAGGAACATTATTGCAAGGAATCGTCAATGCCGATTTAAGTGCTAAAGGAAAGTTATCTTCTATTAAACAAAAGAAGTACGAACAATTTAACGCATCAGGAAATTTTGTCCTAAGCGAATTCAAATACAGTTCTCCTACTAGTAAATCAGCAGTAAACATTTCTTTAATGAAACTAGGATTTAACTCGGCCAAAGTTTCATTAGATGCATTTAATTCGACAATTGGTAAAAGTGATTTTAGTGCAACCGGAAGTTTGGAAAACTTTATTGCCTTCGCTCTTAAAAACGAAACATTAACAGGTTCATTAAATTTAAATTCAAATTTAATTGATTTGAACGAATTTATGTCAGGGGAAATTACTGCATCCGGAAATGTAGATACTACTTCCATGCAAGTATTACAAATCCCAAAAAATATTAATTTTTCATTGAGTGCCGATATTAAAAAAATGATCTATCAAAACTTAACGATAGACCAAGTAAGTGGAAAATTAGAAGTCAAAGATCAATCTGTTTCGATGAAAGATATTTTCATGCGAATGATGGATGGAAGTATAAAAATGTCGGGTAAATATTCTGCCGTAAATATTACCAAACCAGAATTTGAGATGAACCTTGCTATTTCCGATTTTAATATTTCCAAAACATCTAAAAATTTTATTTCAGTTGAAAAATTAGCTCCCATAACTAAAAATTGCTCTGGAACTTTTTCAACTACTATGACTGTAAAAGGTAATTTGGATCAGAAAATGTCACCTGTATTAAATTCACTTTCAGGTTCAGGAAAACTATCTACTTCGACAGTTGTAGTAGAAAACTTCCCGGCATTTGTAAAAATTGCTGATGTTTTAAAATTATCATCTTGGAAAAGTTTAAACGTACCACCAGTTAATCCAAGTTTTAAATTTGTTAATGGAAGAGTATTTGTAGATCCTTTCGATGTAACAATTAATGGAATTAAATCATCGATTGGTGGATCGAATGGTTTTGATGAAACAATTGATTATGTAATGGCAACACAAATACCTCGATCGGTAATAGGAGGAGGTGCCAATAATCTTATTGCCGGATTAGTATCGAGTGCTAATTCGAAAGGAGCAAACTTAAGTATTGGTGATATCATTCCGGTAAATCTGACAATTACAGGCACAGTGAATTCACCTAAAATAGGAACAGACTTAGGTAAAATGGGCTCTAACATTATGAGCGATCTTAAATCGAAAGCAGAAGAAGAATTCAATAAGAGGAAAGCAGAAGCGGAAGCTAAAATAAAAGATGCAGCCGATAAGTTTAAGACTGATGCGGAGGCTAAAATAAATTCTGAAAAAGAAAAAGGTGCTGCTGAAGCCGAAAGAATTAAAAAAGAAAATGAAGCAAAAGCAAAAGCATATACAGACAGTTTAAAGCGGGAAGCGGAAAGAAAAGCAAAAGATCAACTAAAGAATTTAAATCCGTTCAAGAAATAATTATCATCGCATATCTTATAACTTTGTGAATAAACTAATCATATTAATTTTATTTTTTGTTGCACCTTTTGTGAACGGTCAAGGCCTGCCGTGTTCAAAAAGTGATAATAAAAAATCAATCAAATATTTTGAAGAGTCCAAATCGCTTTTTCAATCTCGAAAATATGAGGATGCGTTTAAGTCTATTCAGAAAGCAATAGATGAAGATCCCGAATTTGGAGATGCTTATTTATTACAAGGAAATATTGCATTAAAGAGAAAAGATGATAAGAACATGGAGCAGAGTTTCAAAAAAGTAATTGAAATTTGCCCGGACGCTGATCCTGAAACTTATTTTCAGTTGGGCTGGTTTTATTTCGACTTAAAGAAATGGAAAGATGCAGAACCCCTTCTCAAAAAATTTCTAGAATTTGATCGCATCAACGAAGAGCATGGCAAGAAAGCTGAAACAATGCTTTTACGTTCCAGTCTTTATGCTCATCCAGTTACATTCAAACCAATTGTTGTAAAAGATATTTCATCTCCTGATCCAGAATATCTTCCTTATATAAGTCCTGACAATGAATTAGCATTTTTCACCCGACGGTTTGAATTGAAAGATAAAAGTATGCTTACAGCTCAAAGCGTAGAAAAATTTATGATTGCTCATTTACAAAGTTCAGGAATTTATAATCGAGGAAAACCAATGGACGATCCTTTTAATAAATCAGCCAATAACAATGAAGGAGGTGCAACAATAACAATCGATAATAAACATTTATACTTTACTGTAAATACCAAAGGAAATTTTGACATCTGTTCGTCCGATTTTATTGAAGGGAAATGGTCTGAAATAAAAAATCTTGGTCCAAATGTAAACGACCCAAAACAATGGGACAGTCAGCCATCTATTTCGTCTGATGGTAAATTATTGTATTTCGCTTCTGCACGTGATTCATTGAGTGGGATTGATATTTATAAATCAAAGAAAGATGAAAATGGGAACTGGAGTAAGGCATTGAAATTATCTTCAAAAATAAATACGAATGGAAATGATAAATCACCATTTATACATAGTGATAGTCGTACACTTTATTTTTCTTCAGACAGTTTACCAGGATTAGGCGGTTATGATATCTTTAAGTGTCAGATGGATGAGAATGGAAATTGGTCTAAGCCAATCAACTTAGGTTATCCAATTAATACAGAAGCTGACGAAGTTGGTTTTTTTGTAAGTACAGATGGAAAGCATGGATATTTTTCTAGTAATAAACTGAATAACGGAGTTGGGGGATTTGATATTTATACATTTGAATTATATTCTGAAGCGAGACCAGACCAAGTATATTTTCAAAAAGGGGATTTAAATGGTTCTAAAAATGAAGTGAATGTTCAAGCAACTATAGAAGTGAAGGATGCATTGACAAAAAAAGTAACAAAAGTAGATGTCGATTCAATTACCGGAGAATATTCTTTGATTGTAAACTTTAAAAATGATTTACTCGTCAGTATTAAGAAAGAAGGATATGCATTCGAATCTAATTATATTTCTTCAAAAGACACTACAAATCTTGGAGTCAAAGAAGTTGATATTGAATTGAAAAAATTAGAAGTAGGGGCTCAGTACACTATTAATGATATACTCTTTAGCACAAATAGCACTGAGCTCAACGATACAATTAAAACTGTTCTTGACGAATTTGCACTTTATATGAATCAAAACGATAAATTGCATGTAGCTTTAAACGGACATACAGATAATATTGGAAATCCCAATGACAATTTGATTCTTTCAGAAAACAGAGCGAAAGCAGTTTTAGAATACTTGGCTTCAAGAGGAATTACCAAATCTCGTTTATCTTATAAAGGATTTGGAGAAACAAAACCAATTGTGTCCAATTTAACAGAAGAAGGTCGAGCAAAAAATAGGAGAACAGTATTCCTCGTAACCAGTAAATAATTAGGAGCGTAATTTAATTTTAGAAATTTTATGGATTTTTATTTATGATTCTCTCCTGTAAAAATAGTGGTCTAATTGTTGCCAAGAAAATAATCTAATCCTCAATCTATGAAAAAGTCAATTCTCATTTTATTTTTTTTAATAACTGCCAATTTATTTGCAGATAATATTAAAACAGTTAGTACATCAGAAATCAACGGAGTAAAAATTTTTCTTTCAGGAGCACAAGTCGTCAGAACTGCTAAAATTTTTCTTGACAAAGGGGAAAGTGAAATAGCAATAGAAGGCCTATCTTCTCAAATTGATCCTCAATCAATCTTAGTAAGTGGTAATGGTGATGCAATGATTAAAGGTGTTAATTTTTCTATAGATTACCTCAAAGACAAGAAAAAAGCGCCGGAGTTAGTAAAACTACAAGACTCCTTAAAAGTACTTCAACTGCAACTTGATAATATAGTAATGAATGAAACTGTGTATACTGAAGAATTGGCATTGCTAAATGCAAATAAGAATACAGGTGGAGCAAATACAGGAGTGATTGCTGAGAATTTAAAAAAGATAGCGGACTTTTTTAGACAACGATCCATCGAAATCAGACTCCGCTTGATTGATTTCAAAAACGACAAAGTAAAATTAAATGAAAAGATTGCAAAAGTAAACGATCAATTAAATGAATGGAACGGAAAATTAAATCAACCTTCAGGAACAATTACAATTACAATGTATGCGGACCAAAAATCCAATGCTCAAATTAATTTTAGTTATTTCGTCTCATCAGCATCATGGACACCCTTTTATGAATTGCATGGAAAAAATGTAAAGTCAAGTATAGAATTAATTTATAAGGCAGCTGTCAGACAGCAATCAGGTGAAAATTGGGATGACGTTCGTTTAACACTTTCCACCGGAAATCCACAAATGAATAATACAAAACCAATATTGAATCCATGGTTTCTTGATTTTTATCAACGAAGAATGATGAGTACACAACAACCAATAGATAAAAATAGTGCAGCACCAATGATGATGGATGCATATTCATTAGACGGAGCGGTGTCTAAGGAGGAATTAAAAAGTGTCGATGTAATTCAAAGCGAGAATGCTGTAACCAACGAATTTGAAATTCAACAAAATTATACAGTAAGGTCAGGAAGTAAAGACGTTACAGTTTCAATTGATAAACATATTCTCCCGTCACAATTTAATTACTATATAGCACCAAAGCTTGATAAGACAGCTTATCTCATTGCATCAATTACCGGTTGGGAGCAATTAAGTTTATTACCGGGAGAAGCGAATATTTATTTTGAGAATAGCTTTGTCGGAAAATCATTTATTGATCCATCATCAACAGACGATACCTTGAAACTTTCTATGGGAAGAGACCAAAGAATTATTGTTAAACGTGAAAAAATACAAGACCTAAGTAGTGTAAAGTTTTTTGGCAGCAATGTTTCTAAAAAATTCACATACGACATTACGGTTAAAAATTCGAGATCAGATTTAGTATCAATTTTAATTGAAGATCAAATTCCAATTACAAAAAATGAATCGATAAAAATTTCTACAGACGAAATTTCAAAAGGTGAAATCAATACTGAAACAGGTTTGATTAAATGGAATATAGAATTAAAACCCGGTGAGAGTAAAACCATCCGATTGGGTTATACCGTAAAGTACCCTAAAGGGCAATTGATCAATGGGCTATAGTTAAACGTTATGAAAAACTGAAAAGGTAGAAGAACAATTGTTTTTCTACCTTTTTTTATTAATAAAGGAGTAATGAGCCAACAAATTTAACTTGCCTATTCAGCCAATTTTAGCTTTTTTTGTAGGAAGTAAACAAGACACTTTGATCTATCTACAATACCGTAAATACGGCCTTTCCTTATTAATTGTATTTTTCAGTTTCAGCACAGCCGGTTTACATGCGCAATGCTCCGCAATTGTCAATAGCTTTCCTTACAGAGAGAGTTTTGAGTCTGGTACTGCAAATTGGGTATCTCTTGGAACCAATAATGATTGGGCGTGGGGTAGCCCTACAAAACCAAACATTAATGCCGCGGGTGATGGAACAAAATGTTGGATAGCTGGAGGGCTTGCTACTTCATTTTATAATTACGGTGAGAAATCGTGGGTACAAAGTCCTTGCTTTGATTTATCCACCATAGATAAACCATTTATCACATTCTTAATTTTTTGGGATACAGAATATATTTACGACGGTGTGAATATTCAATTTTCTATCAATGGAGGGGCAAGTTGGACAACGATAGGTTCATCATCAGAACCCGCAGGTTGTAATGCCGACAATTGGTATAATACTTCAAGCATAACTAATCTGAATGGTCTAGTCAATCAAACTTCCGGATGGTCGGGCACAACGCAAGCCAGCAGTGGTTCATGTAGAGGAGGTCATGGCATTGGTCGCTGGGTGAGAGCTTCACATTGCGTTCCCGGTGCAGCCAATCAAGCTCAAGTAATTTTTCGTTTTACATTGGGAAGTGGAACTACTTGTAATGATTACGATGGATTTGCATTTGATGACTTCATAGTAACTACCGCACCTACAACAAATTTTAGTATAGATTATTCATGTCAAGGAAACTCTTTGCTTCAATTCAATGTTATTAATGGAAATTGTTTAGACACTTATTCTTGGAATTTTGGAGATTCAAATTCATCGAATAATACAAGTACGAACCAATCGGATACACACCAATTCTCAACAGCAGGTTCTTACAATGTCACTTTTAGTGGAAGTGGAGTATGCAGCAAAGACACGTTAGTTTCGAGACAAATAAATATAATGACAGCATCTATCGCCACAACTGATGTTTCTTGTGTAGGAGATTCAGATGGTACAGCAAATGTTATTATTACAGGCGGAAATCAGCTTACAAGTGTTCAATGGAATATTTTACCTGGAACGTCAACAACATCGATTGCTAATCTTCCAGTTGGAAGTTATACCGCAACAGTTTCAGATCCGAATTTATGTGGATTAACTTTATCTGCAACTATAGTTGAATCACCAAACTCTAGACCTACATTAGATATTGGATCCGATACGACAATATGTCCAGGCAGTGTTTTTATTATCCATCCATCTTCATTTTCATCTTATCTCTGGCAAGATGGGAGCACCGATTCAACTTACACCGTTACAACAAAAGGTCCAATAGCTTTGTCAATCACAAATTCAAATGGTTGCATGGCTAGTGATTCCTTTTTTGTAAAGGAAGATTGTTTAGGTGACATTCTATTTCCAAATACATTTACTCCAAACGACGATGGAATAAATGAATTTTTTAATGGTACAGGTTCTGAACCGTCTTCGTTTTTGTTATCTATTTACAACCGATGGGGAGAATTAATTTTTCAAACAGAAAATTTTTTGGAAGGATGGAATGGGACATACAAGGGACACCATGCTGAAGTTGGCTTATATATTTTTCAAGCAGTTTATTCCATTTCAAGCTCTGAACAAAAAGAAAAAGCAGGAAGTTTATATCTTATTAAGTAAAAAGTATGAAATTCAAAATAATTTTACTTTTACTTTTTATTAGTATTAAAAATTTTGCTGTAGAACCTGATACACTACATTTTTACCAAAACAGTACTCAAATTAATAAAACAAAAGCTCATCTATTAAACTATACTGTTGCTGGCCTCTATCCAATTAGCATGAGTTGGCTCTATACACAGTGGTACCGTGATTATCCTCGGAGCCGTTTTCATTTTTTTAATGATAATAGTGAATGGATGCAAATGGATAAATTCGGTCACACATGGGATGCTTATAATATTTCAAAACCGTTATTCCAACTATATAATTGGGCCGGGTATGAGAATAAAAAAGCGACATTGATGGCATGTGGAATTTCTTTTTTATTTCAAACAACAGTTGAAGTATTTGATGGGTTCTCATCAGAATGGGGCTTCAGTACGGGTGATGTAATGGGAAACTCAGCAGGAGTATTACTATTCGGCTTACAACAATTAACTTGGAAAGAGCAAAGAATCAAATTAAAATATTCTTTTCACCAAACCAACTATTCATCTTTACGACCTGATCTCCTAGGATCAAATTTACCAGAAAATATTTTAAAGGATTACAACGGTTTAACCTATTGGCTAAGCATAAATCCGTCTCTATTCTCCAAATCGAAAAATAAATTCCCGAAATGGTTAGGGCTAGCAATAGGGTTTGGGGCAGATGGCCTCATAGGTGGGATGAATAATCCTGAAAGTATTAATGGAAAAGTGCTTCCGAAATTTGAAAGGTACCGACAATATTATCTCTCTTTAGATATTGAACTTTCTAAAATAGAAACACATTCTAAGTTTTTTGATGGACTATTTCGTTTAGTAAATATAATTCACATTCCTGCACCCACTATAGAATTTTCTCCGGGAAGAAAAACAATTGGTCGACTTTTATATTTTTAATAAATATTTTCCATAAGATAATTAGAAGTGAGTTATAAATTAAGTTCCATTGTAAAAGTTGTTCTCTTGAATATCGGATGAGTGTACTCATCGCTGGTTTGAATGAATCCGAATTTTTTATATAAATGAATTGCCGCTTTTAAAGGGACAGCTGTTTCCAAAGTTAGTTTTGTCGCCATATTTTTTAGTGCAGTTTCAATACAAGCATTCATCAATAATGAACCTATTCCTTTATTCTGAGCAGTCTTTTGTACACCCATTTTAATAATTTCATAACTATCGTTTTCATGTTTTACTAAGCCGACAGTTCCTAGTACAATTTCATCTTCAAGAGCAAAAAAAATAAGGCCACCATCGGCAATAATTTTTTCAGGATTAGACAAAATTTCAATATCAGAATCTGTTACAAAATAATATTCGTTTAACCATTCTTCATTCAATTCACGAAAATGGTCACGTAATTCTTTTTTGAATTCAACTATTTGAATAGGCATAATCATTAGATTTTCTAAAAGGCGCTATGAATAAAAATACACTTTTTATTGGTTTCTTACCAAAAAACGTAATTATTTTTTACTCACAAAAAAATTATGGAGAAATGCAGCTTTAATTTTTCTCAAATCCGAACTAGTTTTGGATAAAAAAATTAAATTTGCCCTAGAATTTGTTTAATAGAACATGAAAGAAATAACAGTACAAGAGCTCAAGCAGAAAATAGATCTTAATGAAGATTTTCAACTGATAGATGTTAGGGAAGCGTTCGAATATGAAATATGTAACCTGAATGGCGAATTGATCCCCATGGGAGATATCATGAACGAAAACGAAAAAATATCAAAGGATAAAATGGTAGTGATTCATTGTAAATCGGGAGGTAGAAGTGGTGCCATTATTGGTGCTTTAGAAAAAATGGGGTATGATAATTTATACAATTTAAAAGGTGGAATTATAGCCTATGCACGAGAAATAGACAATTCGCTTACCATTTATTAATTAATTTTATTGATAATTGGAATGAATTGAAACTGTACTAACTTTTTAATTTCTTTTCTAATTGAAACATCTCATCGCGTAATCGAGCAGCTTCGATAAAATCTAATTCTTTTGCAGCACGTTCCATATTTTTCTTCGTTGATGAAATAAGTTTTTTGATTTCATCTTTATTCATATACTGAAGAACAGGATCTGCAGCTATATTTAATTGATCAGGTTCTAAATATATTTTGGGTTCATGATTTCTTTTATCGGCGACTTTTGTTTGACCCATGATACTTTCCTTCGAGCGATTGATCTGAGTAGGAGTAATACCATTCTCTTCATTATACTTATTTTGAATTTTTCTTCTTCTGTTTGTATCGTCAATAGTTTTTTGCATACTGATAGTCATTTTATCGGCATAAAAAATAACTAATCCATTTACATTTCTTGCAGCACGGCCGGCAGTTTGTGTTAGAGATCTATTACTTCTTAAAAAACCTTCTTTGTCAGCATCTAAAATAGCAACAAGCGAAACCTCCGGCAGATCGAGTCCTTCACGCAACAAATTAATCCCAATTAGTACATCAAAAACACCCAGACGAAGATCGCGAAGAATTTCAACTCGTTCCAACGTGTCAACTTCAGAATGAATATATCGACATTTAATTTCAAGACGGCTCATGTATTTTGCTAGTTCTTCCGCCATGCGCTTAGTAAGAGTAGTGACCAACACCCGTTCTTTTAGATTTACTCTTTTATTAATTTCTTCCAAAAGATCATCAACTTGATTTTTACTGGGTCGAACTTCAATAACAGGGTCTAATAATCCGGTTGGTCGAATAACTTGTTCAACCACTATGCCATCGCATAACTGTAATTCGTAATCGGCCGGTGTTGCGCTCACGAATATCACTTGATTCAACATCCCTTCAAACTCGTCATATTGTAGAGGACGATTATCAAGAGCAGATGGCAATCGAAATCCATACTCCACCAAATTTTGTTTTCTGCTTCTATCACCACCATACATTGCTCGAACTTGCGGAATTGTAACGTGACTTTCATCGATAACCATTAAATAATTATCAGGAAAATAATCTAATAAACAAAATGGTCGATGGCCGGGAAGGCGACCATCAAAATAACGAGAATAGTTTTCTATGCCCGAACAATACCCCAATTCACGAATCATTTCCAAATCATAAGTAACACGATCTTCCAATCGCTTTGCTTCAAGATTTTGTCCAAGAGAACGAAGATAATCAGTTTGTTTAACCATATCCTCTTGAATATTCCAGATAGCTTCAAGTTGTCGATCAGGATTAGTCACGAATATATTAGCTGGGTAAATGGTGACGGAATTATTCTTTTCAATTGTCTTACCTGTTGAAGGTTCAATCGTAGCGATCTCTTCAATTTCATTTCCAAAAAAATTAAATCGATAAGCAATATCTCCATAGGCAATAAATACGTCGACAGTATCACCTTTAACACGAAATTTCCCTCTAGCGAATTCAGTTTCTGTTCGAGAATAAAGGGAAGTAACAAGCTTGTGCAAAAAAGCATTCCTACTTATTTTGTCACTTACTTTTACCATAAGGGTACTGTCTTTAAAATCGGCCGGGTTTCCAATACCATAAATACAAGAAACGGAGCTTACAACAATTACATCTTCTCTACCGGAAAGTAAAGCCGTTGTAGTGCTTAATCGTAATTTTTCAATCTCGTCATTAATTGCAAGATCTTTTTCAATGTAAGTATTCGTAGTAGGAATAAATGCTTCCGGCTGGTAATAATCATAATAAGACACGAAATATTCCACAGCATTTTTAGGGAAAAACTGCTTGAATTCACCATAGAGTTGGGCTGCTAGAGTTTTGTTGTGCGACAAAACTAATGTAGGTTTTTGCACACGTTCAATTACATTAGCAACAGTAAATGTTTTACCGGAACCAGTTACACCTAATAAAGTTTGCGCTCTATCACCCCGTTGAATACCTTCAACCAATTGATCAATAGCTTGGGGTTGGTCGCCAGTTGGCTTAAATTCAGAAGTGATGGAGAAAGGCATAAAAATTATTTTGAAAGACAAAAATAAAAATAAAAAAGGCTACCCATGAGGTAGCCTTTCAATAATATTCGAAGTGTTTTATTATTGAGCGTAAGTTGGCTCGTTCCAAATCTCCCACGATTTTTCAGCCTGTAAACGAAGCATACGAAAACCATTATGAATAAATGCTCCTGAATCTTTCGATTTCTCCAGAAATTTCGTTTGCGCCGGATTATAAATCAAATCGAAACAAAGGTTCTTATGAGTAAGAAATTCATACGGAATATTTGGACATTCATTAACATTCGGGAACATACCAAGAGGAGTAGTGTTAACGATAATCTGAAAAGCTTTCATCGTATTATTATTCAGATCGGCATAAGTGTAGTGAAATCTTGAATCTTCTCTTGTAACGAAGAAGTGTTCAATGTTCAACTTTCTGAAAACATAACTGACAGCTTTTGCAGAGCCGCCAGTACCTAAAATTAGTGCACGGCGATGGTGCGGGCGGAGAATAGGTCGAATTGCTAATTCAAAACCCCAAGCATCCGTATTGTAACCATGAAGTTCAAATTTTGTTTGATCATGACGGATTATCTTGATAGTATTGACAGCTCCAATTTTCTGAGAGATATCATCTAAGTTATCAAGCATAGGGATAACATCCTGTTTGAAAGGAATAGTCACATTTAAACCCACTAATTCAGGGTTATCACGAACAATTTTTTTCAAGTCGTAAATATTATCGGTTTCGAAATTTTCATACTCACAGTCAGATCGACCTTCTCGTTGAAATTTTTCAGTAAAAAACTTCTTAGAGTATGAATGTTCTAAAGAGTTACCGAATAAGCCAAATTTTTTCATTCTTTTTTTTTTGATTTATATAAAAATTCGCAGTTTAATTTGTTGAACTATATTTAGATTTAATAATTCCAAAAATAACAGGCAAAACTGATACCACAATGATTGCAAGCGTTACTAGCGAAAAATGAGCTTTCACCCAAGGATGATTGCCTAATAAAAATCCTGCTGATGTAAATATCAGGATCCAAAGTAAATTTCCAAGTACACAAAACAATAAGAATCGTGAATAAATCATACTACCTAAACCTGCCACAAAAGGAGCAAATGTTCGAATGATTGGAACAAAGCGAGCAATAATCACAGTTTTGCCGCCGTGCTTTTCATAGAACAGATGCGTTCGGTCTAAATAATCCTTCTTAATCCACTTTCTTTTACCATTGATGAGTTTGTCACCAATATAATTACCTACTGCAAAGTTGAGATTATCTCCCAATAATGCAGCACTAAATAAAATAATTATTAACAACCAAAAGTTCAATAACCCAAGTCCCGCCAAAGCTCCGGCAGCAAACAAGAGAGAATCGCCAGGTAAAAATGGTGTAATGACTAAGCCTGTTTCGCAGAAAACAATCAAAGCCAAAATCAAATAAGTTGCTCCGTCATATTGACCAACAATCTCTTCAAGATGTTTATCGATATGCAAAACAAAGTCTACCAGGTGATGAAAAAACTCCATATTCTTAATAATAAAGTAAAAGGGCAACAGCAAATTACTTTTACGCAGATTTCATTTTGACGCTTGTAAAGATAGGACTTTCTCTTATATATACAATCCGAATATTAAAAAGATGAGGTAAATAACACGTAAAAAATGCATAAATTGGCACAATAAATTACTTTTCACGAAACCTTGATTTACAAGGGAGACATATATCAATTCAATACAATGAAATTAAATATAGGCGATTCGGTTCGATTCTTAAATGAAGCCATAGAAGGATCAGTTACGAAACTCCTTTCTCAAGGCCGTGTAGAAGTAACCGATGGTCACGGCTTCACTCACATTTGTGAAGACAAACAATTGGTAAGAGTTGAATTTACTTTGCATGAAAACGATTCTTTACTTAATCCTGATTCTGAAAAAAAGGATAATAGAATTGAAGCTAAAAATGTTGTTAAAAGTCAAATACCAATTATTGCATCGTTAGAAAATGATAATACAATTTATGCAGCTGTACGATTGCTAGACGAAAAAAATCCACTCACTACCGACATTGAACTTTTCCTTATAAATAACACCGATTATTATTTAGCATTTACTTGTCTTAAACGACATGAAAATATGAAAGTTGGAATTCATGCAGGCGTATTAGCTTCTCATCATGAAGACCAAATAGGCGTTTTTTCACAAGATGAAATACATCACTTTGATGGGTTCGAATTTCAATTTCTATTTTTCAAAAAAACAGAATTCAGACCTAAAACTCCCGATACAAAAATACTCCAATTTAATTCGTCCGACTTCTTAAACACTGAATATAGAAAAAAATTATTCGAAAGAGACGACACAGTTCTGTTAATGCCTTTACACGAAGTGAAACCATTATCAGAAGTTGATGTTGCTTCGCTAATTGATAAATATAAAGATAAAAAAAGAGAGGATGATATTCGAAATACAAATAAACAGTCATCAAAACAAAGTAAATTTGTTGTCTTAACACGTCAAAAAATAATTGATCTACATATAGAGGAAATCGTTAAAGATCATTCGTCCATGACAAACTCACAAATTATTTCTTATCAAATTAATTTTTTCATGTCTGAAATGGATAAAGCAGTCCTCGACAAATTGCATAAAATAGTTTTTATCCATGGAGTTGGGGCAGGAGTGCTTAGAAGTTCAATCAGAGAAGAATTGAAACGGTTTCCAAACATTAGATATTATGATGCACCACCTGAAAAATATGGAAACGGAGCAACCGAAGTAGAATTTTTATGATCGAAACAAAACATCATTTGGAATTCAAAAAGAAGATTAATATCATGCGCAATGTACTATTGGCAGGTATTGTTCTTACGCTATTAAAATTTCTGGCATATCATTTAACTCATTCCAATGCTGTTCTTACAGATGCATTAGAATCTATCATTAATATTATTGCAGCTGGTTTCGGACTTTTTACTTTGGTGTATGCATCTAAACCAAAAGATGAAGATCATCCTTATGGCCATGGTAAAATGGAATTTTTTGCCGTTGGATTTGAAGGAGCATTAATCGTTTTTGCAGGTTTTGGTATGATCTATAAAGCGATACTTTCTTTTTATACTGAAGGTAAAATAGATCAATTAGACACGGGTATTTATTTAATTGCAGCCACCGCCTTTCTTAACTTTTTAATGGGGCGGTATATGGTTCGACAAGGAAATAAAATGCACTCCTCAACTTTAACTGCCGATGGTAATCACTTGATTGCTGATACAATTTCTTCAATAGTCTTGCTTGTGGGATTATTTCTAATGCTATTAACAGGGAAAAGTATTATTGATCCGATACTTACCATTGGTCTTGGTATATACATTTTGTTTGTAGGCTACCGACTCTTGAGAAATAGTATGGCAGGTTTAATGGATGAAACAGATTTTGAAAAAGTACTTGAACTTGTAAAAGTGCTGAACGAAGAGAGAAAAGTAGAGTGGATAGATATCCATAATTTACGAGTGGTAAAATATGGTGCTTCGTTACATGTTGATTTGCATTTAACGTTGCCATGGTATGAAAATCTAATTACTTCCCACGACCACGTAAAAAGCTTTGAGAATTTAATAAACAAGCATTTTGAAAATCGTATTGAGTTTTTCATTCATGCCGATCCCTGCTTGACAGATAGTTGTTCAATATGTTCTTTAAATAATTGCAAAGAAAGGAAACATCCATTCAAGGAAAAAATCAACTGGGACCTTGGTATCTTAATGAAAAACAGTCCTCACAAATTGAATTCATAAAATTCAAAATCCAATTGTAAACTTTTGTCGTAAATACAACTTAGATTAATTTTTTTCATTCATAGTGACCCAAAGTTAAAAAGAAAATAAATTCAAAATCTGGAATTTATTTTCACTTTTAAAAATCCGACAATAGCTTTCTTCCGTTGGTTATTTTAAATTATCAGTATTTAAAAAACAACTAAAGAAAACTAAAATGAAAAACAAAACATTATTATCTACACTTGCATTAGCTATAACATTAAGCATTGCAAATGCAAAACCAGGGAATACCATTGTTGGAGGCGAACCAATGCTTCCTGCGAAAAACATTGTAGAGAATGCAATTAATTCCAAAGACCATACAACACTCGTGGCAGCTGTTAAAGCAGCAGGATTAGTTGAAACTTTACAGAGCAAAGGCCCATTCACGGTGTTTGCGCCCACAAACGATGCGTTTGAAAATTTACCTGCAGGAACAGTTGAAACACTTTTACAGCCGGAAAATAAATCGAAACTGGCAGGCATATTGACTTATCATGTTTTATCAGGAAAGTATGATTTCAACTCACTCGCAAAAGCAATTAAAGATGGCAATGGCGTTTCTAAAATGAAAACTGTTTCGGGAGGTACACTTTCATTTACGATGAACGGAAGTCATAATATTACTGTGAAGGACGAAAATGGAGGTACAGCAAATATTTCAACGTACGATGTTTATCAAAGTAATGGTGTTATTCATGTACTCGATAAAGTACTTCTTCCAAAAATGTAATATTGGTTTAATAAGGTTAGGGTAAAAGCGGTCATTAATTCATGGCCGCTTTTTTCATTTCTACACTCATCAAAAATTTATTGCAATTTTTCAATCAGTTCTATCTGATTTCCTTCAGGATCTACAATTCTAACTTTCAATGAATGCTCAGTCGATGATAATTCGGTTATGATTGAAACATCACTTGACTTCAATTCTTCTAAAAGCATTTTCAAATTATCGACTTGGTAGGATTGTAGAAAAATTCTCTCATATCCAAATCTATTCTCAGAAGTAAATTTTTCAAAACGCAAAAAAGTATTCCCTTTCAAATTTTTATTATCCATTTCTAACCAATCCATAGTATATGAATGTGATTGAAATTGCATTCCGAAATTGGTTGAATAAAAATCAATAGTTTCCTCAGTCCGATCGCAAAGTATTGTTATACCTGCAAGACTCCTTACTTTTCCGAAAAGTTCCATCGGATTTTTTTGGTCCTCAAAACCCGAATCGATAGCTTGCCATAATTCTATTTTATTCCCACATGGATCCATCGTCCAACTAAATCGACCGTATTCATAATCCTCAACTTTTTCATCGACATATTGAGAATTCTCAAGTAACATTTTGCGAGTTGCGTCTAAATTTTCAACTCTTAAATTCAACATTACTTGGCTTAAAGAAGGATTAAAATAATCTGAATCTTTATTAAAAAAACTGAGTACAGTATGACCAATGTCTTCAGTCATTTGTTGATCTCTCCATTTAAAACTAAAATAAACATTGATACCAAACCCTATACCTAAATGGTCTTCATACCACCTAGCTAAAAACTTGGGATTCTCTGCTTTTATAAAAAGTCCTCCGATCATACTTGAGCTAATGTTTCAGATAAATATATCACCAATAAAATAGAGCAGAAATAATTCTTTCGATTAAAAATTAATAGCCCAAAATTTTCATCATACTTTTCGCACTTTGTTCCTTAGCGAAGAGTCTTGTAGTAATTTCGCCATCTTCATCTCTGTCGATAATTACCATCTTTGGAGCAGGAACTAAACAGTGTTGTATTCCACCGTAGCCGCCAATACTTTCTTGATATGCGCCGGTGTGAAAAAATCCAATGTACAAGGGCTCGTCTTCTTCTTTTTCATCGGTTGGTAAATAAACTTGATTAACATGTGATTCGGTATTGTAATAATCGTCGCTGTCGCAAGTTAGTCCTCCAATATTTACATTCCTATGTTCCTTGTCCCACCGATTTATTGCCAACAGAATAAATTTTTGTTTTATTCCCCAAGTATCCGGCAAAGTCGTAATGAAAGAGCTATCAATCATATACCACAGTTCGTTGTCGTTTTGTTGCTTTTGGTCAACGATGGATAAAAGTGTTGCGCCACTTTCTGCTACAGTGAAGCTTCCAAATTCGGTAAAAATATTTGGTTCTTCAACTCCTTGAGCGCGACAAGTCGACTGAATTTGTTTAATGATTTGCTCAGCCATATATTCATAGTCGTATTCAAATCCGAGCGATTTACGAATTGGCCAGCCGCCGCCAATATCGAGCGAGTCGAGTGTTGGACAAATCTTTTTAAGCTCACAATAAACGTTTACACATTTAGCTAACTCAGACCAATAGTAAGCAGTATCTTTTATTCCGGTATTGATAAAGAAATGAAGCATTTTCAATTCAAAACGTTTGTTTTTCTTCAAATTCTTGATGTAAAAATCCTTAATTTCATCGTACCGAATGCCTAAACGTGACGTATAGAACTCAAAATTAGGCTCTTCGCCAGCAGCAATACGAATTCCTACTTTTACTTTACGTCGTGTTTTGATTTTTTTCTCATAATGATGCAACTCATTCATACTGTCTAAAACGGGGATTACATTTTCAAATCCATCGTTAATTAATCCGACAATATTTTCAATGTATTGAGGACGTTTATACCCGTTACAAACTATAAAAATGCTTTTATCTATCTTTTTTTCTGCATGCAACGCTCTAATCAATGGAATATCAAATGCCGAAGAAGTCTCTAAATGAATGTCATGCTTTAAAGCCTCATGCAATACATAAGAAAAATGCGAACTTTTAGTACAATAGCAATAGGTATAAGTACCTTTGTAATCAGCCTTTGCGATAGCAACATTGAATATTCGCTTAGCTTTCTTAATTTGCGAACCAATCTTCGGAAGGTAAGTGATTTTCAGAGGAGTACCGTATTGCTTGATAATCTCCATCAAATCAATACCATAGAAGTGAAGCTGATTGTCAATTACTTCAAATCCTTCTTGAGGGAAATAGAAGGTTTGTTCAATTAAATCGCGATAGGTATTCTTCATTTAGTAATTGTTTTGAATGGAGAAATGAAAGTGTTGGAAATGCAAGTGAGTTGGATGACAACTTTTTTGCTAAAGTAAGTAACTTACTTTTATTAGTTACGTTAGGTAAAAGATTTTTTAGTAAAAAAACATATATGAAAAAGATAAGATTCGTAGAAGTGAAATCGGAGATCGGTGCAGGAACTAGAGGCGCTAGTATGGGACCGGATGCGATAAAAATTGCAGCACTCGACTACGGAAGCAATCTATTTAAAAAAATTGATTCGGTAGAAGTACAAACAGAGAATCAATTGCTATTTGAATCAACAGGTAGTCCTTATGCAAAACGAATAAAAGGGTTATTAGCTGTTTTAGAAAGAACAGCAAACGCTGTTAAAAATTCGTTGAAGAATAATGAATTCCCAATAGTACTTGCCGGTGATCATAGTACATCTGCAGGAACAATCTCCGGTATCCGTATGGCATATCCAAAGCAACGTTTAGGCGTTATCTGGGTCGATGCACATGCAGATTTGCATTCGCCTTGGACAACACCATCCGGTAACATGCATGGAATGCCTTTGTCGGCTGTTTTGAATGAAGACAACTCTCAAAACAAAATGAATAAGCCAGACAAAGACACTCTAGATAATTGGGCTAAAATAAAAAAACTGGGAGGTATTGCTCCTAAAATTGATTACAGCGATATTGTTTACATTGGCTTAAGAGATGTTGAACCGGAAGAGTCGTACTTACTTAAAAAACACAAGGTGAAAATTTTTAGTACCAACGAAGTAAAACGAAATGGAGTAGAGAAGATTGCGCGTGATACATTAGCACATTTGACTCGTTGTCACATGATCTATATTTCCTTCGATGTAGATTCGATGGACTCATCTATTTCAAAGGGAACAGGAACACCGGTAAGAAATGGTATCACTGAAAAGGAAGCAGGAAGTTTGTTGGTCCGACTTATTCAAAATGAAAAAGTATGTTGCTTTGAAATATCTGAAGTAAACCCAACGCTCGACAAAGAAAATTTAATGGCAGAGAATACTTTTGAAATTCTTCAGCGTGTTGTGAGCCAGTTAACGAATTAATTTTTTTACAGTAGTTAGTTTATAGTATGGAACTTAGATTTGAAACATCCTTAAAGAATATTATTTCCCAAGGAATTAAAAGCTTGTATGATTTTAGCATAGAGCCGGAAGAGATATTACTTCAAGAAACAAAAAAGGAATTTGAAGGAGATGTAACGTTAGTAGTTTTCCCTTTTACAAAAGCGTCCAAGAAAAGTCCGGAACAAACAGCAACTGAAATAGGAGAGTACATAAAAAAATCAAGTTTTCAACTCGACAATTTTAATGTAGTCAAAGGTTTTTTAAATTTAGGTATCAATATTAATTTTTGGAGTAATTTTCACTCTACCATCAATTCAGATATAGATATACTTTTTAACCTTCGAGCTAATTCCGATGATTCATTCAAGCCATCAAAATTAATGGTTGAATATTCATCTCCCAATACCAACAAGCCGCTTCATTTAGGTCATATCAGAAATAATTTATTGGGGTTTGCAGTTGCGAATATTTTGAAAGCAGCAGGTCACGATGTAAAAATGGTGAACCTAGTAAATGATCGCGGAATTCATATTTGCAAGTCGATGCTTGCTTGGACAAAATATGGAAATGGAGATACACCATCATCAACAGGTATGAAAGGAGATCACTTTGTAGGAAAGTATTATGTTTTATTCGATAAAAAATACAAAGAACAAGTAGCAGAGTTAGAATCAGATGGTCTTACAAAAGAAGAAGCTGAAAGAAAAGCTCCGTTGCAACTCGAGATACAAGAAATGCTTCTACTTTGGGAAGCCGGAGATAAGAAAACCCGAGAGCTTTGGGAAATGATGAATGGTTGGGTTTACCTTGGTTTTGACGAAACGTATAAAAAATTGGGAGTAACATTCGACAAAATATATTATGAAAGTCAGACGTACCTTCTTGGAAAAAAAGTAATTGAAGAAGGGTTAGCAAGCGGAGCATTTTTTAAGAAAGAGGATGGGTCGGTTTGGATCGATCTTACTTCCGTTGGGTTAGATACAAAAGTTTTATTGAGAAGCGATGGAACAAGTGTTTATATAACACAAGACATGGGAACGGCTCAACTCCGATTCGATGAAAATCCGGGATTGGAAAAACTTATTTATGTAGTCGGTAACGAGCAAGATTATCACTTCAAAGTGCTTAAAGAAATTTTTATAAAACTAAATCGTCCTTGGGCTGAAGGTCTATTTCATTTATCTTATGGAATGGTTGATCTTCCGACAGGAAAAATGAAGTCGAGAGAAGGAACAGTCGTAGATGCAGATGATCTTATTGATGAAATAGTAGAAGAGGCGGAGATGGCTACCAAAGCACAAGGGAAGCTAGACAACTTCGATTCACCAGAAGCTAAAAGGCTTTACCATAATTTAGGAATGTCCGCATTAAAATATTTTATATTAAAAGTTGACCCGAAGAAAAAAATGTTGTTTAATCCTACGGAAAGTATAGATCTAAATGGAAATACAGGACCTTTCATAAGTTATACTTACGCTAGAATTCGTTCAGTTCTGCGTAAAGGATCAGACATTGATAAAGATGCAAGTAAATATCATGAGCATGAGATATCTTCGGCAGAAAAATTATTGATTAAATTAATTTATCAATATCCTACTATTATTCAAGCAGCAGGAGAATCATATAGCCCGGCATTGGTAGCTTCTTATTCTTATGATTTGGCAAAAGCATACAATCACTTTTATCACGATCATATAGTTGTAGACAAAGAAAATATGGTTACAACTTCCTTCCGCTTATCGTTGAGCGAAACAACATCACTTTTAATTAAAAAATGTATGGGTCTTCTTGGTATAAATGTTCCCGAAAGAATGTGATATGAATAAATTTGGAAATTTAATATTGATATGTTTAGTAATGATAACACTTCTTTTGTGTTCGCTTTCTCAATTAAAAGTTTTCAGTGTAGAAAGGACTTTCCACCAAACACCTATTATACCAACTAAAATTATTGGAAAACTTCATAGTGGGGATATTATTTTGAGAGAAGGAAACAGTTTTGTATCACAGGTTTTTAGAAATTTTTCTCAAACAGAAAAACATTATTCACATTCTGGGTTAATTTACCTTTTAAATGGCAGTTATTATGTTTGTCATATACTTGCAGCTGAAGGAAAAAGAAGTGATAAGATTCGACTCGAACCATTAACTTCCTTTTGCAATACCGAAGATAATTTGTCGTGGGCTATCTACAGAACAGAAATAGACACTAATGAAATAATAAAAGGTATTAAAGAAGTATTATACGCTAAAATTGCATTCGACACGAATTTCAAATTGGAATCGGACGACAAAATGTACTGCACAGAATTAGTTTATAAAATACTAACAAAAGCAAATGACAATAAAAAATTCATAAATTTGACACACACAAGTGGATTTGATTATGTTGCTTGCGACAATTTATATTTGAATCCCAAAACGAATTTAATTTATTCAAATACCTACTAATATGTCTACCATAAAAAAGCTTATTTTCATACTAGGATTCACTTTCTTCTTTTTTTCATGTGGAAAGAATGACACGCCAAGTTCAATTACAGAAAAATTTCTTTCTGCATTGTCGAAACAAGAATTTGAAACAGCCAAATCATACGGTACAGACGATACCGATCGTTTACTTGACATGATGATTGGTTATAAAAAAATG
Organism: Bacteroidota bacterium; assembly: GCA_043747595.1. Lineage (GTDB taxonomy): Bacteria > Bacteroidota > Bacteroidia > AKYH767-A > 2013-40CM-41-45 > JADKIH01. The sequence continues at coordinate 10,620 of JAYTOX010000064.1, read as the reverse complement.
GGAGCAGAGCCCTTTTTACAGGATGCTGTTTTTGACATAATCGACGAAAAAATAAATGGTGATGAAGCAAAAGTAAGAGTAAAAGTGGAAGGTCGTAATAAGGAACTAGTTTTTAATCTTGAAAAAGAAGAAGGCAAGTGGAAAGTTGCAATGAACAAAGAAACGATAAACGAATCGGATGCAAACATCTTCGATTTAGGAGCAACCAATACTGACACAACTTCAGCAAATCCATAATAGATTATAGAACTTTTACTTCCAGTAGTTTTGTATCTTCTAAAAAGCACTCAAGCAAATCGTTTTCTTTTACTGCAGCAACACCGCTTGGAGTTCCGGTATAGATCAAATCTCCTTTGCGTAAAGTAATAAACTTTGAAACGTAGCTGATAATCTTATCAAAATTAAAGAGCATGAGATTACTATTTCCAATTTGAACTTCAACACCGTTTACTTTTAAATGGAATGAAATATTTTCTGAATCTTTTAGAGAGGAAAGTAAAACAAACTCGCCGCATGGTGCGGAAAAGTCGAAAGCTTTAGCAGGTTCCCAGGGTAATCCATTTTCTTTTTGGTATTGTTGAATGTCTCTTGCTGTAAAATCAATCCCAACAGAAATTTTATCATAGTATCGATTAGCAAACTCTTCCGCAATATTCTTGCCTTCCTTATTTATCTTCAACACAAGTTCAATTTCATGATGAATGTCTTTTGAAAAATCTGGAATATAGAATGCTTTATCTTTAGGCAATAATGCGGTATCGGGTTTGAGAAAAAATACCGGGACTCCTGGAACAACATTATTAAGTTCTTTAGCGTGTTCCGCATAATTTCGTCCAATGCAAATAATTTTCATAGCTGCTACTTATTGTACAATTTCAATCGCAATGAAGTAATAACATTTTTGGTATTAGTCGCAAAATCACCTTTCATCATCCAATCGTAGTAAGAAGTATCCGATTTAAAAACATCAACTACAGTGCGGCCTTTATATTTTCCGAAATTAAAAACTTCTTCGTTTTTGTCGTTGTAAACTATACGTCCGGCTAAATCAACATTTTTCGTAACAGAACTAAATTCAGAAAGAAAATCGATATCGTTTTTTAATGATTCATATTTATCTAGCTGGGCTAGCATTACTTCATATGTAGCTATCGTATCAGCTTCCGCCGAATGAGCATTGGTAAGGTCTTTATTGCAATAAAATTTATAAGCAGCCGATAAGGTACGTTGTTCCATTTTGTGAAAGATATTTTGCACATCAACTAATTTTCTTGAAGTGATGTCGAAAATTATTTCACAACGGTTAAACTCCTCAATCAATAACGGAATATCAAATTTGTTAGAATTATATCCGGCTAAATCGCAGCCTCCTAAGAAAGAATTAATATCCTTTGATAAATCCTTGAACGTTGGACAGTCCACCACATCCTTATCATAAATATTATGGATTTTCGAAGTTTCAATTGGTATAGGTATGGTAGGATTTACTTTGTATGTACGAATATCCTGTGTACCATTTGGGCTAATTTTAACCATAGCAATCTCGACTATTCGATCGGCACCAACATTAACTCCGGTTGTTTCTAGGTCGATAAAAACAATCGGCCGTTTCAAATTCAAATTCATTAATAGTTATTTAGTAGTCTTTACTTGAATATTATGAATAATTTCATGGGCATCTGTACTCTCTTCAACAACGAAATCCTCCGAATAGCTTTCGAAATTATATCCTTCAACATGTAAAACATATTCACCTGGAATTGCAGGAAGCACAAAATCATTAAAGGCAGCATTAGGTGCAAACACAATTTTCTTTCCACCTTTTTTATTTTCTAAGTACACACGTGTAATTTCAATTTTCCCTCCAGAAATTGAAGTAACAATGCCAGAGATAAACGATGAAAATTTATGATTGGATTCATCTTCAAAATCTAATTTATAAATATCCTTATCACCTAACCCTTCCGGTCTGACAGCGGAAATGTACGCTGTTTTTCCATCACCGGTAAAGGAAATTACTGTATTATCATCAGCATCATTTAAGGGATAGCCTATGTTCACAGGATTTCCCCATTTTCCTGAAGCTTCATCTAACTCAGAACGAAAAATATCAAACCCTCCCATACTATTCCAACCTTTAGAAGCAAAGTAAAGATAACGACCATCGAGTGTTAAATATGGAAAGTCTTCAGCATATTTTGTGTTGATGGTGTTTCCTAAATTTACAGCAGCCGACCATTCTCCATTCTTTCCTTTAGTGATTGAATAAAGATCACTTTCTCCTGATCCTCCCTTAATATCAGATGAAAAAATAATCATCGAGCCATCGAGCGAAACAGTTGCGCCACCTTCAAGCGATTTAGTATTTAGAGTAGTGGGAAACAAAATGGGCTTCTGCCACATTTTTCCTTTCAATTGAGCGACACCAACATCCCCAAAAAACTCTGCATTGTCAAAATACAAAATCATCATATTTCCATCGGCAGAAAATCCTACCGTTTCTTCATCCCATTCAGTGTTTAATAAACCACCGGCACCTTTTGCTTTCGCCCAAATAGTATCTCGCCAAACTGAAGAATAAACATCAGAAGTATAAATTCCTAAATCGGCAATAAACCCACCAATATTTCCTTTTCTTCTAGAAGTAAAAATCAAATTTTTACCATCAGCACTAATGTATGGGTTGTAATCCTCATACAGCGTGTTGATTGTTTTTCCCAAATTAGTATATTTTACTTTTACCGGATCAGAAATAAGTGCCTTGCCATTATTGCACATTTCAATCATTCTCTCCGGAAGTGGATAATCTTTGAATGGTTTCTGCTTTGCATCTTTGAATTCAGTAAAAGCAGCAATGGCCTCATCGAAATTATTGTTGTACAAATAAGCTAATCCCAAATGGAACGACCATTCCTTCTTTGCTTCCTTTGACTTATAAGCTTTTTCCAAAAAAGGTAATGCTGCCTTTTTATTTGCTGAGGTTTGTAAATAACAATATGCTAATCGAAAATTATATTCTGCATTATTAGGGTCAACTTTTACAAGATTTTGATAAGCAGGCAATGCTCCATTATAATCTCCGGTATTGTATAATGTAGCGGCATCTTTTTTAACCAACTTCGCTTCATCTGCAGTAAGAACATGCGTCTTTGCTTTTTGACAATAAGAATAGGAAGGCAGAATAAACCCACTAAGCACAAGAAGAAAGAATAATTTGCTCATATTACTTTTCATTTCCTAGATACCTTTATGTTATGAAATTAAATTGAACGATTAATATCAAACTGCTCTAAATAATCGGCAATTCGACGAAGAAAACTACCACCTAATCCACCATCCACAACACGATGATCGTATGATAAGGATAAGAACATCATATGTCTGATTCCGATTGAATCTCCTTCAGGCGTTTCAATTACTGCCGGCTTTTTCCTGATTGCACCAACAGCTAAAATAGCCACTTGCGGCTGATTAATAATTGGTGTGCCCATTACATTTCCGAAAGTTCCAACATTTGTGATGGTAAATGTTCCATCCTGAATTTCGTCGGGTTTCAATTTATTATTTCTCGCACGCGCTGCAAGATCGTTTACACTTTTTGTAATACCAATAAGGTTTAATTGATCGGCACTTTTAATTACCGGAACAATTAAATTCCCTGATGGAAGTGCAGTCGCCATTCCAATATTGATATATTTTTTGACGATAATCTTCGTGCCATCAACCGAAACATTGACCATAGGAAAATCTCTAATTGCTTTGCAAACAGCTTCGATAAACAGTGGCGTAAAAGTAATTTTTTCTTTTTCTCGTTTCTCAAACGAACTTTTCACTTTCTCTCTCCATCTAACAAGATTGGTCACATCAGCTTCTACATAAGAAGTAACATGTGGCGAAACATGTTTCGACATCACCATGTGATCGGCAATAAGCTTTCGCATCCGATCCATTTCAATTATTTCTACATTTCCTGATATTGAAACTGCGGGAGGAGAAAAAGTTTTTGGAGCAATTGCTTGAGCTGAATTATTGCTTTCTGTACTTTGTGTAATTGGTGTATTTGATCTCGAAGAAATGTGTTCAATCAGGTCCTGCTTAGTAAGTCGATTATTAGCACCAGAACCTTTGATGGTTTCTAATTCATTCATCGACACGCCTTCTTTCTGCGCAATGTTTCTAACAAGTGGAGAATAAAATCGGCCGCTACTTGACGATTTATCTAGTGAAATTGTCTCATTACTTGCAGTACCATTAGAAGGAACTACGGCTTTAGCAGATTCTTCAACTTTTGGAACATTTACTTTTTCAGGAGAAGATGTTGCTTCAATTTTTTCACCGGCCCCTGAAATCAACGCAATGACTTCACCAACTTTTACAACCTGACCTTCTTCAAATAATCGCTTAGAAATAATCCCAGCCGATGGAGATGGAACCTCCGAATCAACTTTGTCTGTCGCTATTTCTAAAATTGACTCATCAGCTTCCACTGAATCACCTTCTTTTTTTAGCCATTTTAATATGGTTGCTTCTGCAACGCTTTCGCCCATTTTGGGCATGATCAATTGGATCATGGAATATTTTGATATGAGTGTGTACTTTCTGAAACTATTGCCCTCAAAGAGCAATCACAAATTTATAATTAATTACTTCCTAATGTCGATTTACGACCTAATTTTCTCCACCCTTTTCGAATAATTTGTAAGTCGACGTAAACCTTGTAATCTTTTGCATATAAAGAATTTAGCCTATTGACAGTTAACTCGTCTGTTGGTATGTTATTTAATGCATCGGTCGGACTTAATATTCCCGGACGAATGGATGGAAGATTTAGAAGAGCACCCTTTGCAACAGAGTAACTCACCCATGACATTTTCCCTACAAGTACATTAAAAATATTGCTAAAAAAGCCTCTCGGTTCCTTTTGAAAAACAATAATCAGTGGAGCGAGCGTCAAAAAAATAATTGAACACAAAAGATCAATTAATCGTTTGTTTCTTTTATTGACTATTTTATTAATGCTGTTTATATCGATCACATACAATTCGCCGGCATCTTCAACAGAATTACTTCCTATAATAAATAAACTTTCAGGTGGCGCAATTTTAAACTCCAAATCGGTCCGCTTCACTTTAGACATCACATCAATAATTTGATGCGATGAAATATCTTTCCCACAAAAAATTATCTCATCGACTGAATATACATCTGTAATTTCTGCAATTCTATTGAACTCGCCTAAATAATACTTCTCATATTCTTGAAACGTTTTATCTTTTTCATTCACACTTTCCGGCTGAACAAAACCTATAAAATTGTGAGAAGTGTCAGATAATTTTAAAAGTGAAAGCACTCGGTTACTTTCTTCCTCGTTACCGACAATAATTAATTTCTTACGATAGTCACCTGAAAGATTAAAATTTTGTTGACGAACAACATTAATAAAAAATCTGAAAGCAACAATTGAAATAGTTGCCCATATACTACCAAGTAAAATGATAGCTCGTGAGAAACGGTAGTTCTCGGGAAGCAATGCATAGATTACTAAAATGAGTAATGTTCCTAAAAAAATACCGCGAATAATTCTACTCAATTTTATTGGTTTATCATATCCACCGCTAAAGAAAATAGATGTGATCCAAACAAGTCCATATAATGGCACTGCGAATTTCATAAACTCATCTGGGTATTTAATCATGAAATTCGTTCCCCAATAGTTTTTCAACAGAAAAACTCCAACAATGATTAAAGCCAAATCTGAAATTGGGAAAAAGAAATTTTCTATAAATCGTGATAGGATGGCAACTCCTGCTCTCAAATAAATTGCAATTTTAATAAAGAAAGAAAACATTGAAGCGTTTGATTTTGAAAAATGCTTCTTCGCAAAAATGATCATCGCATTATAGAAAACAAAAACATAATTTACACTTGTTCTCTTCGTACTTTCTCCTTTATAATGAATGATTCTGGTTTCCGGAAAATAATAATTCTTGTAACCGGCTTTTATAATTCGATATGAAAGGTCAATATCTTCACCATACATAAAGAAATTTTCATCTAAAAGACCAATCTCGTCAAGCACAGTACGACGCAAAAGCATAAAGGCCCCGGCCAAAATATCAACTTCATTCGTTTCATTTTCGTCTAAATATCCGAGATGATACTTGCCAAATTTTTTATTCTTTGGAAACAACTTCGAAAAACCAAAAATCTTATAGAAAGCAACATCATACGTAGGCAACCCTCGTTTAGATTCAGGCAAAAACTTACCGCTTCCATCAATCATTTTTACACCTAATCCTCCGGCATCAGGATGTAAGTCCATGAAATGAACAATCTTTTCAAATGTATCTTCTTCAACAACAGTATCCGGATTTAACAAAAGCACATATTCCCCTTGAGACTCACGAATAGCCTGATTATTCGCTTTAGAAAAACCACGATTATCTTTATTTGCAATTACGTTTACCGTTGGAAATTTCTTCTGCACCATTTCTACACTCCCATCAACCGAATTATTATCGACAACCCAAATATCTGCCGTACATTTTTCAGCAGCTTTAAGAGCAGAGTGGAGGCACTGTTCGAGAAAGTACTTCACATTATAGTTAACAATTACGACAGATAGTTTCACAGCTATTGTTCAGAGATTTTCAAAAGTAAAAAAGGGATGTAGTTCTTTGATGTCATAAATTATTTGATCAAAGAATTTTCGTAAGGAACGCGCTGAATAATAGAACGACCTAAAGTAACTTCATCAGCAAACTCCAAATCACTGCCAACAGAAATTCCTCTGGCAATGGAAGTAAATTTCAAATCCTTTCGATCACTTTGATTTATTTTTTTAAAAATAAAATAGGACGTTGTTTCGCCTTCCATAGTTGCAGGTAGAGCAATAATTATCTCCTGAAATCTATTATCCTTAAGCCGATCTAGCAACGACGGTATATTAAGATCGTTTGGTCCAATACCATCCATAGGAGAAATAATTCCTCCCAAAATATGATAGTAACCTCTGTATTGTTGTGTATTCTCTATCGCTATAACATCTCGAAGATCTTCGACAATACATAAGCAGAGTGTGTCTCTACTTTGATCCGAACAAATATCACAATTGTCAGACTCCGAAATATTATGGCAAGTTTTACAGTACTTTACTTCAGTATGCAATCGAGTGAGCGCATTGCCTAAACGGTATGAACTCTCTTTGTCAGACTTCAATAGATGTAATACTAGGCGTAATGCTGTCCTTTTTCCGATACCCGGTAAACGACTAAATTCAGCGACTGATTCTTCTACTATTTTTGACGAAAGTGGACTCAAAGTAATGTTGATAATTAAACACCCATACGACGGTAATGAGCTGGCTAAATTACTTATTTTGGGACTTGAAGCCAAGAATATTTATTGTTTTATTAACCCGAAAAAGTACTTAAACGAATCTCGCTCTTCCTTAATATCATCATATAATCAAGTCAACCGAATCATCTAACTCAGTCCATCAATGTCACCAAGTATAATACTAACCTGCGTTATTGCATATTCAGCCCTCCTGTTTTTTGTGGTCTGGAGAACGAGCAGAAATGCAACGAATGATACCTTTTTCATAGGCAATAAATCGTCCAAATGGTATTTAGTGGCCTATGGAATGATTGGCGCAAGTTTGTCTGGCGTCACTTTTATGTCGGTTCCAGGAATAGTGGGGTCTACAAATTTTTCCTATTTGATCTTGGTATTTGGTTACTTTTTTGGTTATGCAGCCATTTCTTTGATTCTACTTCCCATTTATTACAAAATGAATGTAACTTCCATCTATTCGTATTTAGAATCGAGATTAGGATTTTGGAGTTATAAAACAGGCGCTTTCTATTTCATATTGAGTAGGACGATTGGAGCCGCTTTCCGATTATACATCGTAGTAAATGTGCTGCAACTTTTTATTTTTGATGCATGGGGTATTCCATTTTGGGTAACTGTTGCATCATTCATCGTGCTTATTTTACTCTACACCTACGAAGGAGGAGTTAAAACGATTGTATGGACAGATACACTTCAAACTACTTTTATGCTTTTAGCTGTTATCATTTCCGTGATTTCAATTGCTTCATCTTTACACATGGGAGTAGGTGACCTTTTTTCGGCTATTCATAAAAAAGGATATGATTCAATGATCAATTCAGATTGGCGTTCAAAGACTTTTTTTCTAAAACAATTTTTTGGTGGGATGTTTATTAGTATTGCTATGACAGGACTCGACCAAGAAATGATGCAAAAAAATATCAGCGTAAAAACCTTAGCACACTCACAAAAAAACATGTTTACTTTTAGTATAGTTTTAGTCTTTATAAATTTTCTATTTTTATGTCTGGGAGCACTACTTTATCTTTATAGTTCAGCAAAGGGAATTACATTACCTGCAAAATCAGACGACCTATTTCCAATTATAGCAATAAACCATATCGGTGGATTTGTTGCAATTGTTTTTATTATTGGATTAATCTCGGCTGCATATCCAAGTGCTGATGGTGCATTAACAGCTCTAACATCTTCGTTTTGCATCGACTTTTTGAACTTCAATAAATCGATTATGCCTGATAAGCAAAAGACCAGAAGAAGATATGTAGTCCATATTTCTTTTGCCATTATTCTACTATTAGTGATACTAGTTTTTAAAGCGATCAACGATGACGCAGTGATAAGCAAATTATTTACTGTTGCAGGTTATACGTATGGGCCATTATTGGGTCTTTTCACATTTGGAATATTTTCTAAGAAAACACCAAAAGACAAATTAGTACCATTTGTTTGTATTGCTTCTCCCTTTATTTGTTACATTATCAATGAACATTCAACTGTTTGGTTCAATAATTACAAATTCGGATTCGAATTATTGATCTTGAACGGCTTAATAACCTTTATTGGGTTGAACATAATCTCATTAAAAAAAGAAAACGTTTAACAAAACTGATGTTGATAAGAGTACCATTATTATGGCATGGTAATGATAGTATCACATATCATATTGATAAATTTACAAAATGAAAATTACAAGTATCTTATTACTATTATTAATTTCCGAACTGGTTTTTAGTGTTCAAACAGAGAAATTACCAAAGCACAAAATTGCAGGAAAAGAGTATTACATCTATTCAGTTAACAAAGGTGATAGTTGGTATTCAATCGCAAGAAAATTCAAAGTGAGTTATTCTGAAATTCGTCTTGCCAATACAGAATCGGATAAATTGATTACAGGAAAAAAAATAAATATTCCTGCTAATAAATTAAAAGCAAACGACGCTTTTTACCAAAAGAATCATCTTGATAAAAAAAATGAGACGCTAAAAAACACTATTTCAAAAACTCACAAAGTAAAAGCAGGTGAAAACCTTTTTTCTATTTCGAAAAAATACAATTTATCTGTCGACAATCTAAAATCATTAAATCATTTGAACTCAACTACGATTCATAAAGATCAAGTTCTAATCATTAGTGACTCAAAAAAGGAAGTAACTGAAACTGTTTCGCAGTCAAAAAATGAAAGTAAAGAAATAGTCAACTCAACTGTGGCCGAAGTAGAAGGCCATCCGAAATCCAAGAATTCAGGAGGTGATAAAATCGAAATAAAACCAATTTCATCTGTTGTTACAAGCGAGAAAAAAGAGGAAGCAAAAGTTATCTTCTCAAACAATCGTCAAGAATTTAACGAGATTGGTGTTGCAGGATGGATTGAAGATCAAAATCCTAAATCAACAAAATATTACGCACTTCACCGAACAGCACCAATTGGTACGATTATTAAAATTACGAACCGAATGAACTCAAGTTCTATCTATGTAAAAGTTGTTGGAAAATTACCTGATACCGGCGACAATTCCGGATTGATCATTAAATTATCGAAGGCAGGAGCAGAAAAACTCGGAGTAATCGATGAACGATTTCAAGCTGAATTAGTTTACGGACAGAACAAAACAAAGTAGTCTATCGAACAAATTTATCGGCTACTTTCAATTCCTTAGAACCATCCTCGTACTTATAAAACCCAATTTTATTTTTCACACCTAAATTCCCGGCTGCAACCATATTTACAAGCAACGGACAAGGTGCATATTTTGGATTCCCAAATCCGTCGTGCAAAACACGCAGAATTGAAAGACAAACATCCAAGCCTATAAAATCAGCAAGCTGCAAAGGCCCCATCGGATGAGCCATCCCTAATTTCATAACAGTATCAATTTCTTCAACACCAGCCACTCCTTCAAAGAGTGAATAAATAGCTTCATTAATCATCGGCATTAATATTCGATTTGCAATGAATCCGGGGTAATCATTTACTTCAACAGGAATTTTTTCTAATTTCTTCGAAAGCTCTACAATAGTTTTTGTCACTTCATCACTTGTTGCATAACCACGAATGATCTCTACCAGTTTCATGAGCGGAACAGGATTCATGAAATGCATACCAATTACTTTATCAGCACGTTTAGTTTGCGCTGCAATTTGAGTAATTGATATAGAAGAGGTATTGCTAGCCAAAATTGTCTCAGCATCACAAAATTTATCTAAGTCTTTAAAAATTTTACATTTCAATTCGATATTTTCTGTAGCAGCTTCTACAACCAATCC
>JAYTOX010000063.1:0-45265 GCA_043747595.1 Bacteroidota bacterium | reverse complement strand
CCTCTTTTAATTGGACAGCAAATCGAATAATAAAGACCCATGATAACAAATTTGTAATTGCAGGTATAAAATTCATTGGAATGAGTACGAATTCAATTGATGGTTTTTTAATCAAATTAAACGCTGACTCAATTTTTACTAGCAGCAATGAAATAATCAGCCAAACAAATAACGACATTTCAATATATCCGAATCCTGCTCACGAACATTTAATCATTCATTCAACTTCTGCCAAACAATTCCTGGTGACAATTTATGACATTTTCGGAAAAGTATTTTTAAGCCAGGAAATAAATAATGCAAAAACTGAAATTAATTTATTACAGGAAGAAATTCCAACCGGAATTTACTTTATTTCAATTAGGACTACAGAAAATATATTCGTTTACAAAATCATAATAATTTAATTACTAAAAACAAACAAACAAATGAAAAAGCAAATTGCAATTTCAATCATCGCGTTTTTTGCATTCATTCAAATCAATGCGCAAGCAATTCAGCGTGGTATGTATGTTGACAATTTTTACACTGTGAATGTAAACTCACTCGCAGTTCCCGCGTGGACAATTCTGGGCGACCAAACAAAAGAGAATACTCTTTTGTCCTATGCGCAAACTCACAACTTCACATATCTTGCGCTTTACGACTTGGAAAAAATATTTGATCCAACAATTAATGCTGCTAATGGAGGCGACCTACAAAACCTTTTAGCCGCCTTCATAGCAAAAGCTAAATCAACTTATGGTGTTCAAGAAATCGGTGCTGTTGGCCAATTTGTTATGCCTCGTACAATTTTTCATTACAACTGGGGATTTGATCCAAGCATCATTTGCACATTAGGGGGAATAGACCCCAAAAAGCCACTACCAATGTTAGAGCAACCTGATGAAAAGAAGTGGAGTCCAACTATTGCATATACAAACTTTAACAGCAATGTTTATAATTTTAATCTAGAATTTGCCAACAAACCTGGAGGAAGATACAATGGTCCTGCAAAGATTGATGTTGTTTCAATTGAATGGGAATTCTGGGGTCTTCCACAAGGTTACGCTGCAGCCGAAGGAGCAAGAGAGTGGAAAATAATTACTAATAATATGCAGTGCTTAAACCTTTCCGCTCCTACTCCAACAATAATAGAAACAGAGATGGGTTTATTAGACCCATTGAATCTTTATTATCTTCCTCAATATACAGAACAGGATATAGCTAACATTATTGATAATAGTGCTGATAGAATTTTACTTGTTTCATATACTGATAATATTGCTGGTTTAGAACCAAGAGACGAAAGTAGTCTACTACTCTATGATAACAATGCAAAACCAACAATATTTTGCCCTCTTTTCTCTGCAGAAGCCCCGTCCTTTACTTGCAATTCTACTTATCAGACATGCCCATGGAATTCCTTCCTTGGAACTTGGTTGTTAACAAATTCCTTAACTGCTGCTGAAACTCAATATAATTCTGATTTTTCAGGCTTCACAACAAATTGTCAAAAATCATTTTTCATGTGGTTCACCTATTCAAACCTCAATGCCAACGGAGTTGGGACAATTAACCGAATGGGAAAACCATCAGATTATGAAAGTGAATTATCTATAAAACCAATTAGCGGTAACCCAATAAACAAATCCACGACCATTACATTCCTCCTGCCCAATAATTATTCAAATGCAAGCATTGAATTAAGAGACATAAATGGAAGGCAAATTCTTAAAGATAATGTAACTGGTAAAGAATATGGCACATACACTCTTGATGCATCTTCGATTGAAAGTGGAATATATTTTTGCAAACTACTATCTGATGGTAAAGAAAGCAAAACTCAAAAGTTAATCGTCGTTCATTAAGTAAGAATAAATTTTTTTGCAAAGAAACACCGTCAAAAATTTAACGGTGTTTTCTTTTTCTATTCATTGGGAAAGTCACAGCTATTAACTCCAAGGCACAGCGCAAGCACACTTTTATTTTTTTCCCATCTTTTAAGAAATAAAAAAGAGATCGCTGGGCTGCCTGTTAAACCCGCTACAATCGGTTTTTCTACGGTAATTCGTCGGCCTTTTACTCCATAAATTATGCGGTCGCTGGGAGGAATGTTAAACTCAGCCATTCACATTAGAATTACAAAATAAAATTTACTACCAGTTTATTTTTGATTAACTTTTGTAGTTCCTCGAGCTCAGTGTCATTCCGCCTTACTTTAGTGACAAGACTGAAATTAACTCAGGAAACCTTAGGTCAAAATCTAAAAGTCCAGAAGTCACGCACTGTCACTTTATAAAAAGGTCAACCTATTTCAGGCATTAGCAAGCCTGCATTCATTTACTTCTTTCCTATCGGTTTTGGAAGTAATAAGTTTGAAAGTAGAAGGGTCATTATACTTGCAGATTACCACTTTTTATATACTATTTGAAGTAAGAAAGGGTGTCATTTTTTTACTTACTACTCACTTAAAAGTCAGAAATAAATCTGCGGTAATCTGCGGCTTCTGCGGGAGAAAAAATGTTAACCACTCACTTAAAAGTCAGAGTTCAAGTTTTACTTGTGCATATTCTATCAATTATCAACAATCAATTATCTAATGATTTATTAATATTAATTTTCTTCCGTGCTTTTTTTTTGTTCTCTTCTTTTTTCTTATCCGTTACTTTTTTCTCACGAAAACGACCGTCGTAAAAGCCGGCTTGTAACGCTAGTTTTCGTTGTAAGTTTTTTATTGTCTGTACAGAAGAGTATTTTTTCTTTGACACTTTTTTTGTTATTGATGATTGGAAAAAATTATTAAAACTGAGATCAGGGATTATTTTTACTGCCAATCAATTTTTAAGTAAGAAGTAATAGAATCTAAAGTTCAAGGTCAAAAGTCATTTTTTAACTCTCCAATCTCTACTTTCCAGGGTCTGCTCAATTAACTGTGTCATTTAATATTCTGTCTGTAAAGTAAAGATGTAAATCGTTACGAACAGCAGTCCAACCAAACATTTGTCCATGCCATTTCGTGTTTGCATTAATGGTCGCTAGGTAAATTTGCTTTACGATAGCATCTTCTGAACTAAATGCACCTTTGGTCTTTGTTACTTTCCTTACCATTCGATGATAGCTTTCAATAGGGTTATTGGTATAGATAATCTTACGTAATGCAGCAGGGTATTTATAAAAGGTAGCTAATCGATCCCAATGCGACCTCCAGCTCTTGAATACAACGGCATATTTATGTCCCCATTTCTTCTCGGCTTCATCCAGGTAATACAATCCCATTTCTTCATTGTTAGCTTGATATATCTTCTTTAAATCAGCGATGACAGCCCTAAGATCTTTCCAAGTAATGTACTTGGTGGAGTTTCGCATTTGATGCACTAGACATAATTGAACTTCAGTATTTGGAAGCATTTCTTCAATAGCATCTGCAAACCCTTTTAAGTTGTCAATGCAAGCGATGAAGATATCTTTTATCCCACGTAGTTTTAAATCATTTATCACTTGTCGCCAAAATGAACTACTTTCATTATCCCCAAAATAAATACCAATGACTTCCTTTTGACCCTCTAAGCTTACTGCTAATATTGAATAGATCGCTTTGGACTTTACTGTTCCATTCTCACGTACTTTAAAATGGATCGCATCCAACCACAACACCGGATAAATGTTTTCTAATGGTCGATTCTGCCATTCCTTGATTTCAGGTATAATCCGATCAGTAATGGCGGTTAAAGTTCCATCAGAGATTTCAACTCCGTACATTTCACCCACATGCTTTTGAATATCGCTATAGCTTAAACCTAATCCATAAAGACTCAGGATTTGTTTATCTATATCACTACTCAATGAGCGTTGCCGCTTTTCTATGATCTGTGGTTCATACGTTGCGTTGCGGTCGCGAGGAGAAAAAATTTCAAAGCTCCCCATAGAGCTTTGAATATTTTTTGCGCTTCGGCCATTACGACGATTTTTACTTTCTTTCCGGGTTTGATCCAGATGAGCTTCCATTTCGCCTTCCATGGCCGCTTCTAAAATCTTCTTTATCAATGGAGTAAAAACTCCTTCTTTTCCTGTAAGTGGCTGTTTCTGCCTAAGTTTTTCTGCAGCTTCTGCAGCAAACTTCTCAAAATCAAATTTTTCTTTTTCCATTTCTTGTGTCAATTTATAAATTATTTTTGTTGACACAGTTTATTGAGCAATCTCATGAAGTATGAAAAATTAAAACATCGCAGTCAATTAATAATCATTTTTCATTTATCATTACAAATTATTAATTATTCCTGTGTGCGCCTGAATGAGCTCTCGCACAGTCCAACACACAACATTCAGTCGAGCAAGTAAGTATGAAGCATGAAAAATTTAAAATATCGCAGTAAATTAATAATTAGCCATTTTTCATTAATCATTATAAATTAATATTTCCGCTTTGCGATAGATATACTGCTTCCAAGAGCGGAATTCCGTTCGGCGAATGATGGCTTCCAATTTATTTTTCACTTCCGCCTCTCTAAAAATTCCGCTCTGCGGGGTGCCGCAACAGAAAGTAAAGTATATTAAAAATGAATAATTCGACTCGCCCAAATTTCAATTATCTGGATTAGGATCATTCCAGATAATTATGCAAAACTTAAAAGACCAATTCCAACATTCTTATGTGAAAAAAGGCTAGAATAGTCAATTTTAGCCATTGAAATTTAATGGAAAACCAATCTTTTTCTTTCCATCGGTACACAAAACATCTTCGCCTTTTTTTATTCCCTTATTTTCAATTTCATTTGGAGTAAATCCTATTTATTTATACATTTAATCATTGCTTTGTTAATGATCTTCATGTTCAAACTATTTGTTTAATCATTAATTTAAAGTCTCGTCATTATTAAATTTCAATTGTCAAATTTTTATTTCATAATCACCAAGAAAAACTACGATGAAAAAACTTTTACTTTATTGCGGATTGATTTTATTTTCTCCTACTCTTCTCTGCCAATTATCATCTAACGCGAACGCTCAAAAAGTTGCTTGCGGCGGACAACACTCTGTTTTTCTCTGTAGCGATAGTATTGCGAATGGCTGGGGCTCTAACACCTATGGGCAGCTTGCCAACTCAAGCGGAACAACCAATGTTCCTGTTACTGCTACTCCAATCAATCGCATAACAAATATTGGCGCAGGAATAAATCATACAATCGCCCTTCGTGACGATAGTACAATATGGGCTTGGGGAATTAATTTAACCGGTGAACTTGGAAATGGAACTAGTACAGCCAGCAATACTCCTACTCAAGTTGTCGGACTTACAAGTGTGGCTGCGATTTCTTCAATGTTTCATTCGCTTGCTTTGTTAAGTGATGGCAGTGTTTATTCATGGGGTAACAACCAATTCGGCGAACTTGGAAATGGAACTACTAACGGCTTTAGTTCGGTTCCGGTATTGGTAAGCAACCTTTCCGGTATGACTCATATTCAAGCCGGATACTATCATTCCCTTGCGATAAGAAGCGATAGCACTATTTGGACATGGGGTTATAATGGCGCCGGTGAACTTGGGAATGGATTAAATATGAACAGCGATATTCCTGTTCAGGTGGTAGGTATATCGAACGCTATTGCTATTGCTGGTGGAAATTCTTTTTCTGCTGCCATCCGAGCCGATAGTACAGTTTGGTCGTGGGGAAACAATTACGAAGGAGAACTCGGAAATGGATTGAACATAAATAGCAATGTTCCTGTTCAAGTAAGCGGACTTACAGGAATTATTGCAGTGAACGCAGGAGTGTACCATACGCTTGCTTTGAAAAGCGACGGCACCGTTTGGGCATGGGGGTTCAATTTGTATGGACAACTGGGTAATGGTAGCAATACCGATAGCAATGTACCTGTACAAGTTTCCGGATTAACAGACATTGTTGGTATTGCCGCGGGATATGCTCATTCTTTAGCTATGAAAAACGATGGTACTGCTTGGACTTGGGGTTACAATTCTACCGGACAACTTGGTAATGGTAGTTTCTCTGATTCAAATATTCCTGTACAAGTAAACTCATTGTGCCTAGGTGTTATTGGTGTAAATGAAATTAATTCACCATTAACTATTTCGGTGTTTCCAAATCCATTTGAAAATGATTTTATTGTTAAAGGAACAAAAGCGAAAGGAGAAATTGTATTAGTTGATTTAATGGGAAAAGAAATTAAAAAACAAATTACACTCGACGAAGAAACTAAAATCAACAGCGAAAAATTGTTACCCGGAATGTATATGTTGATTTATAAAATGGAAAATAAAATTGCAACTCAGAAATTAGTGAAGTATTGATTTTCACTTTCCTATTTCCACAAATAGCTTTAACATAACTCTAATTAAATTCGTTACTGTAGTAATAGTTCTAAGAATATTTCTTTTAATATTCTAACCAATGAAAAATAAATAGTTCAAGAAAAGGAAATACAAATAGCCAATTCAAAAAAAATAGTTAAATCTAAATTACTCCCATGAAAAAACTTCTACAAACTATTCTCTCCGTAATTTTGCTTTCATCTATCTGTTCTGCGCAGCAATTTTCATTTCAGATGTACTTTTCGGATGCTATTGGAAACAAAGACACTATTACTTTAGGCTATGACCTCAATGCTACAGATAGTATCGATCCGTCATTCGGTGAAGTAAATATTATTTCTACACCGCTCGACACAAATTTAGATGTGCGAATTACAAATACATGGTGGGACTCGTCTTCACCTATATCATTCCACACAAAAAAGCAAATCATCTATAACTATTGCAACAGTTTTAGTATAGGACTTCAACCAATAAATATTTTTACACATCATTGGCCGGTAACAGCGACGTGGGACAATACTTTATTCAATGACTCATGCAGATATGGCAGTGTGTTTACAAGTATTAATCCGGGAGGCTGGTGGGATACCGGAGCTCCAAGCGACCTATGGAGAAAAGACTTGTTCTTTGGTAGTACTGCGACTTTTACTACCAATTTTGAAGATGGCTATTTTGGATACATAAATAATTCGGGCGATTCAATTCCCGTTTTTTGGCAAGCCTTTGCTGACTCCGCATTTCTTACCGCTTCTATTCCTACAGTCCCAAATAAATCACAAAAGCTTTTAATATATCCAAATCCGACTGAAAATAAAATAAACCTAGTCACTCCAAAAGAATTTGGCTCAATAAATTCAGTTGAAATTTATTCATCGATTGGAAAATTAATTTATACATATTCAAAAACAACGTCGCTCGACTTGTCATTGCTTGAAAGTGGAATTTATTTTATTACTGCAATCAATTCCAACAATGAAAAACTGGCTTCGGTTGTGGTAAGAAAATAGCTGATCATAAGGAATAAATTAAATTCGACTATCTGTATTCATTATTTTACTCATTTTTTCATTATTATTTTTCATTGTTAGCTTTTTCTTCAACTTTCTTAAGTTAGAATCAATCTGAGACTTATATTTGCGACTGAAAATTACTTCAATCCATTTCTTAAGTCCTATGAAAAAATATCTATTGGCATCAATATGCCTTTTACATTCTCTCTCATTATTCGCCATTGTAACAGACACACTAATCGAAGAAAAATATTCAGTTCATTTTCAATCGACAGTTGTCAATCAATCTAAATACGAATTTGTCGTTCCTTACTCCGGGATTAACAGTCTTTCTGAAAAATATGAAAATCAAACATCATTAACGTCTACCTTATTTCTTGGAGCTAAAACTTGGAAAAATGGTGCAATTTTTCTGAACCCTGAAATTGCCGGCGGCTCCGGTCTTAGCTCTGCTTTAGGAATTGCTGATGCACCCAATGGCGAAACTTTTCGCGTTGGAGACCCTGCACCAAAAATTTATTTAGCGCGAATCTATTTTCGACAACTTTTTGCATTGAATAATTCAACAAACTATTCCGATAAAGATATAAATCAGTTAGCCGGAAGAACACCCGACAAATACATTTCTATCACAATTGGAAAAATTGGCGCTGCCGATTTTTTCGACGACAATAAATATAGTCACGATCCTCGTACTCAATTTTTATGTTGGGGATTGATGGACAATGGAGCGTGGGATTATCCTGCTAACACACGCGGTTACACTCCTACTGCTATGATTGAATATGTTTCACCTAAAAACGAATTACGTTACGGGTTTTCTTTACTTCCATTGTTAGCAAACGGAAATGACATGAATTGGAATCTTAGCCATTCAGGTTCTCACAATTTAGAATTTACTCATCACTATGCTTACAAAGGTAAAGAAGGAGCTATACGACTTTTGGGATTTTACAACTACACTCGAATGGGTGATTACCAACAAGCCGTTTCAAATTATACCGATGTACCTGATATTATTTCTACACGAAATTATGGCCGTAATAAATTTGGATTTGCCATCAACATTGAACAAGAAATTAATAAAAATCTTGGATTTTTTATGCGTGCAAGTTGGAACGATGGCAAAAATGAAACGTGGGCATTTACGGAAATTGATCGTTCTGTAAGTGCGGGAATTTCATTAGCAGGTACAAAATGGAAACGCAAAAATGACACATTCGGACTTGCAGCTGTGGTGTCGGGTATTTCTGCACAACATCAACTGTATCTTAAAAATGGCGGACTAGGATTTATTTTAGGTGATGGCCAATTAAATTATGCACCGGAAAGTTTACTCGAAACTTATTACTCTTGTGAATTAATCATAAACGAAATTTATCTTAGTGGTACATATCAAATGCTATTGAACCCCGGATATAATTCCGATCGCAAAGGACCTGTGAATGTTTTATCACTTCGCTTGCATGTAATCATCTAATGGCCTTTTCCGCTTTTAAAATTAAAGTCCTCTATCAAGTTGAAAAAATGATTTATTAATCATCAGACTTTTCATGCTATCCATTCCACCGTTAAAAAAGGAATCTTTTTTAACGGTGTGAGTGTCGTTTTCTTTTCATACTTTTAATTCAAATTGGAGCTATTAATTACAACTGAAAATGAATAGTTGTAATTTTTCTCCCCTTGAAATTTAAATTATGATTCCCAACTTGAAAGAATTGGTAGACGAAAATATTATCTCACAGGAAACTGCCGAGAAAATTACCGACTACTATAACGAAAAATTAAACAAAGCCCCGAATCGCCTTGTTGCTATTTTTGGCATCATTGGCGCAGTCCTCATTGGCTTAGGAATGATTCTGATTATAGCTCACAACTGGGATAATCTCAGTCGCCTCACAAAATCAATTCTTGCTTTTCTTCCATTAATTATCGGACAGATAGCATGCGCTTATACATTTATCAAAAAGAAAGATGAAAAAGTTTGGATGGAAACGGCTTCAACTTTTCTGTTCTTTGGTGTTGGAGCAAGCATTTCATTGATAGCACAAATTTATCATATCAATGGAAACATCACCGATTTTCTTTTTACTTGGATGATATTGACTCTTCCACAAATTTACATTCTCAATTCTTCTACTGCTGCGCTCTGGTATATTACCGGAATAACATATTATGCAATCGAACTAGGGTTTGACCATTATCCATCTACAATCCCTATTTGGTATTGGGTTTTATTGTTAGGTGTTGTTCCTCATTATTATTCATTGTTGAAAAATTATCCGAAACGAAATTATACCGTTGTTTTAAATCGATTTATCCCCATTTCAATTCTGACAATTCTGGCAACTTGTTCTCGTTCAAACGAACAACTGATGTTTATTTCGTACATGAGCTTGTGTTCTGCTTTTTTCATTATAGGCAGTCATCCGTTATTTACAACGAACGAAAAACAAAAATCAATTTATACAATTCTTGGTCGGCTAGGAATAATAATCACTCTTATACCGCTTACCTTTGAAGAGATATGGAAAAACTTATTTAATAAAATAGAAACTTTTCCAGGCCTTTTCTATAGACCCGAATTTATTTCGGTTGTAGCCACAACACTTTTAGCAATATATGTTTTAGCAAAACACGATCATCTCCCGAAAAACCAACCTACATCAATCTTTAAATATTCGTTTTTGGCTTTCATTTTATTGTTCTTCTCGGCTGCTATTTCTCCAAAACTTGCTGAAATATTATCTAATCTGATGTTATTGGCAATAGGAATAAGAATCATCAACGAAGGAATAAAAAATTATCATCTGGGGATGTTGAATTTCGGATTACTGGTAATAGCCACAGACATTCTTGCAAAATTTTTCGATACAGAAATTTCATTCGTGATTCGCGGATTGATTTTTATAGGGTTAGGAGTTTTATTCTTTGCAGCTAATTATTTATTGATTCAAAAAAAGAAAGCACAATGAAAACTAATAAATTTCTTGCATTATTTATGATGCTGGCTTTGATTCAGTATTTTGTTCCTGCTAAAATGATTTATGACCATGAAACCATTTTAAATAAAGGTGCCATCTATAAATTCATTGCTGAACCGATAGATCCATCAGACCCATTCAGAGGAAAATATATTACATTGAATTTTAAAGAGCGGAAAGTGATGGTTAAAAACTCTTCACAATGGGATAATGACCAAGTTATTTATTGTTTGCTGAAAAAAGATTCAGCCGGTTTTGCTGTTATCTCCGATGTTCTTACTTCGCCTCCTTCGTTAGGCATTTATTTTCAAGCAAACGTCGATTATTTTGAACAAGGCGATACAAGCTATTTGCATATCGATTTTCCATTCCGAAAACTGTTTGTTGAAGAATCGAAGGCTGCCAATACAGAAACTGAATACGCTAAAGCAACGCGCGACACTACTTCTGTTGCCTATGCAAGTGTTGCGGTGTACAATGGAAATGCAGTGATTTCAAATGTTTATATTAACGAGAATCCAATCATCAAGAAATAATATTACAAGGATTTTTTAACACAACTCTTATTATCAAATCCTAAATAATATTATAAATTCATAGCTTAATTTTATCAATTGATCACTCAATCATGAAACAGCTTTCCACATTTTTTAATACGAGGATGATAAAAAAAAACATCCTCTACTTTTTGATGATTTCAAACTTTGGTTGTTATTCAAACACTCCTAACTCAAAACAGATTCCGGAAATATTCAGAAAAAATGTGTCATCAGTTCTTGAAAACAAATCTTCAGTTAACAATGACCACCCAAAACCACCTGCACTCACCGATGAAATACTAAGCGGACTAATAGATGAATTAAAAATCGATTCTGCGAATTATTATTTTAATCAGCTTTCTCCGGACAATATGAAATCGCATGGAGAAATTAATCAAGCAATGAATTACTTTCAAACGAATAACGACTGGTACTGCTTAATGGCAATCTGCGCTCACTGGAATCCTGACGCAAGAATTATTGCACTTCAGGCGATGAATTTTCTGGTAAAAATTCGCCCTATGATCTGTACCACTAAAACTTATTCAGACATCTATGAAAACAACAAACAAGAAGCAATTAAATTCTTAATCTTTTTACTTGAAAGCAATCCGATATTTATTTCAGGAAGCGAGAATGCAACAATTCATAGCATTTACATAGCAAATATAATGTGGAATTTAGACTTAACGACGAATGAAAAAATTGTAAATGGATTACAAGTGAGAGAATGGTATAAGAACGACTTACAACTTGAAAACGCTATCTTACAATGGAAATCTCACACAACTAAAGCGAAATGAAATATTTTTTAACCATCCTATTTGCTGTATTATTTTTTTTGTCAGCCTACGCTCAGAACGAACTTAAGTTTTGCAAAGCTGTAGAGAAAGAAAATTTTAGAAAAGTTGAACGGCTCTTTAAAAGAGAAATTAAAAAAAGAAAGTCAGGCTTACAAAATGACAATGGTAAAGGAAGCGGTATTCAAGTAAATCATCAATATACGTTCGACACACTCACACTATGGTTAAAAAAAATGCCATGCATTGAAGATGCCTTTTGGGACAAATGTGAAATAAAAATTGCAATTTATCCTGGATGGACTGTCATTGGCGCAAAATTTAAAACAACCTCTGGAATAAAAGAAAAATGCTTTACCATTCAGATCGGAACGACAGGCACAGTAAACATTTTTGGATGGAAGCCAAAATTGTGCAAAGCCAAAAATAGTTTAGTCTATAAAAAAATGGCCGACTGCTCCGGATTCATAGCGAAGCAAAAACAAAACTGCGCTGAGTTGATTAAGAAAAAATAAATGGCTTTTATTATTTAATAATTTGATATGCTTGAATAGTATTTCCTATTATTTGTAGGACATAAAATCCGCTATTCAGTTCACCAACATAAATACCTTCTTCACTTTTAAATTCACCTTCGATGATTACAGAACCCAACAAGTTTATTATTCTAAATTTTTTATTAAATACTTTTTTATTGTATTTCACATAAATAAAATCATGAATAGGTAAGGGGTAGACAGTAGCAGAATTGCTATCAACTTCAACTATTTTATTAATTGGACTTACAATAAGTTCTGCAACCGAAGATGTATCTACACAATTTCCAACCGTTACTTTGCATCTTACATACATACTGTCGTTTGATAGAGTTGAAGCAGCTATCAATAAATTATTTGTTTGCCCTCCAACAAATTGACCACTGTCAATTACATCGAAAAAACCAAATCCTGTATCCAATTGCCAAAGAAATACCGCCTCATTATCAGACGACGAAACACTAAAACTAGCATCATCACCTTCATTTACATTTATTGATAATGGTTGAGAATTAATTATTCCTAAATTCTGAGTGCTCAAAAACGAAAGAGTAGAATTAGAAATTGGCCAACGCCAATATTGAAACAACGACGTTAAATTCTGATTGGCAGCCTGCGAAGCTGAAATAATAAAATTGTCGACAGCATCTTGGGTAGTAGATGAATTTGGACGCTGTCCCGCCTTTTTCCAAACATTTTCGACCCAATGATT
This sequence comes from Bacteroidota bacterium, assembly GCA_043747595.1. Taxonomy (GTDB): domain Bacteria; phylum Bacteroidota; class Bacteroidia; order AKYH767-A; family 2013-40CM-41-45; genus JADKIH01. The sequence goes on along the minus strand of JAYTOX010000063.1, from coordinate 32,368 downwards.
GCCACAGTAATTGTCTCTCAAATAAAAACAAAATGAAGCAAATAAATCTGTAGCACCCAAACTTGATCCAGGTACGCCTTGTCCTATTCCCAATGTATTTGCCCAATTCAAAGATGTATCTGCAAGATATGTCGGTAATAATCCAATGACATTATTTTTGAATTGCGCGAAAGTCCACGAATTGAATGGAGCTCCTTGAACATTCGCAGCATCCATCGCCATAAAACGCATGAAAACAGCATAACCCGTTGTTATAGGATCATTCGTCTGATAATTTAATTTACCACTATAAAACCAAAAATTTCTTCCAAGTTCATAAAAAGGAACTTGGTCGTATAAGTTTTGGTTTAAAACATAATTATAACAATTGTTAAAATAACTTGTTTGAATTTCGATACCTGTTGTACCTAAATAACCGCAACCTGCTCCACATGTACTTTGCACCTCAGCTATAGTTGAACGATTATTAATATATGTTCCTCCTGTGTTAAAATTGGGTTCACGACCTGTACACAGTGAATAATAATTATATGCAGTATCCATTTTAAAAACCCATTCATACATCGCTGCAGAATCCAAGGCATTTGTATCTGACAACAACATTATTTTATTCCCTTGCCATGAATACAACGTTAATGAGGCCCCTTGAAAAGAAGTGTAGTTTTGCAGACTCTGACTAAAAGCCGAAAAACTCAACAACAAAATTATCGAAAAAAAAAGTTTTATCTTCATACAAAGTAGTTATTAAAAAAATAAACGAAAAAATTACTTGTGTGCTGTCCCTGTTCTGGTTTCAATCGTTTGGCCATCATACACCGTATAGTTGAACGTAATAATGCTACTTGCAATACTCCCTGAACCATCATAACGATCACTCCCTATCAATGTACTTTGCATGGATAAATTATTTACATTGATAGATGCCGCAATATAAGCTGTATTTCCGGTAAGATCAAAATTACGCATGAGAATTTGATCGGGTGCCGAATTACTTGCAGTAATCGTTAACGTAAAATTTAATTGACCCGAAGGCCCTGTCGTTGTTGCAATCCATGTTCCAACAAATTTATCACGATCAGAAGTTGATGTAGTTACAGTATCCGTCTTTGTACATGCAATCAAAAATAAGGTGATTGCCGCAAAGAATAAAACTGATCTTATTATTTTTTTATTATTCATTGTAATTTTATTTGTTCTATTTATTTCAACCATTCTTTAATATCCAAACGAAATTGTCGTGCTGTATCTTTTGCGATATCATAACCTGCATCGGCATGACGAATAACTCCCATAGCAGGATCATTATGTAAAACGCGTTTCAATCTTCGCGCTGCATCTTCTGTTCCATCTGCTACTATCACCATTCCACTGTGTATACTATAACCCATCCCTACTCCACCACCATGGTGCAGCGACACCCAACTTGCGCCACCTGCTGTATTGATCAATGCATTTAATATTGGCCAATCGGCTACGGCATCGCTTCCATCCATCATGGCTTCTGTTTCTCTGTTTGGCGACGCTACAGATCCTGTATCTAGATGATCTCTTCCAATAACAATTGGAGCTTTCACTTTTCCACTCTTCACCAACTCATTAAATGCAAGTCCGGCTTTTTCGCGTTCGCCCATACCCAACCAGCAAATTCGCGCCGGCAATCCTTGAAACGCAATTCGCTCTTTCGCCATCTTCATCCAACGATGCAACGATTTATTTTCAGGAAATAATTCTAAAATAACTTTATCTGTTTCATAAATATCTTGAGGATCGCCCGAAAGTGCTGCCCATCTGAATGGTCCTTTCCCTTCGCAGAATAGCGGACGAATATAAGCAGGCACAAATCCTGGAAAGTCAAAGGCGTTTTCTACTCCTCGCTCTTGCGCTCTTGCTCGTAAATTATTTCCATAGTCAAATGTAACAGCTCCTAACTTTTGCAATTGCAACATCAATCGAACATGCTCCGCCATTGAATCGTAAGCCATATCGATATACTTTTTAGGATCTTTTTCACGAAGTATATTAGCTGCTTCATTCGTTAACCCTTCAGGTAAATAACCTACAAGAGGATCGTGTGCAGAAGTTTGATCGGTCAATACATCAGGAACAATATTTCTTTCGATTAGTCGCTGCAACATTTTTACTGCTGTACAAATTACACCAATCGATTTGTTTTCACCTTTTGCTTTGAATTCCAATGCAAGGTCTATCGCTTTGTCAAGATCCGTTTCAATAATATCTAAGTATTTCGTGTCAACTCTTTTTTGTGCTCTCCACTCTTCAACTTCTGCAGCCAAACAAACACCGTCGGCCATAGTTATCGCTAAAGGTTGCGCACCACCCATGCCTCCTAATCCGGCAGTGACACATAACTTCCCTTTCAATGATCCATTAAAATGTTGATCGGCCAACGCATTAAATGTTTCATACGTTCCTTGAACAATTCCTTGCGAGCCTATATAGATCCATGAACCTGCTGTCATTTGGCCATACATCATCAATCCTTTTTTCTCTAACTCATCAAATACTTCCCACGTTGCCCATTTGGGAACCAATTGAGAATTGCTTAAGATAACTCGAGGTGCGTCTTTATGCGTTGGTAAAATTGCGACTGGCTTGCCACTTTGAATCAACAACGTTTCATCGTCATTCAACTCTTTCAATGCTTTTACAATCAAATGAAAACTCTCTACATTTCTTGCAGCTTTTCCTCGACCACCATAAACAACAAGATCTTCCGGGCGCTCTGCAACTTCCGGATCTAAATTGTTTAGCAACATTCTTAATGCCGCTTCTTGAACCCAGCCTTTACAATTTAATTTTGTTCCGGTTGGTGTTACTGAAGTTGCTAAGTCTAGCTTTTCGTGCGATATTCCTGTGAGCATATTCACTTATTTTTCGTTTTCGTTTTTAATAACTCTTTATAATTGTATGGACAATGCTTGCATCCACTCTGACAACAATATCCTCTCTTCAAATGATATTTTTCGGTGAAGATAATATACCCTTCAGGAGATAAATAATAGTCGTCCGGCTCAAATTTGTCTTGGATAGCCATAAATTAACACTTAGTCTAATTAATTGTTTAACTACTGAGGCTGCAAATTTATCAAAAAAAACTGTTCTTAAGGCTAGAAAATAAATTCAAAGACACCCAATTTACTCACCTAAATTGAATTAAAGCAAATTATAGCAACTCAATCATTTATTATTAATGCATCAAGGATTCCGGCTTGTTCGAAAACTCGACATTTATAAACAATCCTTAAGTTATTCTCGTCATAAATTCTAATTTCGCAAAATGCTTTCCATTAATACAAACCCTTTCTTACAGGAATTCAAATTGCCTGATTTTATTTCCACTCATGCTCTGCAAATTTTACGTGAAGACCTTGTTCATCCTTTTACTGGTGGAAATAAATGGAGAAAGTTAAAGTATAACCTAATCGATCTTCGTGAACAAAATAAAAACACACTCTTGACTTTTGGTGGCGCCTTTTCCAATCATCTTATCGCTTGTGCTTCTGCCGGAAATCAATTAGGAATAAAAACAATTGGTATAATAAGAGGCGAACAAGTAACAAATCCTTGCATCAACTATTTAATTGAAATGGGTATGCACTTACTCTTCGTTTCAAGAGAAGATTACCGCAATAAAACATCAATTGAAATTCAACAACAATGGATTGATCTCTTAAAAGAACAAAACGTAATTAGTTCTCACGACAAATTATTTATTTTACCAGAAGGTGGTTCTAATGCAGCGGCAGTTTTGGGAACAAGTGAAATGACCGGACTAATTACAGACGATATCATTTTTATAGCAGCAGGCACCGGAGCCACGGCCGCCGGAATATCTGCAAAGTTAAAAGCCCATCAACAACTTCATGTTGTTCCTGTTTTAAAGGGTGAAAAATTTATTAGCAATGAAATTGAAAAGCTGGGTGGCGACTTATCCAAAATAATATTTCATTACAACTATCATTTTGGCGGCTATGCAAAAACTACTTTAGAATTAACAGATTTTTGTCGCGACTTTTACTTATTGAATCAAATTCAAATAGAGCCGGTTTATACGGGAAAGCTGTTTTTTGCGTTACAAGATCTTCTGAAAAAAGGAACCTTTCCGGCCAATACAAGTATTACGGCGATTCACACCGGCGGAATTTATTCGTTTTATCCAATTTAAAGGAATAAATAATTTGTTCGGCTTTTGAATCAATCGCGCCGAAGTCTCGTAACAGTAAGAAATATTAGTAAAATTAATTCGTTTAAACATTATGAAATTCCCATCATTACTTTTCTTCGTATTTGCAAGTATTAAAAGTATGCAAGCCGTAGAACCAAAAGCCTCTAGGATAAAGTACATCCTGGAACATAAAGATGATGCTATCCGCGAGATGCAAAAATCGGGCGTCCCTGCTTCCATCACAATGGCACAAGCTTGTTTGGAATCGAGCGATGGTCTTAGCCCTCTTGCATTCAACGCTAACAATCATTTTGGAATTAAATGTGCTAATTGGAATGGACCGAGTTATATACAAGACGACGATACAAAAGATGAATGTTTCAGAAAGTACACTACCGCTTTGGAATCGTACGACGATCACAGTAATTTCTTGAAAACTCGCCCTCGTTATGCATTCTTATTTGACCTTGAATCGACCGACTATAAAGCTTGGGCTAAAGGATTAAAAAAAGCCGGCTATGCTACCGACCCTGCTTATGCAGATCGTTTAATAAAAATTATCGAAGACTTCGAATTGCATCAATTAGATCTTGGTCAGACGCCGCAGTTATTTGCTAACTCAAGCCCTAAACCTCCAGTTTCGAATTCGGAAATTGCCTCAACATCTAATTCTAATGATGCAGCAATTGCAAACTCACTTCCTTCAAAAGATAAAAAAGTTTTTGTCCCTTCTGTCGAAGTGGTCGATGCTTTCGCAGGCAGAACCGTAAAGGAGAAAAATGGTGTTAAGTATGTAATTGGAAGAAGTTCCGACACGTACCAAAGCTTAGCACGCGAATTAAATCTTGGCTATTGGCAATTACCAAAGTACAACGAAACGTCTGACGATGCAACAATCACTGAAGGACAAATCGTTTACATTCAACCGAAAAACAAAGAAGGCGATCGTAACTTTTATATTACTAAACCTGGCGACACAGTGAATTCTATTAGTCGCGACTATGCAATTAAAGAAAAATATATTTATAAGTATAACGACTTAAACGAAGGAGCGCAGTTAACTCCCGGACAAAAAATATATTTGAAGCATAACAGCTCTAAGAGTTAAAAAATATTTTTTCACTAAGTACAAATTTCATCGTGTGTAATTTCAAAACGAAATTCGCATCAGATGAAACTTGTTTTGTTTATAAGCAGGTATCAAAATTGTCGACTCATCTATTTGCTTTGCAGAATGAGGTAAGACCGACACTCTTTCATTTTCATTTACCAATACATCCGTTTTCTGTGCACCCACTCCATCGATAGTCGTAAGCAAAACCGATGAATCTTCATTTACATATTTATTATAAACAGAGACTATTTTTCCATGAATCACCGAGCTAATATATCCGGAACTAACACCGCCATCATCAACCGAATTTTGATCTTTACTAATTACGTTACCCCATAAAATTTGTCCTGATGGATTTACAGAACAAACCATAATGTTACCGTAGTGATAATAATAGTGATAAATATAACTCTGAATGTAGTAATCCCAATAAGAACGCTCAGCTCGATTAAATGATTCTGCCAACAAAGCAACTCCTCCATCTCTACGAACTATCAATCGGTCGATCGAATAATTTACCAATTCTCGACTCTTGTTTTCTTTTCGTTCACCTATAAATTTTTGAAGATATGAATCAGGAAACGGCGAGCTTGTGGTTGACAACTGAATCAAACTATCTTCAGAAAAAGAGTTATAAAAAATTCCTGCTGTTGAATATGTAGTTCGATCGGAATAAAACCCGGCAGCTATTATTCTACGATTGTAATTGTCTATTGAAAAGCCTACGTCAGTTAAAAATTTACTTTCAATCTTGATTTGGGAATGAATAAAATTCTTTTCAGCTGAATTATAACCATGAATTTCATAGTACACTTCATCGGGCAACTTCACCTTTTTCTCCGTTGCGTAATGAATTCCTAGCACATAAAAATTTCGCTCATTAGAAATCAATGGCTTGAAAGGAATATAATTATTGAACGAAGCATCAATTATCATCTCCTTACTATAAACAGTTTGGAAAGCTGTATCAAGCAGTATAACTTGATACGACTGCGTTTTTTTATCACTACTCACTTTCCTATAATTGAACGCCATGGACATTTCGTCTTGTGAACTGATAATTCCGGGCTTGTCGTCTTCATCCAATTGATTGGCACTAAACTGATCGATTGGTGTAGCTTTGCCTAGCCATTCACCTTTTGGATTCATCGATTGAATAAAGAAAGTATAGGTCTTCGATTTGCGTTCAAACATATAACTCACCACAACTATTCGTCCATTGTTCAGTTGAACATCTGAGATTCGCGCATTTTCTATTGAAGGCACAAGTGCCTTTTCCCAATTCAAAATTAAACTAGCCGAGTACTGTTGCAAATAATATTCACGCGATCGAAATCCCGATCGCTCACGATCATTTTCCAATGAAAGATTACTTCTGAGCAAATAAATATTTTCAAATTCATCGGCTCCGAGTATCTTCATGAACTTAGCATTTTTATTCTCCCCGATCTCTTGAGAATACGTAATTGTTTGTGAAAAAACTTCTAAAAAACATATGAGCAATAAAAAGAGTGTCAATAAAACATTTCGCATAAAGTAAAGGTATGAAAAAGGATTTCCTATTTGGAGAAAGAATGAATAAGGTAAGTAAAATCTAAATAACTATGCTTTGAAAATATTGAAAGCAATAGGGAGAATGAATAAAAAATGTGAAACACGAAAATTAGGAATTAAAAAAAGAAAACTAGCATTTCATTTCCTCATTAAAGCCTTTTTGTGTGCCCGGCATGCGATTATTGACAACCGACAAAATACAATGCGAAATTAAAATGACAGAGATGAAAGCAAACAAGTTTTCACCTGTTAAGTTCCATACTATAAATCCTACTACTCCTGAAATAGCAAGTCGCTGTGGCCACGTATTGATAAGTTTACGAGTAGCCCGTTTAGTTAATGACATAAGGTTGGTATTGTTAGCAGATGCAAGATATTAAATATTTCTACTCCACCAAAAAATTGCCACTTTTGCAAAACACAAATTCACGTCATTTGTCACTGTTTGTACTACAATGAACTATTCAGAAACGCTCGTTTACTTAATTGCACGCTTGCCTATGTTCCATCGAATAGGGGCTGCTGCCTATAAATCGGACCTCAACAACACTATCGAAATACTAAATTTACTTGAAAATCCACATTTAAACTTTAAAACGATTCATATTGCCGGCACCAACGGAAAGGGTTCAACATCCAATATGTTGGCCGCTGTTCTGCAGCGTGCAGGTTATAAAACCGGCCTGTACACCTCCCCGCATCTCAAAGATTTTCGTGAACGAATTCGAATAAACGGCGAGATGGTTAGCAAAGAAAAGGTAATCGACTTCGTTGAAAAATATAAATTAGATTTCGAAAAAATTGAGCCCAGCTTTTTTGAATGGACAGTTGGACTAGCTTTTCAATATTTCTCAGAAGAAAAAGTAGACCTCGCAGTTATTGAAACCGGCTTGGGTGGTCGACTCGATTCTACAAATGTGATTACTCCCGAGCTTTCAATTATTACTAACATCAGTTTCGATCATGTTGCGTTACTCGGCGACACTATCGAAAAGATAGCTGCTGAAAAAGCCGGTATCATTAAAAATAATATTCCAATCGTGATTGGGGAAAAACAATCAGGAGCTGCTGAAGTTTTTATTGAAAAGGCTAATACTGAAAACGCTCCAATCTTTTTTGCAAGCGAATTAATACACGCTCTTCCGATACGCAAAGACCAAGACTTCACCTCCTACAACGTTTCCCTTAATGAAAAGATGCTCTACGAAAACATTTCGCTCAGCTTATTAGGAAATTATCAACAAAAAAATATTTCAACTGTATTGTTAGCTATTGAACAATTAAAAGTCTTACACTTTTCAATTACAGAAGAACATGTTAGGTATGCTTTGAAAAATATTCAACAACTTACCGGCTTACAAGGTCGATGGGAAACTTTACAAAACTCACCGAAAATAATTTGCGATGTCGGACATAATCAAGCGGGAATAGAATTTATTATAAATCAATTAAAAGAAAATAAATACGACCGCCTTAGAATGGTAATTGGCTTGGTGAACGATAAAGATGCCTCATCTATACTTTCAATGTTACCAAAAGATGCCGTTTACTATTTCTGTAAAGCAAACATTCCAAGAGCACTCGATCAAAATGAGTTAAAAATAAGCGCAGAAAAATTTGGATTGTCAGGTTCGTGTTACGAGTCTGTAAAAGCAGCTATTGAAAAAGCAAAATTAGAAAGCTCAACCGACGATCTGATCTTTATTGGTGGCAGTACGTTTGTTGTTGCCGAAATCTAAAAAATAAATCTCTTACTCAATTTCATTGGCTGAAAAAAAACAATTTCCAAGGAGTTGAAATTTAAAAATCTTGTTTAAAGATTCATCTTATGTAACTTTTGTTACGCCTATCGAATACAATAAACGGTAACTTTACACTATATTAAAACTAATACTACACAAACTTTCTTTTCTATGATGTTATCGCAAATCCTCTATTCAATGGCAGCAAATAAATGCCCACGCTGTCATCAAGGTAAAGTATTTACATTCAACAATCCCTATCGTTTAAAAGGTGGAATGTTGAAAATGGAAAAAACATGTTCGCATTGTGGTGAGGTGTATGAAAAAGAACCCGGTTATTTTTTCGGAGCTATGTATGTATCTTATGCTCTTACAACCGGATGGTTTATTGTTTGGTTTGCACTCTATAATTTCGTTCTCAACTGGTCTACTTCTTTCTTTCTCGTTTTTATGACCTCGACAATCGTTGCCTTGAGTCCAATTTCTTTCCGATGGGCGAGAATTATTTGGCTAAACTTTTTTGTTCGCTACGACAAATCGAAATCTGAATTATTACCTAGTGAACCAAACTAAAAAAATATTACAAAAAATGGCTTTACAAAAAAACAGGGACACCAAAAGGCATCCCTGTTTTTTATTTTTAACTCAACTCTTATTTACTAACTACAACTCGTTTTGTAAGCAATCCTTTTGAACCGGAAATTTTCACTATATAAATTCCACCATAAAGTATTTGTGTGTCAAAATACGATATTGTTGTACCTGAATAAAGTACATTTTTAGCTACTAACTTTCCTGCGATGTCAAACATTTCTACATTTAAATTCTCTTTATTCAAGCCATTCATTTGAACAACTATTAATTCATTCAATGGACTAGAAAATACATTTGCTTGCAGTACATTGTTTTCTTCCGTTGAAATTCCTGTAGATGTTGGCGTGTATGTTGTAACTGTTTCTGTAATGGAAGTTACTTTTGCTGCTGTAACTGTTCCATAAAATGTTGGTCCGACAACATAAGGATAAGTAGAATTCCAACTAGCATTTACCGTGGTAAAATAACAATAAATCCCATTTGGATATTCAGGTGTTATACAAAATCTTCCGTTGTGAACATCCAAATAATCTTCTTGTCCCGGATGAGAAATAAATTCGTAGTCTTCTCTAAAATAACCTAGAGGATATGTTGTGCTTACCACTGGACCATCTGCTACATCTGTCCCATCAGCCCAAACTGTTCTTGCCGAAATATTACGCAACTGATAACTCGATTTCATTCGAACAACGCCTCCGGTTCCATTACTATTTGCATAGGCATAGGCTCCATAAATTGGAAATCCATCGTAGGCAAATCCAAGTAGCGGAGAATGAACAGTACTGTCAATTGCATACAAGCCATCTGCATTGTATAAATTGCATACTGTTGATATTACATTCAAATCTAAATTGAATGCAGAAGGATTTTGATGATGGTGATAATTCCCCATAGCAGGATGAGCCTTTGCACAATCGAAGCCTCCGCGCTCGGCTCGAATAGCATCTCTGTTCCATGCCTGGGAAGCGCCCATTCCACCTGGACATGGTGACCCCGCGGGACCTCCGCACAAAGCGTTGGTTGTGGTATTCCACGACACTCCGTCGCGGTAATCAAATAAGGCAACACCGTTAATAAAAATTCCAATATTGCCTCCTGTTGTCGCAGTAGGCGTACCTGTATTCTGAACAGGATTAAGTGGCATTTTAAAGATTGCATTTTGATTGGTAGCAATCGACGGGTTCCCGTCTAGGAACGGACCAGTAACATACGCAGGAATTCCTGTAGCACTCACATAAGCCCAGTTTGCTGAATACTGAACTGTTTGAACATTGGCAAGCGTTGCATCTTGAATGGGGGTCGAATTCCCACTCACATAATGACGCCCCATAATTCCTGTTGTGTTTTGCAGCCACGATGTGATAGCAGGATTCGTTTGCGATTGCACAATAAAACTACTTAACAGTAGTGATAACAAAAATAATTTTCTTTTCATGGTTTTCATTTTTTTTTATTTAGACGATATATTTAGTTCCCTTTCTTCGCTTCTATTAAATTTTTTCTTGGATAAGAATAGTTCGGATTGAATAAAAACGAACGATCAGTTAACGATAATAGAAAGGCCGTGAGATCAACTTTTTCATTGGCGGTTAAGATGATTGGACTTTTTAATTCGGATGCTAGCGTTGAGCTCTGCTTTATTCCACCTGTGTAATGCTTAATTACTTCTGATAATTTTTTAAATCGACCGTCGTGCATGTAAGGATACGAGAACTCAATATTCCGCAAGGTTGGCACCTTAAACTTCAACACATCCTTTACATTTTCCGTGATGCCATAGCGACCGTAATCATTTAATGTTGTATCCAATGGTAGTCCATTATTCATAAAATCGTTGTTTGTAAATAATGGTTCGGCATGACAAGCATTGCAGTTTTTCTTAAACAAAGCATAACCGTTATTTTCTTGCGCAGTAAAAACAGCTTCCTTTCTCATCACACTATCATACTTGGAATTGCATGAAATAAGTGTAAGCATAAATGCAGAAAGTGCTTTAAGTGTATGCTCGCCGGTTATTACAGAATCGCCATAGACTTTAAAATACAAAGCCGGGTAAATAGAACTTTCTTGTAATTTTTTTACAACGTGCGAAATATTTTCATCCATCTCTACCGGATTACTCAACGGAGCCAGTGCTTGCACGTCGAGGTGATTTATTGCTCCATCGCGCATAAATTTATCTTGCCACGCTAAATTCATTAGAGCAGTCGAATTGCGCCTTCCGATTTTATCTTCTATACCATGACTCAACGCATGATCGACATGAGTAAATGCGGTATATTGAGAATGACAACTTGCGCAAGAGATTGTATTGTTGCGTGAAAGTAACGCATCGTAAAACAACTCTCTACCTAACTCCACTTTGCTTTCCGTGATTGGATTTTTTGAAAAGTCATACAATGGCTTCGGCCAATTCTTGGGCACTTTAAAAAGCAGTTCATCGCTATAACGAAATGCTGTTATAGCAATGGCAACAATAAAAAATAATGTCACTTTTGCTTTCATTTTATTTCAAATGCTTTAGAAAATTTTGATGCTAGTACAACAGCCTCTTGCTTGGGCGACATAATATGATCTTGTTTTGAAAGATCAATTTCTTGCAGCGCCTTTTCAATATCTAAATTAATATTGATCAACTTTACATTTTTAACAGAAAGAGTTATCTCCTGAATTGCTGAGTTTGGAAATTGGTATCCACCTAAATGAAATTGAAATTCATTGTTTCTAGTTTTACAGAGATTGAATGTTCCTTCTAACTTAAAATTAATATATCCGCTCTGCCATGTCCAGTACATGCCTTTCGTCGGATCTAAGTCGCCACCAAGAACACCAGAAACATTTGTAATACTGTCTATCCCCAAATTGAAAACCAACTGATCGAATTCATTTTGACTCGTTGCCGGAATTTCAATATTCATCGACGATTTACTTGAAGCATCAACCAAATGATAACTGTTTTTCTCTCGAGAAATTTCATTCCCTTTATTTAGAAATCGGATTCCCGAAATATAAAACTTCAACACATCAATTCGGAACTTATTATTTTCATCAATTGAAAATGACGAATCAGCCAGATCAATTTCTCTTGCGCCATACGTTGGCACAAAGTGAAGTTGGACTAAATTATTTTCTTGTGCAAACAAATTCAGTGTTTGAAAAAATACTATTAATAAGAAAAATGTTTTCCGAAAAATCATTCAGGTCTGTGATGTGGGGGTTCGGGTGAAAACAATTTAGCAATTTCCAATGAAAGGTCTGCAAAGGCTTTTTGCTGTTCAGGCTTGCACAATAATTTTATATCGCTGAAATGTTTGTAATGAATATTTTCAATTTCCATTTGCAACGTCCCGATCTTATTAATGAGCGAATCTTTTTGAGCTGTGTTGCTTGTATCTGCTACAAGAGTAGAATACAATTTATTTTTCAAGTCAGCCATTTGCATACGAGTTGTTTTCATCTCAGCCTTGTGCCAGTCAATCAATTTATCATACGCTTTAATTTGTTCGCCATCCAACGATAATTTTTCGATCACCATCTGTTTTGGTCCATCTTGTTCTGGCCGATGAGGCCTATGTGAAACTAAAAACCATATCAGCATTAAGTTAGCTGCTAACAATGCTAGCGATGAAATGGTCAAGAATTTTACTTTGTTCATTTATAGAGCGAGTTGAAAGTTGACAAATTCATTGATTCAACAAGGTTTTCTTTACCCGTATCAGATTTTAGGGAGTACAATACAGCTCCGAAATTTAAGATGAGGAGAAACAGAAAAGACAGAGTGAATGCCTTTACTAAAGATTGTGGCATGAGGCTGGCACGATTGCTTTCTATTTTCTGTTTAATTCGAGTCAGCAAGAACGGCGGCACTTCAACAGCTTGAATCTTTTCTAATTGATCAATGTTCATTTATTGGTGATTTAAAGGTTAGACGATAGAGTTGAATTTACCCTTCGTTACTTTTTATTTTTTTCGCTAAATTCATTTTAGCACGATGCATCAATGATTCGATTGCTTTCGTGCTTAATCCCATAATTTCGGCTACTTCCACTTGCGATTTATGTTCAATTTTATGTAGTATCAACGCCGTTTTCTGATTATTGGGCAATTCGTTGATCTGAGTAAACAAGATTTTGAGCGCTTCTTTATCTTCTAAAAGAATTCCGGGGTGATCAAAGGAAGCAATTTCGTGTATAAGATCAGAGCTGTTTTCGTGAAAGAGACTAGTAAAAAAGGCAAACCGCTTTTTACTTTTTTTCGCCTTAATGTAATCGAGCGATTTATTAATGGTGATCCGATAAATCCAAGTGGAAATGGACGACTCTTGTTTGAACGTTGAAAAAGATTGATGAACAGCGACGAACACATCTTGCGTAATCTCCTCCGCATCTTCCCGATTTTGGACATACTGAAGCGCCAGGTTAAATACCATGCGGCTATGATCGGCATAAAGAGCTTCAAAAGTCAAATTAATTTACGTTCTATGAGTTAGACGATTTTCCAAAGGTAATACTTCGGAGGGATGGGAGAAAATTGATAAGTAGGCTTAAGTGTTCAGGAAAAAGATCTTCAAAAACTACTAGAAGCAATTAACAGAATAAAATGAGAAAATTTTAATGGTCTTAGAATTCAAGTACTGAATTAGCTGAACAAAAATTATTCTTAAAGCAAATCCATAGCAAAAGATGCTTAACCCGGGATTTTATGAATTGGAAACCATAAACAGAATTAGCGTCAATTAGTAAAGGGAATGAAACACTATTTGGTCAAAACGGAATATCTCATTATACTAGAGTGTAAAGGCTTTTTGCAAATCAAGTCAAATATATACCAATTTAAAGCGTGATTAATCGCCAGACCAAAAGTGTGATTTGTGTAACTTATTATTGAAATTCTATAATTAATAATACAAATAAGGTAATGACCTTTGTGCAGCAATGAAAATTCATTCACTGCTTAATATTTAGAAAATGAAAAAAATAATTTTAGCTCTCGCTATTGCGGGATTATTTACGCAGGTACAAGCGCAGAAACTTATGACAAAAAATGTTCCACTAGCTGTTACGAATGCTTTCAGTAAAGCTTATCCGGAAATCAAAGATGTTGAATGGAGTAAAGACGGAATCAATTTTGAGGCAGAATATGATAAAGATAAAGTGGATCGGTCAGTTACTTTTAATGCAGCAGGAGACCTTCTTGAATCAGAAGTAACAATTAAAGCATCTGAACTGCCGGCAGGTGTGATGGAATACGTAAAAAAGACGTATGATGAAGATGAAGTAAGAGAAGCAGCTAGAATTACAGATGCAAAAGGAATGGTAACTTATGAAGCAGAAGTAAAAGGCAATGATTTGATTTTTGATTCAAAAGGAAATTTCATAAAAGCAATAAAAAAATAATTTTCAATTTATTGTTTCTACAAATTCTAACAAAGATTGAGTAAAAATAAAAAAGGTGTAGGAGAAATTATTTTCCTGCACCTTTTTTTTGTGGGAGAAACCATGCCCGAATCGAACGAAATTATCAAGGATTTGGCTAAGATTCCGCATGTTAAGTTTTTGTAGTTTTTGAGTTCTGATTTTTAAAATGTACCATCTCTAATGACAGTTCCCCTGTCTTAACCTCTATCTTATACTATCTTAAAATGACAAAACAATAGCCACATAAATCACGTATATTCAATGGCTTGAGTTAACAATTCGGGGCGTTCCCTATCTTAATCCTTATCTTTCTCTATCTTAATTTTAGGAGTAACGAGAGCCCAAACAGGATTAGCCGTTGACTTACTTTGGTTAACTATTTTTTGCTCTTTTTTAGACATTTCGTAAAGTATATTTCGGATTTTGGTTCTCTTTTGCTCTTCAGAAAGAACATTTGATAGTTTATCCATTAACAATTCATCTAATTCTGTTCTCGTAGCTTTTTTGTACTTGGTCAAGAATTCAAGAATTAAATTCTTATAATATTCTTTATTAAAAGCCTTATTTTTAATATAAGCAGCTTTATCATCAGTTGCAGCAGCAACCGATGCCGTTACAAAATAATTAGGCTTTCTGCCCTCAAGCAATTTTTCTTTTTTCAATAAACTCGCTGCACTATCGGTAATTGGTAATTTCTTTTGTACTCTATCTAGTAATACGACTTCGGATAAAGGCAGGTCTTTACGCTCAATAAGAAGTTTAGAATAATTTTCATCTATTGAATGTCCGTATAATTGCAATACTACTTTTTGTGATTCCGATAATAAATAATCCGGAAGAGGAAAGTATCTATTTCTTTGAGCAATAAACATTGTATGAATACCGTAACCTAAACGGTCAATCATTCCTAAATTAACCATTGCGTGCGCTAACCAAGGGTTTCTGTATCGTTCAGGTGTTTTTTCTCCAGCGGAATAATCATCGGGGGTTCCTTCAAAAAAACTGCCTGCATTTGAAAATATAAGTTTGTCAATTTTTTCCGTAACAATAATTCTACTGTGTAAAGAGTAATCTTGATGCGCAATACAATTGTGCATCGCCTCTAAAATGGTACGTGTGTCGTATTTATTTACGGTCGTTGACAATAACTCATTGTCAGGAAAAAACTTGTATTTAACATTACGAATATTTTGCAAAACTTTCGTAGTATTCAATAGCAAAGGCGTTCCGAAATGTTCGTACGCTTTTTCTTCGGTTTCTAGCTTCCAAGTTATTTCAGCTATTGCAGGTAATAAATAATGTGAGGCCTCTTCCTTGCCTAACAATATAATAGCTGTATTGGTAATCTTACCGTTAATTGTAATTTTTGCTTTATCTAAAAATGTAGCATTATCCCAATTATCAATTTCATTGTAGTATGAAGCTTTTGTGCTTTTTTCTTTAAATTTTTCCTTAGCAATCTTTATTGCTTCAATGTCTAAGTCAGTGATGCTCGCTTTATCAATTATTTTAGCACTCCAATCTTCCAATGAGTTATATATAATCCTAACGTACTCAGGAAAGTTTCGTAAATCGGTTTTATTACTGCCAATTCTAATAAATGGTTTCTTTTGAAAATGTGTTGGTTCTCCTTTGGCTGAAGGGATACGAAGTAGCGTAATGTTTTTACCTTCGTATACAAATTCAAATATTTCAAAATTAATTTTTGGGTGTAATAAATTCCTAACCCAAAGCTCTAAATCTTGATTTCCTTTTTTAGAATTTGCAAAAGAAAAATTAGTCCCGACAATTTTATGTGTTAAATCTTGTACACCCCAAACCATATACCCAAAAGGCATATTGGAAATAGTTGCTCCATTACTCATAGCACTAATGTACTCGCCAATTTCCTCATTGGTAACGCTTCCCTTATTCTGTTTAAACTCCAACCATTGTTGCTCTTGAAGTTGACTGCAAAATACTAAGAGTAATTTATTTAACTCTTGCACGGTCATATTAAATTTATTTTTTTTCTTACAGCAATGATTTTAGGTAAAACTTAATAAATATGCAAATGTTGCTCAAAAAAAAAGGCTCACAAGTAATAAACCTTGTAAGCCTTTGATTTTTCCTGTGGGAGCTACAGGGTTCGAACCTGTGACCCTCTGCTTGTAAGGCAGATGCTCTGAACCAGCTGAGCTAAGCTCCCATTTTTTGCAAAAAGACTGTTTTTCTTTTTGGGTCGGCAAATATAGACGATTTTTTACTCTCGCCAAATCTTAAATTGATATTTTTTATGGCCAAGAATTGAAGGTCTGATTTTCAAAATATTATCGACCCGAAAAAAATATTACATTCCCCTTTTCTCGCTTTTCCTCCTAATTTCATCCAGACCCTTTCCGCTATTGTACCAAAAACACAAAGGAGATTGTCCCTTTCTGTATGTCGGCCTTCTCCGGACTCGCATTGAACTTGGCTTTCAACGCTGCTTCTTTTGCCAATCGAAATAAATAGGCACTCGTTGTTGTCGACCCTCGCCCGCCTGGCACTGCTGTCTCTACATTGCCGTCTTTATCTACCGTAATATCTACCACCACTTTCCCTGTCTCTTGCGAATGATCTGTGATCTGCGGCGTCCGTATCAACTTACGCCCCGATAATGAAAACGACAACCCTTTGCCTGAACCATTCCCTTCGCCATCACCATCGCCTGCGCCATGTCCACCATTTCCGCCACTACCATTCTTACCTGTATATTTACTCAACGGATCGCCGTTCGGATCACCTTGGTCTCCAACGCCTGTTCCGGTACCTTGACTTTTAGATGCTGTATTTTTACCCTGATAAATAGCACTCGGATTCACTGTCTTCACTGGCTCTGCCGGTTTTGTCGAAACTACTTTCACCTCTGTCTTTACCGGCTTCACATCTTTTTTAGTTTCTACTTTTTTAACCGGCGGTATATCTACCTTCTCATTATCCTGTGTCGCGAAATTTTCTTCGGGTGCTGTAGTCGGTGTTACTTTCTCCGCAACCGGCGCTTTTGAAATAACTTCTGCCATCGGTTGCACATCGCCACTCGCCTCGTCAACTGTTCCAATGTTTACCAACACTCCTCCATTACCTCCCGCTTCCGGAAAGGGTGGTACTTGTGTCTTCATCATCGTAAAGAGTAATATTAAAAAAAGTACCGCATGTACCGCTACCGATAATATGGCAGAACGCGAACGGATGTTAGCATCCATAGTTTATTTCTTCGAAGTTTGTGTAGCTAATACCATTTTTATCTTCAACCGGTTTCCGATATCTAAAAGATCGACCAGATTTTGTACCTGCACCGACTTATCTACTTTTAATAATGCAGTCGGATCGGGCTGGCCGGCAATCATCGATACTAACGTTGCTTCTAAATCTGCCTGTGCTATTGGTGTATTGTTTACTGCAAATTGAAGATCTTCCGTTACAGAAATCGTAAGCGGATGTTTAAAACCTTGCACACTACTTTTTGCATTCGGCAATAACAATTTCAACACATTCGGTGTTGCCATTGTAGAGGTAATAAGGAAGAACAACAAAAGGAAAAACATAATGTCGTTCAACGATGCTGAGTAAACTTCCCCACTATGACGTACTCTTTTTCTTAAATTCATTTCTGTCGTTTTTTACTGTTATCCTTTTACCGGCTCTTCTAAAAGATCGATAAATTCTAATGCATTTACTTCCATTTTATTTACAACGCGATCGATCATAAAACTTAAGTAGTGATATGCTGCATAAGCGATCATTCCCACAAGTAATCCTGATGCTGATGAAATCATCTTTACATACAGTCCTCCGGAGATCGTATTTATCTCCAAACTGTTTTGTTGTGCTATTTGATAAAAGATTTTAATTACTCCGAAAATGGTTCCTAAGAATCCAAACATCGGCGCTATGCCCGAAATCGAATTTAATATATTCATGTTCTTCTCCATCTTAAACACTTCCAACTTCCCAACGTTCTCAATCGCCGTTTCAATTTCCTTTACCGGCTTTCCCAATCGTAACAACCCTTTGCCTATCATTCTTGCAACGGGCGTATTGGTGTTTCGACACAGCGACTTTGCCGATTCAATGTTTCCACTATGAACGAAATCGCGAATTTGATTCATGAAATTATTATCAATCTTCGACGATTTTTTGATGACAAAATAACGTTCAAAGAAAAAATAGAATGCTAAGATGGAAAGTATTGCAATCGGATAAAGGATCGGTCCGCCTTTCACTGCCATATCCCATAACGAAATTGATTGTTCTACGGGCGGTGTCATAACCGCTGCTGTATTGTGTAACGTATCGGCTGCCGCAGCACCCATTTGTGTCATCTGTAAGATAATTCCTATCATATAAACCTTTTTAGAGTAGCTAGCAAAAGTAGGTTGAATAGCTGCCTACACTCGGCGCCTTCTCTGTACTTGTAAACATTTTTATGTTAGTGAAACGAACGCCTGCAAATCTTATTGAATCAAGTTGAAAGCTACCGGCAAAATCATTTTGGTGTTCACCTTCGCACTTTTTACCCGGCCCGGCGACCAAAGTGGGGATTTTATTAATACTTTTTCAATCGCATTCTCCATTCCATAACCAGCTTTTTTCACAAACTCAATACTAATCAACCTTCCGTCGGTATCAATTACAAACGATACGAACAATTTTGCACTGATCCCTTCTCGTAATGCCTCTGCCGGAAATCGGATGTTGGCTGACAAAAATTTATAGAAACTTTCCAATCCTCCCGGAAACTCCGGCTGCTGATCAACAACTGCATTGCTTACCACTGTACCAACCGGCGGAATTCCGAACGCTTCTACACCACTTCCTCCTTCTATTGTAGCTATTGTGGTTGATGTTGCTGTTAATTCTGTTGAAATAGTTGGATCCGGAGTTGTCGGTTTTACTAGCTGTGAAAGTGGGTCAACTACGGCCACCGGCTTATACGCATTGGGATCGGAAATGGTGGCTATGGGCGATTGTGTTTTTACCACTTGCCTTGGTGTTTGCTTCACAGGCTCAACGATAATTTTTTGTGCTTCAAAAAGCTGAGAGAAGAGTATTCCGTCGGTCATCGTAGGTTTAACGGGAACTATTTTATTTGAATGATTGAGGAGATACAAATTAATTGCTAAAAACAGCAAACCTCCTATGCCTAGTGCGAATGCGCGCATCAAACGATTGTCATAATTTGTTCTTAACTCATAGGCGCCATACGATTTGTTCTTCCTCTCGAAGATTAAATCTTCATACGTTTTTTGGTCCATCGTCTTGTAGATTTTTTTGAAATGATGCATATCTAATTCCTTTTCCATAAAGATTTTTGCTTTCAACTATTTCCGCTCTCAACCAAACAAAGGCTTAAGATCAAAAAACAAAAAGCGCATCCTGATTAATTCACATTATCAATCAGTCAATTGTTAATTATTTCAATCAATCCCAATCGAGCGCTTACTTACTTTTTATTATATTGCTCGCTCAATTCAATCCCAATGAAAAAAATTTTACTGCTTTTAGTAGTTATTTTTTCGGCACAAGCCGCTTCTGCACAGCTCACTGTTAATTTTCCTGCGAAAGATGGACTTAAGATCACAGCCGACTGGTATCCTGTAAGCAGTAACTTGCCTGTTATTTTACTTTGTCATCAAAATAAATTTAGCCGTGGTGAATATGCTGAAACTGCACTTCGCTTAAATAAATTTGGATTTAATTGTTTGGCGATCGATCAACGTGTGGGTGAAAGCGTTAATAATATCACAAACGAAACTGCATTAGCAGCAAAGGCAAAAAAAATGAATCCGGTTTACGAAGACACCGAACAAGACATGATTGCTGCCGTTGATTTTCTTTACGCTAAATACCAAAAGCCGATAATTATTTTAGGAAGTAGTTACTCTGCATCACTTGCGCTGAAAATTGCTGCGGAAAACACAAAGGTCATGGCTGCTGTAGCATTTAGCCCGGGAGAATATTTTACAAATAAAAATTTTACGAGCTCCAGCATCAAAACACTATTGAAACCGGTTTTTATTACTTCGTCAAAAGAAGAAGCAGCTGATGTAACAGAATTGATCAAAGACGTAAATTCTCGAATTAAAATTCAGTACATCCCGATGGGAAATGGTGATCACGGATCAAAAGTTCTTTGGACTCAATCACAAGGTAATCAAGAATACTGGATCGCATTGATGAGTTTTCTCGACCGACTTAAAAAGTTGTCAAATCAGTAAGCAATGAATGCTCGTCTTAAGTGTTGTTTCTTTTTTATTTTCCTTTTTTCCAAAACAATTTTTGCACAAAAAAATGTTACGACAGTTGGTATTCAATATAAACCAATTTTCCCTGTAAGTTTTATAGGTACCGGAAAAATTACGAACGACTTAAACAATATTCATTTTGAAACAGAGTTAACATCCGGTTTTAGCGGAGGAGTTGTTATACGTCACTCTTTTTCAGACTTACTTGCGCTAGAAGGTGGTATTAATTATGTGAAAAGAAAATACGCACTTAATTTTACCGATGGCGCATTTGTTCATGAAACATCTTTTAGAATGATCGGATATGAGATTCCTTTTTCTGCAGTAATCTTTGCAAGGATAGGAGAAAAATTATATGCCAATGGATCATTAGGTCCAGCGTTAGACATGTTTGCAAGCAACATTGTAACTTACGATCAATTTTTTAATCACGTATCCTTTCGAAATCATATTTTCCAACCAGCCATCAATGGAAATATAGGCTTTGAATATCGCACACCAAAGAGCGGAAACATTTACATTGGCGTTTCTTACCATCGACCTTTTTCATATATTTATTTCGACAAGGTGAAATATTCGAATGGTGGTCGCGACGCTACTGTTGGAAATTTATTAGTAGGAAATTATCTAACAATAGATTTGAGGTACTTTTTTCACGAAGACCCGGTAAAGGAAACTAAACATAAGGCAGAGTAAATTAGCCGAATAGAATTCAACTCAAAAAATATTATTGCAATTTTCCATTTCCATTATACCTCTCCGAATCTCTTCTCGTTTTCTTTTCTAAATTTTTTACAAACGCTTCCTGCAAATTTATTCCTGTTTGGTTTGCAATACAAACCAAAACAAAAAGAACATCGGCTAATTCATCGGGCAATTCGCTTTTCAACTCACTCGCCTTCGACGACTGTTCGCCATATACTCTCGCCATTATCCTTGCAACTTCACCGACCTCTTCGGTAAGCAAAGCCATATTTGTAAGCTCATTAAAATAACGAACGCCGTATTGCTTTATCCACTCATCAACTTTTGCTTGAACCTGATTCAATGAAATTTCGTTTTCCATTTATTCTCTGTTTTTAGAATCAATAATAATAGTTACCGGCCCGTCATTCAACAAACTTACTTTCATATCAGCACCAAACTCTCCTGTAAATATTTTTCTTTCTAAGTCCTTTTCTAATTGCCCAATAAATTTTTCATACATAGGAATTGCAAAATCCGGCCTCGATGCTTTGGTGTAAGATGGACGATTGCCTTTTTTGGTAGATGCATGAAGTGTAAACTGGCTAACACATAATATATCGCCGCCAATTTCCTGAACAGAACAATTCATTACTCCTGCATCGTCATTGAAAACACGAAGCTTTACAATCTTCGAACTAAGCCATTCAATATCTTCATCGCTATCGTTGTCTTCTATACCTACTAACAACAGCAACCCGTTTCCTATGGCCGATTTTACATTTCCGTTAATTGTAACGGAAGCAGAAGAAACTCTTTGAATTACACAACGCATAATTTTACCTGAAAATATCCTGACCACCCAATATACTCAAATAGCTTTCATAACGACTCATAGCTATAGCACCCTCTCCGACCGCATCTTTTACAGCGCAGCTTATTTCATTTGTATGAATACAATTACTGAATTTACAATTCTTACTAAAAGAAAATATCTCCGGAAAATAATGCGACACTTCTGTCTTCGCAAATTCGATTGTCCCAAATTCGCGAATGCCCGGCGTATCAATAATAAATCCACCAAATGGAAGTGTATGCATTTCAGCGAACGTCGTAGTATGCGTTCCTTTCATGTGCCCTGACGATAACCCTCCCGTTTTTATTTGCAAGTCGGGAATCAATTTATTAATCAACGACGATTTTCCAACACCACTATGACCGGAAAATAAATTAATCTTGCCTTTCAATGCTGCTGTTAATTTGTCGAGACCGTCCCCGGTTATAGCCGACACAATATGAGTTTCATAATTCACCGCTTCGTAAATTTTATTTACGTCGCTTAAAAAATCAAACACATCCGCGTTAAACACATCCGACTTATTCCAAATAATTCCTGCCGGAATTCGATATGCTTCTGCGGTTGCTAAGAATCGATCGATAAAACCTAATGATGTTTTGGGTAAAACAGGAGTAGCTACTACAAAAGCACGATCGATGTTCGCCGCTATAATCTGAACTTGCTTCGACAATTTTACCGACTTACGAATGATGTAATTCTTTCGAGGCAAAATCGATGAAATCCAATGCAGTTCACCTTCGAAATCGTTTATCTCTACCTCTACTCTATCGCCAACCGTAATTGGATTCGTTGCTTCATAATCTTTCAACCGTAAATTCCCTTTCGTGCGACAAATAATCTCTGATTGATCATCGAGCCGTACTAAATATTGGTTACCGGTTGATTTGACTACTACTCCTTGCATGTGGCGAAAGTACGTTGTTTTTTCCTTTCTCAATTCAACTTTTTAACTGAAGATTAAATGAGTTCTATGAACAAGGGCAATCTGTTTTCAAATTAATCGTTATTTCGACTCTTCGATACCATAGAATCTTTACCTTTGTCGCAATTAAAGTTTCATCATCATAAAATGATCTCAGTTAAAAATATAAGCAAATACTACGGAACTCAGAAAGCACTCGACAATGTTTCGTTCGAAATTGGAAACGGAAAAGTCATTGGCTTCTTAGGTCCAAATGGTGCAGGAAAATCGACTATGATGAAGATCATTACCGGTTTTATTCCGCAAACATCCGGCGAAATTACTGTTGGCGGATTTGATGTTACCGAACAGCCTATTGAAGTAAAGAAAATCGTTGGATATCTCCCGGAGCATAATCCACTTTATCCGGAGATGTATGTTAAAGAATACCTCAATTACATTTGCAGTGTTTATAAGTACCAAGGAAATAAAGAATCAAAAATAAAAGAACTGATTGAACTTACCGGACTTACTATTGAGCAAAATAAAAAGATCGGCATGCTTTCTAAAGGCTATCGTCAACGTGTAGGTTTAGCCCAAGCATTAATTCACGACCCAAAAGTACTAATTCTCGACGAACCAACTTCAGGACTCGACCCAAATCAGTTGACAGAGATCAGAGCTTTAATAAAAAATTTAGGCAAAGAAAAAACTGTGGTACTTTCTACACACATTATGCAAGAAGTAGAAGCCATCTGCGATCGGGTGATCATTATCAACAAAGGAAAAATTGTTGCCAATGAAAATACAGATGTACTTCAAAAGAAAAATCCTTCCGGAATATTATTGCTTGTTGAATTTGACAGAGAGATTACACTTTCTCAACTTAAAAAAATTGATGGCGTTATTGATGGAGAACAAAATGGTACCACAAAATGGAAGTTGCAGGTAAATGATATTGACACTAGAAGTCATCTTTTCAAATGGGCTGTTGCTAACGATTACACAGTATTATCAATGCATGTGGAAGAACAAAAACTCGAAGACATTTTCCAGGAACTTACTCGAAAATAAACAGAATGATCAAACGGCTTCTTATCTTCTTTTTTATTGCTTTGTGTGGAATACCTAAAATCGGTTTAGGACAAAATATTACAGCATACACCGATTATAGAGGCAATCTACAAGCATTTGAAGGTGGGCTTATTCGTCAGTTGGAATATTTGCCGGTAAAAAGCTATAAGTACGGCGGTAAAGCAATTGCTTACATCGATAATAAAAACGATTTCAAAATTTATATCGACGGTCAAACTTATAATTTATTAAACGCAGCTGATTTCTCTTACTATGTAACAGATTATATTGTTGCTTTCAGAGTGGGGAATGTACTTTACACCTTTGATCAAGGTTCAAAAAAAACGCTCTGTTATTACACAAGCATTATGACAGTGAATGATAGTATCCTTGCCTATTTTGATGACTCGAAGAACACCTTCAATGTTTTTTATAATGGCAAAGTAGCCGACTTAGAAGATTCTTTTCTAGACAAACCAAAAGCCATAAAAGTTGGATCGAATACACTTGCGTGGGTGAATCAATCGAATTATTTCAATGTTTTTTATCATGGGGAGATTCATAATCTCGATAACATTGCACCTCTGAAATTTGAAGCCGGAAGAGATCTTGTTGCGTATGTAGATGGCTACACACAGCAATTTCATTTGTTTTATTATGGCGATACAGCGCAAGTAGAAACGTTTGCCCCCGATTCTTTCAAAGTTGGTTTTGCAATTATGGCTTATGTAGACCTTACCGGCAACTTTCGAATTTTCGATAATGGATCAACGACTAAGGTATTATCTGATCGTCCCGATTTTTTTGATGTGAAGGGAAATGTAATCGTTTATACTTATAATAATTCGTTTAATATATATTATAAAGGCACAACCACTTTACTTCAGAATCGTACCCCGACCAATTACAAACTCGGAAACGACGGCATTGCCTGGGTGAATGAAAGCGGTCGGCTGATGCTTTTTTTGAAAGGAAAAATTTACAATGTGAGCTATGAACTGATTAATAGCTATACACTGATTGGCAATGTGCTTAAATACGAAGTTGGAAATAATACGACAACGGTGTTTTATAATGGTCAAAACTACTGATAAATCAGCCTTTTTGATAGAAGGAAAAAAAATCGGTTCAAGTGTATTTACAGATAGATATTTTTATAATTTTGCACACATAGGTGGAAGGATTTGATTGCTTCATGGCAATATTGCAACCACGGTAAAAAAACGCTAAGGCAATTTTATTCTTCTTTGCCCCGATCCCTGAAACATATTAGTTAACCAAAAATCTTTTAAAAGAACTATGTCTTATTTGTTTACTTCAGAATCTGTTTCCGAAGGTCATCCGGACAAGATTGCCGATCAGATATCTGACGCGCTTATCGATCATTTTTTAGCTTACGATGCCACTTCTAAAGTTGCCTGCGAAACGCTAGTAACTACCGGCCAAGTTGTTCTTGGCGGTGAAGTGAAATCATCTGCTTATCTTGATGTACAAGAAATTGCCCGTGAGGTGATCCGTAAAATCGGTTACACTCGCAGCGAATACATGTTTGAAGCTGACTCTTGCGGAATTTTATCTGCTATTCATGAGCAATCGGCCGACATTAATCGTGGTGTTGAAAAAACTGATCCATGGAAACAAGGTGCAGGCGATCAAGGAATGATGTTCGGTTACGCTTGTCGCGAAACTGATAATTTCATGCCCCTTCCTTTAGAATTAGCTCACTTACTTTTGAAAGAGTTGGCTGTTATTCGCAGAGAAGGAAAGCAAATGAAATACCTTCGCCCTGATGCAAAATCTCAGGTAACAATTGAATACAACGATAATCATCAGCCGATTCGCATCGACACGATCGTAATCTCTACTCAACACGACGACTTCGCCAAAGATGCTGTCATGCTTAAGCAGATCAAAGACGATGTTATCAATGTATTGATTCCACGTATTATGAAAAAACTTCCTAAGCGTGTGCAGGTAATGTTCAACGATAAAATAAAATACCATGTTAATCCAACAGGTAAATTTGTGATCGGTGGACCACACGGCGATACAGGACTTACAGGTCGCAAGATCATCGTTGATACGTACGGTGGAAAAGGTGCTCACGGTGGTGGCGCATTCTCAGGTAAAGATCCTTCAAAAGTTGATCGTTCTGCTGCTTATGCAACACGTCATATTGCAAAGAATTTAGTTGCTGCAGGAATTTGCGATGAAGTACTCGTTCAAGTTGCTTATGCAATTGGAGTAGCTCAGCCGGTTGGATTGTATGTAAACACCTATGGTACTGCAAAAGTTGATATGAGTGATGGCGAGATTGCAAAGAAAGTAGAACAGATTTTTGATATGCGTCCTTATGCAATCGAAAAACGATTCAATCTTCGTACACCAATCTATCTAGAGACCGCTGCTTATGGCCACATGGGACGTAAACCGGAAACGAAAGAGAAGATCTTCAACAAAGGCAAGAAAAACGAAAAACGTATTAAAGTAAAATTATTCCCTTGGGAAGAATTAGATTATGTAGGAAAATTACAAGCTGCATTCAAAAGTGGCGCTGCTAAAAAGTCGACTCCTCAAAAAGCAAAGACTTCGAAAGTTGCTACACAGCTAGAATTAGTTTAATTTAAATTTAGTAAAAAGTGAGTAGTAAGCGATGAGCATTTTTTCATCCTTTACTACTCACTTTTTTTGTGAGTGGTAAGTAGTAATTGGTGAATAAAAAATGATACTAAGAATTAAGAATTAAGAATTAAGAATTAAGAATTAAGAATTAAGAAAAATCAGAACGTGGAATTGATGGCGAGAATAATGAACTGAATAAGAATAAAAAAATTGAGAAAACCTGCGCGATTGGTTGGCAAATTATAAAACGTTAGATTGTTTCGATTAAACTTGTCAACTCCTCTTAAGAATTGTCAACTGTTAATTATCTTGAGTCAATTATCAATTAGCATTCATCTGTTCTCTTAACTGATCGAGAAGTGCAGGGTCCATTGGACGTTTGGCATTGAAGTCAACGATCTCCCCTTTTTTATTCATGATCATGTATCGAGGAATACTTCCAATTTGAAAAAATTTACAGACGTTAGAATTCCAATTTCCCGGAGATATAACCATTGTACCTTCCATCCCCATATCTATCATCGCTTTTTTCCATGCTTCTTTATCGGCATCAATTGAAACATACAAAAACACGATCGATTTTTTTTCTTTTTCTGATAGATTCTCGTGCAGTTGTTTAGAAAATGGCATCATCCCTCTGCATGGTCCACACCAGCTTGCCCAATAATCGATGTAAACTACTTTTCCTTTAAGTGACGATAACGAAAACGGCTTGCCATCGATCGTTGTTAAATCTAAATCAGAAAATGCATCACCTCTCGATTTTTCTTGAACTTTGTCTGCAGGTTTTGCCGTACTCGTCCGATCGTTGATCCTTGCGCCGCAAACATCCATTACTATTTGTTGATAGCTTTTATCTTTATCAAAATCTTGCAGCGACAAAAATATTTTTTTACTCATATACGGCGATACATGTTCGCATTCATCAATTAAAAATTTGCTCATCCAATAAGCCAAAACTTCTCCACTTAGCTTTTCTCTCGCTACCGATGTTTTTCGCTCTGCAGAAATAGAATAATCGGTAAATTTATTGAAGCCATTTGCTTTCGAGGTTTCATAAATAATATAATATTTTAAGAAATCACGATAAGTATCTATGATAAGAGACGATGAATTATCAACTTTAACTTTGGAAAAATTTTCAAGCATGATTTCCGGAATTGGATTCACCTTAAGAATCGTTGTACTTTTGTTTGCATTCACGATTGGAAAAGCGAGCAACTCTTTCCAATAACGATAAGCTACCATGTCTTCCACAAAAACTTTAAAGCGCGAATTAAATTCATTGTAGCCAGCATATCTTTTTAGAAAATCCATTTGCGCTTTTCTACTTGAAAATATTTTTTCTTCAAATGCATCAATTGTCAATGTCAATGAACTTGCATCTGAAATTGAGTCATTGAAATCGTCAGAAAACTTTTTTGTAAACAGCTGTAAAAAATTATTTTCCAGCGAACCTTTTCCTGAAAGCTGAATTGAAATACTAGGAGCCTTCTGATAATTCAAGACTAAACTGTCGCCCGGATTTACATAGAGCGGTAAACGAAATTCAGGATTCGCCAGTTGAACAATTTGGTTTTTGTCGGTAACAATTTTAAATTGAAAGCTTCCATTTGAAATCGCAGATTTCTGAGAAATAATTCTTTTTCCAAGATGGTTTTTATCGAACTGAAGCTCTACTGTCTTTTCTGCTGTTGGCGGCAAAGTACCTCCAATATAAAAACTTTCTTGCGCTGTCGAATAAAGTGCTATGCTAAACAAGCAAAAAAGAAGTTGCAATTTCTTATTCATCATTTTAATTTTTCGAAATTAATTATTTACTTTATCTAAACACTGAATAATAAAATCAATTCGCCGGTTGAAAAATTAAAACATCTTTACTCTTTTTAATTATTTCAACTTTATTCATCATCTCTTTTCTATACTTTCCGGCTACATATAATTTAGCTTGATCCCTATAATGCTTACTAATAAAATTCCCTGACTGCCCACTCGGATTAATACTATACGAATTTTCAGCGTCAGCGAAATCTAGAACTCTTCTCAATGCCGGACCAAGATTTACTTTGTAAAGCCCGCTACTATTTAAATCGAAACTCTGATTGTTTACCGTTTCAATTCCGCCCATTTCCTGAAACGGACCAACGTTAAACACTTTATCGAATGGCTTCTGTTTGCCAATTGGATGTTCAAATTCAATTGTGTGTACTTTGTTCCACGTCCATTTATCAGGATCATACCCCAATTGAGCTACTAACTCGCTAATCGTTGTATCAAACGCCGCTTCAGCAATATTATTCTCAGATTCTTTGGTCTCAACCGTTTTAATATTATCCCACCAAATAGAACTATCATTTTTAAAAAAGGAAGGAAGCATTTGTTTTTCTGAATGCGTTTTTAGAAACATGGTAAAATCTTTTTCGCCTAACTCATCTTCTATACTCATTTGCAAAAAATGAAATAAAAATTTGTAATAGATTACAGGAGCTACGTCAGAAAGAGAATGGTCGCCGTTCCAATATTTCAGAATATTACTGGCGCGCTCGTGGATTTGTGATTTCACGATTGACACGCCCGACAAATGATCGATCATCGTTCTTCCAATTTCTGCCGCAAGAGGATTTTTAACATCAATGGTTATTGTCTCTAAATCTTCACGTGTAAATTTACTTTTAGTAAACAGCAAACTCCTTAGTCTGTGATAACGATCGAGTGGCACATAATAACCGGGAAAATTTGTGGTAGTGTCAGCTTGCGGATCGTTGTTACAAGAAAGAACAAAACCCAATTCAGGATTTTCTTCATGTGGATTACTTTCGAAACTGTAATAACCTTGCCAATCATGTGCTCCACTTCCATCAAGTATAAGTGTTGCATTGGTACGTGGTGGTCTGATCGCAAACTTAGCCGCTGTGTACCATGCAATGTTATTGGAAGTATCGGCATAAACCACATTCAATCCTGGAGCAGCAATCTGAGATACCGCATCTTTAAATTCCGCCAGATCTTTTGAATGTGCCATCTGCCATGTTACTTCCATCAAATTCGAATTGAAATTTAAAAAAGTCCAACAAATACTTATCGGCGTTTTAGTCATTTCTTTTACATCGGCCATTACATCACTAACAATTGGACCATGATGTGTATAGCGACATTTGATTGTAACACTTGCACTGTCTTTCACGTGAATTTTTTCGTCATGAGAAGTAATTTTCTCCCAATGATCGTTCGTTAATACAAGCGATGAATCTTTGGAATCTGTAACTTCTTTGAAAAAATCGAGATCGTCATTCTCCAACATCGTTACACCCCAACCGTGTTGAAGCGTATGGCCTATAGGCGCAAAAGGAAATCCTGCTAGAAAATTTCCATAAAAGTGAAAGGTTCCTGCTTCCAGATAAGCCTCGTACCAAACTGCAGGTTGCTGAACTCCGATGTGTGTATCATTCTCTAACAATGGCTTTCCTGAAACGGTTCTTGTTCCTGAAAGTGCGTACGAATTACTGCCTGACCAAATTTTTACCGGCAACATTTCATCTAAGACTTTCATGAAATCACTTTGTGAAATCATTGGCTGAGGTATTGAATCGTCAATAGAAGTAGTATCCTTTTCAGGATCGTCTTTTAAAATATCTGACAAATAATTACTTCCTAAATTATTTTTTATTCGTGTCAAGACAGGATCGGTACGAAATCCCATTTGAAAATTGAACGACATATAATCAACTACTAAGAAAAGATCTTTCATCGTGTATTGTTCGCTCGGAATACCGAGTAAAGCAAACTCAAGCTTACGTTTGCCTTTCGAAATATAATTATTCAAACCGGCGAGATATGCAATCGCGTCTTTTTTGCATTGCGAATCAGGTCCATTCATAAACACTGCCGCCGATTTTTCCGCATGCTGATTCATTCCTATTGTTCGGAAAAATTTATCGACCTCCAATGTTTTATTTCCGAAAACTTCCGACAATCTTCCTGCACTTACTCTGCGAATTAATTCAATTTGAAACAATCGTTCTTGTGCATGAATATAACCTAATACCTGATAAGCATCTTCTTCTTTGTCGGCATAGATATGTGGAATGCCATACGGGTCGAAATAGGTTGTTACAGGAGCATCAATTCCCGAAATCTTTATGGTGCCGGAATATTTAGGTCGCTGAAAAAAGAGATAAACAATAATGGAAAACGCAAGTATGATTACCAGTACAAGCAGAAAATAAAAAAAACGTTTAATAAATTTCATTGTTAAATTGAATAACCAAAACGACGTAATTTGTTTTCATTTTTCCGCCATTCTTTTTCAACTTTCACAAAAAGCTCGAGGAAAACTTTTTTTCCTATTGCCTTTTCGATGTCATGGCGAGCTTCTGTGCCTATTCGTTTAATTCCTTCTCCCTTTCTTCCTATGATAATACCTTTCTGAGAATCTCTTTCGACAAAAATAACTGCCGAAATTTTTACGATCTTATTTTCTTCTTTGTAGGACTCAACACCTACTTCTGCTGAATATGGAATCTCTTGTTGATAATGCATAAAAATTTTCTCACGAATAATTTCGCTTACAAAGAAACGCTCATTCGCATCACTCAATTGTTCTTTCGGAAAAAATGGTGGTCCTTCCGGAAGTATCGACAAAATAGTTTCAGTGATCTTCTCGATATTGAATTTTTGTGTTGCTGACACAGGGATTACACCGGTAGGCTCAACTTTTTTCTTCCAGCCATGAACTAATTTATTTACTTCCTCTTGAGAAGAAAGATCGACTTTATTGATAATGATAAAGAGAGGAACTTTAATTGCTTTCAATCGATTCACAATTTCATCCTCCATATATGCCTCGCTATTGTCGGTGATAAACAGAACGAGATCTGAATCTTCCAACGAAGCTTTTACGAATTCCATCATTTTCTCCTGCAGCAAATAAGCTGGATCGAGAATTCCGGGTGTGTCGGAGAATACAATCTGATAGTCTTCCGCGTTCAATATTCCTTTAATACGATGTCTTGTCGTTTGGGCTTTTGGTGTTACGATCGATAACTGCTCACCAACGAGCCGGTTCATTAAAGTCGATTTTCCTACATTCGGTTTTCCGATAATCCCTACAAATCCTGCTTTATGCGTCATTTCAAAATTTATTTTCTGATATTTAGTTAAGTAAAAGAACGAATTATATCTTTGCAGTCCAAAATAAGAAAAGAAAATAGCTTTTTTATTCAAAGTCAGCTATTTAAGATATAGTGCGGGGTGGAGCAGTTGGTAGCTCGTTGGGCTCATAACCCAAAGGTCATCGGTTCGAGTCCGGTCCCCGCTACCTAGAAAAAGTCCTCAGAGAAATCTGGGGATTTTTTA
>JAYTOX010000062.1:0-1868 GCA_043747595.1 Bacteroidota bacterium | reverse complement strand
AGAAAAGAAATCTGTCGCTACCGAAAAAGCTAAAAAGCGCGATGTAATTGAAATTGTTTCTGCTAGTGGAAAAATACAGCCGGAGGTACAAGTGAAAATTAGCCCGGATGTATCCGGTGAAATAGTGGAGTTGAACGTAAAGGAAGGCGATAGAGTAACGAAAGGTCAGTTGTTGGCTAAGATATTACCCGATATTTATCAGTCGTATCTCGATCGTTCTGTGGCAGCGCTGAATTCTTCTAAAGCAAATCTCGGAAATTCAAAATCGCGTTTGCTTCAGGCAGAGTCGCAATATGAAAAAGCAAAATCTACTTACGACCGAAATAAAAAGCTGTTTGACGAAAAATTAATTTCTCCATCTGAATGGGAAGGTGTGAAGTCGGCTACTGAAGTTGCCAAAGCAGAAGTAGATGCTGCCAATCAAAATATTTCTGGTAGCGAATTTGGTATTAGAAGTTCGGAAGCTTCGGTAAAAGAAGCGCAAGACAATCTTAGAAAGACAACTATTTTTGCTCCTGTTGATGGTACTATCTCTAAATTAGGAGTGGAAAAAGGTGAGCGTGTGGTTGGTACTTCTCAAATGGCAGGAACGGAAATGTTTGTTCTCGCCAATTTAAATGAGATGGAAGTAAATGTAGACGTAAATGAAAATGATATTGTTCGTGTGCATGTTGGTGATACAGCCTCGATAGAAGTGGATGCTTATGTAGGTAAAAAGTTTAAAGGTATTGTAACGGAAGTCGCAAATTCAGCAAATGTTAATGGACTTAGTGTTGATCAAGTAACTAATTTTACGGTAAAGGTTCGTATCCTTCGTGAATCATATTTGGATATTTCTGATAAAGATCATCCTGAAAGAAATGTTTTTAATCCCGGAATGTCTGCAACGGTAGATATCCGAACTAAAAGAGTTGCAGATGTTGTAACAGTTCCTATTCAATCAGTAACAACACGCGATACTTCTGCGTTAATGAAGTCTGATAAATCGTTTGGTAATCAGGAAATGACTGACCAAAGCGATATAGAGGTGAAAGATTCAAAAGAAAAAACAGATGATGTAGAGAAAAAAGAAATTGAATGTGTTTTTGTTTATTCGGCCGGTAAAGTAAAACTTGTTACTGTAAAAACAGGTATTCAAGATAATAACTATATCGAGATTGTTTCAGGTTTAACTGCGGGACAAGAAGTTGTTTCGGCACCTTATAGTCTTGTTGCTAAAAATTTAAAGGATGGCGACTTGGTAGAGAAAACCGATAAAGACAAACTTTATAGTGCACCTAAAAAATAGTTTGTATGTCGTTGATTCTCTCTCTTGAAACAGCAACTACAAACTGTTCTGTAGCCTTATCGCTCGAGGGTAAAATAGTTGCGGCAAGATCAATCAATCACGGCTTTTCTCATTCTGAAAAAATAAATATTTTTATAAATGAGGTGCTGGAGCAAGCAAAGAAAACAATAAAAGATATTCAAGCTATTGCAGTAAGTATTGGTCCTGGTTCTTACACCGGCTTGCGAATAGGAGTAAGTACTGCTAAAGGTTTGTGTTACGGATTAGGTATTCCTTTTATTGCTGTGAATACACTTGATGCAATGGCTGAAGGAATAGCTGCAACTCCCGATGAATTTATAGTGCCAATGATTGATGCGCGTCGTATGGAAGCTTATTGTGCAGTGTATTCATTCGATAAAAAAAATATTTCAGGAGCAGAGGCACTAATCATCGACGAACATTTTTATTCACGTTTCAGAGAGAATAATAAATTAGTTTTGGCCGGCGACGGAGCCGATAAATGTATTCCTCTTTTTGAAAATGAAAATTCTATTCGAGTGCTTTCAAATTTTGTACCGCAAGCCGAATTTGTTTCTAT
>JAYTOX010000061.1:0-48482 GCA_043747595.1 Bacteroidota bacterium | reverse complement strand
ACATGAACAAAATCGGGAACTATATAATCAAGCAAACGTTGATAGTGAGTAATAACAACAAACGAACGTTCAGAATTTCTCAAAGAGTTTACACCGTTAGCAACAATTCGTAGAGCATCGATG
This sequence comes from Bacteroidota bacterium, assembly GCA_043747595.1. Classification (GTDB taxonomy): domain Bacteria; phylum Bacteroidota; class Bacteroidia; order AKYH767-A; family 2013-40CM-41-45; genus JADKIH01. The sequence continues at coordinate 48,359 of JAYTOX010000061.1, read as the reverse complement.
TCAAGACCTGAATCAGTTTCATCGAGTACAGCTAACGTTGGTTCGAGCATGGCCATTTGAAAAACTTCATTACGTTTTTTTTCACCACCACTGAAGCCTTCGTTGACCGAACGTTGAGTCATTGCTTTATCCATTTCAACGAGTTTCATTTTCTCTTTCATCAGAATCAAAAAGTCTTTTGAATCGAGCTTTGGTAACCCTTTCGATTTGCGAATTTCATTCAGTGCAGTTTTCAAAAAGTTAGCATTCGTTACACCTGGAATTTCTACCGGATATTGAAATGCAAGAAACAATCCTTTACGCGCACGATCTTCGGGCGACATATCTAGCATGTCTTCACCATTGAAAAGCACTTCTCCACCTGTCACTTCATAGCTTTCTCTTCCCGCCAATACCGATGCAAGTGTGCTTTTTCCGGAACCATTTGGTCCCATTATAGCATGCACTTCGCCTTTTCCTATTTCAAGATTCAGTCCACGTAAAATTTCTTTTTCTTCTACTTTGGCTGAAAGATTTTTAATTGATAGCATTTTGTATTCTTGTTTCTTAATTTGTGTGATTAAACATTTTTATTATTTACTCACAACTTATTTAATTATTTCTTTTCGATAAAATTATTAACCAACAGAACCTTCAAGAGAAATTGCAAGAAGCTTTTGTGCTTCAACGGCAAATTCCATAGGAAGCTGATTGAAAACTTCTTTACAGTATCCATTTACGATTAGTCCAACAGCATCTTCGTTAGAGATTCCTCTTTGATTACAATAAAATATTTGATCTTCTCCAACTTTAGAAGTTGTAGCTTCATGTTCAACGATAGCAGATTTATTATTTACTTCTAAGTAAGGAAAAGTATGAGCTCCACATTTGTCGCCTAGTAATAATGAATCGCATTGAGAATAATTTCGTGCATTTTCTGCTTTCGGAGAAATTTTTACTAATCCACGATAACTATTCTGACTGTGTCCACCACTTATACCTTTTGAAACGATAGTGCTCTTCGTATTTCTACCGAGGTGAATCATTTTTGTTCCGGTATCGGCTTGTTGATAATTATTAGTTACAGCAACACTATAAAATTCACCTGTTGAATGATCGCCTTTTAAAATTACGCTTGGATATTTCCATGTTATAGATGAGCCGGTTTCTACTTGCGTCCATGAAATTTTTGAATGATCGCCTGCACAAATTCCACGCTTAGTTACGAAATTATAAATTCCGCCTTTCCCATTTTTATCACCGGGATACCAATTTTGAACAGTGCTATATTTTACTTGAGCATTTGTATGCGCATATATTTCTACAACAGCAGCATGCAATTGATTTTCATCGCGCATCGGAGCCGTGCAACCTTCAAGATAACTTACAAAAGCGCCTTCATCGGCAATAATAAGAGTACGTTCAAACTGACCGGTACCGGCAGAATTAATTCTGAAATAAGTTGAAAGTTCCATAGGGCAACGAACACCTTTTGGAATATAACAGAATGATCCGTCGCTGAAAACAGCAGAGTTCAATGCTGCATAAAAATTATCGGTTGTTGGAACAACAGAACCTAAATATTTTTTTATAAGCTCGGGATGATCGTGAACAGCTTCGCTAAACGAACAAAAAATAATTCCTAATTCGGCGAGAGCTCCGCGAAAAGTAGTTTTCACAGATACACTATCAATCACTGCATCGACCGCTACACCTGTTAAACGCTTTTGTTCCTCCAACGAAATTCCAAGCTTATTAAATGTTGCTCTTATTTCCGGATCCACTTCATCGAGACTATTAAGAACAACTTTCGGTTTTGGTGCAGAATAATAAATGATATCTTGAAAGTCGATAGTAGGATAATGAACATTCGGCCACTTAGGTTCAGTCATAGTTAACCAATGACGAAACGATTTGAGTCGCCATTCGAGTAACCATTCCGGTTCATTTTTTTTTGCAGAGATAAAACGAACGATGTCTTCATTCAATCCTTTCGGAGCATTGTCCGATTCAATATCACTTACGAAACCCCATTTGTATTCACCGGAAGTAACGTCGTCAATTATTTTAAGGTCTTCGCTCATTTCGAAGTGACTAAATAAATAGTCGAATTATTATTTTTATTAAGACTTATTCTAAACAATTATTTTGGGCAAAAAAAAATCACACAGAGAAACTTTCACCACATCCACAAGTCCGAGAAGCGTTCGGATTGACGAATGAAAACCCTTTTCCATTCAATCCATCGCTAAAATCGAGTTCGGTACCGATGAGATAAAGGAAACTTTTTTTATCGCATACAATTTTTATCCCCTTATCAGTAAATACTTTATCATCATCTTTTTGAACATTATCGAATTCCAGTTTATAAGTTAAACCGGAGCAGCCTCCACCTTCAACTCCTACTCTGATAAACGAATCGGCCGGTTTATTATCATTTTTGATGAGCTCAATGGCCTTATTTTTAGCTCTTTCCGTTACTGTAATCATTTTTTTTCCTTTCTACTTTAAATCAGCTACAAAGATAGGTCAAACCCTTCTTCTTTCCAATCTTTTAAAGGCATTGACGCTATGAAAAACAAGTATTTAGCGAAAAAGTTTGCTGAAAACGATGGCATTCTTTCCTGAAAAATGGATAGGAGATAATTTTGAGTCATTCTGCTCGTAAAAAAACAGCGTGTTTTTAACCAGAAAATCGACTTTATTTTTGACGAGTATATTTACTGTTGATTATTAGTGATTTACAGCGTCAAGAATGTCCTTAATGGGAACCCTAATTTCGCGTGAACAGGAGTTTATTCGTTACTGACTTTTTGACTACTTTCGCCGCTATGTTTGAAAATAAAGAAAATCGTACTGAGATCGGATCTTTGGGTGAATTTGGATTGATTGACCACCTCGCTGCATCGGTAGAAATAAAAAATGAAAGTTCGATAAAAGCAATTGGCGACGATGCTGCGGTAATCGACAATGGAAATGAACTTACGGTAGTCAGCACCGATTTATTAATTGAGGGAGTACATTTTGATTTGAGTTTTCATCCGTTAAAACATCTGGGATATAAAGCAGTAGTTGTAAATCTGAGCGACATTTATGCAATGAATGCAACGCCAAAACAAATATTACTTGGCTTAGCTATTTCGAATCGTTTTTCTTTAGAAGCAATTGAAGAATTATATGAAGGAATAAATCTTGCATGTACAAAATACAATGTAGATTTAGTTGGAGGCGATACAACTTCTACAGCAGGAGGATTGGTTATTTCAATCACAGCAATTGGTTCAGCAAAAAAAGAAGATCTTGTATATCGTGATGGCGCAAAAGAAACTGATTTAATATGTGTGTCGGGAGATCTTGGCGGAGCATATCTTGGCTTGCAACTTTTAGAAAGAGAGAAAAGAATTTTTTTAGAAAACCCGAAAGTTCAACCTGATCTTGAGGGAGCAGATTATATTTTAGAGCGACAATTGAAACCGGAAGCGAGAAGAGAGATTATTGAAAAACTTCGTTCACTTGGGGTAAAACCAACATCCATGATTGATATTTCTGATGGACTTTCATCTGAGGTTATGCATTTGTGTAAACATTCAGGAACTGGTTGTGAATTATACGAAGGGAAATTTCCTATTGATCCACAAACATACGACAAGGCAAGAGAGTTTCATTTGGATGCAACAGTTTGCGCTTTAAGTGGCGGAGAAGATTATGAATTGTTGTTTACAATTTCGCAAAGCGATTACGAAAAAGTACGATCAGAATTAGACTGTTCAATTATTGGTCACATGACAGCCAAAGAAGATGGAATGTATTTAGTTGATAAATCGGACAATCGAGTAAAGCTACAAGCGCAAGGCTGGAAATCTTTTTAAGAAAAATGTACAACATAAAAAAGGCTCATCAAAATAAATGATGAGCCTTTTTTATGAATTTATTTTTAGGTTACCATGCTATCCCAAAACACAAACCGAATCGGAAAGACAATGCAGAAAATTTTGTTTGAACACCGTGATCAGCAAGCATAGAAGGTTCCACGTCTTTCTTACTTCCAAAAGGGAGGAATGACATTCCAATAAAATAATCTTGATACCAGCCATCAAATTCCGAACGATAACCAAGATCGAACGACATAGGTATGAGCGTGATTTTTTGTTCGTACAAAGTACCCGTTCCTAAATTATCATAGCTTGAAGTGCTATTATTATTCACATAAATATCTGTGATGTTGTACGTATTTGTTGCATTAAACAAGCTAATTGAATTAGAAATATAAAAACTTCCATCAGAATTATCGCTGAAATGATATTTAGAGGAGTATGAATATTCTTTCCAACTACTAGTTTGAGTTAAGTTAAACGAAACCTGATCGACAGCACTGTTTGATAACGTTTTATTGTAAGAATATTTATCAGATTCATAAGAGCCATCGCCACCAAGATCATACCCTGCACGATAGGTAAGACCTAAAGAAATTTTATCGCCAACATTTTGTTCATAGCCAAAACCATAAAAATCGGGTTGGTTGTACGACGAAGAAATTCCGGTGATACCGAAATATTCAAGGCGAATACCTTGAGCAAAAGAATTGTTTGTGCCAATAAGGAACAAAACTATAAGGAGTATTTTATTAATCAATTTCATTTTAAATTTTGTTTGTCAGTTTAAATGATAAATTAAAATTTAATGTTCAACATTTCAAGAACAGTTTGGCTAGGAATACAAAATCCAATTCCTTCAACACCTTTTCCCGACAACTTCATTGTTGTAACACCAATTACTTCACCTTTATCATTTATTAAAGGCCCGCCACTATTTCCGGAATTAATACTAACATCTGTTTGAATAAATTGTGATCCATTAATTTCACGTAATCCAGAAATAATTCCTTTCGTAATTGTTTGTCCGAGCGAAGTTTCCAATGGAGTTCCAATAGCATAAACATCATCGCCCGATTCCATTTTAGCACTGTTACCAATGGGAAGTGGCTTCAATTCATCTGCATCAATTTTTAAAAGTAATAAATCATAGTCTTCATTGCTTTTAATTACAGTTGCTTTAAGTTTTATGTTTGAGTTAAGTTTTACCTGAATATTATTTTTTTGTCCTTCGGCAACGTGATAGTTAGTTACAATATATCCATCGGAAGCAATTATAAATCCTGATCCAAAACCATCTTTTGTAAGAACAGTTACGACACCTTCTTTTGAGCTTTTAAGCATATCCTTCGTCGATTCATACTTCACTTTTGGCGGGGCAGTAAGTTTCAGTTCTGAACCTTTAGAGTTCGACAAAAATATTTTTTCGTTCTTTGAAATAAAATCGTAAAGTGAATCGATGGTTAGTAATTCGATAACAGATTCACCCATTAATTCATCGAGTATCGTTGTGTTCTCGCCTTTGTTTCTGTCCATTGAAACATTAGTAACAATAGAACCAATTTTATTTTTTGAATCACCTGCGCGATAAAAATTCCAAGTACACTTCATCGATTCGGTGCCTTCATAATCTTTTACATATTTTCCTTTCAATTGAAAATCCATTTCATTTATAACAGGCTTAACAGTTACTTTTGCTTTAGAAATTCCCGACTTAGAATTATTATTAGCAGCAACAGAGATTGGGTCGATGTACGATTTTGCAAATTTATCTATCACAGTTCCGTCAACATATTCAATTTCTCCGATCGAGCGATTTGCATTTTTATCGCCCGGCTTTTTTACAGAGCCATTTATTTTTCCTTTAATGTTATTTTCATTATCGAAGCTAACCTTTTCAACAGCGAGCATGATCGTTTTTTCATATTCTTTAGGAGCTTTACGAAGATCAACAGTTTTATTTTTGGGATAGAACGTAGTGATATTATCGTTTCCCATATCTACAATACAAGGAATACAAAGAAGCATGGCATCTAAAAAAAGCATTCCGTTTTTCGACTTGCGAGTAATGTTAAGTTGCTTGTCTACAAACCCTTCTTTTTTAATAGTTACCTTTTTCACTCGTTTCCCTAATTTTTTTAAGTCAAAAGGAGTATTCCCTATGAGATTATCATTTTCATCAAAAACCTGAGCGGTACCGGGATTTGAATCAAGAGTAAACGGCCCTTTTTCAGGGCTTAAGATAGTGGCGCAACTTTGAAATAAAAGCGCTGAAATGACCAAAAACGAATATAATATTCGAGATTTATAGTTCATAATAGTTGGGGGTTAGCATGGCAAATATAATATTTATTGCTTGGCAACAAAATTCTTATTTAATTGCGCAACCTAATCCCAAAACCAATGAAACTTAAACTGATTATTGTATTGCTTTTAATAAGCACAACAATTTTTGCTCAATCAAAATCAAAAACAACTTCTGTAAAATGGGGGCCAGAATTAGAAGGCTCACGTCGTGGATCAATTAATGATTTTCTTGGCGAAGACAACACCGGATATTATTTAACAGCTTACATCAAAAGTGATTTGATTATTGAAAAGTTAGATCACAATTTAGGCAACCCGTTAATTTATACTTATGAAGAAAAAGATAAAGAGACGAAAGAAAAATACGATTTAGAAGCGCGTCGATATTTCGCAGATAAGTTATATGTTTTCAAATCGAATATCGATAAAAAGAGTAAGACAAAAACACTATATTCAGAAGAGATCAACAAGAAAACGATGACCGCTACAGGAAAGCTGAATAAGATTACTGAGATCCAATATGAAAAAAGAAGTGATAAAGGATTTTTTATGATGATCCCTTCTCCTTCTGACAATTATATGATGATAGTTGAAGGAATTCCTACCGACAAAGAAGAGAACGATCAGTTTAATGTAGTAATGTTAGACAGTACATTGAAACCGGTTTGGAGAAAAAATCTTCAATTACCCTATGTGAATTCTTTATTTTTCCGTCAGAATTTTATTTGTGACGACGAAGGAAATTTTTATGTACTTGGAAAATTGTACAAAGACAAAGTGAAAGTGAAAGTAAAAGGAGAAGTGAATTATACATATCACTTAATAGCTTTTAATGATCATGGAGCAAATAAAATTGATTATGAAGTAAAATTAGCTTCCAACTATATTACAGACATAACAATGTCGAAAAATAATGCCGGCGATTTAGTGTGTGCAGGATTTTACAGTAAGAAAGGTTTGTCATCGATTGATGGTGCTTTTTACTTGAGTTTAGATCCAACAACAAAAGCAGTAAAAGTTTCGAATATTAAAGAGTTTGATTTAGCATTCATGACACAGTATATGACCGATGCACAAGCCAATCGTACAAAAAAGCGTGATGAAAAAGGAAAAGATCAAGAGTTGGCTCAGTACGATCTTAAAACTTTAGTTTCACGTTCCGATGGTGGTGCAATTTTAGTTGGCGAGCAATATTACAGTTATACCTATTCATATCCATGTGGAAATTCATATTGTACTACAACAACATATAATTACAATGATATTATTGTTGTCAATATTAGTCCGGATGGAAAAATTGAATGGGCAACTAAAATTCCAAAGTTGCAGACATCCACAAATGATGGTGGATTTTACTCATCGTTTGCGATGGCAGTAACAGATAAAAAATTACATTTTATTTACAACGATCACAAAGACAATTTAGATGCTGAAAAGACAAAGCGATTAAAGAATTTTCAGTTATCGGATCGTAATGGAATTGTTGTAAATGCAACTGTTGATGAGGATGGAAAAGTTACAAGAGAGCCTCTTTTAGAGAACACAGAAACAGAAGTAATTATACGTCCAAAAGTGTGCGCGCAAATTGAAGATGATCAAATGTTGATTTTTGGAGAGCGCAAGAAGATGGAACAATTTGGGATGGTTACATTTAGATAACAATCAAAGATTTTTAAAAAAAGGGAAGTTCAAAAGACTTCCTTTTTTTATGTTTAATTGTGGAAGCATTGGTGAACCAATTACATCGTTAGTAATTTACATCCTAAATAATTACTCTTACAATTGTAGTATCTTCACCAACTTGAAAAAAGTCACCAACTTATATCGTGCTGCTTATAGCGGTTTGTCACCATCCGCTTGGTTATTATCATTTGTCATGTTTGTAAATAGAGCCGGGACAATGGTAATGCCATTCATGACACTCTATTTAACTACGGCTATGGGCTATACAATTGCCCAAGCCGGATGGGTAATGGCATTTTTCGGCTTAGGTGCTGTATGTGGAGGACTGTTAGGTGGAAAACTAAGCGATAAATTTGGTTTTTACTTTATACAACTTTTTGCGTTGCTTGGTGGAGGAATAATGTTTTTTGTAATTGGACAGTTAACAGGCTTGATAGAAATTTGCATTGCTGCTTATTTTTTAGCGATGATCAATGAATCGTTTCGACCAGCAAATTCTGCTGCGATTGCTCACTACAGCAAACCGGAAAATAGAACACGAAGTTATTCATTGAATAGATTAGCAATCAATATTGGTTGGGCATTTGGTGGCGCATTAGGCGGAATAATTGCTCATAAAAATTATCATTTACTTTTTTGGATTGACGGAACCACCAATATAATGGCCGGAATTCTCTTATACTTTTTTTTAGCACCATCTAAAAATTCAGAAACGAAAAAAATTAAAGTTGAGATAGAAATAAAAAGTGTTTCAGCATACAGAGATAAAAATTATTTAATCTATATATTCTTTGTGTTTCTTTATGCGTTTGCTTTTTTTCAATTGTTTACTACACAGCCTGTTTTTTTTAAGCAGGAACTACATTTATCAGAAAACTCTATTGGTTTATTGATGGCATTAAATGGATTATTAATTACATTTTTTGAGATGGTTGTAGTTCATTCACTTGATGGCAAAAGAAAAACGTTACACTATATTTTTATTGGGTCAATATTTTTAGGTCTTTGTTATTTGGTCTTTAATTTTCTTCCGCATGGATTATCGGTAGCTTTAATATCGACTGTTATTTGTGTAATAGGAGAAATTTTTACTTTACCATTTATGAATTCGTTTGCTATGAATCGATCTACGGCCAATAACAGAGGGCAATATGCCGGACTATTTACCTTAGCATGGGCATGTGCACAGGTCCTTGGCCCATCGGCGGGAAGTTTGGTTGCTTATCATTACGGATTTGAGCGAATGTGGTGGGTGATGGGTGGAATATTTATTATTGCAGGAATAGGATTTAAATTACTTGAGAAAAAAGAAACAAAAGAAGAACTATCGAAAGGAATTTCCGTATAGTTCATTCTTTAGAAAAAATTAGAGATGCTAAGACCAACTACACAAATATACAGTGACTACACGACAGAAGATTTTCGCGTTTGGAAAATTTTAATGGAGCGACAAATGAATATATTATCGCCTATTGTTTCTCAATATTATTTAGATGCGGTAAATGTTGTAGGATTTACGCCCGATAAAATTCCTGATTTCACTCATGTAAATAAAACATTAGAAAAGCATACCGGCTGGAGTCTGCATGTAGTTCCAAATATAAGTCCGCAAAAAGAGTTTTTCGAATTTCTATCTTTAAAACAATTTACAGCAACTTGTTGGCTTCGAACTTTCGAACAGTTAGATTATATAGAAGAGCCGGATATGTTTCATGATGTGTTTGCACATGTTCCATTGTTGAGCAATGAATCATATTGTAATTTCTTTAAAGGCATTTCAGATATTGCATTAGATCATATCGATAATCCGGCAGCCATCATGTTACTTGGAAGAATTTATTGGTTCACAATAGAGTTTGGATTAATTCGCGAAATGAACCAACTTAAAATTTATGGAGCTGGAATTATTTCTTCCAATGGAGAAACGAAACATTGTTTGAGCGATGCGTCCGAAAAAATTGAATTTGATGTAGATAAAATTTTGAATACAGATTTCCGAACAGATATTTTGCAAGATAAATATTTTGTGATCGACTCATTTGATCAACTGTATAATGCTCTTCCGGAAATTAGACAATCATTAGAAAAAATGCTTGGCTAATTATTCTTCACTGTGAGAGAAGGTATTCACCGGAACATTGGTTTTCAAACAACCGGAAAACCAACAAACCGAAGTTGTATCATTATCTAACATTTGCTTCGCTTTATTCGCCGATGAAAATTTAAGGTCTTTCAAAGCCCGATAGGCATACACTCTAACAACGGGATTTTTATTTTGTAAAAAAGTGTTTAGTTGCGATTCCGTTGCAAGTTGTTTCATTCTTTCGAAAAGTGCATAGGTTCGGGTATATTCTCCGGCAAAGCCAATTCCATTTTCATTTACACATTCTGCATTTTGTAACTCTTTCAAAATAATAGAAAGATTATTTTGATCTCTTATATCAGGAAATTTAGAAAGGTTTCTTACGATTTTATTTTCATTGGTTGAGATAGCTAAAGAATCTTTCGGTTTCGATTCCGTGTTCAGAGTGCTATTTTTAACTGGAGAACAGTGGATTAATAAAAAAGAAAGTAAAAAGATATATTTCATACTGTTTTATTTTAAAAACAATTTTCACTATTAAATCCCAATAAACAGAGATACTTCTTAACCTAAATAAAACATAAAATAAAAATGATTGTCAATTAAAAAATGACAAAAAAACGGCGATCAACTTGTTTATTTGATCGCCGCAAATCTTTATGCTGTTGCTTTTTGAGCAGCCATCAACTCTTCGATTTCATCTACTTCAATTGGAATATTTGCCATCAAATCTATAGGCCCTTTTTCTGTTAGAAGTATATCGTTTTCAATTCTGATTCCAAGACCTTCTTCCGGAATATAAATTCCAGGTTCACACGTAAACACCATTCCTGCTTGCATTGGCAAATAGCGATTCCCAATATCGTGAACATCTAAACCTAAGAAATGAGATGTGCCATGCATAAAATATTTTTTATACAGCTGCTGCTTTGGGTCTTGCTTTGCAACATCAGCGGCACTAATTAATCCCAAACCAATTAATTCCTTCTCCATAATTTTCCCAACCTCTTCATGATATTTAGAGATTGTATTTCCAACAACTAGCATAGAAGTTGCAGCACGCATTACTCTTAAAACAGCATTGTAAACATCTTTCTGACGAGAAGTAAATTTTCCATTCACCGGAATGCAACGTGTTAAATCGGCTGCATAATTTGCATATTCAGCTCCGAAGTCTAAAAGAATTACATCGCCATCTTTGCATTCTTGATTGTTATCGTTGTAATGAAGTACGCATGCATTTGGTCCGCTAGCAATAATTGGATAGTAAGCATGACCGTTGGCACGATTACGAATAAAAGTAGAAATGATATCTGCTTCCAATTCATATTCCATAACACCGGGGCGAATGGTTTTTAAAATTTTTCTAAATGCTTTGTTTGTAATCTCAACAGCTTCTCTGAGTAAGTTTATTTCAATCTCCGATTTAATAGCACGCAATTTAGCCATGATAAGACCAGTACGTTCGTATTGATGATTCGGGTAAGTTTTTTTTAATTCCGCCGCTTTTCTTTCATCGCGATATTCAACTTCAGAAACGTAACGGTCATTCTCATTTAAGTTAATGTAAATAGTTGTAGAGTGATGAATTAAAACCGGAAGAATTGATTTATAATCATCCAACCAAAATACAGTTTGGATTCCGCTGGCAGACCTTGCTTCTTCCTTTGAATATTTATGTCCTTCCCAAACCGCTATATGTTCATTTGTTTTACGCAGGAAAAGAATCTCTCTATATTCCGGTACAGGATGATTAGGCGCGATGACAAGAATTGATTGTTCCTGATCAATTCCACATAACCAAAACAAGTCGGAGTTTTGACGAAAAGGAAAAACGCAATCACCATTGCGAGGTTGTTCATCATTCGAATGAAAAATTGCGATACCTTCTTTATGTAGTTCTGTTACAAATTTTCTCCTGTTATCGACGAACAGTTTTTTATCGATTGATTGATATTTCATAGTATTGAGATCTTTTGTAAAAATAATGAATTAAATTAAAAATACCACAGTATTAACGAACTGATTTAATAAAAGCCGTAAAAAGTCGTTAGCTTACGTTCTCAATTTACAAGCTCACCTGTCAATATTGGAACTTACGAGACATTTAGGGGTAAACCAGGTCGGTTCGATAGCATGGAGGACTACATGACCAGCACAATCCAAAAAATCGCCTGCTTTATTTTTTTTTAGAACAACCATTTTTCCCTCCAGAATTGCGTGTAAGATCATTATTTTGACTTCTGCAGGTGATAGATTTTTGTAATTACAACCAACAGCAACACCAACTTTATTATTTGCAAGGTCCATTACAGAACTTAAAGAATCGGGGAGAAATCCATCTTCATCTTTCTTATTTTTTTTAAACGATAAATAATTTGTCTTTTCGTGCGCAACACCGAGAGAAATAGCCTTCCTCCATTTTATATTCTGTGCTAAGCGCGCCATCCAATACGTATGACGGAATGCATCAACTTGTCCACCGTAAGGATCATGATCCAATCGAATATCTTTTCGTATTGAATCCGTTTCTATTCGTGCTTCATTGGTTATTAAAAAGGCCTTATGTGCAACAAAAGGATGAGTCAATACCCACCATTTTTCATAGCGAGACAATTTAAAAAAATCAGAAAATGAAGACGCTTCTGTTGAAACAGAAAAAGATAAAAGCAAGAACATAAGAAAGAAAAACCGGGTATTCATAGTTCTGCAAGATTACCAATTTTTGAGTAAATGTTTTGAGTTTTGTTAATTAAAACTATAAATCTAACTTAGCTTTTGTTAAATTGCGGCTATGAAATTAACCTTCCGTTTTCTACTTTTAATAGCGCTTACGCTCAATGCATGTTCAGGTCCAAAATTACTTCCACTAAACAATGACCAAGTAAAAGTAAATCTAAAAAAACATATTTCGACATTGGCTTCAGATAAATTTGAAGGAAGGGAAACCGGAACAGCAGGGGAAATTAAATCGTACGAATATTTAATAAAAGAATTTAAGGCAGCAAAATTAAAACCGAAAGGAGAGAAAGGTTATTTACAACCATTTATTTTTAGAGCCGGGGCTTCTTTTGGAAATAGCACGCAGTTGATCGTTAATAACTCGATTTTCAAAGTTGATGATGATTTTTTTCCACTGCCTTATTCATCAAACAATGTTGTAACGAATTTTATCACAAGAGTTAATTATGGAATTACTGATATAGTATTAAATAGAGATGATTACAAGGGCAAGGGGAATCTATCGAAAAGAATTTTTTTAATTGAATCGGGAACACCGGATGGAAGTTCTCCTCACGGAAAATTTGGTGATTGGTCGGAGCTTAGAAAAAAAATAGATCTGGCAATTTCAAAAGGAGCAGCGGCAATTATTTTCATCAATTCAGATTCATTGCAAGATAATCCAAAACCCGATTGGAAAAATCATACAACACCATCATCAATTCCTGTAATCTTTGCGAAAGGAAAAGCAGCCCAGCTACTTCGTGACAGTGTAATAACCAACTGTACAGTTGGTGTAGAAATTATTCCCATTGAAAAAGAAGGCCACAATGTAATTGGATATTTTAATAATAAAGCAACAAGTACGATTGTTATAGGCGCGCATTACGATCACTTAGGTTATGGCGAAGATGGATCTTCCTTATATCGTGGCCCTAGAGCTATTCACAATGGTGCAGATGATAATGCTAGTGGAACAGCAGCATTAATTGAATTAGCAAAGTTTGTAAAAGCTAACGGACTAAAAAACAAAAACTATTTATTTATTGCTTTTAGTGGCGAAGAAAAAGGATTGCTTGGATCCAATTACTTCGTAAAACATCCAACAATTAATTTGAAAGAAATTTCTTGCATGATCAACATGGATATGCTTGGAAGAATGAAACAGGATGAAAAATCTGTTATTATAAACGGTACAGGAACATCGCCCGAATGGAAGCAATGGTTAGATTCAACCACTGCAAATGGTTTGCATTTGGTAACGACAGAATCGGGAGTTGGGCCAAGCGATCATACTTCATTTTATTTGCAAGACATTCCTGTTCTACATTTCTTCAGTGGTACACATTCCGATTATCACAAGCCGAGTGATGATGAAGATAAAATAAATTACGACGGAGAAATAAAGATAATCGATCTTATTAAAACTATAATAAGGAAAGCAGATGCTGCTCCGAAGATGACATTTACAAAAACTAAAGACGATAAGAATGAAGATGCACCTAAATTTAAAGTTACGTTAGGTGTAGTTCCCGATTATTCTTTTGAAGGATCAGGAATGAGAATAGATGGAGTAACGGAAGAGCGACCCGCTTTCAAAGCAGGATTAATGCCGGGTGATATTGTTATTCAGTTGGGAGCATTCAAAGTTGTAGATATGATGAGTTACATGAAAGCGCTTGGTAAATTTTCAAAAGGAGAAACAACTCAAGTGAAAGTATTAAGAGGGAAAGTAGAAATAATAAAAGATATTACCTTCTAATTTTTTGAACAAAAGAACTAATGAATAAAACGGTAGCAGTTATTGGAGGTGGAAGTTGGGCCACAGCAATTGTAAAAATATTATCGAACAATGTAAATAAAATACATTGGTGGGTTCGTAGTGTAGAAACGGCGGAGTTCATTAAAAAATATCATCATAATCCTAATTACCTAAGTGATGTAGAAATAAACACAGAAAAAATTCAAGTTGAAACTGATCTGAAAAAAGCAATACACTCTGCAGACATCGTTATACTTGCGGTACCGTCGGCTTTTTTAAAAAATGCATTGAGTGGAATTACAGCTGAAGATTTTAAAGGAAGGGTTGTCTTCTCAGCTATCAAAGGAATTATTCCTGACGATCTATTAATTATAGGTGATTTCCTGAATAAAAAGATTGGTGTAGCCTTAGAACAAATTGGAGTAATAACAGGACCATGCCACGCAGAAGAAGTAGCGATGGAACGATTATCATATTTAACAATAGCATCACAAAATAAAGAGACCGCTTCAACACTTGCTGCTTTGATGAGTTGTCGTTATATTAAGACAAGTGTTAGTGACGATATTTTCGGAACAGAATATTCGGCAGTATTAAAAAATATTATTGCCATCGCAAGTGGAATTTGTCATGGTGTTGGATATGGTGATAATTACCAAGCTGTATTGATCAGTAATGCAATTCAAGAAATAGAACGTTTTGTAACAGCTGTTCATCCGGTTAAGCGCGATATCAAAGACTCAGCATACTTAGGCGATTTATTAGTAACAGCTTATTCTTCATTCAGCAGAAACAGAACCTTTGGTACCATGGTAGGAAAAGGGTATTCCGTAAAGTTTGCACAATTGGAAATGAATATGATTGCGGAAGGATATTATGCAACAAAATGTATTTACGAATTGAATAAGAAATACAATGTGAATATGCCAATCACCAATGCAGTTTATCATGTTTTATATGAAAAAATTTCTCCAAGAATTGAAATGAAATTGTTGAGCGATCAGTTGTCGTAATTAGAAGATCGAGATTCGTAATTCGTAATTTGAAGATCGAGAATCGTAATTAGAAGATTGAGATCCGTAATTTAAAGATCTATATTCGATTTTCAAATTACGAATTACGAATCTCTATTTTCTATCTTCGAATTAAAATGTTCAAAGACTTTTGTTGCTCGTGACAAACCGACTGCTGCTTTTAGTTCTTCCAGTGATGCTTCTTTAATTCGTTTTACAGATTTGAAAGTGCGTAAGAGTTCATCGGCAGTCGACTGACCAATTCCTTTTATTTCTGATAATTCGGTTTTCATAACTCCTTTACTCCTTCTGTTGCGATGATGCGTGATTCCAAAACGATGTACTTCATCGCGCATATATTGGATTACACGTAAGGTTTCACTTTTTTTATCGATGTAAAGCGGAGCAGAATCGCCAGGATAATAAATCTCTTCAAGTTTTTTAGCAATGCCAATGATTGCCATTTTACCAATCAGTCCTAATTTCTCCAAACTTGTGAGTGCAGAACTCAGTTGACCTTTTCCACCATCAATTACAATTAATTGCGGAAGCTCTTGCGCTTCATCAAGCATTCTTTTATATCGTCTATAAATTACTTCTTCCATTGAAGCGAAATCATCGGGACCTTCAACCGTTTTAATATTAAAATGTCTATAATCTTTTTTTGAAGGTTGTCCATTTTTAAAAACACTCATAGCAGCAACCGGATAATCTCCTTGAATATTAGAATTATCAAAGCACTCTATGTGACGCGGTTGTTCGGTGAGTCGAAGATCTTTCTGCATTTTTTCCATTAAGCGCTCCACTTTGTTTTCCGGATTTTGTTTTTCCAATTGCAGATCACGCTCACGGATATAATTTTTTACGTTACTCAATGAAAGAGAAAGCAAATGTTTTTTATCACCAATTTTAGGAATGGTGAACATTACACCCGGAATAGGAGTTGGAATTTCGAATGGAATAATAATTTCAGTAGCGTCACTATTGAAATTTGTGCGCATATCTGCTACAGCAATTTCAAGTAGCTCTTCGGGACTTTCTTCTAACTTCTTTTTAATTTCTACAGTATGTCCTTGAATGATGGAGCCATTCATAATTCGCAAATAATTTACAAAGGCCGAATCTTCTTCCACAACTATACTGTACACTTCGGTGTTATGGATACTGGGATTTACCACAACAGATTTTGACTTGAATCGCTCTAGCAATTCAATTTTTTCTTTTGTTTGATGCGCTTCTTCGTAATAAAATTGAGAAGATTGTAGCGTCATCAAATTTTTCAAGTGTTGAATTACTAAATTTATATTTCCTTTAAGAATTTGTCGAATCTCTTTTACCGTTTGATCATAATCTTCTTCCGTTTGATGCGCTTCGCAAGGACCTTTGCAATTTCCTATATGATATTCCAAACAAATTTTAAATTTTTTCTTTTCAATATTTTCTTTGGTAAGATTTAATGAGCAAGTTCGAAGCTTATACAACTGACCAATCAATTCTAAAAGAGTGTTAATCATTTTCACCGGAGTATACGGACCAAAATATTCCGAACCATCTTTAATCATTTGCCGCGTAATAAATATTCTAGGAAAATGTTCATTCTTAATACAGATCCAAGGATACGTTTTATCGTCTTTTAAATTGACGTTATAACGAGGTTGATGTTTTTTTATCAGACTATTCTCCAGCAAGAGCGCATCCATTTCAGTATCTACCACCAACGTTTTTATGTCGGCAATTTTTTTCACCATTACAGTAGTTTTACCATTAACGTGATTATCTTTTTGAAAATAGGAGCTAACTCTTTTCTTCAACGACTTTGCTTTGCCGACATACAACAACATTCCTTCCTTATCATAAAATTGATAAACGCCAGGGCTGTCTGGCAGTAAAGAAAGTAAATTGGTTATGTGCTCGCTCATTGAAACAAAATTAATTTAAGCCATACTGAGCAAGTAAGTATGCCAAAGCGCCCATGGCAGCGGCGCCTAAATGTAGTTCGCGTTTATTTACTTTGTCTATTGTGTCTGAAACAGCATGATGATAATCGAAATACCGTTGAGAATTTACATGTAGTCCAATGCAAGGAATTTTTAATTTTTCCATCGGACTAATATCTGCACCATCACCTTCGATATTAAAATTAGTAATTCCATATTCAAAAAATAAAGGCGCCCATTTTTTTATTTTTGCTTTTTCATTTTCTTCCATATTCAATCCAAAACCAAGAGGCAAAAATCCGCCGGCATCACTTTCAATTGCTGCTACTTGTTTTTCTTTTTTTCGATCTACCTCCGCTGCATACACTTTACCTCCGCGCAATCCATTTTCTTCATTCATAAAACAAACAATTCGCAGAGTACGTTCAGGACGAATACCAATTGATTTGAATGAGCGAATGATTTCAATTGATTGTACAATACCTGCACCGTCGTCGTGTGCGCCTTTACAAATATCCCACGAATCGAGATGGCCACCAACAACAACTATTTCGTTCGGAAAAGTTTTTCCTTTTATTTCTCCGATTACATTGTATGAAAGAACAGAGTCGAGCATTTGACAATTAGACTGCACAAAAAAGGAAGTAGATTTATTAGCTTTCAAAATTCGGCTTAAAAGATTAGCGCCATTTGTACTAATTGCAAAACAAGGAATTTTAGTAATTGAATCGTTGTAGTGCATCGCGCCTGTATGAGGATTATCGTCTATCCGATTAGTCATAGAGCGACAAATAGTAGCTACTGCACCGTAGCGTGCTGCTTCAGTTGGACCGGCCCAGCGATATTTCACAGCTTCGCCATAAGCATCGAACGTATTAATAAATTTTTCGTCGAAGGGATGATTGTAAAAAACAATTTTTCCGGAAATATTTTCTTTGCCTAATTTTTTTAGTTCCTCAAAATTACTAACTTCAATTACGCTTGCAGAAATTCCTTCTTTAGTAGTTGCTACAGAATTTCCAAGAGCTACAACAGGAACATTTTGTTTATTTCCATTTGATTCGATAATGATTCCTGTTTCTTTTTCACCGCGCACCCAATGAGGAACCATCACCGGCATAAGGTAAGTAGTATCGGCACCTGCTTCGATCATTCTTGCTTTTGCCCATTCAACAGCTTTTGCAGCCTGAGGAGACCCAGCAAGGCGACCACCAATATTTTCTGTGAGATCGGTTAACCATTCAAAAGCTTTTCCATTTTCTAGCGATTCATTAAATATTTTTCGAATCATTAACGAATCAGAATTCTGTGCAAAGAGTTGAGAGCAGAATAGCATCGAAAAAAAAACGGCAAAACGAACTTTATTCATAAGAGAAGATTTATTCAAAAGTAGGAAAAAATGATGGACAGAATGGAAGTGCTTAATGATTGCGTCGCAACGATTCGGTTGAGGGTTTAGATTCAAATTGGCGGTAAAAAATACTAACTAACAGTAGGGCGTAAGAAGAACTTACGCTTCAATAACCACATTTTCCACTTTAGCAGGAGTAAATTTGTTTTGGAATAAAAGTAAAAGCATTACACCGATAGAAATTGAAGAGTCGGCGATATTAAAAATAGGTCGAAAAAAAAGAAACGTTTCGCCACCCCAAACAGGAAGCCAATGTGGAAATTGTCCGCCGACAATTGGGAAATAAAGCATATCGACCACTCTTCCATGCAAGAAAGTAGAATAACCATTGCCAGGTGCTAAATGAGCGATGCCTTCCATACTATCGGTGAAAAGAATACCATAGAAAGCACTATCAATTATATTTCCAATAGCTCCGGCAAAAATTAACGAGAAGCAAGTAATAATAAGTGGGTGAGACTTTTGTTTGATGAGATGAAGGAGATACCAACCAATACCGAAAGAAGCGATGATTCGGAAAACGCTTAGAAATATTTTTCCGAAAGAGCCGCCAAATTCGAGGCCGAAAGCCATTCCATTATTTTCGGTAAAGTGAATGCTGAACCAATTAAACACAACATATTCTTGACCAAGATACATGTGTGTTTTAATCCAAATCTTAACAAGCTGATCGATTAATAAAACAAAAAAGATAATGAGAGCAGCGCGTTTCAAATGATAAAGAAATTGGGAGAGTTGTTGTTTAATTTTTCTCCCGATAAACAAAAATATTATTTATCGGGAGAAATTATTCTATGATGAAAAAAAATTAATCTCTGTATTGATTTAATTTAGCTTCGATAGTTTGAGTAGTGTGAGGGACAGCACGAAGACGTTCTTTCGGAATTAATTTTCCTGAAACACGACAAATGCCATACGTTTTATTTTCAATACGCACGAGTGCATTTTCTAACTGCTCCATAAATTTTTTCTGACGACCGGCTAACTGACCAGCTTCTTCTTTAGCAAGAGAGTCGGAACCATCTTCCAGAATTTTGAAAGTGCTTGCAGTGTCATCGGTACCATGGTCGTTTGCAGCAGTCATTTGAGCTTGGAGAATTGTTAATTCTTTTCGGGCATCTTCCAATTTTTTAATAATGATTGCACGAAACTCTTCAAGCTCCACATCTGAGTAACGAGTTTTGTTAGAATCTTCCTGAACCTTTGGACGCGACAGAGATGGTTCGGGGCGACGGTTAAACGGCGCCGGGCGGCCAATTACAGGACGTGATTTAGGAGGAGCGGGAATTTCATTTCTTGGAGGAAGATCTTGTTTGGGCACCGGAGGTTTTGCAGGTGGACGACGACGACGAGAAGGTTTTCTCATTTCAGGTTTACCGTGACCAAATGTAGAAGTAACAGGTACAACTTCTTTTGCAGGTGCTTTTGTTTCCGCTTTTGTAATTACTTTAACAGGAGCTTTCGCAACCGGTTTTGCTGCAACAACTTTGGTAACAGGTTTAGCAACAACTTTCTCAACTTTTTTTACAACTGCTTTTTTAATTGGCTTCTTAGCAACCACTTTTTTAGCAGGAGCTTTTGCCTTTGGTTTGGCAACTACTTTTTTCACAACCGCTTTCTTTGCAGGAGCTTTCTTAGCAGCAACCTTTTTGACTACCTTTTTTGCAGGTGCTTTTGCTTTTTTGGCAGGAGCAGCTTTTGCTTTCGACTTAACGTTGGCTTTTACTTTTGTTTTTAAATTCTTCTTGCTCATAAGTAATAAGTATTTTGACAGCTCTGCAGCAAATTAAATTAATACTGAATTGTGTTTTTGAATAATAATCCTCGTTTGAATATCTTCATCTACTTCAACATCAACAGCATCCTCGCCATCGAGGCTGTCAACAAGATTAAGCTTTTCAGCTAAAATTTCGGCGCAAATATAATCTTTATTATTAATCAAGGAATTCTTCATGCGTTCATGCTGAAGTACAGTGAGCTCAATGCGGTCGGTGACCTCAAAACCGCGTTCTTTGCGTAAATTCTGTATTCTATTGATGAATTCACGGGCAATTCCCTCTTCTTTAAGGGCTTCGGTAAGCGTTATATCGAGCGCTACAGTCAATTTTCCATCGTTTATTACCTGCCATCCCGGAATATCTTCCGAATTAATCTCCACATCTTCTTCAGTTAACTCGATCGATTTTCCACCAATTTCAACCATAAGTACCTTTTCTGACTCAAGTTGTTGAATTTGTTCTTGGGAAAAGGTAACTATCAATGCAGCTACATCTTTCATAAGAGCACCTACTTTTTTACCCAACACTTTAAAGTTGGGCTTGATGTTTTTTACTAAAACGCCTGAAGTATCGGTGATGTATTCGATCTCTTTTACATTTACTTCTGCCAGAATAAGATTTTTCACAGCATCTACTTTTGTTTGAAACGAAGCATCTAAAACAGGAAGCAGTATTTTATTTAAAGGTTGACGAACACGAATGTTTACTTTTTTGCGCAGCGACAATACCATCGAAGAAATTTTTTGTGCCAATTCCATTCGCTCTTCCAAATTTTTATCGATCGTAGTAGCATCGAATTTTGGGAAGTCAGCTAAGTGAACAGAAACAGCATCCATTCGTTCGCTTACATTATTTAAATCGCGAAATAACCGATCGCTAAAAAATGGCGCAACCGGCGACATTAAAAGCGAAACTGTTTCAAGACAAGTGTAAAGTGTTTGGTACGCTGCTATTTTATCGTGAGTATAATCACCTTTCCAAAAACGACGACGACTTAATCGAACATACCAATTGCTTAAATGTTCAGAAACAAAATCAGCAATAGCACGAGTGGCGCGAGTAGGTTCGTAATCGGCATAACTTTCATCCACAATTTTTATAAGTGAATTTAATTCAGATAAAATCCAGCGATCAAGTTCTGTTCTTTCGTTGAGCGGAATTTCTTTTTCTTCAAAAGTAAATCCGTCGATGTTTGCATAAAGAATAAAAAACGAATATGTGTTATATAGCGTTCCAAAGAATTTACGTTGCACTTCACCAATTCCATCGGTATTAAATTTTAGATTGTCCCATGGCTGAGCATTACTGATCATATACCAACGAGTAGCATCGGCACCATATTTCTCCAATGTTTCAAAAGGATCAACAGCATTACCAAGACGCTTCGACATTTTATTTCCATTCTTGTCGAGTACAAGTCCGTTGCTAACAACATTTTTGTAAGCAACCGAATCAAAAAGCATTACAGCAATTGCATGAAGCGTAAAAAACCACCCACGCGTTTGATCTACACCTTCAGCAATAAAATCGGCCGGAAAAGCTTTTTCAAATTCCTCTTTGTTCTCGAATGGAAAATGCCATTGAGCATAAGGCATAGCACCCGAATCGAACCAAACATCGATGAGATCGAGTTCGCGTTTCATTTTTTTCCCGGAAGGAGAAACTAAATAAACGTCATCGACATACGGGCGATGTAATTCGAATTGTTCGCCACGTGCTTTCGCATCAGTAACGAGATTGCTTGGCATAAAACCGGCTTTCACCGATTTATCAATTTCTTGTTCTAACTGATCAAAAGATCCGATACAAATTTGTTCGCTATAATCTTCGCTAGCCCAAATAGGAAGAGGAATGCCCCAGAAGCGAGAGCGAGAAAGGTTCCAGTCTACTAAATTTTCCAACCAATTTCCAAACCGACCGGTACCAGTAGATTCCGGTTTCCAATTAATTGTTTTGTTCAATTCAACCATACGAGCTTTAGCAGCAGTAGTACGAATAAACCAAGAGTCGAGTGGATAATAAAGAATCGGTTTGTCCGTTCTCCAGCAATGAGGATAGGTATGTTCGTAGCGCTCCGATTTAAAAGCGCGACCTTCTTTTTTTAATTTGATAACAAGCCGTTCGTCGACCGAAAGATATTTTTCTCCGCCTTGTTTATTTTTTTCAATTTCTTTTTCCGCATCAGTTAAGTATGCTTCTTTTACAAATTCATTTGCGAAATCAGTTACTTCATTTGTAAATCGTCCTTGCTTGTTGACAAGCGTAAGAGATCCTATTCCGTTTTGTTTCGCAACACGAAAATCGTCGGCGCCAAAACTAGGAGCAATGTGAACGATACCTGTACCATCTTCAGTAGTTACAAAATCAGCAACAAGCACACGAAACGCATCGCCATCGGTAGGTTGAGCATAAGCCAGCAGCTGTTCATATTTTAGTCCTTCTAATTCTTTGCCAATAAACTGCGCAACAATTTTGAAAGGAATAGCTTTATCGCCTTGTTTAAATTCGTCGAAAGAAAGTTCTGCATTTTTTTCGGGAAAATATTTACCTACAAGATCATTTGCAAGAACAACAATTATTTTTTCACCGGTGTATTGATTAAACGTTTCAACAGCTACATAATTAATTTTGGCACCAACAGCGAGCGCAGTATTCGAAGGAAGCGTCCAAGGAGTGGTAGTCCATGCTAAAAAGAAAGTTGGCAGTTTATCCGATTTAAAATTAGATGTTTTAAAATCGATCGACTTAAACATTGCCACTGCGCTGGTATCCTTCACCATTTTATAAGTTCCGGGCTGGTTCAATTCGTGCGAAGAGAGACCAGTACCGGCAGCAGGAGAATACGGCTGAATTGAAAATCCTTTATAAAGAAGATCTTTCGAATAAAATTTTTGAAGTAAGTTCCAACACGTTTCGATGTAATCATTTTCAAAAGTGACATACGGATTTTCAAGATCGACCCAGTAGCCCATTTTACGAGTGAGGTCATCCCAAATATCTTTGTACTTCATTACTTCCGTACGACACGCTTTATTATAATCTTCGATAGAAATTGTTTTGCCAATATCATCTTTGCGAATACCTAACGTTTTTTCGACGGAAAGTTCAATTGGCAGACCGTGCGTATCCCAGCCACCTTTGCGTTTCACTTGAAAACCTTTGAGCGTTTTGTAGCGGCAAAAAATATCCTTGATAGAACGAGCCATCACATGATGGATTCCGGGTAAGCCATTTGCCGACGGCGGACCCTCATAAAAATTGAAGACCGGACGACCTTCTCGAGAGTCGATGCTGGCATGAAAAGTATGTTCCTCTTCCCACACCTGTAGCATTTCTTTAGCTATAGCGCTGAGGTTAAGGTTATTGTATTCTTGATAGGTTGACATAATAGAATTGAAAATGGGCTCAAAAGTACAAAAAAAAGCTAGAATATGGTGTTTTTATGTGCGAATAATGATTGAGAATCAGGGGATTAATGGGGAATGGATAATGAGAAATCGATAGTTGAAAATGAATAATGGATAATAAATAATGGGTAATGCTTAAATGAGAATGACTGATAGAAATTTATTTGTGACGCGCTTGATCGAAAAAATTGCACGGAATTGTTTCATTATGAAAATTCAAATGTAACTAATTAAGCAGATGCAATTAATTTGAAATGAGAAACAATTAAAACCATTATTGACAGAAAAACATTTCGATGAAATCTATTCACATCCAAATTCATTTGATTCGCTTTCGATTTTTTGTGATTAGTCACAATCTAAATTTTTAGATGCAATAATAAAATACTTTCAATCTACCATTTAGAATTCATTCATTATTTTTTTTAATGTGTATTAAATAAATGTGTTATGAATAAACATTTTACTCTCTCTCTTCTTGCAATTATTTATTCGTTAGCGCTTTTCGCTCAATCAGATTGCAGTAATCCGGCGCAAGTTACTTTGTGTCCCGACGTGTATCTCGCCCATCAAACAAATGCAAATATGAATGATGATGCTCCTACAATATTCAACATTGTCGGAGAAGATGTTGTTTATCAAATAAATGTTCCGGCAACTACAATACGATTGAATATCTCCATAGTGAATGCGAGTGGGCCATACAAAGGATCGCTCTTAAAAAATCTTTGTACTAATTCACCAATAACATCGAGCATCAACGTTGCCGGAAGCCGTAACAACATCTATAACATTAGCGGTTCAACTACTTATTATTATTGGATAGATGCGGCATCTACCATCACGTACGACATTGCTTTTGGCGCCGATACTTTTTCCGGAAATGTAATTATCCCCAATACAAAAGGTAATTTAAAATTTGACACTACCAATTGCGGAATGCCATTTTTCAATTCAGCCAAACCATATTTCAATGTTTCATACAATGGCGTTTATCAAATGAACCCGATGACGCTTTCACCTTTAGGTCAGCAAGGCACAATGTGCATAAGTTCATTTTTCCAAAACACAACAGGAGTTGAAGCAATAAAACAATTTACGTTCAAATTCGACTCTCTAGGTTATTTAAATTTGAATAGTGTTGATAGTATTCCCGGATTTTATACTGCAGGCTATTGGATAAAATCGCAAATTGGAAATAGCATTACTTATAATTTCGTCGATTCAATGCATACAGGAAAAGGTGACTTCAATGGGTTTCCAAATACATGCTTAAAGTATAAATTTTGTTTTACTATCAAACCCATTTCGAATAACCCTATAATTACAAATGTAAAAATCTCGATGATGTCTGACGGGAAAGGGGCTCCTTATTCGGGTTCAATAATATTAGGCTGCTGTCCGGGACCAAATCCAAATTGTCATGGAGCAAGCAGTGGGGCAGGATCATCAACAGGGTCTGCTTTCGGATTTGGAATAGCAGATCCGGGAAATGGTAGTTTGCCAATTGAGTTAATAGATTTTCATGCAATCACAAAAAACGAAACGGTAGATCTTTCTTGGGAAACAGCAACAGAGACTAATAACGATTTTTTCACTATTGAGCGATCTGCTGAAGGACAAATTTGGGAGAAAATAAAAACGATAAGAGGTGGTGGGAATTCATCTATAACAAGAGGCTATTTTTATACCGACGTTCAACCAAAAACAGGAATCTCTTATTACAGATTAAAGCAAACAGATTTCAACGGAAATTTTAGTTATTCAATAATCAGAGATGTGAGAATGGAAAATAGATCTGGCTATTCCATTTACCCAAATCCTGCAAGCAATGAATTAAATATAGTTAGTGATTCGCAAGATCAGTTTTCAATTGAATTATTGAACAATCAAGGTGAAAGGATGCTTGTAAATATTAGCTCGGAAGGCAATCAAAAAAGAATTGATACTAGTTTATTACCAAGTGGGCTATATTATTTAAAGATTGAAGAAAATGGATCTATTAAATTGGGAAAAGCTTTATCAATTATAAGGTAAGGAGGGTTAATTAATCATTTAATTTTTCATTAGACAATAACAAAGAGGTGAAAAATATTTTCTTACTTTACAGAAAATTAAGAGTAAATGTCAGATCAAATTAATTCATCGAAAGCCCCGGAACCAATTGGGAATTATCCACACGCACGTCGTGTAGGAAATTTATTATTTTTATCGGGAGTTGGTCCTAGAGAGCGGGGAACAAAAAAGATTCCCGGTGTTGAACTAGACGAGAAAGGAACTATTATTTCTTATGATATAGCACAACAATGTCATTCGGTTTTTTTGAATGTAAAAAACATTTTAGAAGAAGCTGGCAGTTCGTGGGAGGAAGTAGTAGACGTAACTGTTTATCTCACAAATATGAAAGACGATTTCGCAACGTACAATAAACTATGGGCGCAGTATTTCAGCGATAATCCACCATGCAGAACAACACTAGAAATTAATTGTCTCCCTACTCCAATTGCAATTGAGTTGAAGGTGATTGCTACGATTAGATGAGAAATTCGAGAATCGTGAGTTGTAATTTGAGAATTGTGAATTCGAGAATTGTGAATTGAGAATCGTAATTCGTGAGTTGTGAATCGTAATTCGTGAATTGAGGTTCTTACTTCAGAAATAATTTTCCAGTGAATTGTTTTTTATTTTCTTGGCTTATCGAATAAAAATAAATTCCATTTAATTCAGGTAAGAATACATCAGTGGAATGTGGACCGATTGATTTTGACAAAATAATTTTTCCAAGTGCATCAGTTAACATAAAAGTGAAATCTTCTTTTATGTTTTCAAAAATTAGTTTATTGTTGAATTGAAGTAACGTTGGTGTTGCTTTTACTTCTTCGGTAATACTTGTCGGTAATGAAATTGTGAGCGGAGTCGATAAATAATCGGTTGGTATGTAATTCGAACAGTTTCCTATGCTATCGTAATTTCCTGTCTCTACTTCAACATTTATATAATAATCGCCTGCTGTTAACGTCCCAAGATGAATTGTGTCAGTTACATTGCAAATGACAGTCAATAATCCCGGACAATGATAAAGAATGATATGAAAACTATTTCCTGCTTGAAAAATTTGTTGAGACTGAAGGTCGCATCCTCCGCTGGTAAAAACAAGATCGGCATAGACAGTTAAAGAATCGTTTGAAGTTGGACTTGCAGGTGAAAAATGGACTAGTTGAATATTTTGGGCTTCAACATTTATGCAAGAGAGCAGCGATAAGAATAGGAAAATGGTTTTCATGGCGATTTATTTAAAAAAAAATTGCGGATTTTTGGCTTTACAAATACTAAGTTACTGTTTTTTTTAAAAAGTATGTGCACAAGTGAAATTACTAGATATATTTTATAAACGCCCAAATTTTCCTTGACTTTAAATAGTCGATTCTCATTTCATTTTCAAAAGCTTCTTTTTCAAAAATAATATTGCGATATGATTTTTGATGATTTTTATAGATAAATAAATTAATTAGATAGTTTACGAGATAGAAAATGTAAAACGGCAGCACTAATAATTCCAGCTGCTGCCGAAGATGAATTTTTTCGTGATTGATCAATGTTGCTTGTCGCTCCAAACTCAATTTTGAATTTAGGATAATAAAAGGGAAGAGCGCAATTCCTCCGATAGAAAGTTTTTTTGTTTTGATAATCACTCTTGTTTCTTTGATAGTGCGAATGTAATCAAGTATCGCTCATCATTTAATTCAAATTTAAATTTTTAAACTCCCTTTCTTGCATTTGTTGAACTCGCAAATACGACTAAAGGCATTATTTCACAAAAATAAAACATACGGTCAAAATGCAGAAATATAAAATGCTCATATGTGAAGAAAGCTGCATTAATAGTTCCCGATTAGGGAACCATTTTATATATTTGCAATGTGAGAGTAATAGCCAAGCGAACATTACGAAATTTTTGGGCAAAGCATCAAAATAGTGAGGAACAACTCAAATCTTGGTTTAAAGAAGCAGAGATAGCAGATTGGCAAAGCCCGGCCGATATTAAAAGAGAATATCCTCTAGCAAGTATCTTGAAAAACAATCGGATAGTTTTCAATATTAAAGGAAACAAATATCGATTAATTGTAAAGATAAATTACAGTTATAAAATTGTTTGGATAAGATTCATTGGAACACATGAGCAGTACGATAAAATAAATGCAAATAATATTTAAAAGTTATGGAATTCAAAATAATAAAAACGGAAAAAGATTACCAAAGAGCATTAAAGCGACTTGAAATTATTTTCGACAGCAAAAAGGGATCTAAAAATGGTGATGAGTTAGAATTACTTTCACTTTTGGTAGATAATTATGAGCAGGAAAAATTCCCGATTGATATGCCGGATCCGATAGAAGCAATAAAATTTCGAATGGAACAATTAGGCTACACTCAAAAAGATTTGATTGAAGTGATAGGTTTAAAAAGTAGAGTGAGTGAAATTCTAAGTAAAAAGCGAAAACTTACGTTGGATATGATCCGAAAACTCCATGTTGCGCTCGGTATACCTACCGATGTTTTAGTTCGCGAGTATTAAACGATTGCTTGATTATTCATTTGTAATTTTCTTTGCAAATCCACTTGTACATTCCTTAGTTAGGAAAAATACGTTTGACAATTGAAACATGATGACAATTGAATACTCTGTTATTTTTAAAAATTATACTTCCAATCGTTTTTTACTTTAAATATTCTTTCGAACTACCTACACTATTCCACCGCAATCACACACGAGGTCCGATAAACATGCGATTCGCCATTTTCATTAAACGTTTTTGCCCAAACTAAATATCGGCCGGGAAGAGCTATTCTGCCGGAATCGGTAAATCCGTCCCAAAAAATTTGACCTTCAATTGCCACCGTTTCATTTTCCACTAATTTTTTCACCGGCACTCCTTCTGTGTTAAAGATCTGAATACTTAAAATTGTACCCGGCAAATCAAAATGATAATTGATTGCCAACAGATCGTCAAAGCCATTATTGTCGGGAGAGAAAACTTCGTTGGCCACTTCCAAACTTCCGGCCGAAGCATTCCCTCCTATCCATTGAGAGTTCCTATAAGTTGGGGTAGCAAAACCAACAGTTGACGCAGCCGAATGCCATTGAACATTTGATCGTTCGCTGTGATAGCCATTCAGTCTTTCGAGTGAAACACCTTTCGGACTATTTAGCAAATAGAAATGCATGGTATCGGCATAATACATTTCATCGATTAGTGTTCCCGAAAGATCATTTATAACTACTCTCCCTTTATCGGCATTATAATCCGGCAGGTCAGAAACGGTAACAATTTGTTCACGAAACGGACAGAAGAATTTTTGTCGAAGCGCATCCGGATCTCGTGTCAAGACCAAATATTCATCGGGGAAAATCAAACGGTGATCGGATGAGATGAACGCTTGTTCTTTTATATGTGTAGAATCGACTGCATCATTTTCGGTGATTAACCAATGATAGAGATCGATTATTTTCGAAGAGCA
The DNA here is from genome assembly GCA_043747595.1 of Bacteroidota bacterium. Classification (GTDB taxonomy): domain Bacteria; phylum Bacteroidota; class Bacteroidia; order AKYH767-A; family 2013-40CM-41-45; genus JADKIH01. Next base: position 18,886 of record JAYTOX010000061.1, on the reverse strand, counting down.
GTTGTATAGTTCAACAAAGTCTTGGCAGCCCACAGGAGGATCGAACAAAAGTTCGTTGATCACGACATCGCCAGAATAAGCTGGAACCGCATTCGCAAATCGGAAAAAACGGATTGTGTCGAGCATATTCCCGGCACAGTCTGTCAGCGATAAATTAACTTTTAATCGCCAGACAGAAACATCAAATGGATGGATAAACGTCAATTCATATTTTCGTGGGCCAATTTTAAGGACGTTAATACAATCATTAGAGTGCATAGTATTATCAATTGCAGAAAAATTATTGTTATTGATTGTAGAAAACAACTCCTCACTAAATTGAACTTCGAGAAGTGCAGAGTCTTTAATAAATACATTTTGAATGAAAGGGCTGAGTTCGTCCGTAAAATTACCCGCGACGGAATTTCGCATCGCCATGGTTCCATGACCGGGAGCGATCGATGCTTTCCAATTCGCGATGGCATCGCACGAATAGTTTTCATCGACTCGCTCGATTGTCCAGCCGCCATTCTTCTTCTGCGAATCGTGATAACTATCGTCATTAAAAATTAGTGTAGTAATCAGTTCGCCAAAAGCATTTACTAAAGTGAGTGTGTCTCCGGTATCATTATTTAATCCCGGAAAATGATCGAGAGAAATGTGATTCGAAACATTTGAAAATAGTATTTCATTGCTCAGGTCGGTAACCAACAAATAGGATTTTGGAGGAAGGAAAAATTTGGGGAAAGTAGCTGTGGAGCTTCCGTCAGACAACGACCAATTTGTGAGATCGATAGCAGAATCAGATCGATTGAAAAGTTCTGAAAATTCGGCATTGGGTAACGGACTGAGCGAAGAAGGCTCGAAATAAACTTCAGAGAAAACAACATCGTCTTTGCATCCTTTAGAAATTGGATAGTAGTCGAATTGAAGAACTGTATCATTCATTTGATTTCCGGAACGATCGAGTAAGTTGCGAAGAGCAAGTGCATAATGATTACCGGAAACAAAATGTTGACGATAGAAACAGCTGATTGTATAATCATTTGCAGAGTCGATGACAACTTGATCGGGTATTCCGATAGATGAAAGTGAATAATTAGCAGATAAAAATGCCGAGCTGTTTTGTAATTTCTCAGAGAAAGAAATAGCAACCGAGGAGTCGGAATTTACAGTAAACGAACTAACAGTTGGCTTCAGAAGATCAGGGATAAAAGCTCCTGCATAAACATCGTCTAAGTGAAATCGATTAATATTTCCGGAAGTGTAAGTACATCGAAAAGTGAAATATTGACCGGCTTGATTACCCAAATCGTTACCTGTAGAAATGAGCGAATAGGATCCGCCATTTCCCGGAGCTGTATATATTTCCCAACTTCCGTTTGGTGTGCGAAACACTTTTATTCGGAGATCAAAAGCAGCGGCAATCTGAGCGTCAAGTCCGCGACAAACAGAAGTAGTAACCGTTCCCGACTGCCGAAACAATTCAATAGCATCGAGCGAAAGAGCTTCACCAAACTGAAGAAAATATCCGTTCAATGGCTGATCAGGGTCAGGCTGATCGACAGTCAGATAGACTCTAGAATAGTTAGAAGACGAAGGAGCGAAATCCAGTTGAATCCGAAAACCCCATTCTAACGTATCGATCAACGACAAATTAATTGGAGTCGAAAGCCAAGAAGTACCAGCGGCAGTCGCGGACAATTGCAATTCCAGAGCGCTATTCACACTAAAATCGGAAGTGCTTCCCGTCCAAGATGGATTAGAGGTAAAATTCCCGTCGCTGAAATCGTCAATTAATTGAGCAGAGCAAACTGAAACAAGGCAAGAAAAAATCAGTAAGAAGGCATTCCGCATAGCGCTAATGATTAATTTTGGACAAAGATAAATTGGCGAAAGCAGAATCGTTACCCCATAAAATAAGGATAATAAAAGAACCGTATGAAAGTAGCAGTAGTTGGAGCAACAGGAATGGTTGGACAGGTGATGTTGAAAGTTTTAGAAGAACGGAATTTTCCGTTAGATGAATTAATACCCGTCGCTTCCGAAAAATCGATTGGTAAAGAAATATCTTTCAAGGGGAAAAAATATAAGTGCGTTTCGATGACAGATGCGATTGCTATGAAACCGGCGATTGCACTTTTTTCGGCAGGTGGAAATACTTCGTTAGAATGGGCGCCAAAATTTGCGGAGGTTGGTACAACGGTGATAGATAATTCGTCGGCATGGCGAATGATTGCTGATAAAAAATTAGTTGTCCCGGAAATCAATGCTCATCTGCTAACAAAAGGCGACAAGATTATTGCCAATCCAAATTGTTCAACAATTCAGATGGTACTTGCATTGAATCCGCTTCATAAAAAATACGGCATCAAACGAATTGTAGTATCAACTTATCAGTCGGTTTCAGGAACAGGAAAGAAAGCAGTAGATCAGATGATGAATGAGCGGAGTGATAAGCAAGGCGAAATGGCGTATGCTTATCCGATCGACATGAATGTACTTCCGCACATCGATTCATTTTTGGAAAATGGATATACGAAAGAAGAGATGAAGATGGTGAATGAAACGAGAAAAATTTTAGGTGATGAATCGATTCGACTTACATCGACAACAGTTAGAGTTCCGGTGAAAGGTGGACATAGCGAAGCGGTGAATGTGGAATTCGAAAAAGATTTTACCATCGATGAAGTACGTTCACTGCTTTCGAATACAGCAGGTATAAGTTTAAAAGACGATATAGCCAATTTAGTTTATCCGATGCCACTTTATGCCGAAGGGAAAGACGAAGTTTTTGTAGGTCGATTACGAAGAGACGAGTCTCAGGACCGCACACTTAATATGTGGATAGTAGCAGACAATCTCCGTAAAGGAGCAGCGACGAATGCCGTTCAGATTGCAGAGTATTTGGTGAAGAACGAATTGGTCATGAAGAACGATTAGGTAAGAAGTATGAAGGAAGAAGGAAGAAGTAAGAAGTAAGAAGTAAGAAGTAAGAAGTAAGAAGTAAGAAGTAAGAAGTAAGAAAAGAAAAGAAAAGAAAAGAAGTTCAATTTGTATGACTTCACAAAATGTAATGTGTCGATTTTCAAATTACAATTCTCGATCTTCGATTTACTCACCACTTACCAATCACTACTTACTTAAAAACGGTCAAGGTTAAGATGTAAATAAACTCTCCATTTGTTTAGCAGTCGATATTTTTGACTTCTTGGTTTTTTAATTTTAAATAAAAAATCATTACTCCCAATAGAAACCAATATAAATAGGAAAACAAATAAAAATCAAGTACATTACTTGTTATATTTTCAATATTTACAATTACAAATAATGTAAATAAAAAAGAGTAAAGCCCAAAACTATTTTTAATCATATATTTTATTGAAACAATAAAGAGGGTTCCAGATAAAATAAAATAAGAAAACAATCCCCAAATTCCTGTTTCATTTGCTAATTTTAGGTACCATCCATCTGTAGACGCAATGGAAACTTTTGAAGAGACGGCAGCATTTTGGCCTTGTAATGGGTCTGAAAATCGAGCGGCTACATGTCCCGATTTTCCTAAACCATCCCCTAGCATATTTTCCCAAAGATTATCCGCCGCCGATATCCACAAATCAACCCTTGTAACTCCTTTTTTTAATTCGATCGTCTCTGTTGTAGATGTAACAATCCATTTAATAAAGACTGATGGAGGTGCTTTGTAACATTTTGAAATATATGAGCTCACAGATAAAAATACAATCATTGATAATAAAGTTGAATATAAAAGCACTTTCCATTTTCTATTAAGAATAAAAAGTATTATAGAACCTAGTATTGAAATAATAATTGGCCCTCGAGATACCGATAGCAGAACACAACTTATCAATATTCCTTGAAATAAATAATTGTACCACGTATTATTTAATAATGTTCTATAATAAAAATATAAGAATGTAGTCGCCATAAAAGTTCCAAATACGACTGGAGTCCATAAAATGGAAGTCATACGTACAATAAAATATTGTGCTACTTCATTGATTGATTTTGCGCCACTAGTTTTTAGAAGCATCGAAATCATTGTATCATAAAACACAAAGTACAGTACTAAACCAAAAACACCTACAACAAAAAACCATTTGAAAATTTTGTCCACATATTTTTCATTTTCATTTATTTCTGAAGTATTGATAGAAGCTATAAAGTAAAAAATCATTGGTAGATAGGTCATTCTAATTCCATAAATACTCAACTTTAAATCTTTAGCCAAAATAACACCTATTATTACATTTGAGATTAAATAAACTACAACTACCCAATCGAAATAGTTGAAGTTAACTCTCAAGTTGTTTTTCTTTATATAAACAATTAGATAAAAAACAATCAGCAGAACAAAAATTTCAGGAAGTGCAGATATGTAATACTCAAAAAAAGAATGAGAGGTATCTGAACCAATTAAAAGTACACGTAATGTTATAAATAAGCTTCCGAATACAAAAAAAGAAAATATGCTATTTAGTAGCGTTTTTGAGTTGAAGTGCATAATATATAATTAAAAAAAATCAAAATGTTCAGGAGTAATTTTGATAAATGTAGTTAAAATTGATCTTTATCCTTTACTTATTATAAAACCATCACTCGTCTTGTGAAATAACTTTCAAGTTGATCTCATCGCGAATTAATCGGCGGCTGGGATACCAGGCGGCGAAGAGTCCGATTACGGCTACGGCTAAAAACACATAGAGAAAATCGCTGAACAACATTTTTACAGGGTATGCATCGATCACAAACGATCCTGAACCCGACAATTCGATAAAGCCGAATTTTTGTTGAAGTAAGCAAACAATAAATCCGATTGCTAATCCACTTAATGCTCCTGTAAGTGTAATAAATAATCCGTCGAGAAGAAATATTCTTCGCAACAAAGACAAGTCGGCGCCAAAGGATTGCAACAGCGCAATATCTTTTTTCTTATCAATCACCAACATCGTTAATGAGCTAATTACATTAAAGGCCGCGATTATTAAAATGAAAGTAAGAATGAGAAATACCGCCCATTTCTCCGATCTCATTATTCGATAAATCAGTTCATGTTGCTGATATCTGTTTTTAACGTCGAAATTATTTCCTACAAATGAACCGATCTTACTTTGGAGTTCGTCTGTATTTATTCCGGAATCAGTTACAATTTCAACTGCCGTTATTCGGCCGTCATATTCAAAAATTTCATTAGCAAAACGGAGTGGGACGATAATATATTTTGCATCGAACTCTTGTTGAATAGCAAAAATTCCGGCCGGAGAAATGTATCGTTTATTAAATGCTTCCTCCGGATTAGTAAACGACGACGCCATTCTTCTGGGAGCGTAAATTTCCAATTGCGAAAACAGATCGCTCATGCTCATTTGCAAATTATAAGCTATAGCACCACCAACAATGGCAAAATCTGTATCACCTTTTTGAAGTAAAAGTTTGCCGTCGGTCAACATCGTATCAAGACCTGAAGCCTTCACAAAATCGTTACTCACTCCTTTCAGCGTAGCAGTATATTGTTTGTCGCGATATTTAACCAATACATTTTCTTCTAAGATCTCATTGGCAAATTTAACGCCCGGAATTTTTTTCAGCTCATTAAAATGTACAGCATCGGTAGTAAATGATTTTCCTTCTTTAACAGTGATTCGCAAATCGGCATCAAACGAATTATAAAGTTGTTTGATAAGGTCTTCGAAGCCATTGAAAACAGAGAGAACAATAATTAATGCAGCAGTACCAATAGTAACACCTATAACAGAAATGAGCGAGATCACATTGATTACTCGCTGCGATTTTTTGCTAAAAAAATAGCGCCTGGCTATAAAAGCAGCGATCATCTAAGCAAAAGTAATTGACAATCGGTGAACTCAGAAATGAAAAAATAATTTATAGGAATAGAAAATAGTACTCGAGCTACAGTAAATTTTACCTGCAAGTTGCTTACAAATATTTCAGTTGAGCAGCTATTCATTTTAAAAAAATAATGGCTAGTCTTTCCATGCTTTCACGATCAATCCGGTTCCAGTTTTGTGATTTCCGTTTACATCAAAATAGTTAAGCACAAAAGAAATTGGATAGGCGATGATATAATAAAAAGGAAGAATAATAAAAAACAATTTTGTTTTCCCGAGCATAACAATCGGATATTTCATAGAGAGCCGCCAGCTAATTTTTCCTGGCGCACCGTACTGATAACGTGCTTCGATTTTATTGAATCCGGCAGAACGTAATTTATCTTGGATCTCATTAATGTTATAACCATCGCGCACATGTTCCTCGATAAAAGAGGCTTCTTCATCGCCATGAACATCGCTACCACCCTGATCAGACGGAGTAGAAATTAATAGCATGGCACCTGAACGCATAGAAGCGAAATAATTTTTGAATACCTGTACATCTTCTAGAATGTGTTCCATTACATCTACACAAACAACAAGATCGTATGAATTTTGCTTTACATATTTCGTAAGATCGCCTACTTCAAACCGAACATTCGAAGAACCGATACGTTCGAAAAAATTATTGCAGTCGGCTACTTGCTCGTCTTTTACATCGATAGAAGTAATTTTCCACTCACGATTTTTTTGATTGAGCCAATAGGTGTACTGACCAAAACCGGCGCCGGCATCGAGAATGTCTGCGTTCTTTTTAGACGTGCGAATCCACTGACGTAATTCTTTGTGAACATGCCAAGCACGAAGCAGAAGAAGATCGAGGAGGTTATAAAAAAGGCGTCGAAGAAAAGGTGTTTTATTAAAAACATTACCAAGCGAGCGCTTTATTGGATCATACTGCATAGGGGGAAATTAATATTTACCGCGCGAAGATATAAAATGTGATCAATGAGCTTTAAAAAAGCCACGACAAATACATTCTAATTTTCACTTTCCGGCTCTTCAGTTGGAGGTGGTGTTTTTATCTCTTTAAATAGTTTTTCCATTTTTTCGACATAATTAAGCGAATCGTCGAGGAAAAACTTAAGCTCGGGAATGATTCTGGCTTGATGACGAATAGAATTTCCGAGCTGATGGCGAATTTCGCGCGTATGTTTGCGAATTTGCTCAAGAGTTGCGTTCGAATCTTTTACTCCGAAAATCGAAACTTGTATATTGGCAATACCTAAATCGGGCGAAACGCGCACATTGGTAACTGTTACCATGGCATTTCCATAAAAATTCCGGCCTTCGCGAGAAAAAAGCTCTCCTATTTCCTTTTGAAACAGTCGATTGTATTTAAGTTGGCGTGTTGAATCCATGATTAAAAATGATGGCAAAGATAGGGAATTTAGAGGAAACGGCAGTAAAAAATAGCCAAGTCTAGGTGAAATCGAACGAATTCCTCTTTTAAAATACCAATCCTGCTCCTATTTCAATCACAAAATGACGACCATAATTATCGTCTTTCACCAACGTTCCTTGCTGGACTTTCAGCAAGCCAGTCGTTGCGCGTGCATAAATCATGAGCAGTTTCGGCAAACGATATGCTAATCCCCCAACAAGAGAAATATCGCTCTTGTGAAAATCAAGTTTGTTGTTAGGATCAGGATTCGTAGGTTGAGAAGAGCCGCCATTTATTGCAATAGTAGTGCTCGTACTTAGTGTAGTTGTGTTAGTAATGAGATATGAAAATTGCGGACCGGCTTGGAGCATTAATCCTTTCGATTTGCCTCCGAAGATGGTAAGGAGAATAGGGAAATCTAAATAGCCTAAAGTTGCATTTACATTGGCCGTTAAATTTACAACAGCAGTATCATTCCCTGAATTCGGATAAGACGTGGTGGTGGTGGTGTAATCGTATTTAAATCCTTTGGTAGAATAAAGGATGGCAGGCATAATTGAAAAATGTTCGCCAAGAGGAATGGATGCATAGATACCAGCATGCCAACCTAGTTTATTGTTTACGGTGTACGAAGTTTTATTGAGCGTAGCAACATTCAACCCTAGCTGAGGGCCCATAAAAAATTCGGCATGGCTAGATAGAGAGAATAGCGCAAATAGGGGGAGGAAAAAATATTTTTTCATTGGATTTAGAATAAAAAGTTAAGTAATAAAAAGAACGAAGTAGCAGGATAAATATTCTATACGACGCTGTTTACTATTACACAAGTTTACTGCTTTATAACTAAAAAAACAAATTCAAAGAATAAATTAGCAAGGCAATAGCAGATAATTTCCTGCCAACTTTATTCTATCTTTGCCGACGATGAAAAATTATTTGCGGCTATTACGCTATTTGAAAAACTACAAGAGCTATGCAATCATCAGCATTGTTTGCAATATGTTCTCTGTAGTATTTTCTCTTTTCTCCTTGACGATGATTATTCCATTTTTGAATATTTTGTTCAATCAAGAGCAAGTTTATCAAAAAGCAGCGTGGTCGTTTTCGGTAAAAACATTACTCAACAATTTAAATTTTACAATTTCAGAATACATTCACGATCATGGTAAAGTAGCAGCACTTACTTTCATTTGCGGACTAGTTGTACTTATGTTCTTTCTGAAAAATTTATTCCGCTATCTCGCTATGTATTTTGTTTCTCCTATACGAAACGGTGTAGTACGAGATATACGCAGTCAGCTTTACGATAAAATACTTGTGTTGCCGCTCTCATATTTTTCAGAAGAACGAAAAGGTGACATACTTTCAAGAATGACGATAGATGTTCAAGAAATAGAATGGAGCATTATGCAATCGCTCGAAGCAATTTTTCGCGAGCCATTAACTGTAGCTCTTTTTCTTTTCATGATGATCCTATTGAGTGCGCAGCTTTCAATATTCGTTTTTATTCTTTTACCTATCGCCGGATTAATTATTGGACAAATAGGAAAAAGTTTACGTCGTACTTCTTCAAAGGGTCAAGCTAAAATGGGGATTTTACTTTCTGCGTTAGAAGAAACACTAGGAGGATTGAGAATTATCAGAGCTTTTACTGCAGAAAGTTATTTCAAAGAAAAATTTACAACAATCAACAACGACTACCGCAAGTTGATGAAACGCTTGTATCGAAAACGAGATCTTACTTCACCATTGAGCGAATTTCTTGGAGCTTGTGTCTTAGTAGTGATTATTTATTTCGGCGGAAGTCTGGCATTAGGAGCTGAAAAAACATTGCAGCCATCGGAGTTTATAACATTCATTGCTATTTTTTCGCAGTTGATTCCTCCGGCCAAATCGTTTAGTGAGGCGTATTCAAATGTGCAGCGAGGCTTGGCAAGTGTGGAACGAATAGATAAAATTCTAGATGCAGAAATAACAATCAAAGACAAAGATGACGCAATTCAACTTCAAGATTTTAATCACGCCATAGAATATCGAAACGTTTCTTTTGCTTACCACAAAGGCGGAACGGGTTGGGTATTGCAGAACATTAATTTAAAAATTGAAAAAGGAAAAACGATAGCTTTGGTAGGTCAATCGGGTTCAGGAAAAACGACACTTGTTGATCTTCTTCCTCGTTTTTATGATTTAGAAATTGGAGAAATTTTAATTGATGGTGAAAACATCCGCGATTACAAATTGAAAGACATTCGTTCATTAATGGGAATTGTAAATCAAGAAAGTATTTTATTTAATGATACCATTTTTAACAACATTGCTTTCGGGCTAGAAAGTGTGAGCGAAGCTGATGTTATCAATGCTGCAAAGATCGCGAATGCACATGATTTCATTATGCAAATGAAAGATGGGTATCAGTCGAACGTAGGTGACAGAGGCGGTCGATTAAGCGGAGGACAGCGACAACGAATAAGTATAGCACGAGCGATATTAAAAAATCCGCCGATATTAATTCTCGACGAAGCCACATCGGCATTAGACACAGAGAGTGAGCGACTGGTACAAGATGCAATCACTAATTTAATGAAGAATAGAACGACGCTTGTTGTTGCTCATCGTTTGTCGACCATTAAGCATGCCGACGAAATAATTGTGATGCAACAAGGAGAAATGATAGAGCGAGGAACGCATGCACAGCTGTTAGAAAAAGCGGGAGTGTATAAGAAGCTTTATGAGTTGCAGGCGTTTGTTTAGGAAGAGTCAAGGAAGGATGAAGGATGAAGTAAGAAGTAAGAAGTAAGAAGTAAGAATTAAAAAGGACGAATAAGGGTCTGCACCCTATACTCTATTCTCAAATTAAAAAATCTATTCTGCGGTACTCTGCGGCTTCTGCGGGAACCAAAAATAATTCTCCCGCTGACTCCGCTGATTTTTGCTGAAAAATTCATTGGGGTATTTTGCCGTGAATTAAATTACGACTCTCGGTACTCAAATTAAAAAATCTATTCTGCGGTACTCTGCGGCTTCTGCGGGAAACAAAAATAATTCTCCCGCTGACTCCGCTGATTTTCGCTGAAAAATTCATTGGGGTATTTTGCCGTGAATTAAATAACGACTCTCGATACTCAAATTACAAAATCTATTCTGCGGTACTCTGCGGAGTCTGCGGGAAACAAAAATAATTCTCCAACAGACTCCGCAGATTTTCGCAAAAAAATTCATTGAAGTAGTAGACTGTCAATCAAATTACGACTCTCGGTACTCAAATTACAATTCTCAAATTACGACTCTCGACTTTCTATTCTGAAATTACAAAACCTATTCAAAAACTATTTTTCCGTTATAAGCTTTACTGCTGTTGCTTAATATGACGCTATATGTTCCTTTCGCTTCTGCTTCAAGATTGAGTTTTATTATGCCGTCATTCATTAGCAAAGTTGTCTGCTGAATGAGTTTTCCTGTGTTATCGTAAATACTTAAAGTAAGATTTTTTTCGTGCAAGAAATCATCGGGAACGGTGATGTTACATTTTCCGGCTGTAGGGTTTGCGTAAATTATTAGATGGTTGTTTGCTATTCTTCCTTCGACTTCGATTCCTGTGATCACATCATGTTTTGCAATAAAAACATCTGAAAAATTGATTGGACTTAATGTCGTTGAGCCAACATTTATCTGAGAGTTAAAAGTAGCTGCAATAAAACAATTCCCTGTGTTGTCTGCGGCAATTCTAAATGATGCTGGTTCAATAACTCCTGTCAGCTGTCTTACTCCAAGGCAATCACCATTTGAATTATATCGGGAAATATACTTATCATTATTTGCACCAGAGTTGATGCTGAAACTACCAAATGTTGCATTCCCAGTAACCGTACCTGTCACGTAGGTGTTTCCGTCAGATGTAGTAGCGACTCGCATAGCAGAAGTTGTGTTGCTTGCATTGGCTTGTTTCAGCCATATAACGTTTCCATTAGAATCATACTTTACAAAAAACATATCATAGTTATTATTATTGTTTAGGATATTTCCATTAAAATTTATATTACTTTGAAAACTTCCTGCAATATAAAAATTACCACTAGCATCCATGTCCATATCTGTTGTCGCTACAATACCGGTGCTGGACGGATACTTTATCCATTTAATTGTTCCTGTTGTATCAAACCGTGCAAAAAACATGTTGAAACTTAAATTTGAAATATAATTTGACGTGTCAATTTGCGCTGTATCGTTTGTTGTGCTTCCTAATGCAATAATATCATTATTATAAATTTTCATTTTAGATAAATATGACTCAATGAATTTTTTCTTCGACCATAAAATGTTGCCATTAGAATTATATTTGGCAAGAAACCCTCCAGCGGGTATTTTCGATGTTGGACTGAAAAAAGTTGAATCAACCCCTCCTCCGCTAATAAAAATATTTCCAGAATTATCTGTAACAATAGCTGAACAATACAAGTCTGCACTATTACTATAAATTCCACTAGCCCAAATAAAATTGCCATTTAAATCGAGTTTGGCTAAAAATAAATCTTCTGTACCAAAAAGAGTTGTACTTCCAAAACTAGCTGTACCATCAAAGATTCCTGTCATCAATATTGAATTGGTACTAATATCATAAATTATTTTATAAGCACCTTCATAATAAGAACCATTTCCAAGGTTGGGATTATTGCCACCAATACTCTTAGTCCATAGTACCGTTCCTATTGGTGAATACTTAACCAAGAAAATCTGATTTACTCCATTGTTAAAAACAGTATCATTATCAAAGATCATGTAACCGGTTGTAGGATTAAAAAAACCAAACGAACCTATGACATACGCATTTCCATTCGCATCGGTACAAAGATCACCCAAATCATCAATGCTAGTACTCCCTCCTTGCTTGGCCCATTGCCATGTTTGTGCATTAACTTTTAAAAAAGTTGAAAGTAAAATAATAAGAACGAATTTATATTTTTTCATCTGCATATAATTTTATTGAATAATAATTTTTTGATTAAAGAAGTCAGCTTCTGTTTTTACTTGCACAAAGTATATTCCTTTTGCAAGAAAAGATAAATCGAGTAGCGTTGTATTTTCACTGGTACTTTGAGAATAAACTAGAGTCCCCAAAAAATTCAGAACTGAAATTTTTAATTGAGAATTCTTTTTTTCGCTTCTACTTAGCTCTACCGTAAAGATACCATTATTCGGATTGGGTACAAGGGTGAGAGAGGAGGAGGATTTGGACTTAAAGCTCAGCTCAATTTCTTTTTCGTTATTGAAAATTGTGGTTTGCACAACATTTCTTCGAGATTGAAATTTGAGCTTTGCACAACACTTGTACGCGATGGATTAACGCAATTATGTGTTTGCACCACAACTGTTCGCGATTGCTTGAATGAAATTCGTGTTTGCACGTTGCTTGTTCGTGATTATTTTGAGTTATAACGGTTTGAAAAGCTGCAAATGTGTTTTATGTCGCGATCCTAATAAATTATTCAAAAACTATTTTCCCGTTATAAGCTTTACTGCTGTTGCTTAATATGACGTTGTATGTTCCTTTCGCTTCTGCTTCTAGATTGAGTTTTATTATGCCATCATTCATTTGCAAAGTTGTCTGCTGAATGAGTTTTCCTGTGTTATCGTAAATACTTAAAGTAAGATTCTTTTCGTGCAAGAAATCATCGGGAACGGTGATGTTACATTTTCCCGCATTAGGGTTTGCATAAATTAGTAATTGGTTGTTTGCCATTCTTCCTTCGACTTCAATTCCTGTGATTGCATCACTTTTTGCAATAAAAATATCTGCATCACCCCGGCTTGTTACCTGGTGCGAATCAAAGTTTACGGTATTGTAAATGATACCTCCCACATAAACAGAACCATTGCCATTTGTAGTTAAGCCATACCCGGTTGCCTGACCGGTATGCCTTACTCCAATGCAATCGCCATTATTGGCATAACGTGCTAAAAACATATCAGGATTGCTAACGGAACTGATATTATAAGCACCAAACGAGGCGCTACCTGCAAATTCTCCAGTTATATAAATAGTGCCCTCTCCATCAGTTTTTAAGCTATTACCACTGGCGTTAAGGCTAGCATCTAGTTGCTTTACCCATTTGAAAGAACCGGTTGAATCAAATTTGATAAAAAATAAATCATTTGAAGCAGGGCTACTTAGAGATACGGTATCAAATTGAACGCTGCCATAAAATGTTCCGGTCATATAAATATTATGCTCATTATCAATGTCCATATCAGATGCCCCACATTCAGACCCTCCGCCTAACTTTGCCCATTTTACTGTGCCGCTTGTATCAAAAACAGCTAATACTATATTGTTATAGTTAGTGCTTATAAGTATAGCGGTATCTATTACCGTGGTATCATTTGCTGATACACCAGTTAATAATAAATCACCTGAAAACATTTTCATTCCAGTCATTGCTACATAAGAAGACTCGAATAATTTGTCAAAAACTTTTTTAGCCCATAAGCAATTCCCATTGTTATCATATTTAGCTAAAAACCCACCTGCCGGAACGATGAATGAGTCAAATGTAGCCATATTTTGATTTGAGCCATCTTGATAAATATTGCCTGCGTTATCCAAACAAATTTTTCCACCGCGATCAATACCAATTCCTCCGGCACTTCTCGCCCAGATGCAATTGCCATTTAAATCATATTTGGCTAAAAATATTTCATTACCAGAACCAACTAAATTAAACGTTCCAAAAGATGCACTTCCGTAAAAATTACCCGACAGGTAAATGCTGTTAGTTGTAGAATCGTAAACAAATCCGCTCATTCCTTCGCTGGTCATGTTGGTAAAATCAACCGGATTATTACCTCCCAGTCTCTTAACCCATAGTTCATTGCCGTTATTGTCGTATTTTGCAAAAAACATATCGTCAACACCAATCATGTGAAGTGTATCAGTACTAAAATAACAATTAGCGCTTTCAACACGACCAACAACATACAAGTCGTTATTACCATCTATTCTGACTGCGCCTCCACCATCAAAATTTACTCCACCTGCACTTTTAACCCACTGCCAGTTTTGGCTTACCGCATTTTGAAATATGCACATTAAAAATAATACTGTGATAATTATATGTTTCATTTTAGTACGTTTAAAGTTATTGAATAATAATTTTTTTGTTGATTACTTTATTTTCATTCCTCAGACTAATATAATACATACCCTTTGAAACTGTGGATAAATTTATTTCTGCCAAAGAGTTTTTCATTTGTAAAGAATAAATAACATTACCCATTAAGTCAAAGATACTGATTTCGGCAGAAGCATTTTTGTTATTAGTAATTTCTATTTTGAACCGACCATTATTTGGATTTGGACTTATTGAAACATCAAATACTGAAATATCTTTTTTGAATGATATTTCAATTTCCGAATTGTGAGCATTTTCATTAGCTGATAATAAAGGTGCATTGGCAACAGAGCGCATAAACTGATTGAAATCTGGACAATCTGGAAATGTCACAGACGGATAAATATGTACTTCACTTCCGTTCTCTGCATGAAATTCGGTGTTTACGTTTATTTCGGTTCGAGCGGTGAAATCACATGTTGCTCCCGATTGAATAAAAACATCAGTTGTAGTCAGCTTATTCCATCCCCTGAAATTTTTAGTGTTGGGGCTAGATACGGTTTCGTTAGAAATGATACCATCATAACCCAACTGATTTCTTTTTAAATAAAATGTTTCTCCATCAAGAACAGACAACCACGTTGGGTTATAATTATCCCAACCTCTTTCTGCCCTTTCTGCACCAACAGCCGAAATTTTTAAATCCAGAATGGTATTATCATTTGGGGGTCTAGGTTCATAATCGTAGGGTATAATGGTGAATTCACCATTATCATTCGTGAAAGTATAATTTCCTGTAAAATGATCTTTAAATGGAACTACATTTCTATCTTGATAAAGAATAGTAGTTCCGAATAAATAAGCATCTTTTATTGGATTGCTAGTATCAAAATCAAGAATGGTTCCATGAATGATATTTGTGTTAGGGGAAATAGTTGCATTATCATAAGGGTCATAGTAGTGAATAGGCATTTGCCCACCGGCAGGATCAATTGCAGGTGGCTGGCCTGAGGCATCAAGATAATTTTCAAACTCATCAACAACAGGTTTTTTAAGTATTGAGTATTTACCAGGGGCACTTGCTTCACCATGTCGCAACAAGCCATAATTATTTCCGTTTATATCAGGATTGGGTGGTGCAGCCCACCACAGTTCCTGATATTCCCACCAACTATATCCGCTTCCGTTGCAGTCTCGCACCATTTTAAGCATATCACGAGCATAATTTTTCTGCGTATAATATTCGCCATTGAGTGGAGGAAAACTCGTTCCACCTAATTCGCCATCTACATCAGGAAAATGATGTGGACCGGGCGGATAACCATTTCCAACTTCATCATCAGTTGCTCCAAAGCCAGTTTCACCGATCATCCAAGGTATGGGGCAATTGTTTTTTAACCAATACAGCTGGCTCATAACTCTATTTACTGCCAGGTCGGAATTTCGCTCTATATCCTTTTTTGCGTCAGAATAAATATGTGGACACCAAAAATCTAATTTCATGACGCCTGGATCCCATTCCATTACATCACCTACATCTGCTCCTCCAATGGTAATTAAATGATCAGGATCAATGGTATGCAATACATCGTACATATTACTCGCCTTTGTACATATTTCTTTCTTCGTATTTCCTGATTGCCCTTCGTATTGAGGCTCCTCAACAATTACATAAGCCAATAATGTTTGTTGTAAATTCAAGGGCCAGGTTTTTATTTTTGTAGCAAGAAGAGCTAAATAATTTAGGTAGTCATTTATATGATCATCCTTTGTAATATTGCTATATGCTACATCCAGTAAAACTTTTAACGAGTTTGCATTTGCATTTTCTAAGATTTTCTTGATAAACTCAAAGAGCCTTTCTCTATAGGGATCTGGTGCCGATGCCGTTGAAATTTCCATACATGTTCCTGACCAAATACCAACGTGATTTGCCCATTGCGCCCCTTGTATTAAACTAGTAGGCGGGTGTGGACATACGAATGGAGTATTCGCAATGTCGTATTCAAAATTAGGACTAATACCGGCAGTCCGAATAGTATTAAAACCCATTTGATGAATAACACCCAAGTCGTTGAGGATTTCCGAAAGCGCACCTAATTCCGTAATATTTTCAAACTCGCACGAAGTACTGCATGGTCCGTAACTACTCGTTCTTGAAAGATAGTAATCTGCCGCGGAGGTCGGATTTTGAACAAAGTGAACAGCAGAAAAAACATATTCAGCTGTAATCGGATAAAAAGGTTGTCCGCCACACATAAATGATCTCCCGTCTATTTTTACATAGTCGTTACACCCCGGCCGCAAAATTTGTCCGTAGCTTAACGAATTTAAGAGCATGAAAAAGAAAAGTAGTTGAAAAAATTTCATTGTCTAGTAGTATTACCTTTTTCAAATTTTGTATTTAATTCCGTAATCTGCTCCTGCAATTGAATTATGTAAAGCGTTTGCTCTTCTAGCTTTTTCAACATAGTCATCTGTAAAGCACCTATCTCAAACCCATTTTTCGACTCCACATCGTTTGCTGAAGGAACATCAGGAAGATGGCTGTTTTTTTCTACATACTTTTTCAAATCCTTAATCGACATTAAAGTGTATTTACTATCAAATACATAATCAGGAAAAGGTACATGGGCCGTTACCAAAACATCGCGAGTTTCAATTCCATCCTCTACATACAGTTTATATTTTGGACCATTGGGAGCCCAACTTGTAGGTGGAATAACACCAATGCCTACTCTTCCATCACCATCAATATACAAACGTTCAGAATGATGATCGGTAGCCAATTCATCATAGATAAAAAAATTGTGACGGCCATCATGGCCAACATCAGTTCCTATAGCCCAGAGTGTTCTTGAAGCATCTGAAAATTTAATTTCGCTATTCGTATTAACGTTTGCCCCAGCAGTATTTCTTAAAACTATTCCTCCTGTTTGCCCATATAAAGCATGATGAACAACTTCTAATTGATCTGTTGGAGTTGGCGTACCAATTCCAAGACGACCGTTTAAGTCGAGTGTCATACGTTGTATATTTGCTGTGCGAAAATTCAACTGTTCAGCATTTGTGGAACCAATAAAGTGAGTCGCATTAATAATATTTCCGCAAGTATTCCAAGGATAACAATATGCATTTGGGCCTTGAATCATTCTTTGAAAACGGCCAGCAGAGTCAACTGTTACAAAATCAGAACCTGCACCGGCCAATGTATTCACTTTGATACTACCATTGGATGATATTTTTAATCGTTCAATATTATTTGTTCTAAATGCAAAATCTCGAGAATCATTCGTTCCCAAATATTGCGTAGTTGGATCTGTGTTCAAATTTCCGGTTACAGACCAATCGTCTCTGTCGGGTGCATATAAATTGACTTCTCCTTCAATCATACAACCATTTGCATCGGTTAAATGCACTTGGTAATCCTTTGCTTCTAATCCTGAAATTACAGCAGTAGTTTGAGAATTACTCCATAAGAAAGTTATTGGACTTACGCCATTCACAGGTAGTGCTGTAATACTTCCATTAGAACAATCGTGGCATGTTAAATTAAATCCATTCGAATAGGCTAACCGATTAAGTTCAACTTTAAAATCATTAGGTTGAGTTAGAGTAATCGTTGCAGTAATCTCTGCATGGTTATCATCTTCTACTCTTACGGAGTAGTCGCCGGCTTTAAGGTCAGTTAAATTTTGAGTGAAGCCACCATCGCCTGTCCACGTATATTTGTAAGGGAGAACACCTCCTGCAACATTCAAATTGATCGCTCCATCTTTTCCTGCATAACAAGAAATATTAAATCCACGATGAATAGGACTGGTTAGGCTGACAATATGTAAAGGTGTCGGTTCTACAAGGGTAGTTGTAGAAGAAACCGAACAGCCGTTGGCATCGGTTACAGTTACAGAGTAGGAACCAACAGATAAATCTTCATTAATTTCCTTGTTACCACCATTTGACCAATGATAAGTATATGGGGGTGATCCACCACCAATGAAAGTACTTATTGATCCATCCGCTCCTCCTTGCGAAGAAATATTATACCCTCCAAAATTAGAAAGAGATAAGTCAATTGAAAGAGAATCGGGTTCAATCAAATCTGTACTAGCAACAATAGTTCGTCCACTACCATCAGTTACAGAAAAAACATATTGACCCGCCACCAAATTGGTTATTAGCTTAGAAAAAGATCCATTGTTCCAATAGAAGGTATAAGGGGCAACACCACCAACAATAATCGCTTCAATCTTTCCATCATTTGCACCATGACACGATATATTATAACCATTATTGAAATGTGAGCTATTAAAAGTAATGGCCAGATCATCTCCTTTCATTTTTAAATTACAAACAATTAAAATTGAAAATAGCAATACACATTTGAGAAGTACGGATGCAACTCTTTTCTTGTATGATTTGTCCATAATAAAGTGTTTAAAGATTTATGAACTGCAAATAAGAAAAATACATTTTAGCTGCACAACCCCCCATTTGGGGGGTAT
>JAYTOX010000060.1:0-5937 GCA_043747595.1 Bacteroidota bacterium | reverse complement strand
AATGGATAATGGATAATGGATAATGGATAATGGATAATGGATAATGGATAATGGATAATGGATAATGGATAATGGATAATGGATAATGGATAATTTTCGAATTATAATTGAGTATAGCAAGTAATTTTAAATTATTATTTTAAAAATTCTTACTTTTTATTTTTTACTTCTTATTTCTTACTTCTTATTTCATACTTCTTATTTCATACTTCTTATTTCTTATTTCTTATTTCTTATTTCTAACTTCATACTTCTAATTTCTTACCCCTCACCACTCACTCAAAAGCTCCTGAGGCCTATTGCTTTTCTCGCTTCTTTAACTGTAGCAGCAGCGCTTTCTCTGGCTTTCTCTGCGCCATGTCGTGCAACTGTCTGAATGAATTTTTCGTCTTTACTTATTTCGCTTATTTTTTCACGGAAGGGCTCGGTAAACTTAACCATATCTTCTGCCAATTGCTTTTTCAAATCGCCGTAACGTATTTTCATCGAATTGTACTGCTCTTCGAAGTAAGCAACCGTTTCTTCGCTCGAAACTACCGCTAACAACTGAAAAATATTTGCAATTGCATCTGGTTTCGGCATGTTCTCTTTTGTTGGTCCTCCGTCTGTAACTGCTCGCATAACTTTTTTACGAATTACTTCCGGTGTATCAACTAAAAAAATTGCATTGCCTTCGCCTTCGCTCTTACCCATTTTTCCTGTACCGTCGAGTCCTGGAATTTTTACCAAATTCGTTCCATAATTAAATGCATACGGCTCAGGAAATAATTCGACGTTATATAAGCGATTGAATCTGTTTCCAAATTGCCGCGACATTTCTAAATGTTGCTCTTGATCTTTTCCCACCGGAACTTTTACTGCACGATGAATTAATATATCGGCGGCCATCAACGTGGGATATGTAAGTAAGCCGGCGTTGATATTATCGGGCTGGCTTCTAATTTTGTCTTTGAAAGAAGTACAACGTTCTAATTCTCCTACATAAGCATTCATATTTAACAACAAATAAAGTTCTGCTGTTTCAGGTAAATCGCTTTGTACATAAAGAGTCGATTTTTCCGGATCTAATCCGCAAGCAAGATATTCTACTAAAACCTGCTTCACATTATTATGAAGATCGCCAGGTGTCGGATGTGTGGTTAACGAATGATAATCGGCAATGAAAAAAAAGCAATTGAATTCATCTTGCATCTTGATGAAATTCTTCATGGCTCCAAAGTAATTTCCCAAATGCAGATTTCCTGTACTGCGAATTCCACTTACTACTATTTCTTTTGACATGCGGCGAAAATACAAAAAAGAGAGCGGCGAGTAGCAGGAAATGGACGGAATTCACACATCTACAACCTCCTTTTTCAAGAAAGCAGTAATAAACTGATTCTGAAAGGTGTTTGAATAATCGTTACCTCTTTCTTCTACCTTCCTTAGCAATTAATAAACTTTGTTCGCATCTCTTTGTTTACCATGATATAATCCTTCATTTGCTTGTCGCTGCTTAAAAATAATGAGGTGTAAATGCTGCCTTAAAAGTGGGGTAAATCAAGCTCTCAAATATTTATATCGTTAATTTTCAGTAATTTAAATAATTGATGTTGCAACATTAAATGTTTAAACATATATTTGTCGAAGAATTAAAACCCCAACAAAAATATCTCATGAAAAAAGTATTCAAACAAATTATGCTAGTAGCTGCACTGTCTACAATCACAGCCTCGGTTTCTGCACAGAACTGGAAAATTGATGGAGCTCACTCTAAAATTCGCTTCACAACAAAGTATTTATTGATCTCCGATACCGACGGTGAATTCAAAAATTTCGACGGAACGGTTACGGCATCGAAAGCTGACTTCAGCGATTTAAAAGCTGATGTGAAAGTTGATGTGAAGAGTATTTCAACCGACAACGAAATGCGCGACGGTCATTTGAAAAGCGACGACTTCTTTAACTCTGAAAAATTTCCTTCTATCAGTTTTAAAAGTACTGACATAAAAAGTCTGGGAAATAAAAAATATATGTTGAGTGGCGAACTTACCATCCGCGATATTACAAAGAAAGTAACACTTCCTTTGGTTTACGGAGGAACGGTAACTGACCCATACGGAAATGTAAAAGCAGGCTTTAAAGCAACCGGCTCTATCAACCGCCAAGATTACAATCTCAAATGGTCGAAAAGCGCAGCAACCGGCGAAGCAGTAGTTAGCGACAATGTTGATTTCACCATCGACATGATCATCATCAAAGACGAAGCAAAAAAATAATCAGAAGCCGGTACCATTAATAAAGTACCGGCTTTTTTTAAACCTCATATCATGAAAGAATATATGATCATCGTTACGCTCCCCGAGGTGTTTTCTCCTCGCTTCATGTCACTGATAAACGATCAGCGAAAAGCTGTAAGTGAACTCATGAATGAAGGTGTGATCCTTAATTATTCACTTTCACACGACCGTTCTAAACTTTGGATTACGCTTTTGGCGGAATCTGAAAAAGATGTAAAGGAACACATCAAACGTCTTCCGCTTAGCCGATACATGCAATCGACTATCGTGGAACTCATGTTTCATCAGAGCTCTTCGTTTATTCTACCTGAACCATCACTCAATTAAAATGAAATATTCTACCAACATACAAGTAACGAATGCAGGCGAACATTTTGAGACGTCGGCTTTAGTTGGAGATCATGTAGTCATTTTCGATGAACCTGCTAGTCATGGCGGAACGGATAAAGCTCCTACTCCTCATCAGATGCTACTTTCCGCACTTGGTGCTTGCATTGCTATCACGCTGCGAATGTATGCCGATAGAAAAGAATGGGACTTAAAAAAAATAATCGTTTCCCTCAATATGGAAAAGATAAATGAAGTGTCTGGAAGTCCTGAAAATCCTATCAACGAAGAAATCACAAAGATTTATCGGAAAGTAGAATTTGGCGGTAATCTTTCTGACGAACAATTAAAAAGGTTATTTATTATAAGTGATAAATGTCCTGTTCACAAAACACTCACCGGAAAAATTCTTGTTGAAGATTTCCCTGTCTAATAAAATAAATTTAACCCAAACAATAATAATCATTATGGAAAACAACATTACAGTTACAGGCAATGGCCCTTATTTAGTAAAAGGTACAGTTCAACTTACCGATGAAAACGGAAATCAAATTGAGAAGAAAGAAGTTTTTGCTCTATGCCGTTGTGGTCATTCTTCAAACAAACCTTTTTGCGACGGAGCTCACAAAGCAGATACAGATTGGCTAACAAAATAAATAAGACGATGACAATTGATCAATTAATTAAAAAAAGAAAAAGTATCCGTGCATTCTCTGAGAAAACAATCGGCGATGAAACATTGGTTAAATTATTCGAGGCCGCTCGTTGGGCACCGTCTTCGATGAATGAACAACCGTGGCGATTTATTCTTGCTAAAAAAAGTGACTCTGCCGATTTTGAAAAAATGAAGAATTGTCTAGTAGAGGGAAATCGTGTTTGGGCCAAAGATGCTGCTGCTTTAGTATTAACTATTGCTCGACAAAATCTGACAGCCTCCGAGAAGCCAAACATTTATTCTTGGCACGACGTAGGTTCAGCTATTGCGATGCTTTCTGTACAAGCTACTGAACTCGACCTTTACCTTCACCAAATGGGCGGTTTCAATTCTGCACTTGCTAAAAAAGAATTTGCAATACCGGAAGGATTTGAAGCTGTAAGTATTCTTGCTCTTGGCTATGAAGGAAGTCCTGAAATGCTACCTGAACTTTTAAGAGAAAGAGAAATGAGCGAACGAAAAAGAAAGCCACTTTCTGAAATTGTTTTTTCAACTAATTTTGGCAGCGAAAATGTTCTTTTAAAAAAATAATCATTTCAATAAAAAAAAGTAAATGAAAACAATTTTTCACTCAGCTACATCGCGCGGACATGCCGACCACGGTTGGCTCAATGCGCATCACAGTTTCAGTTTCGCCAATTGGTACGATGCTAGTCGCGTACATTTTGGAATGTTACGAGTACTAAACGACGATATCGTAGCAGGCGGTGAAGGATTTGGTATGCACCCTCACAACGATATGGAAATTATTACCATTATCCTCAAAGGTGCATTGCAGCATAAAGACAATATGGGTAATGGTTCTATCATTAAGCCCGGCGATGTTCAAGTAATGAGTGCAGGAACCGGTGTTCTTCATTCAGAATTTAATCCTCTAGATGCTGAAGCAACGAATCTTTTTCAATTGTGGATTATTCCTAAAGAAAAAAACATTGCTCCAAGATATGATCAGCGTACCTACAATGATGAAGAAAGAAATAATAAAATTCAAACAGTAGCATCCGGCTTCAAAGGTGAAAACGAATTGTATATTCATCAAGATGCTGCTATATCGTTGGCCAATATTCAAGCCGGTTCATCTTTAGAATATACAATGAAAAAATCGGGGAACGGCGTCTATATTATGTCGGTTAATGGCAATGTAGATGTAGAGGGCACTCAATTGGATTCACGTGATGCAATTGGAATTTGGGAAACGAATAATATTAAAATGAGTTCGATGAATGGCTCGGACATTATGATTATTGAAGTACCAATGAACTAAGATAATGGAACTTGAAAAGGAAATAAATCAAAAGAAATTCAGGAGCGAAAGCCACAAACTTATGGTGAATATTATTTACACTTTCGGCTGGTTAAATAATCAGCAAAGTGAATTCCTTAAACCATACGATATCACTTATCAGCAGTTCAACGTGCTCCGAATCTTGAGAGGTCAGCAAATGCAACCTGCTAGTATTAAACTAATACGCGAACGCATGCTCGATAAAATGAGCGACGCTTCGCGCATTGTTGAAAAATTAAGAATGAAAAATTTAGTTGAACGACATATTTGCCAACATGATCGTCGTTCATGCCAAGTATTCATTACTCAAAAGGGTATGGATCTTTTAAGTACGATCGACAAACTCGATCAAGAATCAGACAAGCAAATGAGTGCATTATCTGAATTAGAAAAAAAGCAATTGAACGACCTGCTTGACAAATTAAGAGCTTAGTAAATTGGGTTAGAATGAAGCCTACCATTTTTATTGGTAGGCTTTTTTTGTGCCTATTTTTTTAATCTCAACCTTTCTAGCTTATTTTTTTATTTGAAAGGCCCTCTAGTTCAACTTATTCAAAATAAATTTTCCTAAACTCTGATTTTATTCTACTTTAGCACCATCGGATGGCGAATATCGAACAACATATTTCTGAATTGCTTTTTGATCACGACTGCGTGATCGTACCATCTCTTGGTGGATTCTTAGCTTCTAATCAGCATGCTACCATTAGTTCGAATCAATTTCTTTTGCCGCCGTTTCGAAAAATCGCATTCAATGTTTATCTAAAAAACAATGACGGCCTCCTAGCTAATCACCTCGTTGAATACGAACATATTTCTTATCAGCAAGCTTTAGTTTACATCGAATCGTTTGTAACAAATTGCATGAGAGAAATGAATTCAGGAAAAAAAATAATCCTGAACAACATTGGTACTCTTTATTTCGACCGCGAACACAACGTTCAATTTGAAGCTTCAAGAAATTCAAATCATCTGAAAGATAGTTTTGGGATGGAAGGCTTACAGCTAATAACCGTAAACCGCGATAATGATGAAACACCTCATCATGCTCCCGTAATAAGAGATATTCGTCCATCACTACCTGCGAAAAGAAATATTAATTCCAGAATTAAAAAAAACAATCGCCTGATAGGAATCATTGCCATCTCGGCTGCGGCTCTTTGGCTTTCTGTGAATTTATACTTAGTGAATCCGAAAAAATATGAGGCAGCAACAATAGTTCCGTTCGATACTCAAACTGTTTTAAAAATTAAAGACACCAATACTTTTCCCACCACCATTAAAAACGAATCGCCGGCAAAAGTAGAAACTGTTTATGTGGCAAGTACACC
>JAYTOX010000059.1:0-4546 GCA_043747595.1 Bacteroidota bacterium | reverse complement strand
CATTCTGCTTTTCTATATCATGCGGTAAAAGCAGGAATGGATATGGGAATTGTTAATCCCGGACAACTTCAAGTCTACGACGAAATTCCAAAGGATCTTTTGATTGCAGTGGAAGATGTACTGCTCGATAGAAATGATGATGCTACAGAGAAATTAATAACATTAGCAGAAACATTAAAAGGCACTTCTCTTTTAAAGAATGAAAAAGACGAAGTGTGGAGAAAAGAACCGGTAGAGAAACGGCTGGCGCATGCATTAGTGAAAGGTGTAACCGATTACATTGAAGTTGATCTTGAAGAGGCACGAAAGAATTTTGATAAAACATTGCACATTATTGAAGGACCTTTAATGGACGGAATGAATATAGTTGGTGATCTTTTTGGCGAAGGAAAAATGTTTCTTCCGCAGGTAGTAAAGAGTGCACGTGTTATGAAAAAAGCAGTAGCTTATTTAACACCTTATTTGGAAGAAGAGAAAGTAGAAGGTCGTTCAAAGGCCGGTAAAGTTCTTTTAGCAACAGTTAAAGGTGATGTACATGATATAGGAAAAAACATTGTAGGAGTAGTGTTAGCTTGTAACAATTACGACATAATAGATCTTGGAGTCATGGTTCCGGCAGAAAAAATATTGGAAGCTGCCATGAAAGAGAATGTAGATGTAATTGGATTAAGCGGACTTATTACTCCTAGTTTGGATGAAATGGTTCATATGGCAAAAGAAATGGAACGGCAAAATTTCAGTGTTCCGTTAATGATTGGTGGTGCTACCACTTCTAAAGTTCATACTGCTGTGAAGATAGAACCAAATTATTCACATCCTGTTATTCATGTAAACGATGCATCGAAAAGTGTTTCTGTTGTTTCCAATTTATTATCAGAAACGTTGCGTGCACCTTTTGTAAAAAATAATTCGGAAGAGAATAGTCGGTTGCGAGAATATCATATTAATGCTCGGGCTAAAACCGAATTGCTACCGCTCTCAGAAGCGCAAAAAAATAAAATGCAGATCGACTGGAATTCGACAGAGATCGCTGTTCCAAATTTATTGGGAACAAAAGTTTTTACCGATTATCCGCTTGCTGAGATAGCTGAGTTTATCGATTGGACGCCATTCTTTATCAGTTGGGAAATGAAAGGGTCTTATCCTAAAATTTTGAAAGACGCGGTAAGAGGCGAGGAGGCTCGTAAACTATTTGATGATGCGCAGGCAATGCTTAAGAAAATTATCGATGAGAAATGGATTGGAGCCAATGCGGTAGTAGGTATTTTTCCGGCTGTTGGTAACGGCGACGATATTGACGTTTTGGATCTTGACGGAACAAGTGTGACTGCGAAATTTCATACACTGCGTCAACAAACGAAGAAAGCAGAGAAGATGTTTAATGTAGCATTGGCAGATTTTATTAAACCAAAATCTTTAATTGCTACGGAGAAATTTGAAAGTGTTGAAAAAAGTAGATCAGCATTTTCTACCGAACCTGAAACTGATTTCATAGGTGCTTTCGCTGTTACTACCGGAATAGGAATGGAAAAATGGATTGAGAAATTCGAAAAAGACAACGACGATTATTCATCCATTATGTTAAAAGCATTGGCCGATCGTTTGGCGGAGGCTTTCGCAGAATTAATGCATGCTAAAGTGAGAAAGGAAATTTGGGGCTATGCAACCAACGAAATGCTTTCAAATGAGGAGATGATCAAAGAAAAATACATTGGAATTAGACCGGCACCCGGTTATCCTGCTCAACCTGATCACACAGAAAAGATTACAATTTGGAACTTGCTAGATGTTGAAAAAAATACCGGTATTACACTTACTGAGCATTTGGCGATGTACCCTACCTCTTCAATAAGCGGACTCTATTTCGCTCATCCCAATGCCCATTATTTCGGCTTAGGAAAAATCAACTCCGATCAAGTTGCTTCTTACGCACAAAGAAAAGGCATCACAAAAGCAGAGGCTGAACGATGGTTGAGTCCGGTTATTTTGTAAGCATTTTTCGGTTTACAATTTCGTAAATAAAAGATTTGGTAATTGTTAATTCTTCGTGTTAACATACATGTTAAACTTATCTTCTATTTGATATTTTTGTTGTAATGAACAGCATGTCAAAAAAGAAGAAAAGTTATCGTATAAGCGAGGAGCTTTTTATGTACCTCGAAGATTTTGGGCGAACTGCTGAACTGCCTTTTGTTTATCAGGATTTGCTACGATACAATTATACGATTCCTCTTTCTAACAAAGCGGGACAAGATACCTTGTGGGAAACTGTTTTCTTTACTCCGCAAGAAACGGATGAGTTGAATAAACGCCTAGTGAAAACTTATGCCATGATGAAAGTAGAAGGCAACATGGCTTTGATGGAACATCTCTACGTAGACAGAATTGATTATTGCCCTTTCGGAAATTCACGGCCGTTTAGAATTCGAATTAAAAATCAATACAACGATAACTACGATTACTTTTATGTGAAATTGGCCGATGCATCCCGTGTGTATGGCTTGGAATTGGAAGATATACTTTCGCCAAATAGAATTATTTATTTGGTGAATGCCGATACTTTAGTGGAAGAACATATTATCGGAATACCCGGCGACCAATTTATTCAGAACAACCTTCGTGATCTTACTGTAAACCACACCCGTTTAGCCAAAGAGTTCATCAAGTTTAATGAGCGCTGCTTTGTGCGATTATTAGGCGACATGCGTTCCTACAATTTTATTATTGATATGACAGCCGATTTTGATGATACACAGTTTCGATTCAGAGCGATTGATTTCGATCAACAGTGTTACGAAGGAAAAAAAACATTGTACCTTCCTCAGTATTTTAAAGAAAATAATCCTTACGTCGAACTTTGTGTCAAGTATATAAATCAGGAAACAGTTTTGCAATATCAACTCGAAGAGCGAACACTTATTTCTAAAAGAATGAAAACCGCTAGATTCCGACTCGCTTCGCTTTTAGATGTAATGGTGGGAGAGGAGTTGAGCGAAAAAGAAAAAGTAATACAGCTTAGAGAAGAGCTTGGCGACCATTATAAAACCGACAAGTTTAAAAAATGCAAAAATATGGGCCAGATTATGAAAGTAAGCCTTGAATTGATCTCAATAACATAATTTAGATTGCAAGTTCCCTACTATTATGATCGTTTTTTGGTCAATTAGAAAAATGTTGAAATTCTATGGTTAATCTTGGTTAACAAATTCTTTATTTAAATACATTTACCATAATTTAGCCCGACCACCTATAATTATTTTATGAATACAAAACGTTCCATTCTTTTCCTCGCTTTATTTTTGGCGATATCAAATCTTAATGCTCAAACTTCCTGGACGTTGCAACAATGTATTCAGCGTGCATTGGATTATAATATTTCAATAAAAGAATCTGCCTTAACTGTTGAGCAAAATAAGTCGAATATTACTCAAAGCACCGCAGCACTATTTCCTAGTTTAAATGGAAGCGCATCTCAAAATTATTTTTTCGGACGAAGCATTGATCCTTATACAAATGTTTTTACAACTCAAGAGGTGAGGTCAAATTCCTTTTCATTGAGCGGCGGTCTCGCAATTTTTGAAGGCTTTCAACTTCAAAATACTTTAAAACAAAGCAAACTCAATTATCTTTCTTCTCAAAATGATCTGAAGAAAATTCAAAATGATATTTCATTGAATGTTGTGAATTATTATTTGCAAGTTTTATACAATCAGGAATTATTAAAAACAACCTCCGACCAATTGGATGCAACACGCATTCAACGCGATCGAATGAAACGTATGTACGAGCTGGGTTCTGTCAATAAAGGAAATTTCTTAGATCTTGAAGCACAAGTTGCATCCGATGAATTGAGATTTATTCAAGCTCAAACTCAATTTGAATCTGCTTTGTTAAGTTTAACTCAATTGTTAGAATTAGAATCTGGAAAAGATTTTGCAATTGTAAACCCTGCCATAGTAGTACCGGAGACTGATGTAAATAAATTTAATACAGATGCTATTTATAGCAAAGCGTTAACCAACCAGCCCGATATTAAAAGTTCGGAATATAAATTGTTGAGCTCGGAAAAAAGTTTAGCTATTGCAAGAGGCGCCTACCTTCCTCGCATTTATGGTAGCGGATCTCTAAGTACGAACTACTCAAATTCTAGTCAGTCGCTGGTCGATCGAATTTATGGTCCACCTACAGCTTTTATTAGCGGATATACTCAGTCGGGTGAAAATGTTTATACGCTTACTCCCAATGTAACGCCGGTTTACAGAGAAACTCCTTTCAAAGATCAACTAAATAATAATCTTGGTAAGTCTGTTGGTGTTTCTTTGTCGGTTCCAATTTTTAATGGTTTGTCTGCACGTAATAATGTGAGGCGCGCAAAAACAAATAATGAGCTTACACGATTAAATCTTGAATTGAATAAAAAGACACTTTACAAAAATGTTCAACAATCGGTTTCAGATGCACTTTCGTCATTCAAAAAATACGAAGCAGGAAAACGTAGTGTTGAAGCATTAACGGAATCGTTTAAATATAATCAAGGCCGATTAGA
>JAYTOX010000058.1:0-101188 GCA_043747595.1 Bacteroidota bacterium | reverse complement strand
CTTTCAGGTTGGGATAAAGACCGCGCAGAAAGTTATTTGCGTGAATACAATCAGTACATCCTTCAGATTCTGAATATTCACGAGGCAATTCCCGGTCACTACACTCAATTGGTCTACGCGAATCAGTCGCCAAGTTTAATAAAATCATTATTTGGTGCAAGTTCTATGATTGAAGGATGGGCGGTTTATACCGAGCGAATGATGTTAGAAGAAGGTTATGGAAACAACGAGCCGGAAATGTGGTTGATGTATTACAAATGGAATTTGAGAAGCACGTGTAATTTTATTCTCGATAATAGCGTTCATACAAAGAATTTCAGCAAGGAAGAAGCTATGAATCTTTTAGTCAATGAAGCTTTCCAACAAAAAACGGAGGCCGAAAATAAGTGGCGCAGAGTTTCTTTGACGCAAGTTCAGCTTTGTTGTTATTTTACCGGTTATACAGAAATCTACGACTTTAGAGAAGAGCTCAAGAAAAAAGAAGGCGATAAATTTAAATTAAAAGACTTTCATGAGAAGTTTTTAAGCTACGGAAGCGCTCCTGTGAAGTTCATTCGCGAGTTAATGCTGAAATAGTAGCTGAGCTTTTTAGAAAGTGGTGAGTGAAAAATCGTAGCAGTTTGTACGTTGCTCGGGTTTTTATTCACCACTTTTTTTATTGTGCCTAGTCGTTAAACGCAACTTTTCACTTGCTTTTTCGTTCTTGAAAACAATTCTTTCGCCTAAACAATTTCAGATGATGGAAATCGTTTTTTGGTGAAGGGAATAACGGATGAAAGCAATAAAGATTTTTTTTAAGATCAGTGCCATTACCCTTGCAGGGTTCTTTGTTTTGGCAGCGCTTATCAGTTTTTTTTATTCGAAAGAAATTAAACAATTAATTATTTCAGAGATAAATAAAAATTTAGCCGCCGAAATTAAAGTCAAAGAAATAGACTTCTCCGTTATTCGACATTTTCCTTATGCTTCTATCGATATGGAGCAGGTTTATATTCCTGAAGTAACAAATCAACCATCGAAAGATACTTTACTGTATTCTGATCGTTTGGCTTTGTTATTTAATATCACCGAAATTTTTAGCAAAAATATTACGGTTAAAAAGTTAATTGCTCAAAATGGAGTGCTCAAAATTAGAGTAGAGACCGACGGAAGTAATAACTACCACTTTTGGAAATCTTCCGGCGATACCAGTAAAGAAGGGGTTATCGATCTTCAACATATTCTGCTAAAAGATATTCGAATCGGCTATATCGATCACAAAAACAACCAAGACTATAATTTAACAGCAGAGAAAACAGAGTTGTCAGGTAAATTTTCGAGCGATCAATTTACATTAACCACTACAGGAAATTTATTTGTAAAAAAATTAATTGTTAAAAATGTAAACTATCTCTCTGATAAAAATATAGAAATTAAGAGCAAGCTCTCGGTGAACACTCTTACGAATGTTTATCGCTTAGAAAATACGGTTGTGAAAATAGCGGACGTAGAATTTAACATCGATGGAGTCATTCAAGCGCCTGCTAAAGCGATTATCTACGAATTAGATATTAAATCGAATCAAGCCGATATGGCATCGTTTATCAGTTTGTTGCCGCCAACTCTTGCGTCCAATTTGAAAGACTTTAAAAGTAAAGGGAAATTTGTTTTTCATTCAACGGTAAAGGGTGAATCGTCCGATAGAAAAGTTCCTTTTGTCAATGTTGATTTTTCTGTTCAAGATGGCAGTCTTTCTCCTAAAGGAAAAGATGTGCAGCTTACCGGAATTAATTTTTCAGGTAATTACAAAAATATTTCTTCTTCCGGTAAAAGTCTTTTAGTAATACCATCTTTAAAAGCTGAATTAAGTGGACATCCGATTAAAGGGGACTTACGTATAGACGATTTGGAAAATGCTTTTCTTACGTTGCATGCTTCTACTCAGCTCGATCTTGCCCAGGTAAAACCATTTTTAAATGCTGACACTTTAGAAACATTGTCTGGTAATCTTGCTCTGAACATTGCATACAGTGGAAAATTAATTCAACTGAAAAATGTATCGAAAGATAATCTTTATGAAGTGAAAGCTTCCGGGAATATCGATATTAGTCATTTGAATTTTAAATTGAAAAATAATCCACTTCAGTTTATTGACCTAAGCGGAAATTTTTATCTGAAAAACGAAGACCTTGAAGTACGAGATGTTTCAGGGAAAATATCTTCAACCGATTTTAGATTAGTCGGCGTATTCAAAAATTTTATTCCTTTTTTATTGGTACATGATCAAGCCGGCGATTTTCAAGCGAATGTTACTTCAACGAATGTATTGCTCGATGAGCTGCTTGTGAATAAAGCTACAGCATCTACCAACGATACCAGCTATATCATGAAGTTTAATCCGAGGTTATTGTGCGATTTGAATGTTAGTGTTGGGAATATGCAGTTTAGAAAATTTAAAGCAACGAATTTGAAAGGAAAAATTCATCTCGAACATCAAATTATTAGTGGCAGGAACTTAACTTTTCAGGCAATGGATGGAGGAGTTACGATGGATGCGACAATCAATGCTTCTCGTCGCGATAGTATTTTAATGACATGCGACGCACATTTCACAAAACTAGATATCAATCGCTTATTTATTGAACTTGAAAATTTTGATCAGCAAACATTAACCGATAAAAATGTAAATGGACGAATTAGTTCCGACGTTCAGTTTTCATCGAGTTTGTCGAAAGACTTAACCATTAATCCGGCGAAAGTAAGAGCCAGTTGTGATATTTCGATTGAAAATGGTGAGCTCATAAATTTCGCGCCTATTCAAGCAATGGCGAAATATATTAAAGTGTCGGATCTTAATCATATTCGTTTTTCGACGTTGAAGAACAAGATCGACATCGCCAACAGAAAAATTTATATTCCTACGATGGAAATAAATTCGAGCGCAATTAATATTTCCGGAAATGGAACACACGATTTCGATAATATAGTCGACTATCATATTAAACTTTTGCTTTCAGATGTGCTTGGTAAAAAAGTACGTTCAAGTCAATCGGAGTTTGGAGAAATTCAAGACGATGGCTTAGGAAGAACGATGCTGTTGCTTTCTATGAAAGGGCCGGTTGATAATCCCAAATTTTCTTACGACCGAAAGGCTGTTGTAGATAAGATAAAGACTGAAATAACGCAGGAAAGCAAGAATTTAAAGTCGATGTTGAAGGAAGAGTTTGGTCTTTTCAAAAAAGATACTGTAATAACTTCAAAGCCAAAGAAGAAGGAGGAAATGCAAATTGATTGGAATCAAGAGTAAGATAGATTTTAAAATTCTAAGAATTTCCTCATCTTTGTAAAGTCAGATGAATTCTGCCGGAATCCCGGACCGAAGAATCTTCAAATGCCCCCTTTTACGTGAATATTTACACTCAAAAACAACGTTGGAAATTATTGCTGCTAATTGCAGCACTGATGATTGGCGCTGCTTCACTTTGGTACACCAATAGTTTAGTCAAAAAACTTTCTGAAGAAGAAAGAAAGAAGATAGAACTTTGGGCTGAAGCTACTCGCCGTTTGGCAGATGTTACCGAGCTAAATACCGATATCAACTTTCTTTCGAATGTTATCAGTAATAACACAACCATTCCTGTTATTTGGGCCGATGAAAGTTTCAAACCTATCTCATCGAGAAATTTAGATTCGCTAAAATCGCTCAATCAAAAGTATTTGTTGAATGAAGTGATTGTCATGAAAGAAGAGCATGAGCCGATTGAAATTCACATTGGATCTATTAAGCAGTATATTCTTTATAGCGATTCAGATTTATTGGTGCGATTACGATATTACCCGTATTTTCAGTTAGCTGTAATTGCCTTGTTCCTGTTGGTTTCTTATTTGGCTTTCAGCAGTTCTAGAAAGGCGGAGCAAAATCAAGTTTGGGTGGGTATGGCAAAAGAAACAGCTCATCAATTAGGAACTCCGCTTTCATCTTTAGTAGCATGGCTTGAGTTTTTGAAATTGAAAGGGATGAATACAGAGTATACCGTTGAAATTGAAAAAGACATTGAACGATTACTTACAATCACCGAACGTTTTTCGAAAATTGGATCGGCCCCGGCGCTTTCGAAAGTAAATGTGTACGAAGTACTCACTCATTCTGTCGATTATATTCGTACAAGAAGTTCAGACAAATTAATTTTTCAAATTGATGAGCCCACTACCCCTATTTTTGCTCCTATGAATGTTCCACTTTTTGAGTGGGTGATGGAAAATATTTTAAAGAACGCAATTGATGCTATGAGCGGTGCAGGAAAGATAAGCTTGCATTTTACCAATCAACAACAATTTGTTTACATCGACATTACCGATTCGGGAAAAGGAATTCCTAAATCATCTTACAAAACAATTTTTAAGCCGGGCTTCACTACCAAGAGTAGAGGATGGGGACTTGGACTGAGTTTGAGTAAGCGAATTATAGAAGAGTATCACGACGGACAAATATTTGTAAAAAACTCAGAGCTGAATAAAGGCACTACGTTTAGAATAGTTTTGAAAAAATAAATTACGATGGCAGGAATTTATTTACACATTCCTTTTTGTAAAAAAGCTTGTCATTATTGCGACTTCCACTTTTCTACTACTACCGATTCATTCGACGAAATGGTGAATGCAATTTGTAGAGAAATAAAACTACGAAAAACGTATCTCAATAGTGAATTGATTGAGACAATTTATTTTGGTGGCGGCACTCCTTCGTTACTCAACCGTTCTCAATTAAATAGATTGTTAAATGTTATCAAAGAAGAATTTGAAATTTCTGCCGAAGTAGAAATTACTTTAGAAGCAAACCCCGACGATTTAAACAAGAACACTTTGGAGATGTTGAAAGAAGCTGGAGTGAATCGTCTTAGTATCGGCATTCAATCTTTTCGAGAGGCAGATTTAGTTCTGATGAACCGTGCACATAATTCAATGCAAGCTTTGCAATCAGTGAACGACGCTAAAGATGCCGGTTTTACAAATATTACAATCGATCTTATTTATGGCTTGCCCAATCTTTCTTTAGAAGATTGGAAGAAAAATTTAGAAACTGCAATGAGATTAGATGTTGATCATCTTTCGTGTTATTCACTTACAGTAGAACCGAAGACGGCTTTAGCTAAAATGATAAGTCAGCATAAAGTAAGCGATATTGATGATGCGCAATCGGCGTTGCATTTTG
The DNA here is from genome assembly GCA_043747595.1 of Bacteroidota bacterium. Lineage (GTDB taxonomy): Bacteria > Bacteroidota > Bacteroidia > AKYH767-A > 2013-40CM-41-45 > JADKIH01. The sequence continues at coordinate 95,997 of JAYTOX010000058.1, read as the reverse complement.
AGATGTTGATGGACACGGCAGTAAAAAATAATTATGAGCATTATGAGATTAGTAATTTTGCGCGTAATAAAAAATATTCTAAACACAATACATCGTACTGGCAGCGAAAAAAATATTTAGGAGTTGGTCCGTCGGCTCATTCTTTTGATGGTGAATCGCGGCAATGGAATATTTATAATAATGCAGTTTATATTCGTTCGTTAGCAAAAGACGAGATTCCTTTTGAGCGAGAAGAACTGAGTAAGAGAGATAAATTTAACGAGTATATTTTAACTTCGCTTCGAACACAATGGGGAATAAATGTTGAGTTGATCAGAAATGAATTTGGAGAAGAAGTAGCAGAGAAGTTGAATGTTAATTTGAACGAGCAGTTGAAAGAAGCAACGATGGCCGTCGAAAATAAAAACTATATCCTTACACGTAAAGGGAAGTTTTTCGCAGATAAAATTTCATTAGCGCTTTTTGAATAGGAGGCAGGGGGAATAAGGTCAAAGGTTATTTGCAAAGAAAGTTAAAGGTCAAGGGTCATTGCAAAGAAGGTCAAAGGTCAAGGGTCAAAGGTCATTGACGGTTGCTTTTTTTAGGCGCTGGTCATTTGCAAAGAAGGTCAAAGGTCATAGTAAAGAAGGTCAAAGGTCAAGGGTCAAAGGTCATTGACGGTTGCTTTACTTAGGCGCTGGTCATTGCAAAGAAGGTCAAAGGTCAAGGGTCAAAGGTCATTGACGGTTGCTTTACTTAGGCGCTGGTCATTGCAAAGAAGGTCAAAGGTCATTGCAAAGAAGGTCAAAGGTCAAGGGTCAAAGGTCATTGACGGTTGCTTTTTTTAGGCGCTGGTCATTTGCAAAGAAGGTCAAAGGTCATTCAGGGCCACGAACATGAAACGATTATCTAAAATCAATTATTACTATCAATTCTCAACTATCGAATATCAATTATCAATTATCGAATATCAATTATCGAATATCAATTATCAACCATCGATTCTCAACCATCAATTCTCATCCATCGATTCTCAACCATCGAATCTCAATTCTCAATTCTCGAATCTCAATTCTCATTACTTTATTCAAAAGCATTCAATCCTGTTACATCCATTCCTGTAATCAGTAGGTGAATATCGTGTGTTCCTTCATAGGTGATAACAGATTCTAAATTCATCATGTGACGCATAATTGGATATTCTCCTGTGATTCCCATACCTCCGTGAATTTGTCGGGCTTCTCTTGCAATCTGTAAAGCCATATTCACATTGTTTCTTTTTGCCATTGAAATTTGCGCCGGTGTAGCACGGTTTTCATTTTTCAAAACACCTAATCGCCACGTGAGTAATTGTGCTTTGGTGATTTCAGTAATCATTTCAGCTAATTTTTTCTGGGTCAATTGAAACCCGCCAATTGGACGACCAAATTGAATTCTTTCTTTTGAATAACGCAATGCAGAATCGTAACAGTCGAGAGCAGCACCAATTACTCCCCAGCTAATTCCATAGCGAGCAGAGTTTAAACATCCTAATGGACCTTTTAAACCTTTTACATTGGGTAATAAATTTTCTTTCGGTACTTGTACATTATCAAAAACTAATTCGCCCGTAGCACTTGCTCGCAACGACCATTTTCCGTGGGTTTCAGGAGTAGTAAATCCTTTCATTCCTCTTTCTACAATAAGTCCGCGAACAACACCTTCTTCATCTTTTGCCCAAACCACTGCGATATCGGCAAACGGAGCATTGCTGATCCACATCTTAGCGCCATTTAATAAATAATGATCGCCTTTATCTTTAAAGTTAGAGATCATTCCATTTGGATTCGAGCCATGATCAGGTTCTGTTAATCCAAAACAACCCATCATTTCGCCGGAAGCTAATTTGGGTAAATATTTTTTGCGTTGCTCTTCGCTTCCATAAGTATAAATCGGATACATTACAAGTGAGCTTTGAACAGATGCTGTAGATCGAAGGCCTGAGTCGCCTCGCTCTAACTCTTGCATAATAATTCCATAAGCTATCTGATCCATGCCACCGCCACCATATTCAACCGGGATATACGGACCAAAAGCACCAATTTCTGCTAATCCTTTTATCCATTGCTTTGGGAATTCTGCTTTCTGACAAGCTTCTTCGACTATTGGCGATACTTCTTTTTTTACCCAATCGCGCACGCTACTTTGAACTAAGCGGTGCTCATCGGTTAAAAGTTCATCCATTAAATAATAATCGTGGTATTGAAAACGGTCTGTTGCCATGGTTATAGTTTACTTTTTGATTTCGGAATCTTCCGCGCGGCGAATTTACTATATTTTCGCTCGTCGAAATGCATTTGGCTTGCTTATTTTATTGAAAAAAACAGCCGATTTAACTTTTTAGACTTTTTATGCATATTACGATGCTCTATTTGCCCCTTGAATATGACGATTAGTAGCGGCATAAACAACTATTAATTTTCTTCGAGTCCACCATAACTTACTTTTTAGAAATTGGTTACTGTTATTTGATATTATTAGAAAATTTAATTATGATTTTGACAGTTACTTATCAAAACAATTCCTGAACAACAACTAATAACAATTTAATTCCGATGAAAGTTCATAGAGAAAGGAAAAACTTATACTAATTAATTTTTGTATTTTATCAGGATAAATTCAGTTGTATTTTAAAATTTAAAGACAAAGTTATTGTATATTCAGGATAAGAATTTTTTTTAAAAATATATTCGTTCCTAAAATAAACTTCACTTTTAGGTTAAACAATTTAATCATTTGAATTAATAATGATTTTTAATTGAAAAATATTTTCCCTTTTTGTTATCCAATTTGAAACATATTACATTGATTTGCTTTGAGTATTATCGGTTACCGTAAGACATCCAATTTTTTTAATAGAAACAATTCTGAAAATTTATAGGAATCTTTTCGGTTGCTTGAGCGACTTAGACGATTGCCGCATGGAAAGAGTTCACCAAATTACTATTAAATTTGGAATGGCATTACTTCTATTAACAAGGGTTATTGATCTATCTTTAATCACACAATATTGATTAAGCAATATTTCCCAAAAATTATTTCGGCTCTTAAAGTTGATTCTTGTTTTAATTGTGTTTTACCTTTTATTATTAACACTGTGAGGTTATCGCTCTTACCGTAATTTTATTCAGCGGGCTGATAAACAAATGTCTACTTCATTAGCTTTTATTACTTACTATGGAATTTCATCTAAAGTCATCTTTTAAAATATTTATTATAGAAAGGATTTTTATATTTCGCTTCTTGTAATTTTTATCTTTATTTGTCTGAATGCAGAATCAACAGTGAAACAACAAAACGCAAAAAAAAGCATTGACGGCAATTTCCAGTTCCATAGAACAATAGTATTAGTAAATAGTGATTGAACCGTTCTTTCTTGGAAATTGATAAATGATTTTCGGGATTCTAAAGAAAATCCAACAATGTTAAAAAGGTGGGGTGTTATTAATGAAGAGAAATATTTTTACCAAAAGTAATCTGCTTTGGTTTTTAGCATTTTTTCAAATGCGATTTGAATCTAGATGGATTATTTTAAACTATTGAATTAATAAATCTGAATTGTTTTTTTTATTTCCTCTGACTAAAAATGGAAGGCTATAAAATTAGCCACCAAAATTTGTTTAAACAATTTGTAAATTCCAACTGTTATTGGCATTTAGAAATTGTACATTACTTGCCATAATGGCCGGGCTGTTTCTCGATCATCCGAATTAAGTTTACTTTAGAGGTAATAGAAATCAGGTATTTTCAACTTATTATTAGCTTAATTTAGTAAAATTGAAGTTATTGAAGTTTTTTTTATTTCTTTACAAAAGTTAAAATGTTACATTATTAGTGGGAACAAAAATCAAAATTGAAGAAGCTGAACTCGTTGCTTTGTTGCTTAACAAAGAAAAACGAGGTATCGAGATCTTATACGATAATTACAGCGCTGCTTTATTCGGAGTTATTCAGCGTATTGTTCTCAATGATGAAATTGCTGAAGAAGTACTTCAGGAAACTTTTTTGAAAATCTGGAATAATTTTGGACAATATGATTCCTCTAAAGGTCGTTTGTTTACGTGGATGATTAACATCTGTAGAAACTTGTCAATTGATAAAGTTCGTTCGAAAGATTTTGTGAATCAAAACAAAAACCAATCGATCGATAATGCCGTATTTCTAGCTGACAATCAATCATCGTATGACCCGGATTTAATAGGTGTTCGAGAAATAGTTAAGAAGTTAGAACCTGAATATAAACAGGTAATCGACCTGTTATTTTTCCAAGGATATACTCAATCGGAAGCAGCAGAGAAATTAAATATTCCGCTTGGAACAATCAAAACAAGGTCACGTGCCGCTATTCAACGATTGCGAACATATTTTGATCAGTAAATTAAATGGACGTTAAAGAGTATATAAATTCCGGAATTGTTGAGCTCTATGCAATGAATGCTCTTACTGAGCATGAAAAGGTGGAGTTTGAACAGAAGTTAATGCTATACCCGGAGTTGAAAACTGAATTGCTGAAAGTTCAAGAAGGCTTAGAAGTTTATCTGATGTCTAAAGCTGCTAATCCACGTCCTGATGTAAGAAATAAAATAGTTGAAGCCATTGAGGAAAAGCCAAGCAAAAAAAAGACCGCAAAAGTGGTTTCGATAATTGCCAATAATTCACTTACCTATAAATACATGGTTGCTGCAGCACTAGCTGCTTTGGTTGTTAGTACTTTTGCATCTTGGTTTTTCTATTCGAAATGGAATGATGCCGAAGACCGATATTCTGCTTTACTTAACGATAAAAACCAGCTTGCCATCAACTATAATATGGTTAAGATGGAGTTTGACAAAACAAATTCCGATTTAATTGTAATGCGAGATGCTGAAACGAATGTTGTTCAGCTAAGTGCAAAAGATACCAGTCAATCGTTTGAAGCGCGCGTGTATTGGAATAAAAATACCAAACAAGCATATATCGATGTACTCAATTTACCGGCTCCTGCACCCGGAAAGCAATACCAACTGTGGGCATTAGTTGCAGGAAAACCTGTTGATGCGGGAATCTTTGAACTTAGTGAAGGAATTCAAATGGTAAAAGATGTATTGCAAGCAGATGCTTGGGCTGTAACTATTGAACCCAAAGGAGGAAGTTTGGTTCCATCGCTCGATCAACTTTTTCTATTAGGTAAAAATAGTTAATTCGTTCTCCCTTTTTTCATTCTCATTTTCCGAAATGGGATTTTTTAAACAAACTATTTTTCGAATTCTTGTAAATTGTAATTACCTTCCATTTCTGATCATTTTCTCGTAACAAAGAAATTGTAATCCATAATTTATACTTACTCAAGAAAAATTATTGATAAATGAAACAACCATTAGTAAATCCAATATCGACAGAAAGTGATATTGAATTGCAAAAGCTTATTGAGTTTTATAATGAGACACTCGGATTTTGCCCGAATAGTGTTAAGACAATGCACATACGACCACGGATTGCTTCTGCATTTATCGAGATGAATAAAGCGGTTATGGAAAATAAGGGACGAGTAACGAGTGTATTAAAAAGATTGATTGGTTATATTAGCAGCAACGTAGCAGGTTGTCAATATTGTCAGGCTCACACCATATTGGCTGCCGACAGATATGGCGCAAGTGAAGAGCAGCTGCGAAATATTTGGGAGTACAATTCTCACCCGGCTTTTTCTGCTGCAGAAAGAGCCGCGCTAAATTTAGCGTTCGCCTGCTCAACTGTACCTAATTCAATGAATGATTTGATAGCAGATGAGACTCGTGAATATTGGAATGAAGGTGAGATTGTTGAGATAATGGGTGTTATTTCATTGTTTGGTTTTTTAAATAGATGGAACGATTCGATGGGAACCGAGCTCGAATTCGGTGCACGAGAATCAGGAGAGAAATTATTGAAACAACGAGCATGGAGTCCCGGCAAGCATCAGTATTGATTTATATAAGAATGATTTCTCTGTTGCTTAATTTAAGAGTATATTGTTCATGAGAAAATAGAGGTGATTTTATTTGCGCAAAAGAATATATGATGGTGTTAAATAAATTACTTTTTTATTTGAATATTTGGATCAGTATGATACATCGATTATGAAAAAAATAACTACCATATTTCTTATTCTAACATTTACTTGCTTACTTGGTAATGCTCAAGTTTTTCAAGTTGGTCACAGGCAACAAACATTTATTGATGTTTCGAGAAGTAATAGAAATATTCCCGCAGAAATTTATTATCCGGCAAATGTCGCAGGCAACAATGTGATTATCGCTAACGGACAATTTCCAATTCTCGTTTTTGGACATGGATTTGTTATGACGTGGAGCGCCTACGATGTAATTTGGAACTCTCTTGTATCAAATGGGTACATCGTTATTTTTCCAACTACTGAATCGGGATTTGCACCTTCCGATACTACGTTTGCTATGGATATGGCCTATCTGGTTGGAGCAATGAAAATGGAAGGTGTTAATAGTAGCTCTCCTTTCTTCGGATCAATTGCTCCTGAGTCGGGTGTAATGGGTCATTCGATGGGGGGAGGTTGTGCATTTTTAGCTACACAATACGATACTTCAATAAATGTTTTGGCAAGTTTTGCCGCAGCAGTTACTAATCCTTCATCTATTACTATTGCTCATACTATTCAGATTCCAGCACTTGTTTTTTCAGCTGCTAATGATTGTGTAGCCCCACCGTTGCAACATCAAATCCCAATGTACGATTCATTGGCTTCTTCGTGTAAATCGTTTGTAAGTATAACAGGAGGGAGTCATTGTCAGTTTGCCAACTATAACATCAACTGCTATATTGGTGAAGGTACATGCACTCCGCAACCTACTATTACTGCAGTGCAACAACAAACTATTACAAACGACTTACTTCTATTGTGGTTAAACTTTTATTTAAAAAACGACTGTGTGGCTGGTGATCAATTTCAAATTTTAATGTTGAATGCACTGGGAATAGCCGGCAATCAAAATTGTAGTTTAATGTGCTTACCTAATTCGGTGGAATCAAAAAATGATTTGTTGCAAATAGTTGTTCAGCCAAATGTCTTTAGTGAACAAACTATTATTCGATGCAGCCACTCGTTTATTGATGCCACAATATTAATACGCAATTCCTTTGGACAAATAGTTAGAGAAATAAAACATTTAAACGGAAACGAATTTGAGTTTTCTCGAAACGGTTTATCAGATGGACTTTATTTTGTATCGGTGAATCAGAAAAACAATGTTTTTGTGCCGTGTAAATTTTTGATAGTTGGTCAAGAGAAATAAAAATATGTTAATACATTTTTACGATTGACAATGTGTTTAATTGTTTCTAAAATAAAACAAGAAATTAATTTTTATACAATTGAGTGAATTAAAAATAACTATGAATTATCTAATTAAACATTTGTTTCACGCCAATACACCTAAGTGGAAATTTTTCCAAGTTAATGCTATAATTTAATCATTGAAAAACTTTCGTGTAAGGTGTAAAGGATGATAAATTAAAAATTGATAAAAGTAAGAGATGGAAGAAGATTTAATTAATGATTATATTCAATGGGATGTAAAAGCATGGGCGAAAGCTTTGCATTACTGGGACGATAATGTTGAATGGGGTTCAGTAAAAACTGCTCTTGAGTTAGGCAGCAATAAAGGTGGACTGTCGTTATGGTTAGCGTCAAAAGGTATTTCTGTAGTATGTTCAGATTTCAAAGATGTAAAAATAGCTGCCGAACAACTTCACAAAAAATATAATTTTGTTTCTGAAATTACCTATAAAGATATCGACGCAACAAATATTCCATACACTAATCATTTTGACATTGTTGTTTTTAAATCTATCATAGGTGGAATTGGTAGAAATAATAATTTCGAAATTCAGAAAAAAGTTTTCTCGGAAATTTATAAATCCCTAAAGCCGGGTGGGAAATTGTTATTTGCAGAAAATTTAATCGGATCGCCTATCCATCAAAAATTAAGAAAGAGATTCGTAAAATGGGGAGACTCTTGGAGGTATCTTTCAATCGAGGATTTGAATATTCTCTTGGCCGATTTTTCAACGACGACTATTAAGTCCACAGGTGTACTTAGTTTATTCGGAAGAAATGAAGTGCAAAGAAAAGCACTAGCGAGGATCGACTCTGCACTATTGAATAATTTGCTACCGGAAAAGTGGAAATATATAGGATATGGGATTGCTAAAAAATAATTTACTTAATTCAAAATAGTATCGTAATAATTGTATATTTATCGTATTAATAGGCATCGGGGTGCTTTTGGGGAAAAGCTGAGATAAAACCCGTTAACTTGAACTGGATAATGCCAGCGGAAGAAATGCAAAACAAATATTCCATCACAGGCGGACTTTATTTAATCGCTGATGCATCTTTAGAAAAAAAATTGCTCTTTGAGAAATTGACTGAGGCAATACAAGGAGGTGTAACAGTAGTCCAACTTTACAATACAACAGATGAGCACTCTGTAACTATCTTCGACATCAATGAAATCTGTGCGTTTTGTCATTCGAAAAATGTACCGGTAATGGTGAATAATAACTGGGCGCTTTTAAATGATACGCTCTTAGATGGAGTGCATTTCGATACTATTCCAACGAATTTTCGACAAATTGAAAGTATGGTTAAAAAGCCTTTTATGAAAGGAATTACCTGTACAAATAATCTTAGCATAGTAAGTTGGGCCAATGATTTTAAGTTCGATTACATTTCTTTTTGCTCTATTTTCCCTGCTAAAAACATGGTTTCTGACGAAGTCGTTTGTCGCGAAGCTATTTTAAAAGCACGCAAGATGACTGAAATTCCATTTTTCGTTTCAGGTGGTATAAATTTAGACAATGTAAGTTTGCTGTCTGACCTCCCTGTTAATGGAATAGCCATGATTTCAGGAATTATGGCTTCTCCGGATGTCGTTCACGCTACCAAAAAATATCTGTTTCACCTCGACAAAATTCTTTCCGATAAGAAATCAACTTTCTCGCAAGAATAAGACAATAGTCTTTCCATTTCAATCCGTTTCTTGTTTTTCTAAAATTTCGATTTCAAAGGCATTAATATTTTCAAGAAATTTTACTTTATTCACTCTAATTCATTTTTTGGAAGTAAATAATTTTTTTATGCCTAAAGAAATAATATTAATTAAGCGCAAGTTGTCTACAAGTTTATCGTCTAAATTAGTAATCGTTACTAATGTGAATTTAAATCATATTTGTAGTAATCGGAATAAGTAATCATTTACACAAATTTATTTTCTTAGTTTTACGGGGGATGAGTAAAAGTTAACAAATCATAATAATCAGAGATTAATAATAATGAGACCAACCCAATTAGTAAGTCTATTCGTAGCAATCTTTCTACTCTTCGCTATTTCGATGAGAGCATCGGGCAACGAGAATATTGTTATCAATGGCAAAAGCGTAAACGATTTTTCTTTAAAAAATATTAATGGAAAAAATGTTTCTTTAAAAGATTATCCTAAAGCGAAAGGCTTTGTAATTATTTTTACCTGCAACCATTGCCCATTTGCTAAGTTATATCCTCAACGAATTAACAAATTGAACCTAAAATACAAATCGCTTGATGTACCGGTTATCGCTATTAGTTCGACCGATACGCTTACTTATGAAGAGGATTCATATCTGAAAATGATTGCTAAGGCAAAAGCCGAAAAATTTAATTACCCTTATCTGTACGACGGATTTCAAACTGTTGCCAAAAACTTTCAAGCTCAAAAAACTCCACACGCTTTCGTAATCTGGAAAGAAAAGGGTGCTTATATTGTGAAATACAATGGAGCTATAGATGATAACGGAGCTGAGCCTACTAAAGTAACGACAAAGTATATTGAAAGTGCAGTTGACGCTTTATTAAAAGGAAATGAAATACAAATTAAAGAAACAAAATCAATCGGATGCCAAATCCACTTACGTAAATAATAAAATGAAAAAAATTGTACTCTTTATCTTTGCAATTGTCTGCTCGTATAATTTATTAGCCCAGCAAACGGTTGGATTATTTACGCAAAATGTTGGCTCTGCAAATGGGTATGTTTTGTTCTCTCCTATTAGTTCAAACAATTCTTATCTGATTGACAAGTGCGGATACTTAGTTCATTCTTGGGCAGGAACTCATCACCCCGGTCAGTCTGTTTATCTTTTGCAAGATGGAAATCTCTTACGTCCGGGAAGTACTAACAACAATGTTTTCACTGCCGGTGGAAATGGAGGAATAGTTGAATTATTTGATTGGAATAGTAACTTGATTTGGTCGTACACATTGTCTTCTACAACGCAATGTCAACACCACGACATTCGAGTATTGCCAAATGGAAACGTTCTGGCAATTGTATGGGAATTAAAAACTTCAAATGAAGCAATTGCCGCCGGAAGAAATCCGTCGTTGCTTGGTACAACACTCTGGTCTGAAAAAATTGTAGAGTTGCAGCCTGTCGGAATCAATGCTGCAAATATTGTTTGGGAGTGGCATGCTTGGGATCATTTGATTCAAGATTTCGATTCTACAAAAGCGAACTATGGAAATGTTTCCCAGCATCCTGAATTAATCAATCTAAATTTTACTGCAAGTACTGCTGCCGATTGGCTTCATTGCAATGCACTCGACTATAACCCGACTCTCGATCAAATAATTTTAAGTGCACATAACTTAAGTGAAGTGTGGATTATCGATCACAGCACTTCAACTATTGAGTCATCTTCACATAGCGGAGGTGTTCATTCAAGAGGTGGAGATTTGATGTATCGATGGGGAAACGCTGCGGCTTATAATCGAGGTACTGCGAGCGATAAAAAATTATTCGGTCAACATAATGCTCGCTGGATTGAAAACGGGATGCCAAATGCCGGAAGTATTTTGCTTTTTAATAATGGACCCGGAAGACCTGGCGGTAGTTATTCAACCATCGATCAGTTTTTTCCTCCAATCGATTCGTTAGGGAATTATTCAATTGCAACTAATCTTCCTTTTCTTCCCGATTCTGCTTTTTGGAAATATGCTGCATCAACACCAACCGACTTTTATTCGATGAATATCTCAGGCGCACAACGATTGCCAAATGGAAATACAATTATTTGTGAAGGCTCGAAAGGAAATTTTTTTGAAATCGATTCAACTAAAACTACAGTTTGGCGATATGTAAATCCGATAGGGCAAAACGGAATAGTGAGTCAAGGAACAACTCCTGTAATGAATGCAGTTTTCAGATGCTCTTATTATCCTATTAACTATTCGGGTTTCAACGGACAAACGCTTACTCCCGGCAGCCCTATTGAATTAAATCCAATTGCATATAATTGTAATATGATCACTTCAGTTGATGAACCGGCTTTTAGTGCGACTTCAATGATTCAAGTGGTTAATCCTTTTAATATGAAAGTAGAAATTATTTCTTCGTTGGAATTAAATAATGTTACGATAACATTATACGATTGTACAGGGCAGATTATTCAAGAAAATAAAAATGTAAAATTAAATGAAGGGCAAAATTATTCTTTCAGTATTGAAGGGAATGTAAGTCAAGGAATTTATTTATTAAGTTTAAAATGTATTAATGAAATTAAAACGTTTAAATTAATTCATCAATAAGAACTCTTCAACCTTTAAATTAATCGTTACTAAACCTTAAAATTAAATGAAACAACTTGCCTTTAGTTTACTTTTATTTATTTCATTCAATTCATATTCTCAATATTTAGGAACAGCTTCGGTTACTCAAGGCTTAGCAACAACTACAACAAGTAATTTATACACTTGTACAAGTGGACGAATAGCCGGAGTAGGAACCATTGTAGCTAGCGATAATTCAGTTTGGGTAGTTCCGGCAGTTATAAATTATTTGAATAGTACATTTCCATTTGCTTCAGATTTAAACAACGTTTGCAATGGTGCAAATTTCACAAATAGCTCAGCAGCACTTGCTGCCCTCAATGGTTCTGACATTATTACCATTGATCCGAATGGTGAATTGATCACTGCTTTTATTTTTGCAGATAATTATTTTGAAATGTATATTAATGGAATTCCTGTTGGGAAAGACAATGTTCCGTATACGCAGTTCAATTCAAATATTGTAAGATTTCGAGTGAGCAGACCTTTTACCATTGCCATGCTATTGGTTGATTGGGAAGAACATTTAGGATTAGGTTCCGAAGTGAGCAACGGATTTCAATATCATGATGGCGATGGTGGAATGGTTGCAGTTTTTAAAGATGCCAACAACACTATTATTGCAAAGACCGGCAGCGACTGGAAAGCGCAAACTTTTTATACAGCACCAATTACCGATCTCACTTGTCCGACAGAAAATGGTTCGTTGCGTTTGTCGAATAATTGTTCAACAGCAGATGTCAATAACGGAACATCCTTCTATGGTTTGCATTGGAGTCGTCCGGCAAATTGGTCTGAACCTACTTTCAATGACAGTTTGTGGCCGGCCGCTACTCTTTATTCAAATGCTACAATTGGAGTAAATAATAAGCCGGCGTATACTAATTTTACAAATATTTTTGATGATGCTTCAAACGACGCACAATTTATTTGGAGCACAAATGTTATTTTAGATAATGAAGTAATTGTTCGACATACAGTTGACATAGCGACTTCGATAGAGGAGAATAAAACCGGATCTAACTCAATTGATTTATTCCCTAATCCTGCCGGAAATAGTTTTCAACTTTTATTTTCAGATGCTGATCAGTATCTTTCTTTAAAACATATTTCTATTTACAATATCTATGGAAAACTTGTGATGGAAAAAGAAAGTTACAATGATAAGGTTGATTTAGAGTGGATTCCTTCAGGGATCTATATTGTAAAAATTTTAGTTAAAAATCTAACGATTTCTAAACGATTGGTTATTGAGGAATAAAATTCTTTTTAATCCGAGTAGAAATTATGTCATCAGAAAATTTTCGAAATAAACTTTATCAGGTTATTACTCCTTTTTTTAAGTTGATTTTATTTCAAATGAAATCAAATTTATTCGATATAGTTCTCTCCTAGCTTTTTTTCCTAATCATGAGTGAATTGCTGAAGTTGTTTTAGACTTTTCTTTTTGCTCTTTTCAATAAAGGGTGCCAAAAAGTATTCATTTTCCACTAAACTACGGCAATTTCATATTTTTTTCCTCTCAGTTAATGACATCATTTTTATTTTCAATTAAATTAGCATTTCCGGCAATCCAACCTGTTCTCTACTCACGTAAGTGTTCTAAAGTTTAATTAAATCTATCAATATTTATTATTAACCAAATTCATTAGAATATGAAAACGTCTACAAAAAAACGACTTTCTATTGCTTCAATAGCCCTTCTCCTTATTGGTGGAGGACTTTTCTTTGCAAGTCAACAGAATCAGTTGACAGCGTCGAGCCATCGTGAAGCTCCGCTTATTAGTAACGATCCGGTTGCAGATAATACAGATCTGTATGCCTTCCGCGATCCGCAAGATTCGAACAAAGTAACAATTATTGCAGCCTATGTTCCTGCAGAATTACCGCAAGGCGGACCAAATTATTTTTCATTCGGAGAAAATGTTCGTTATGAAATTCACGTAAAAAATAATGGTGCAACAGCAGGCGACGACATTACTTATCGTTTCACTTTCGCTAAAGTAAATCAAGATCCATCAACGTTTTTTAATATCAGATTAGGTGCAGAGAATTTGAAAACAACTTACACAGCAGAGAAAAGTGTAAATGGTGGAGCTTTTTCAACAATCGTAACCAATGGAATTGTGCCGCCACCAAATATTGGCCCGCGGTCTATTTCTTCAGGTGTAGGATTAAATTCACCTGACTACGAAACACTCTTTACCAATGCAATTACAACTGCTACTAGTGGAGAATCTGTTTATTGTGGTCCTGCCGACGATCCGTTTTTTGTTGACTTAGGTGGAATTTTTGACCTCGGTCAAACTCGTGCTGGTGGTACCGGTGTAGATGCTCCAAAAGATGGATTGAAATGTAAAAACGTTCATGTTATTGCTCTAAAAATAAATATCTCTGACTTACAAAAAGATGGTAAGACAGTTGCGCAAGCTTCAAGTATTCTCGATGGCGATTTCGTTATCGGTGTATGGGCTTCTGCTAGTCGTCCAGCCATTCGCACACTTAATGGTAATGGAACGGAATCACACACAGGAAATTTCGTTCAAGTTTCTCGCTTAGGAATGCCTTTAACTAATGAAGCTGTTATTCCAATTGGTATGAAAGATTTTTGGAATAGCCTTACTCCTTATCAAGACTCTACATACTTCGATGATTATTTCTGTAATCCGGAGCTTGGACTTTATATGGACGACAGTTTGTTTGGCGGAGCAGTTCCGGCATTGTCGAGCCTAAGAATTCAACGCGCATCTCCAACTGTTTTAGGAAATGTAGATTTTGGAAATACACACGATGGATTGTATGTATTGTATGGCAATGCTGCTACGCAAGGTACTGCACTTGATACTGCCATCTTCGGAAAATATTTATTGCGCGCGGGTAAACCACGTTCAGCCGATTTACTTCCAATCTTCTACACAGGCGTTCCGAATCTTGCACCGTATCAATTATTCACAGGGAAAACTCCAGGTAATCCATTATCAGCCGGAAAACCTTTCATCAATAACTTCCTTCCAACTTTTGGAGATATGTTACGTCTTAATATGGCGGTTCCGGTTACAGCTCGTAACTCGGCCGACTTTAGCTCACTTGGTATTATTCAGGCAGCAGTTCTTGGATTAACAGATAGTCGTTTCAATACTTCTACTGCAATTCAAAATATTCCGAATATGGATGGATTCCCGAATGGTCGTCGTTTGGAAGATGATGTAACTCGTATTGAACTTCAAGCTGTATCGGGTGCCGCTCTTGCAGCAGTTGGATTGTTCTACGACGATTATACAATTGGAAATAGTCCGCTTACTCCTCAATTGCTAGGTGTTTTGGGTTATACTACAGGTGTTGAGCAAAACGATACTACTTTCCGCACATCATTTCCTTATGTTCAATTGCCATGGAGTGGTTATGGATTATGTACAGGAGGCTATGTACTCACTGCTGTTAATCCAACAGGCGGATTGAATGTAGGTTCGCCTCAACTTTTAATGGAATCGTATCCAAATCCATCTACTGAATCGGTAAATATTAAATTCCGTGTTACTTCAAAAACGAAAGTAACTTTGAAGATTTATGATTCTATGGGTCGTATAGTTGCTGTTCCTGTTAACAATGAAATGCGTGATGCCGATAGCTACGAAGTGAAGTGGTTAAGTCAAACGTCGGGCAATTATTTTGCAGTGCTTCAAAACAATGGATCAACAGTTCAATCTATCAAAATTACTATTGCTAAATAGTGGTTGTTTTTAGCAAGGACCGAAGTGTGTATCGCTTCGGTCCTTATTTTTAAATATATCTTTTCAATTACTCGAACCATGAAAAAAAATATCGCATACATTTTTCTTCTTTCTTTTGTGAGCATCTTTTCTTTTGCAATCATAGAATTTAGAACTCCTGATCAGTTGAAACTTGGAATTAAAATTCGTCAAGGTCAATCAGCATCTTCTAATGAATGGATTAATAGTAAAGCAGCGATTCAATCGCTTATCGAAACGCTTCGCATCAATCCTGAAAACCAAGAAGCAAAAGTGAAGTTAGGGTTTGCATATATTCAAGAGTCGAGAGAATCAGGAGAGCATGCTTATTATGATCCGAAGGCATTGGAACTTTTTAGCAGTGTACTTAAAAAAGATTCAACAAATTTTGAATCCTTAATAGGAAAGGCAACTGTGCTTTTATCGCAACATCATTTTTCTGATGCAATTCCAATAGCTGTAGATGCACAACGAATCAATCCTTATAGCACTGCTGTTTATGGAATTCTCACCGATGCATTTGTAGAAAATGGCGACTACCAAAATGCAATTGTGATGGCCGATAAAATGGCATTACTTCGTCCTGATAATCGATCGTATAGTAGAATTTCCTACTTAAGAGAAATTCATGGCGATTATCCAGGAGCAATCAGTGCAATGAAATTATCGCTTCAGTCCGGCTATCCCGGAATGGAAGCTACAGAATGGACGCGAATTCAACTCGGACATTTGTATGAGCAAACTGGTCAGCTCGATTCAGCGCAACTTCAATATGAAACAGCAATCTATTATCGCCCTATTTTTTCTTTTGCTTATGCAGGTTTGGCTCGCATTGAAAAAGCAAAGCGTAACTACATTGCTTCAATTAATTATTTGAAAAAAGCCATTGCTATAATCGACGATTTCTCTTTTGAAGAAGAGTTGTCGGAAGTATATCGAATAAGTAACCAACCTAAATTAGCATACATAGCTGCGCAGAAAACCATTGAATTGCTTGCTGGCGTGAGTGGTGATGAGAGCGTTAAAAATCATGGTCATTATGCCGATAAAGAACTTGCTATCGCGTACATTAACGCCTATGATTATAACAAAGCATTAAAACATGCTTTGATAGAATATAATCGCCGTCCCGATAATATTGATGTTGAGCAAACTTTAGCTTGGGTATATTACAAACGAGGCGATTTTGAAAAAGCAAATAAATATGTCGTGAGAGCTTTAAGAACGAATTCACAGAATCCAGTTCTTCATTATCAAGCCGGACTTATACTCAGTAAATCAGGAAACCGTGTTGAAGGTGTAAAGCTGATTCAATCGGCTTTAAGTACAAATCCGTTTTTACCTGTTTTGTTGAAATGGGAAAATAAAAATTATTTAGCCGCTAACTGATGAAGTTGAATACCGAAAATAAATTCTTGATCAGCTTTTGCTTGTTTACCTTGATTTCATTTTCAAGCTCAGCTCACACTATGGCTTACGATCTTGAGGGTATGTCGAAGGTCAATTTGTTTTGGGAATATCTGAAACTTGGATTTCAACACATTCTTCCTCTTGGTTTCGATCATATTTTATTTGTATTAGGCATATTTTTATTTAATCCGAAATTAAAAATTGTTTTGGCTCAAGTAACGTGTTTTACAATTGCTCATTCCATAACATTGGCACTGGCGATGAACAATATGATTCATCCGCAAGGAGCAATAGTTGAGCCTTTAATTGCGCTATCAATAGTTTTTATTGGAGTAGAAAATATTTTAATAACAGAACTGAAGTGGTGGAGGCTTATCGTCGTTTTTTTATTCGGACTTATCCACGGACTAGGATTTGCCGGCGTCTTAGCAGATATCGGTTTGCCTGAAAAGGATTTTATGTCGGCTCTGATATCGTTTAATATTGGCGTAGAAGCAGGACAAACGGCCGTTATTTTTCTTGCCATTATCGTTTTCCAAACTCGTTTTTCTGACCAAAATTGGTATCGAAAATTTGTGACTATTCCTGTTTCTCTCTGTATTTCGTTAATCGCTCTTTACTGGGTTGTGGAAAGAACACAAGCTATTTTTTAAATTTTATTGAAGCAGTTCATGTAAATTGAATTGCTAAGACAGATTCCTTTTCCTATATTTGATTCAAGTATGAAATCTATTTGGATCGGTCTTTTTTGCTTAACCATAATTTCTTGTACAAAGGAAAAGATGGTTGAAACTATTTTCCGTCCGAATAATTGTGATAGCGTTCGATTTACATTTAACACCAATATTTTACCGATCTTGAATGCGAATTGCAATTTTACTGAATGTCATGCACCCGGAGGAAAAGGCGCTTATGATTATACCAACTATAAAACAGTTGTCAATCGAATTCGTTCGGGAACCATAGAATACAGAATAGACCTCCCTTTGAACGACCCTCAGCACATGCCCGAAAAGTATCATATTAGTGAATGCGATTACTTTCAATTGAAATCGTGGATTCAACAAGGTTACCCCGAAAAATAAAATGAAAAAAATAACACTGATTCTTTTTTTAATTATTTACTGCACTCCATCGTTTTCGCAAAACATATATAATGCGGTGAGCGGGATTGTTACTTTTTATTCTCATGCTCCCATTGAAGATATTAAAGCAGAAAATAAACAGGCTGCAAGTTTTATTAATAGTTCAACCAATGAAATTGCCGTAGTTATTCCTATCCGAAATTTTCATTTCGCTAAAGAATTGATGGAAGAACATTTCAATGAAAAATATATGGAAAGCGATAAGTTTCCTATGGCCTCCTTCAAAGGAATAATTCAAGATTCCATTGCAACATTTTCTGATGGAGAACATAATGTTACTGCTAAAGGAATTATTTCTATCCATGGAGTTGAAAAAGAACTTGAGCTAAACGGGGTTTATAAGAAAGATGGAAACACTTTCTCTATCAACTCCAATTTCAAAGTTGCATTAAAAGATTTTAATATTACTGTTCCGAAATTATTATTTCATAATATTGCAGAAATTATAGATGTGAATGTTACTTTAGATTATCGTGCAACCGGTAAAAACGTTATTAATAAATGAATAAATATTTACTCTACTTACTTTTCTTTTTCTTGCCTACCTTTCTTTTTGCTCAAGACGATCTCCTTAAATTATTGCAAAATGAAAAACCGAAATCTAATTTACCGGTAATCGGTATGTTTAAAGGAAATAAATTAATTAATATCCACACAAACGAAACTGTCAAGAAAAAAAACTTAGATGTGCGTATAAGCCATCTCTTCGGAAATGTTGGCACACAAAGCGGCGGCGGATTTCATAACTTATATGGTTTTGACCAGTCGAGCGATATTCGAATTGGGTTTCATTACGGACTAACGGACCATATTATGATTGGTGTGAGCCGTTGCAAAAGGAATGAAGATTTAGAAGGACTTGTTAAATTTCGATTACTCGATCAAACTGAAAATAATTCAATTCCTTTTTCGCTTTCCGGTTTTGCTAATTTAACTTATTCTACCCAAGATAGAATGGATTATACGAGCGACGCTTATCGTTTAGTTTATGTTTCGCAACTGATACTAGCCAGAAAATTTTCCTCTCGTTTTAGTGTTGTCGTAATACCAACATATGTTCACCGAAATTTTGTTCCTGCCGATGATGATAACAATACGTTCAGTTTATCTGGAGGGTTCAGATTTAAATTTACTCCAAGCGCTTCAATTATTTTTGATTATTCCAATACATTGAATCGAAATCGATTGGTCCTTCAGCATACAGATGTAATTGGAGCCGGAATAGAAATAGAAACCGGCGGCCACGTATTTACAATCATGTTCAGTAATGCCTCGGGTATTTTGGAAAACGATTACCTGGTTAATACTATGGACTCGTGGCAAAAGGGAGGATTTAAATTTAGCTTTAATATTTCCAGAATGTTCAAGTTGGTAGGCGATCCAAAAACTACGACAAAGAAATAATTGCTCTTGGTTTTTCTTTATCGATAACGTATAAATACGAATCTTTTGAGAAATAGCAATACCGCTTCGTAAACTGAGAGGCTGCTTTTCCCACTTTTTCTTTCGAACCCAATTTTAAATTCCTGGCCTACTTCAATTCTGCCTTTAGCAACATTTTAAATTTCAAAGCGTATTAAATTGTAAATTGAATTTATCTTTGCAGATAGTTGCCATCAAAAAACTCTCTACTTATAGGTTTCCTACTCTAAATGTCGCCCGATTCTACTGTTTTTTTTTCTGATTCTTCTGCGTTTCATTCGAATGATTCGTCGATGTATATTTTCAGTAAACCAGAAGGGCTTGTTCAAAAATCTAACATCGATAGTTCAATGCGAGCTGCATGGAAGTTCGATACGCTCGCATTTTATGCAGCCGATTCTGCCAATAGACCTGTGTATTCCAACCTCTATCATGGCCATTTTCTTCATCCTGCCAACGAAACACCAATTTCAAAAACAGCCTCATCGCCCGATTGGTTTTTTCCAATTCTCCTTTTAGTTTTAGGTGTTTATGCCGCTTTACGAATTTTTTACACCAAATATTTTTCGCAAATGGTATTGGCTTTTGTCAATAATAATCTCACCAATCAGATTGTTAGGGATGAAAATATACTCGTTCAGCGAACGTCAACGTATTTAAGTCTCGTTTTTAATCTCATAGCAGCGCTCTTTCTTTATCTAATAAGCTTGAATTATGGCTGGAGACTGGGAGGAGTAGGCTCCGGATTCAATCGTTTTCTCCTTTTTGCAGTCCTGATTTCACTCGTTTATGCACTGAAATTTCTGATCTTGAAAATTGCCGGCCGGCTCTTTAATTTAGAAAGAGAAATGGCCACTTATATTTTCAATACGTTTCTTATCAATAACATACTTGGAATTGTTCTGCTTCCGTTTATTTTTTTAATGGCCTATAATCAGGTGTTCTCTTCCCATTGGTTTATTGTTTTAGGGCTTTCTATTGTTGGCCTTGCCTTCGGTTATCGAATTTTTAGGGGTATTCTTATTGGACTCAGTACGTCAACTTTCTCGCTGCTTTACTTATTTTTATATCTTTGCACTCTTGAAATTGCGCCCTTGATGATTTTGATACGAATTATGTGGTCTTAATCACCTGTGCACCCCGAGACTTATAGCGAAAACGGAAATCCTTAGTATGAGTTTGAAAGTTAAAAGTATCCTGGTTACACAGCCAAAGCCCGAAACAGAAAAGTCGCCCTATTTCGATTTGTCGAAGAAATTCAACCTTAAAATTGATTTCAGACCGTTTATTCATGTAGAGCCGATTGCTGCCAAAGATTTTAGGCAAGATAAAGTGAATATTGCTGAGCATACTGCAGTAATTTTGACCAGCCGAAATGCTGCCGACAATTTTTTCCGCATGTGCATTGAAATGCGTGTCACTGTTCCTGAAACCATGAAGTATTTCTGCATCTCTGAGTCAACTGCTTATTACCTTCAAAAATTCGTAGTCTATAGAAAACGTAAGATCTTTTTTGGAAAACAAACCATCAACGATCTGATGGACCTAATCAAAAAGCATAAAAAAGAAAAATTTCTTGTTCCTTGTACTGATATTCACAAACAAGAAATTTTTGAAACACTCGATTCTTTTTCAATCGATTATACAAAAGCTGTTATTTATAAAACGGTAGCCTCCGACCTCTCCGATCTGGCGGAGGTAAACTATGATGTGCTCGTATTTTTTAGCCCTTCAGGAATCACCTCTCTCTTCAAAAATTTTCCGAAATTCAAACAAAACAATACGCGCATCGCCGCTTTTGGTCCTACTACCGCTCAGGCTGTGGCCGATGCCGGCCTCCGTTTAGATATTCAAGCTCCTGTTCCTGCGGCCCCTTCTATGACTATGGCGCTTGAACAATATATCAAGAAAGCTAATAAGTAATTTCCAATGAACGCCGCTACACCTCGTCGTTATACTTTTAAGAAAGCAGAGCGACTAAGTAGCCGTAAAGCAATCGAATTACTGGTTTCAAAAGGAAAAATAATTTCAATGCCCCCTTTTAAACTTACTTGGATCGCTACTCCGTTGGAAACAGATTTTCCTGCTCAAATTGCTTTCAGTGTACCTAAACGTTTTTTTAAAAAAGCTGTTGATAGAAATCGGATGAAACGATTAATGCGTGAGTCGTACAGAAAAAATAAAGCAGATATTTATACGTTAATCTCTGACAAGAAAATTCAAGTTGCTCTCCTCTGTTATTTTTCCGGTAAAAATATTATTACCTATAATGAAACAGAAGAAAAATTAAAATTAATTCTACAACGCTTTGCTAAGGATATTATCACGCATACTAGCTAAAATCTTCATAGGTCTTATTCGCTTTTATCAATTGGCGCTTTCACCTTTGTTGAGACCTAGTTGCCGATTCGATCCTACTTGCTCTGCTTATGGAATTCAAGCCTTAAAAAAATATGGTCCGTTTAAAGGATTGTATCTCGCAATAAAAAGAATCTCTCGTTGCCATCCATGGGGCGGCTCCGGCTATGACCCTTTACCATAAAAAAGTATTCTCTGTATCATGAAAAAATTCATTCTTAAAAATAAAATTAGATTTATCGTTCTACTTACAGCGGTACTTTCTATCGGTACTTTTGCTTTCGTCGACGAATATTTCGAAGTAGCAAAAAACCTCGATATTTTTTCAAACTTATATCGTGAAGTAAATATTTATTATGTCGATTCGGTCGACCCCGGTAAGCTTATGAAAAAAGGGATCGATGAAATGTTGTCAACTCTCGATCCATACACTAATTACATTCCTGAATCTGATATCGAAGATTATCGGTTTATGACCACCGGGCAATATGGTGGTATCGGAGCAGTTGTTCGTCAGAAAGGCGACTACGTTGCTATCTCAGAACCTTACGAAGGGTTTCCTGCCGACAAAGCCGGACTAAGAGCCGGTGATGTGATTTTGGAAATTGATGGACGCTCTACAAAATTAAAACGTACCGATGAAATTAGTCGCATGCTTAAAGGATCACCGAAAACGGAAGTGAAACTTTTAATCAAAAGAGAAGGAGAAGAAAAAGCGTTCGAACGATTACTTACTCGTGAAGAAATTAAAATTAAGTCTATTCCTTACTATGGAATGTTGAACAATTCAATCGGTTATATTAAGCTGAATAGTTTCACCGAAAATTGCAGTAAAGATGTTGCTGATGCATTGAAAGATTTGAAATCTAAAAATTCTTTGAAAGGTTTAGTCATCGATTTAAGAGGAAACCCAGGTGGATTATTAAATGAAGCGGTAAATATTTCTAATATTTTTGTTCCGAAAGGTCAGGAAATAGTAAGCACTAGAGGCAAGCTGAAAGATTTAAATAAAAGTTACAAAGCAATCAATGAAGCAATTGATCCTACTCTCGCTCTTGTTTTGTTGGTGAACAGCGGTTCCGCTTCTGCTTCAGAAATTGTATCTGGATCTTTGCAGGATCTCGATCGTGCAGTAATTATTGGACAAAAAACATTTGGGAAAGGATTGGTTCAAACTACACGTCCACTCTCTTATAATGCACAATTAAAAATTACTACAGCGAAATATTATATTCCTAGTGGTCGATGTATTCAAGCACTCGATTACACTCATAGAAACGAAGATGGAAGTGTTGGAAAAGTTCCTGATTCTTTAATGAATGAGTTTAAAACGAAAGTTGGTCGCTCGGTTTTTGATGGCGGAGGAATTAAACCTGATATGGTAACTGTTTCGAAAAAATTAAATCCTATTAGTGTAAGCCTAATGAATAAAAATATTGTATTCGATTATGCGAGTAGATATCGAACACTGCACCCTACGATTAACACAGAAGACTTTAATTTGTCGGAAGCCGATTGGAACGACTTTGTAGCTTTCATTGGCGATAAAGAATATGATTATGTTACGAAGAGTGAGAAATCGCTCGATGAATTTAAGAAAAATGCAGAAGACGAATTATATTTCTCACAGTTGAAAGATGATATAGAAGCATTAAGGCTTAAATTAAAACATGACAAGCAAACAGATATCCAAAAAAACAGAGCCGACATCACATCACTTGTAGAAGATGAAATAGTTTCTCGTTACGGATATTTAAAAGGCCGGATCAAAGAATCGTTAACGCACGATTTGGATGTAAAGAAAGCTATCGAAGTTTTAAACGATCAGCCTACTTATACATCGGTATTGAAAGGAACATATAGTGCGAATGCAGGTAGTACAGGCGATGGAAAGTAAACGTTCGAAATTGATTTATTAAAACCACTACATAGAATTTCTTGAAGCTACAATTAAATTACAAGACGCCTTATTTATATCTCACCGGATTAATTTTATTGGTGAGTGGATTGCCGGTGTCGTTGTTCTTAACAAGTCTAGCTCAGTTTTTTTTAGCCGGATCTTTTCTTTTCGAAGGAAATGTAAAAGATAAATTCAAACGATTCTTTTTAAATAGAACAGCATTGTTCATCACCGGAATTTGGATCATGCATTTGATTGGATTAGTGTGGACATCCGAACTTTCCGATGGATTTAAAGATCTGCGAATAAAACTTCCGCTATTGATTTTACCTTTGATTATAGCCGGGAACCAACCACTCACTCAGAAGCAATTCAAACTTGTATTAACCGTTTTTGTTTTTGCAGTTTTAGCAGGAACATTTTCTGCATTGGCAGTTCTCACCGGTTTAATACATCGTGAGATTCATGACATACGAGATATTTTTATTTACCATATTTCCCACATTCGATTTGCACTTTTTACTTGCATCGCCATTGTTTCGATGGTTTACTATCTTTTTTATACCGAAGAAGTAAAGGGAATTCAGAAAATAATTTTACCGCTGCTTATAAGCTGGTTCGTTTTATTTTTAATAGTTGTTGAATCGCTCACAGGAATAATTACACTTTCAATAATTTTATTTGCAGCGCTAACGTACCAAATCTTCAAATCGAAAAATAAACTATTTCGTTTCGGATTTTTTGTTTTCGCCATTGGTATTCCACTTGCAATGGTTTTATATTTGAGTTCTCTTGTAAAAAAATATTATGTAAAAAAGGAATACCAAATTTCTGTTGGTGATACAACCGCCATGGGAAATCATTACGAATTTCATCCTGAAAATACGGAACGAGAAAATGGTTATCCTGTAAATATGTTTGTATGCGAATCGGAATTACGAAATGCATGGAATGAAAGAAGCTCAATCGATTATGATTCGTTAGATAATAAAGGGCAAAGAATCTATTCTACTATCATTCGCTTTCTTACAAGTAAAGGATTAAAAAAAGATGCCGAGGGAGTTAAGGCCTTAAACGAATTTGAAATTAAGTCGATTGAAAATGGAATTGCGAATTTCGATTTTCAAGAAACTTCAAATCTTCAAAATAGAATCAAGCAAGTAATTTGGGAATTTGATCAACTTGTGCATGGTGAAAATCCAAGTGGGCATTCTGTTTCGCAGCGATTTGAATTTTGGAAAGCGGCTTTGGGAATTATTGCTGCTCATCCATTTGTTGGTGTCGGCACAGGAGATCTTCCGTTGGCATTTAAAGAACAATATGTTTCAATGAATACACAACTCGATCAAGATCATCGTTTGAGAGCACACAATCAGTATTTAGCAATTACGGTGGCTTTCGGAATAATAGGATTGATGTATTTTCTTTTTGCATTACTTTATCCTGTTCTTTCCAAACAAAATTATTCAATGCTCTTTGTGTTTTTCCTGATCATCGCAATGGTTTCGATGCTTACAGAAGATACATTAGAAACACAGCCTGGAGCAACGTTTGTGGCTTTTTTCTATCTCTTTTTCTTTACCCATGTTCAAAATAAATCTATTATTAAGCCCGAATAAAATATATTTTTGAAATACCTATGATCAAACTTTCTGTTGTTATTATTACTTTCAATGAAGAACGAAATATTGGTCGTTGTCTGGATAGCGTTCGATTGGTTGCCGATGATATAGTGGTTGTTGATTCATTCAGTAAAGACAAAACAAAAGATATTTGTGTGGCAAAAGGTGCTCGTTTTATTGAGCATACATTTGAAGGGCACCTGCAACAAAAAAATTGGGCCATTACTCAAGCAAAATTTCCTTACGTACTTTCACTAGATGCCGATGAAGAATTGAATTTTACATTGATCAATTCAATTATTGAAGTAAAAAATAATTTTGAAAAAACGGGTTACACAATGAATCGCCTTACTAATTATTGTGGTAAATGGATTCATCATAGTGGATGGTATCCCGATACAAAATTGCGATTGTTCGACAGTAGAAAAGGGGAGTGGAAAGGAATAAATCCGCACGACAAGTATGAATTGAACGCAGCTAACGATTCAATAGGAAAATTAAAAGGTGATCTATTGCATTATAGTTACTATACAGTAGAAGAGCATTACAAACAAGCAGAATATTTTACTACCATAGCAGCAAAAGCATATTTCGATTTAAAGAAAAAGGCGCCGTTGTATAAATTGATATTGAATCCCATTGCTAAATTTCTGCATCATTACATAGTTCATTTTGGGTTTTTAGATGGCGGGGCAGGATTTACAATTGCTCGCATTTCTGCATACTCAACTTTTTTGAAATATAAAAAACTGAGGGAACACTGGAGGGGCAATTAATAATTAATAATGGTTACTGAATAATTCGTTTTAGTTATTTTTAGTGAGAGGTAAGTTGTGATTGGTGAGCTTGCTATGATGAACATTCGTCCGTCGTATTTAACTGTGGATATTCATCCACCCTTCAAAGCTCATCGTATTTGTACACGTACATCTATTCGTGCGAAGCAATCTCAAAGCTGATAAATCTTGCGTCGCTTCGACGTTCCGATAGCTATCGGAATCGTCCGTTGTATTTTAGCTGTGGATGTTCATCCACTCTTCAAAGCTCATCGTATTTAAATGCATACATCAGTTCGTTCGAAGCAATCGCTACACTTTTAAAAAACCTTTGCCAGCCAATTTCACTAATTAAAGATGGAAATTATAAGGTTGAAACAGAAATGATCATTGATCGGCGAATTGCTTACTATTATTTTTGACAAAATTAATTTTATCATGTCAAGAGGGCTTCATTATAACATTCGCAAAGACAAAACTTATTTCATGACGATGACAGTTGTTGATTGGATCGATCTTTTTACTCGTGTAAACCAAAAACAACTCATCGTTGACTCATTGAACTATTGCCAAGAAAATAAAGGGCTAAATATTTTCGGCTGGTGTTTAATGCCAAGTCACTTGCACCTAATAGCCAACACTAAAATGCCGTTCGATCTCGACCATGTAGTAAGGGATTTCAAACGGCATACCTCAAAAAATGCAGTTCTTGTAATTGAGAACGAAGCGGAGAGTCGCAGGGAATGGCTACTGGACAAATTTGCTTATGCCGGTAAAATACATCCCAAAAACAGAAACCATAAAATTTGGCAAGATAAAAATCATGCAATTGAACTGTACACCGAACGGGTAACATGGCAGAAACTGAATTATATCCACCGAAATCCGGTAGTAGATAAAATTGTTTACAATGAACAGGATTACTTATTTAGCTCGGCTCGTAATTACTATGGCCTACCTAATGTTCTAGAAATTGATTGTCTTACACCGCCTGTTACTACCGTGTCGAGCAGGAATTTTTTTAATACATGATTACACCTTATCAAATTTAATTGTTATTTGTAAGACGATGAGCTTTGAATAGTGGATGAATATCCACGACTTAAAACAATGGACGATTCCGATAGCTATCGGAACGTCGAAGCAGTCTGGGGATTTATTTTATTGGATAATAGTAAAAGTTTGAGTGAAGTTGGTCGCATCAGGTATCGGAATGTCGAAGCAGTTGGAGTTACAATTTCCGTCGCTAGCAAGGAATGAGAGTAACTATTTTAAAATTTAATCACTAAGGAAAAGCGTTGAGTTATTTATTGCGGACGAATGTCCGCGGCGGGATTTACAGATTTTGTACAAGCTTGAATCTGTTTTACTATTAATGCAACGGACGATTCCGATAGCTATCGGAACGTCGAAGCAGTGGGAGTGGCAAATCCGTCGTTAGCGGAGAAATACTATTAGGCCCTGATGATCGAATTTATTTAACTAAGGGAGATAATTTCCAAGGGCCCTTTTCAAATACTTATTACACTCACCACATGGATGTAATTTTAACTCCTGATAATTTGGGAGTAAATTGCAATTACCAACAATCTTATTTTGATTTAGGAAATGGTCGGACAATTCAAAGTTTACCAAACATGGTCAACTACAACCTTGGCCCGGTCATAGGAAGTATTTGCGATTCACTTTCAACGGGAATTCAAGAACAGGAATCTGATGATAAGTCTATTCAATTTTACCCGAATCCAATTACGAAAGAATTGTCGGTTCATTCGGTTTATCCAATAAACATTTTATTAAAATTGTACAATGAATTAGGAGCGCTAGTTTATTCCAAAAAAGTAAATGGAAATGAAACGATTGATGTTGGTTTTCTTCCTTCGGGCAATTATTTTATCGAAGCAATTTCTGATAAAAATATTTTTAGAAAGAGATTGATAAAGATGGAGTGATGGGTTATTTTTTCTTACTTCACCCTTCTTGTACCAATCTCTTCAATAAAAACACTTTTGATTTCTCAATGATTCTTGTTTCTTTGCTCTAAATACCATTTACTTGAACGAAGATTACAAAAGCTTTCTTAGTGCATTGGATTCAGGCGACCGAAAAGCAATCGCTCGTGCTATTACTATTGTGGAAAATGAATTGGAAGGTTGGGAAACTATTCTTAAAAATATTCAACGTAAAAATATACCTGTGGTCGGTATTACCGGGCCTCCCGGAGCCGGGAAAAGTACGCTCATCAACGCTTTACTTCGTGTACTTACCGAAAAAGAGAATAAAAATGTGGCCATCGTAGCGGTTGACCCAACGTCGCCTTTTAACTTTGGTTCTCTCCTTGGCGATCGCTTAAGAATGGCGGAACATTTCAATAATAATAACGTATTCATTCGCTCATTAGCCACCAGAGGATCGCTCGGCGGACTTTCAGAAAAAATTATTGAAATAACAGATGTACTTTGTGCCGCTAATTTCGACATGGTCATTGTAGAAACTGTCGGTGTTGGTCAGTCGGAAGTTGAAATTGCAGGATTGGCCGACACTACTGTTGTAGTGATGGTTCCTGAATCGGGCGATGAAGTGCAAACACTTAAATCGGGCATAATGGAAATTGCAGATATCTTCGTGGTCAATAAAGCTGACCGTGAAGGTGCCGATACGTTAGTTAACAATCTCCAAAAAATGATGCATCAGCAAATGAAGGATGATTGGAATGTTCCAGTAATTAAAACAGTAGCGTCACAATTTAATGGTGTTGAAGAACTAATAAATCAGATCAATAACCACGGACATATACTTTCAAAAAATGATAGAAAAAATTATTTGCTGGCCGAAAAGGCCTATCATTTAATTCGTCGTCATCGAATGAAAGACATAAATAAAGAGGAGATCAGACAAGAAATAAGTAAAGCAGCTCAAAAAGCGGATTTTAACCTTTATTTATTTGCCGATCTTTATAAAAAGTGAAGTTGAGAAATTTCCAAAATAAGTGTAAATTGGTTCGCTTTTAAAATCGTATGGATCACCAATACTTTACCGGTAAACTTTACCGAAACATCGTTATCGCAATCATTTCCATCTTTTGTGGAGTGAAGGCCAATGCACAAACTCCCATTTTCTTCGATGATTTTGGGTCAACATCTGGTATCTGCGATTCCGGTGCTATCGCTGCCGGTTATTTGAGTCCATCTTCGGGTGGTGTTTGGAGCGTGAGCCCGATCGGAACTCAAGGTACCAAAGCCAATGAGTGGTTTATCAGTGCCACGGAACCCGGACAAACTTCAGGTAATTGTGCTGTAAAAGGTTGCAAAACCAATGCTGCGCAAACAAAAAGATCGCTACATATTGGAAATGTTTTTGGTTCTGAAAATAGTACCACGGCCGCGATTAGTTGTCCGTATGGCGATTGCGGTGCTATCTACGATCCGGGTGGATTCATGCTTACTGAAGTAACAGAAAAACGTGTTGAATCGCCGGTGATAAATTGCATTGGAGTTTCATCGCTCGTCCTTAACTTCAATTATTTGTTAGGAAAATTAGATGAGCCGGGAAGTAATAATGACAATACATTTGTAGAGTATTACAACGGAAGCGCTTGGACTACTCTTGCAGAATTACCAAGAACTGCTTTTTGTGCTAGTGATACTACCATCTTTAAATGGTCGTTATACACTATTGCTTTGCCTACATCTGCTAATAATAATCCTGCTGTTAAAATTGGCTTTCGTTGGAAGAATCTTGGATTGGGTGCTGGAATCAGCAATCCATCTGTAGCAATCGATAGTATTTTATTAGCAAGCTTAACAACACCGATCGCCGATTTCACTGCAAGCGATACTGTAATATGTGCCGGCGGTTCTGTTAATTTTTTTGCTGATACAACTACTATAGCTCTTAATTACAATTGGACTTTTATCGGCGGAACTCCCGGAACATCATCGGCGCAAAATCCTACTAATATTGTTTTTGCAAATCCCGGAACTTATTCTGTTCAGCTTATCGTTTCTAGTCCTGCCGGAAGTGATACTGCCACAAAATTAAATTACATGGTTGTAAATGCTTGTACGCCTCCAAATCCTGATTTCGTAGCAAGCGATTCTGTTATTTGTGAGAGAGAATGTATTTCATTCACCGATCTTTCAACCGGTGGTGCTACTTCTTGGTTATGGTCGTTCCCCGGTGGAAATCCTTCTACCAGCACTTCTGCTAATCCAACGGTATGCTACGCAACTCCCGGAACTTACTCTGTAACTCTTACTGTAGGTAATCAATATGGCACCGACTCATTAACCAAAACAAATTATATTCTTGCCAATGTTTGCCCGTTGCCTCAAGCAGATTTTACTGCTAATATTACTCAGGCTTGTTCGCGCGTTTCAATTGCTTTTGCCGGACAAATAATTGCCGGGGGACCTTTTACTTCTTGGTCGTGGTATTTTCCGGGGGCAATCGTTGATACTTCCAGCCAACAAAATCCAGGTGGAATACAATATGCTACCGATGGTTTGTACGATGTTCAGCTCATCGCCACGAATCAATATGGTTCTGACACAGTAATAAAATATTCTTACATACGAATTGAAAGTGTTCCGACGGCTTTTGTTGGACCCGATACTTCTATGTTTTTCGGAAGCAGTTATCAGATGACAGCAGGCGGAGGATTAACATACAGTTGGTCGCCGACGCTTGGATTAGATAGTGCTACATCGCCAACACCAATTGCAAGTCCACTCGAAACTACAATTTACATTTGTACAATCTCCGATGGTTTCGGCTGTACAACAACAAGACAAGTAGTAGTTACGATTTTGCATAACAACGATTTCTTTGTTCCAAATTCTTTCTCTCCAAATGGCGATGGCCACAACGATTATTTATTCTTACGAGGAAATAATCTATATGGTGTTCGTTTTTCAGTTTATGATAGATGGGGAGAACTAATATTTGAAACTAACAATCCGTCGATTGGATGGGATGGAAGTTATAAAGGAAAAGATTTGAATCCGGGTGTTTTTACTTATGTTGTAACAATCAATTATTCTGATGGTAAAACAATAAGTAAAACAGGAAGTGTAACCTTAGTAAGATAAGTAAGTACTAATTTTTAATGCGAAGAATTTTGAAAGACATAAAAATAATCGTTGTACTATTTGCTTTAGCATTGCAGTTTGCAACACCTATGCTTGCACAGGATGTCCATTTTTCTCAATTCTATAATGCGCCGTTAGTGGTTAATCCTGCTAACACCGGCGTTTTTGATGGTAAGGCTCGCATAAGTAATTTGTATCGCCGCCAATGGTCAGGTTTAGGTGAAGGGTATACCACTTTTCATATTTCCGCCGATGCACCGTTGGGAAAAGGTTTGATCGGAAGTAATTATTTCGGAATAGGTGTGTTGATCTATCAAGACAAAGCAGGTTTAGCCGGATACAGTAA
Source organism: Bacteroidota bacterium (assembly GCA_043747595.1). Lineage (GTDB taxonomy): Bacteria > Bacteroidota > Bacteroidia > AKYH767-A > 2013-40CM-41-45 > JADKIH01. The sequence goes on along the minus strand of JAYTOX010000058.1, from coordinate 64,526 downwards.
TACAATTTTTGAAGGCTCACTTTCATACACGCAAGCACTCACAGATCAAAATGATCAGTTTCTTACTGTCGGATTTCAAGCAGGTTTAAATCAACAATCGATCGACCTTACTAAAGCAACATGGGATTCACAATGGAATGGAGATGCATTCGATCCAACTGCCTCGAGCTTTGAAAATATTCAGCTACAACAATTCTCTTATCTTGATTTCAACGCAGGGTTAAATTATTTTTATGTTCCTGATGGAGTAAATTCATTTAATATCGGAGCAGCTATGTCGCATGTTGGAAGTCCAAATGTTACATTCTTTTTAAAGCAAGAATCGCCACTTCAACGCAAGCTTACTATTCATTCTTCCGGAGAAATTGCGTTAACACGCGATGCCTATATGTGGATTTTACCGAAAGCAATTTTTATGTCGCAAGGCTCGCAGAAAGAAATTATGTTTGGAGGATTATTTAAAAATAAGATTCAGTTTAAATCACGCTATACCAATTATCAAAAAGAAGCCTATTTTTATCTCGGAGGATTTTATCGTTGGGACGATGCAATCGTGGTGAATGCAAGAGTTGAGTATAACACGTTAGGTCTTGGTATTTCATACGATAGCAATGTGTCGTCGCTTTCAACATCAGCTGCCTCAACAAGTAGTATCGAAATTAATTTTTCGTATGTCTCAATGATCAAGCGCGGTCAGCGTTCACGTCATAATAATAAGATGCCAAAGTTCTTTTAATAAAGTTGTTTTGAGGTATTTTTTCGGATTCCTTTTTTATACACTTATTGCTTAATAGTTACTTTTTTCGTTGTCTCTAAATTTTAGGAACACTTCTTAAGTAATCAAATAGTGGAGTGTAAAATTCACATTCTTCTCATTCTTTCATTTGGTGAATACTCATATCTTACAACCTTATTCAAAAGGTTAAATTCATTTTGAAAAGACATTCTCTTCTATTTTCTTTTTTATCTAGCCCAATGCAGATAATATCTAGCCTAAAAATTCGATTTTTTGGCTGGACATTAATTCTCTCTTTTTGTCATTTAAATATGTTCGGCTATGATCTTGGAAATTCTGAACTGAAGCACGAAAAGAACGCCATTCATAATCCTCGTTTTTTCAAATCATTAAAAACAGATTTTGTAAAACAAGCAACCTTTCCCTTACATCTTCAGAAGAATCAGATAATTGGAATTGGGGCAGGGGCTTTGGCAACAACAATCCTTATTCTTAAAGATCGTAACATCGATCATTTTTTTAGTCCCGTGAAAGATAAACATCAGTCATTCTCTCGATTCAATGCTTCCTTTACTGAACTTGGAGGTAATTATGGTTTGGGACTTTCTGCCTTGTTTGCTGGGTATAGCTTACTTTCTCACAACGAAAAAGGAATTGAAACATCTGCATTACTCGGTGAAGCATTAATTACATCTTCTATCTGGACTCGTTTAATAAAATTATCAACCGGAAGAGCTAGGCCATTCGATTTTTATATCAATGGAGATCATAGATGGAGTGGTCCAATAAAACAATGGACTGAAAGAAACGAAAAATTACCTCCTTCTTATTTCGATGCATTTCCTTCCGGTCATACTGCAACGGCATTTTCTATTGCTACTGTTTTTGCAACTCAGTATTCTGAAATAAAAGCAGTCCCAATTATTTCTTATTCATTGGCATCGCTTGTAGGTGTCTCAAGAATTATCGAACATCAGCATTGGTCGTCCGACGTTTTTACAGGTGGTCTACTCGGTTATTTCTGCGCAAAACAAATTTGCAATCGCGCAAAACAAAATAGAGAGCAGGAAGCTGCTACTAGTCCAACAACTTCTCTTATTCATAAAAGAAAATACCATCCTTCTTATTTTATTAACTATTCAGGAAAGACTTGCTTTGCATCTCTTGCAATGACTTTTTAGTCGCAATACACCAATGAAAATTTTCACATTTATTTTATTTTTTGTTTTCACTAACATTACATTCTCTGCGTTATCGAAAGACGAAACATTAATAGGTAAGTCTACCAATATTACTGTTGATAAAAGAAGAGAAATGACTTATTCATTTTCAAATGGAAAAAGTTTTATTTATCAACGACCACGACCATTGCATTTTGTAAGTACGTTGCCGAAAGATTATGCATTGTATGCAAAAAAAACATTTCGGAAAAGTCAGTTGATTAATTTAGGAATGATAACAGGTGGAACACTTATTTTATATGCATTCGATGACCAAATATTAGTGGGCGCAAAAAATATAGGATCAGCTTTCAATCTCGCCGGAACAAGTAATCAAACTGCAATAATAGATGGCAAAATAATAATAGCTAAACAAAAAATTCCAATTCAGTTTAATGTTCCTACGGATATCAATTCTGCAATGTACTTTTTAGGTGATGGCTGGACTCATACAACGATTGCACTTAGCTTTTGGGCTGCAGGATTAATAAGCAAAGACAATCGAGAATTACAAACGGCATCACAATTGGGAGAAGCCATTCTTACAACAGGAATTGCAACACAATTTCTTAAGCACATTACAGGACGAGAAAGTCCGTATACTACGACAGTTCCTCGAGGTGTTTGGCGATTTTTTCCCAATCAGAAAGTGTATGCCGACCATGTTCCTAATCACGATGCATTTCCTACTGGACATTTAGCAACTGCAATGGCAACTGTTACGGTGATTGCAGAAAATTATCCTGAGAAAAAATTTATTCGACCTGTTGGTTATAGCCTAATGGGATTATTGGGTTTTGCTATGTTGAACAATGGAGTGCATTGGGCGAGCGATTATCCACTTGGTATTGCTCTCGGATATTCATTTGGAAAAATTGCCGTCAATAGAGGTAGAGTAGAGGTAGATTCTAAAAAAGAAAATCAACAAAGCATGAACCTGCAAAAATTTAAATTCAAACCAACATTTTTTCCATCATATCAATCAGGCATTCCCGTCGTAGGAATTAATTGGCTGCTCGTTAAGAATTAAATTTTTTAGTGAGTAGTAAATTTTTTAGTGAGTAGTGATTGGTGAGTAAAAAAATGACCCTTCTTGCTTCTCCACCGCAAAGCGGAATTTTTAGAGAGGCGGAGGTTAGAAATAAAATGGAAGCTATTATATGCCGAACGGAATTCCACCGCAAAGCGGAATTTTTAGAGAGGCGGAGGTAAGAAATAAAATGGAAGCCTTTAAACGCCGAACGGAATTCCGCTTTTGTTAGCAATCAAATTAAATGCTTTCAAAGTAAGTAATGATTTAATAAAAGTTCGATGTTGAGTGCTTTAAATTAATTCTAAGCGTAAGCGGAATCCCGCTTCGCTAAAGATTCCGCTTTGCGAGGTGAGTAAAAAAAGTAACCTTTAACCTTTCTTACTTTATCCTTCATCATTCCAAAACTAATTGGTAAAAAGTAAATAGAAGCAGAGTATAATGACCTTTGACCCATGACCAATGACCCATGACCCATGACCCATGACCAATGACCCATGACCCATGACCTTACTTACTTCCAATTCTATTCTTGAAAATATACTCTCTTTACCCGCTGCGAAACATTTACCAAAACTTCATAAGGAATTGTTCCTACTGCTTTCGCCATTTCGGTTACCGGATATTCAGTGCCGAATACAATCACTTCATCGCCTTCTTTTGCAGGTATATCTGTTATGTCGAGCATACACATATCCATACATACACTTCCAATTATTGGAGCTAGTTTTCCATTCACTAACATTTTACCAATTCCATTTCCCAGCCTTCTACTTATTCCATCTGCATATCCTATCGCCACGGTCGCTACTATCGTATCACGTTTTAACTTTCCCATTCTACTATAACCAACTGTTTCGTTGGCGGGAACATTTTTAATTTGTGAGATAGTTGTTTTTAATGTTGCTACTTGTTGTAAATGATTTTGCTCGTTAGAGGTGGCCGCTATTCCATACAATCCAATTCCCAGCCGAACCATCTCATATTGTGCCTCACTAAAGCGGAGGATACCCGATGAATTTAATGTGTGTCGAAGAATTGGATAATTAAAATTACGAATAATCTCGTCACTCATTTTTTTGAATCGATCAAATTGCAATTTGGTAAAACCATCGTGCTCTGCTTCGTCGCTTCCTGCTAAGTGTGTAAATACCGATTGAATATGTAAATTTTTATTATTAATAAGTCGTACTACCAACTCGTTAATCTCTCGTTCCTCAAATCCTAAGCGATGCATTCCTGTATCTAACTTCAAATGAATTTTGAAGGGTTCACCGGTATGTTTGTTGAATATTTCTGCAAGCTGATTCAGTTGTCTGAAGTTATAAACTTCCGGCTCTAACCGATATTTAATCATTCGCTCGAAATTCATTAACTCCGGATTCATCACCATTATTGGCAAACCAATTCCCGATTTCCGAAGTTCAACGCCTTCATCGCTGTATGCTACTGCCAAATAATCGACGTGATGAAATTGTAGAATATTGGCTACTTCAAAACTTCCACTTCCGTAAGATGTAGCTTTCACCATCGCCATTATTTTCGTCTGTGGTTTGAGTCGCGAACGATAATAATTTAAATTGTGAACTAATGAATTTAAATTAATCTCTAAAACTGTTTCATGTGCTTTCTGCTGTAACACTTTCGAAATTTTCTCAAAACCAAATACTCTCGCTCCTTTCAACAAAATGGTTTCATCTCTGAAATTTGTCGGAGAAAAATCGCGCAGAAAATCATCGGTCGATAAATAAAATTTTTTGTTCATCGAAAAACAATCAACCTGACGACTTATCGCCGGACCAATACCAACAATCGATTGAATACCTTTTGCTTTTAATAAGTCGCCTACTTCTTTGTATAATATCGTTTCATTTTTTCCGCTTTGTAAAATATCAGAAAGTAAAACGGTTTTTTTTATATGTTGCTTTTGTTGATTTAAAAAATCTAATGCTATTGTCAAGGAACCGATGTCGCTATTGTAACTATCGTTGATCACCGAACAATTATTAATGCCGGTTTTCATTTCTAATCGCATCGCTACCGGACTCAACAAACTCATTCGTTCATCGATTGTTTCTTGATCAATTTTTAATACCAGCATTAACGACCAACATTGAATTGCGTTTTCAACCGAAGCGTCGTCGATAAAAGGAATTGTTATTTTGATAAAATTATTTTCATAAACGGCTTGAATCTCTGTGTCTTCCGAATTTTTTGTAATGCGTCCAATTTGTAAATCCGATTTTGACTTCCTCGACCAAGTGAAAACTTTTAATTCTGGAAATGAAAATTTGAATTCAGAAATAGATTCATGAATCGTTTGGTAATCTTTATTATAAATAAATGTATGAACACCTTTAAACAATTCAAGCTTTTCAAGAACTTTTTCTTTTTCACTTTTAAAATTTTCGTCGTGTGCCGAACCTATGTTTGTAAAGATGCCGATGGTTGGCTGAATTATTTCTTCTAATTTGTGCATTTCACCAGGCATAGAAATGCCGGCTTCAAAAATTGCCAGTTGATGTTCATCTTGCATTCCCCAAACTGAAAGTGGTACACCAATCTGTGAATTATACGATTTTGGACTTCGTACAATATCAATGTCGGAACGTAATAATTGATACAACCATTCTTTTACAATTGTTTTTCCATTGCTTCCTGTTATTCCTATTACAGGATAATGAAATCGCTTGCGATGACTTGCAGTTATTTTTTGAAGTGTGGAAAGTGCATCGTTTACAAATATAAAATTTGCAGCAATTGATTGGTACTCATTTCTCCACTCACTAATTACAAAATTGCGTACGCCTTCACCAAAAAGTTCTGTAATAAATTTATGACCATCATGTCGCTCACCTTTAATAGCAAAAAACAACGAATGCTCGGCATCTAAATAACGACGACTATCGGTGAGCAAATTTCTTATATCAATCGTCTCCGGAGATTTTAATGAAAGTGTTCCTCCCGAAATAGTTGAAAGTTCCTGTATACTATAGATGGTTTCACTCATTTTGTTTGGCTCGTTCCATGTTAAAACAATAACGACAAAGCGGAACATAACTTTCCTGTTCTCCAAGTAAAATTCGTGTATCGCCTTTTACAAAACGATGCGAATAATTTGCAAGGTCACCGCAATTCATGCAAATAGCATGTACTTTTGTAACATATTCTGCAATCGATAATAAATTCGGAATCGGACCAAAGGGCTTTCCTAAATAATCCATGTCGAGCCCGGCTACAATTACACGAATACCGCGATCGGCCAACGTCTGACAAATTGTTGGTAATGCGTCATCAAAAAATTGAGCCTCATCAATTCCAATAACATCTACATCTGTTGCCAACAAAAGAATTTGTGAAGCCGATTCTACCGGTGTACTATGAATAGAATTGCTGTCGTGCGAAACTACATTTACTTCGTCGTACCGTACATCAATTCGAGGTTTGAAAATCTCCACTTTCTGACGTGCAATCTTTGCTCTTTTAAGTCGGCGAATAAGCTCTTCCGTTTTTCCGGAAAACATAGAACCACAAACCACTTCAATATGGCCTTTTTTTACTTTACTCGCGTTTAAGGTTTCCCGGAACATAATAGAAATTTTCAAGTGCAAACGTACGTGAATAATAGTGTTTTTCCAATAGAAATGGAAGCGTGAAAGAGCGAAACAACTGTTTTACTAATGATTTTTTAGTGCCAGCAATATCATAAAGTTGAATTTTTTGGACATCGTTTTTTGCTTAAAAACATTGTCCCAAAAAAATGGTTTTGCAATTTTTTTTTTTCAAAACCAAACATCTTTTTCAATTCTCCGTTACAAGATGCATGCAAAGTCCTATAATTCACCAACAACTTATTTTATCGACCGAACGAATCAGAGATCTTCATCGTTTTATGCAAGCACATTCATCGGCCATTCCGGCTGTTGAAATGGATGTTTTTTTAGCCGAGATCCGCAAAATGTATGAACTGGCACTTCAACTTCATTATCATAATGCTCTTGATCTATTGAATGAAAAGCAGTTAGCTTTTGTTCCTGAACCTAAATCTGCTCCATCGCCGGAAATTCCGGTTTCTGCTAACAATCCTACTCCTGCTGTTGAGCCAATTCCAACAGCAAGTGTTTCGCCCATTCATTCAACGCCAAAAGAAAGTGAAACAAAAAAGCCGGAGCCTGTTCGCAAAGAAGAAGTAAGCGATGCTCCTGTTGAAGTGCCTTCTCACATGTCGATGGATAAATTAATGGCCGAGATTTCGAAAACGGAAACAGTAATTGAACGCTCCAGTAATAAAAATTCGACAACAGAATTTAACGATAATTTTGAACCTAAATCTTCGGTTGCTCATACGTTCGAAGGAAAAGAATCGCTGGCCGATCGTATTGCACACAGTCAGCATTCCAATAGTGTATCTCAACATTTAAATAGAATTCCTGTTAAAGATATTGGCGCTTCAATCGGGCTTAATGAAAAATTTCAATTCATCAATCATCTTTTTAATGGCGATTCTCACCGATACAATGCTGCTGTCGATCTTCTGAATAATTGCGGTTCAGCTTTCCATGCACAAGCTTTTATGAAAGATGTTTCGACCGAATTAAATTGGGAAAAACATCCTGCTCAAGCGTCGCTGTTTATGGATATCGTGGAACGTCGGTATATAGGCTGATGGAAAAAAAAGGGCTGTACATTGTCCCAACTCCCGTAGGTAATTTGGAAGACATCACTCTCCGAGCTATTCGTATTCTTAAAGAAGCCAATGCTGTTCTTGCAGAAGATACGCGCGTGAGTGGAAATTTATTTCGCCATCTCGGTATCGATAAAAGATTGCAATCGTATCATATGCACAATGAGCATAAAATCGTAGAAGATATTGTAGAACGAATTTCAGCAGGCGAAATTATAGCTCTTATTTCTGATGCCGGTACGCCCGGAATTTCTGATCCCGGTTTTTTATTAGTGCGTGAATGTCTACGAAAAGGTATTCGTGTTGAAACATTGCCCGGTGCTACTGCTTTTGTTCCTGCATTGGTTAACTCAGGTTTGCCAACCGACCGATTTGTTTTTGAAGGCTTCCTTCCGCAAAAAAAAGGAAGAGCAACACGCTTGGAAAAATTGCGTGAAGAAGAACGAACAATGATTTTTTACGAATCACCTTATCGTTTAGTGAAAGCGTTAGAACAATTCATCGGTATTTTTGGTGAAGAACGCAGCGCCAGTGTTTCGAGAGAAATATCTAAAATGTTTGAAGAAAATTTTCATGGATCGTTAAGGAAATGTAAAGATCATTTCAGTGCTAAAACAGTTAAAGGTGAAATTGTAATTGTTGTAGCCGGAAAAAATTATACTCCTGATGTTGAATCTTCATCTTCCGAACAAGATGATGAAGATGGCGAGTAAATTAAATTTTTAGCAGGGGAAAAACGTTTATTCACCTCGTTCAATTGATTATTTACATAGAATAAAGTTTTTAACCGCATCTTGTACGTTTCTTTTAATAATTTTAGATTTTTAGAGTGTCATTTTAATTATCTTGCACACCGATATGATAGATGTAGAGATTCGTGAGAAAAGATGGAGTTTAAAACCGGATGGTAGTCCGGAAATTGTAGCTGCTTTAGCTTCGCAATTAAACATTAATAAAACCCTGGCAAACCTTTTAGTTCATCGAGGTATTTCTACATTCGATCAGGCACGACTTTTTTTTCGCCCCTCTGTTACTGACCTTCACGATCCGTTCTTAATGCGTGATATGGATAAGGCGATAGATCGCATGGATCTAGCAATTAAGAATAATGAAAAGATCATGATCTATGGCGATTATGATGTGGATGGTACTACTGCTGTTGCTCTCGTTTATTCTTTTCTGAAAAAGTTTTACGACAATGTCGACTTCTACCTACCCGATCGTTACAAAGAAGGGTATGGTATTTCTACTGCCGGAATTGAATACGCTGCTATAAATGATTTTCGATTAATCATTGCTTTAGATTGCGGTATTAAATCGAACGACAAAGTAGCCGATGCAAAAAAGTTAGGTGTCGATTTTATTATTTGTGATCATCATCGTCCCGGCGATGAATTGCCGAATGCTTGTGCTGTACTTGATCCTAAAAGAGCAGATTGTACTTATCCGTTCGATGAACTTTCCGGATGCGGAATTGGTTTTAAATTAATTTCCGGTTATGCTCAACGTCATAATATTCCTTTCAAGGAGATCGAAGAATTTTTAGACTTAGTTGCCATCAGTACTGCTGCCGATATCGTTCCTCTTGTTGGTGAAAATAGAATTTTAGTTCACTACGGTTTAAAGCAATTGAATTACAAACCGCGTCATGGTGTAAAAGCTATTCTTGAAATGGAGAAGGTTCCTCTCTATATAGATGTGCTTGACGATGATCGAAGAGTTTCTCACTATAATTTAACTGTAAACGATCTTGTTTTTATTTTAGGCCCTCGTATCAACGCTGCTGGTCGTATCGACGATGCTCGTCATGCTGTCGAATTACTCATCTCCGAAAATCCTGCTGTAGCAATTGCGAATTCTCTGCGAATAAAAGAACATAACGACGAACGTAAAAGTCTCGATGTAAAAATTACGCAAGAAGCCTTCGACATGATTCAAATTGATTCTGAATTTGCTCGACGTCGTTCTACTGTTTTGTTTAATCCTGACTGGCATAAAGGTGTAATCGGTATTGTTGCCTCTCGGATGACTGAAAAATATTATCGTCCTACTATCATTCTTACTGAATCGAATGGTTTAGCTACCGGCTCTGCACGTTCGGTGAAAGATTTTGATGTTTACAATGCTATTGAAAGATGCAGCGATCTACTCGAGCAATTTGGTGGACACATGTATGCTGCCGGTCTTACTATGAAAATAGAACACATCGAAGAATTTAAAACGCGCTTCGAAGAAATTGTTTCTTCTACGATCGAAGAAAATAGCCTGACACAAGAAATTGAGATTGATGCTGTAATTAAACTTTCAGAAATTACTCCTTCTTTCTTTAATGTACTTAAACAATTTGCTCCTTTCGGTCCGGGAAACATGAGCCCCGTTTTCAGAAGTGATAATGTGCGCGACACCGGACTTTCACGAATCGTAGGAAACAATCATTTGAAGCTTAATCTCGCTGAAGATGAAACTCGTCGTTTCGGATTGGATGGAATTGCTTTTCAAATGGGACAACATTTTTCGTTTATCTCACGTAAAATTCCTTTTGATATTTGCTATGCTATTGAAGAGAATACATACAATAACAAAACAAGCATTCAGATGAATGTTAAAGATATTAGGTTGAAATAAATTAACTCAATTTGCTTTTCTATGAAATTACTTGCTCAATTGGTAATAAGTACGCTTGCAGTTTTAATCGCAGCTTTCCTTTTTAAAGGTGTTCATGTTCATTCTGTACTTACTGCACTCAGTGTTGCTGTTGTTTTGGCTTTTCTGAATGTAATCATCAAACCGCTCTTAATTATTCTTACTATTCCAATCACCATTTTTACGATGGGATTGTTCTTGCTGGTCATAAATGCGTTTATCGTTTTGCTCGTCGATCGAATTGTACCCGGCTTTCGAGTTGATGGATTTTGGACGGCTTTCTTTTTTAGTATTATCTTGACTGTTATCAATTCTATCTTCAGTGGATTGAATGCGCAAAGCGGAGATGATTAATTGACCTTTTTATTCAGTCGTTTCGTCTCATTTTGTCGATAAAAAAAACAGTATTTGTCTTGTATTCTCAAATCTTACTTTTAACTTTCTGAGGTATTTGAAACATGTATTTTATCTAATCGTCCACATCTCTTATTAAAAAACAATAACTATGAATAACGATCTTGAAAATGGCCGGAAATTCTATAATGATGTAATGGCTTATTTCGATAAGGCCGCTGCACTAACAGATTTTGAACCGGGTTTATTGCATCAAATAAAAATTTGTAACAGTATTTATAAATTTTCTTTCCCATTAGAGAAAGATGGTAAACTCGAAGTGGTAGAAGGTATTCGAGTACAACATAGTCACCATAAATCGCCAACGAAAGGTGGTATTCGTTACAGTGAATTCGTAAACGAAGACGAAGTAAAAGCACTCGCTACACTTATGACTTTCAAATGCGCAGTAGTAGATGTTCCGTTCGGTGGTGCTAAAGGTGGAATAAAAGTGAATCCGCAAAATTATACTACCAAGCAATTAGAAAGAATTACGCGTCGTTATACTACCGAGCTTATCAAGAAAAGTATGATTGGCGCTGCGATCGATGTTCCTGCACCGGATTATGGTAGCGGCTCTCGTGAGATGGCCTGGATTGCCGATACGTATGCAACATTCAAATACGATGACCTTAATGCACTTGGTTGTGTAACCGGTAAACCATTAGGTCAAGGCGGTATTCAAGGTCGGACGGAAGCTACCGGACAAGGATTGTTTTATGGTTTAAGAGAAGCATTGAGCAATGTAGATGACATGAAAGAGTTGGGACTTGAACCCGGTATCGAAGGCAAGAAAATAATTGTACAAGGTCTCGGAAATGTTGGTTATTACTCAGCAAAATTTTGTCAAGAAGGTGGAGGAATTATCATCGGTATTTTAGAACGTGAAGGCGGCATTTATAATGAAAAAGGATTAGATGTAGAAGAAGTTTTTAAACATCGTCAAGGAAGTGGAAGCATTTTAAATTATTTAGGTGCTAAAAATATTACTGACCCAATGTCGATGCTCGAAATGGCATGCGATATTTTAATTCCGGCCGCATTAGAAAATCAAATTACTGCTGAGAACGCTCCGAAAATACAAGCGAAAATAATCGCAGAAGGTGCGAATGGTCCGGTAACTAAAAATGCAGAGATCATTCTTAATCAAAAAAATGTAATGATTATTCCCGATCTTTTTCTAAACGCGGGAGGTGTTACTGTTTCTTATTTCGAATGGTTGAAAAATCTTTCGCACGTTCGCTTTGGTAGAATGGAAAAACGATTTAGAGAACTATCCAATTACCAACTCATCACAGCGGTTGAAAGTATGACAGGCAATTCGCTCGACGCACGTCAGAGAAAAGCACTCACACATGGAGGCGATGAAATTGATTTGGTTCGTTCCGGCTTAGAAGAAACAATGATCTATGCATATAACGAGATCAGAGAAATTAAAAAGACCGATAAACGAATTGATGATTTACGTACTGCTGCATTTGTAAGCGGTATCAGAAAGTTAGGCGTCAGCTATCAGTCGCTGGGAATTTTCCCATAATGGGTGAGTGGTAAGTAGTGAGTGGTGAGTAAAAAAGGACAATGCCTAAAATAGGTCAATCTGTTTTAGGCATTGTCAACTTCTTACTTCTTACTTCTTACTTCTTACTTCTTACTTCTTACTTCTTACTTCTTACTTCTTATTAAAGTATCAACATCGCATCGCCGTAGCTATAGAAATGATATTTTTCTTTTACTGCTATCTTATACGCATTAATCATATTATCATAACCGGCAAAGGCTGCTACCATCATCAGTAACGTTGATTCAGGCATGTGGAAATTTGTAATCATACAATTTGCAACACTGAAATCGTATGGAGGAAAAATAAATTTGTTTGTCCAGCCGTCGAATGGTTTCAATTCCCCTTGTGTGCTTACCGACGATTCTATTGCTCGCATAACCGTTGTTCCTACTGCACAAACTTTTCTCTTCTCACTTCTTGCCTTATTAACGATCTCACATGCATCCTGACCAATAATCACCTGCTCAGAATCCATCTTGTGCTTCGTTAAATCTTCTACTTCCACCGGACGAAATGTTCCTAGTCCTACGTGTAACGTAACATTAGCAAAGTTCACACCTTTCAATTCTAAACGTTTTACCAATGGCAAACTGAAATGTAGTCCTGCTGTTGGTGCTGCTACGGCTCCTTCGTTTTGAGCAAATACTGTTTGATACCGCTCTACATCTTCCGGCTCTGCCTTACGCTTTATATATTTAGGAAGTGGTGTATTTCCAAGTAATGTAATCGTCTTCTTAAACTCTTCGTAAGGACCATCAAAAAGGAAACGCAATGTTCGCCCTCTCGATGTTGTATTATCTATTACTTCCGCTACTAACAAATCGTCGTCGCCAAAATAAAGTTTGTTACCAATTCTGATCTTCCGCGCCGGATCAACCAATACATCCCACAAGCGGCTTTCACGGTTCAATTCACGAAGTAAAAACACTTCGATCTTCGCACCGGTTTTTTCTTTATTACCATACAATCGAGCAGGAAATACGCGCGTATCGTTCACGATCATCGTATCTCCTTCGTCGAAATAACTAAGAACATCTTTAAAGTGTTTATGCTCAATCTTACCTGTTTTTCTATCTAAGACCATTAGTCGCGCGTCTTCTCGGTTTTTTGCCGGATGATTCGCAATAAGTGCCTCAGGCACATTCACTTTAAACTGGGATAATTTCATAGGTTGATTTTAAAATAGTTGGTCTCTAAATGAGGCCTAAAGGGGCGGCAAATATACTATACGGACACCCCCCTTGTAAAGCATTTTCTGTAATATTTTTAAATGGACTTAAGCTACTTGCTTTCAGTAAGTTGCTCTAAAAATTCGAGCGGTGATAGCGCATTTGCCAGCTCATACTTCCCAATCCTTGTCCTGCAAAGCGCCGAAAGGTATGCTCCTGAACCTAAACTCTTGCCAAAATCTTGAGCCAGACTTCTAATATAGGTTCCTTTGGTACACACTACTCTAAAATCAATTTCCGGGAGTGCTATTCGGGTTATCTCAAATCTGTTAATGGTTATTTCCCTCGACTTCAACCCTAAATCTATCCCTAAACGCGCCTTTTCGTATGCTCGTTCTCCGTCCACTTTTATTGCGCTGAACATCGGTGGCACTTGCTGTTGTGTTCCTTCCATCTTCTTCGCCAAACTGAAAATATTTTCATTTGTAATGAATGAATAATCTTTAAAATCTTTTGGCTCCGATTCCAAATCGTACGAGTCGGTAACGGCTCCAACTACGATGGTGCCGGTGTATTCTTTTTCAGCGTCTTGTATTTCACTAATCGACTTAGTAAATTTTCCTGAACAAATAACAAGCAATCCTGTTGCTAACGGATCTAATGTTCCGGCATGACCAACTTTGTATTTTTTTATTTGTGCCCGTTCTTCTTCGGGAAAAGTAAGACGGTATTCATTTAACAGCGGGCGTTTTATTTTCGCTACCACATCGAACGAAGTCCACTCGAGTGGTTTGTTGATCAGTATAATTCGATCGGTTGAAACTTTCATTAGGAAACCATTCTCAGATCTATTCCCATCCAATACAAAATCAAAATTGTTAGTCCAACTATGATGCGGTAATATCCGAAAATTTTAAAACCGTGTTTTGATAAATAGGAAACGAACGATTTAATAGCAAGTAACGCCACAAAAAAAGCAATTACATTTCCAATCACTAAAAGATAAATTTCGTTGCCTTGTAAACTAAAACCATCTTTCGAATAATCGTAAAGGTCTTTTACTGTTGCGGCAAACATGGTAGGTACGGCTAGGAAAAAAGAAAATTCGGCAGCTGCACGTTTGTTTAGTTTTTGTGTAAGTCCACCAATAATTGTAGCTGCCGATCGCGATACACCAGGAACCATGGCAAGCACTTGAAAGCTTCCTATCAAAAATGCTTTTTTGTCTGACTTTAATTCGGAGACTCCGTATTCTTCTACCGACGCAAACCATTTATCGAGTAAGAGAAAAATGATTCCGCCTACAAGCAAAGCAATAGCTACAACGACTACATTTTCTAAAAGCAGATCGATGTGTTTTTTAAAGAGTAAACCAAAAATAACGGCCGGAATAAAAGCAATGAGTAATCTTTTGTAAAAGGAAATTATTTCTTGCCAGTTTCCTGTGGGAATAAATTTTTTCCAATAAATAATAACGACAGAAAGAATGGCTCCAAACTGAATACACACAGTAAATAATTTGGTGAAAGGAGCAGCAGCGATTCCCATTATTGAAGAACCGATAATCATGTGACCGGTAGATGATATAGGTAAAAACTCAGTCAGCCCTTCAATGATGGCTAGAATGATTGCATTTAAAATGCTCATTGATTAGAGGAGTTGGAGGCTCTGAATAATTTCAGAAAAATATACGGTGAATTAATCTCTTGGCTTTTTCATGATCGCATAGATCTCGATCATGAGTCCTGCAATTACCAATACCGGAGCAACGGTGATACGTTGAGTGCTAAAAATTTCCGGGTTAAAAACCTTCGGATCAGTAGCGCCGCCACCAATCATTAGGATAAATCCGATAATGATTACAGCGATACCGACAAGCATCCACATAATATTTTCTTTCCCAAAAGGGAAGTCAACTGTTGTTTTAAGATCTTTTTTAGCCATTGTAATATGTACAAGAAGGGCGCAAGATAGGAAAAAAGAGCAATAAGCAAGAGCGTTTAATAAAGTCAAAAAAAGGGAAGTCAAGAATCAAAAACTACTAAAAAGGGAACGTTTGGTTAATGGCGGTTTTTGATGAGTCTTGAAAAGTGCATGAATATTCACTACTCAATAACAACGGACGATTCCGATAGCCATCGGAACGTCGAAGCGGAGTTGCTTGGTTGAATGTTGTGCGACAGATTGTGCTATTGAACTTTCAGTCGGACATAATTAAAGTAATTCTGCTGGGAATAAATTTTGCGCTGCTTCGACGATTCCGATGGCTATCGGAATCGTCGAAGCGGTGAGAGTGACAAATTCGTCGCCAGCAGTGGGATATACAGATTTTGTAAAAGATTGAATCATTCGTACGTTTAATGCAACGGACGATTCCGATAGCCATCGGAACGTCGAAGCGGGAGATTAATGAAGAATGCACAATTGTGAATATTGCTTGGTTGAACGAGTGCTCGCCTATCGCAAAATGCATCTTTCAGCAAAACAGAAACCCACTCTAATATTCTCCTCCAACTACTCTTTTATTCAGAATTGAATTTTTTGGAAATAATGGGAGACGATTTGGACGATCGGTCATTCCTAATGTGTCTGTAAGTGTAAACAAAAAAGAAATCAATGCAGACTTTTCCAATGCGGTAAGATTCAATTTTGTTGCATTAAGAGTTTGGTTGGGTACGTCCAATCCCAATCCTGCACCGCCTCCTTCATTATAAAAATCTACTACTTGTTCTAACGTTTTAAATGCTCCGTTGTGCATGTATGGAAATGTCAATGCAACATTTCGCAATGTTGGCGTTTTGAATGACCCAACATAAATACTTGTGCGGTAACGTGCGCCTCTTCCGCTATCCGAATCAAAAACGGGTTTTAAAAAATCGGCTGTTTTTGTGGTGCCGATATTTTCAAATTCGCTTTTTGTATAATTCGGTGGAACAAGTCCGCTGAACATAGGCAAATAATGACACGAAGCACAATTACCTTTCGTCATGAAAATTTGAAATCCTAATTTTTCATCGGCTGTAAAATCATTCAACTCTCCTCTCACATTCTTATCGAATTTACTATTCATCGCTATTAACTTTCTTTCGTATTCGGCAATAGCATTTGAAATAGAAAATTTATTTATCACGGTATCTTCGGTTTCGGCAAAAGATTTTTTGAAAATTGATTTGTATTCGGCCGAACTATTAAGTTTTTCAATAATCAAATCATAACTACTTTTCATTTCATTGGAATTGAAAATAACTTGTCCTACTTGATCTTCTAAATCTGTAGAACGATTATCCCAGAAATAATTTCTTTGAAGCGCGACATTCAAAATTGTAGGAGCATTGCGTGAAACAGATTTTCCTGCATGAAAACCGGCGCTTGTTGGAAGTTGATCCGTAAATGCCATATCGGCTCTGTGGCAAGAAGCACATGCTCGTTTATTATTGAGCGATAAAATCGGATCAAAAAATAATAATTTGCCGAGCTCAGCTACTTCAACAGAATAATTTTTATTTTCTCCTCTCGGATTATAAAAGAAGGCATTGAATCCTCGTTTATCGAAAATTGATTGCTGGTCAGGCCGTAATGCTGTTGATTGTGCATATTCTGTTTTTGGTAATTGATAAAAGTAATCGCTGATAGCTATACTCAATGGAACATACTGTTTACTCAAACAGAAAAGTAAATCAACATCTTCAATGAATTTAAATTTATTCAAATATTCAATTATATCGTTCAATTGATTTTTAATTTTCTCAATTTCAATTGAAGGCTTATCGGAATAAATTAATTTCATTAAAATTCCTAATGAAGCAAGCGACTGCTTTATCTCTTCAAAAGAATTTCTACAGATTGGTGTGTCAAAATTTGCAATACCAAGCGAGAAATGACGATCGACTTCGGTACGCATGGCTTCTATAAAATATTTTTCATTTACTTTTTTGGAATGAAAAGCATTTGTAAGAGAAGAATAAATATCAATTAGATGTGAAATTTGTTTAATAATCTTATTCGAATTTTCCGCAACATGGTTAGAATATAAATTGACTTCTATTACTTGCAAACCTGTCGGCTTTACGATCATTTGCTTTGGCTCATCTTCATATTCCACCTCCGAAATTACCGGGCCATTACAATTCAAATCGCTGGTCGGAAAAAAGTAGGTTGAAAATAGTTCGTTGATCTTATAAAGATTTCTACATTCAAGAAAAACCGATTTCATTTTAATTAAAGTGGTGCTATCGAAATTATTTTTTTGTGCCAACGACTTCAAAAGCTCTAACTTAGAAATGAACTCTGAACTATTCGCATCAAAAATAGCATGAACAACTTCATTGACGTTTTCATTCCGATCTGTAACACCTGAATTTGAATTTCGGGTAAAAGAACTTATCAGTACAATGAGGAAAATAAAAATTAATAGCCGCGTTGCCATACTTTTCTATGCTTATTCCAAAGATAATAAATTTAATTCAGCGGAATAATAAAGAAACTACGCTACATTTCTCTGCTAATTTTTAATTGCCTTATTTGAATACAATTTATCAATAGAATATATACCTTTACTTAATTGGATATTTATTCTTCTATTCTAAAAAAAAGAAAAATGAAACTCAAATCATTCCTGACACTTTGCCTAAGTGTAATCGCACTTTTTACTGAAGCTCAACCTGTCGCTTTTTATCATTCCGGTATGGGTGGCGGTGGTGCTTTATTTTTTCCTA
The DNA here is from genome assembly GCA_043747595.1 of Bacteroidota bacterium. Taxonomy (GTDB): domain Bacteria; phylum Bacteroidota; class Bacteroidia; order AKYH767-A; family 2013-40CM-41-45; genus JADKIH01. Next base: position 46,375 of record JAYTOX010000058.1, on the reverse strand, counting down.
CTATCAATCCGGCAAACGATAATGAATATTATGTTGCTTGCGATATGAGCCAACTTTTTCATTCTACTAACTTTGGTATAAGTTATAATCAGTCTGACTTTTCAAAATTACAAATTGGAAATGTTTCGACTTTTGAATTTACTAACGATGGACATACTGCCTATACTATTTACAATGATGGCAACAATGAATTCCCTGTTAAATCGCTTGATGCTGGAGCAACATGGTCTACATTGAATTCTTATAATCTGTCAACTTACGGTTCTGCTTACTCTGTGAAAGCAAATTATGCAAATCCAAATCAATTACTCATTGGCGCGTATGGCCACATCTTGATTTCGAATGATGGTGGAACATCTTTTAATTTGGTTAAAGTTGCTAACTCTATGGGCGCCGGATTAATTCTTGGTGGCGTTTTCTTCGACGGACAAAACATTTATATTGGCACTAATGACGGATTAATTCATAGCAGCGATGGTGGAATTAATTTTTCTGTGATGAATACTTCCGGTATCACTTCCGGACAAGTTATTTGGTCATTCGCCGGAGCAAGATCAGGGAATACACTTCGACTTACTGCTATTACTGCAAATTCATCAGGTACATACAATGGAGTTAAACCATGGGACTACTACAATTTTGCTAAAGGGGTTTATACAATGGATAATGCCAATGGTACATGGGTTCCAAAATCGACGGGAATAAATTTCTCGAACGATTTTGTAATGTATTGTACAATGGCGTGGAATGATATTAATACAATTTACCTTGGTGGACATGATAATGCTAACGGTTCGCCACTAGTATTAAAATCATCGGATGCAGGTTCAACATGGTCTTCGATATACCAAACAATTAGTAATGCTAATATCGTAACCGGTTGGGAAGGCTATCAAGGTGACAAAAATTTTAGTTGGAGCGAAACATGTTTTGGAATAACTGCTGCGCCACTTAATTCATCAAAAGTAATTTTTAGTAATTTCTCTAATGTCCAAGTAAGTTCGAACGGAGGAACATCATGGCGACAAGCTTACGTTTCCCAATCAGATGAACATAGTGCCGGAATACCAACACCAAAAAATCGTGCGTATCACAGTGTAGGATTAGAAAATACAACTTGCTGGCAAGTACATTGGACTTCTGCAAATAAAATGATTGGCTGCTTTAGCGATATTGGTGGACTAACAAGCAATGATGGTGGTTCTAGTTGGGGATATCAATACTCGGGATTTTCTGTAAACTCATTGTATAGAATTGCAGAAAGCACCAATGGAAATTTATTTGGTGCTTGTTCTAACATTCATGATATGTATCAAAGCACACGACTTGCAGATGCACAATTAGATGCCAGCGATGGAAATGGAAAAATCGTTTTCTCTACTGACAGCGGAAGTACATGGAGCAATTTGCATGTATTTAATCATCCTGTTTTTTGGTTAGCGATAGATCCAACAAATCAAAACAGAATGTATGCATCTGTAATTCATTTCGGCGGTACACAAGGCAGTCAGCTTGGAGGAATTTACAGAACCGATGATTTGAATAATCTACAAACATCTACATGGACAAAACTTCCTAATCCTCCGCGCACAGAAGGACACGCTGCAAGTATCATAGTATTAAACGATGGTAAAGTAGTTTGTTCATTCTCCGGACGAAGAAATTCAAGCGGCACATTCACTGCGAGCTCCGGTGTTTTTATTTACGATCCGAACACGAATTCATGGACAGATGTAAGTGATGCCGGAATGCGCTATTGGACAAAAGATGTTGTGATAGATCCGAACGATGCTACACAAAATACTTGGTATGCATGTGTCTTCAGCGGATGGGGTGGTGCACCGAATGGTCTTGGCGGATTGTATAAAACTTCCAATCGTGGGTTGAGTTGGACAAAATTGACAGGTTCTCAATTCGACAGAGTTACTTCAATCACTTTTAATCCTTCGAATTTATATCAGGCATATCTCACTACAGAAACCAATGGTTTATGGACATCATCTAATATGAATTTAGCATTACCATCATGGACGAATGTTAGTACTTATCAATTTAGACAGCCGGAGCGAGTTTTCTTTGATCCTTATCAACCAAATTTAATTTGGGTCACGAGTTTTGGAAGTGGAATGATGGTTGGCGATATGCTGGAAGTGCTCAGTGCTGATAATATTATTGGCAATTCATCGGAACAGATTATTGTTTATCCTAATCCTACAGATGGAAAATTCCGAATTCAATTTAATTCTGCAAAAAGTGGAAATGCAATTTTTCAATTAATCAATTCATCCGGCCAAGTTGAATCGTCGCAAAAAATAACTTTCACATCCGGAAAAAACGATATTCAGCTCAGCAACGAAAAACTTCCACCGGGAATTTATATAGGTAAAATTTTGTTTGAAGATAAAGTACGAACAGTGAGAATGGTAAGTAGTGAGTGGTAAGTTGTAAGTAAAAAATCACGTCCATTTATGACATACTTACTACTTACTACTTGACCTTTGCCGCAAAGCGGAATGTTTAGTAAGATGTACGAACTATTTTTGAAGAACAACTATTAATTCCGAACGGCATTCTCTTTAGTGAGTGGTGAGTGGTAATTGGTGAGTCCCCCTTGACATACTTCATACTTAATACTTCGAACTTCTTACTTCATACTTCTTATTTCTTACTTCTTACTTCTTACTTCATCCTTCTTACTTCATCCTTCTTACTTCTTACTTCATACTTCTTACTTCATACTTCATACTTCTTACTTCTTACTTCTTACTTCTTACTTCTTACTTCTTACTTCTTACTTCATCCTTCTTACTTCATACTTCTTACTTCATACTTCTTACTTCATACTTCTTACTCTTCTTACTTTTTACCTCATATAAAGCTAACAAATTTTAGAAAGCAAGAAAAGGGCCTTTGCTTAATTATAAAGTTCATCCACATGCAAGCGCAAATATTTGCTTACTGAAAAAAGTGTGCTGAGTGATGTCACTAAAATACCTATCAAAATCATTCCTGCGAAAAGAAGTCCGATCATTTTAAGATCTGATAACTGCTGGAATTCCGGAAACTGTCGCTGAATAAAATATACTACAACGGCTAACAATATACTGCTTATTATTCCCGAATAAATTCCATGTACAAAACCGGTTTTTAAAAATGGCCAACGAATAAATGATTTTGTAGCTCCTACTAGTTGCATACTTTTTATCAAAAAACGTTTGCTATACATCGACAAACGAATTGTATTGTTTATTAATACAACTGCAACAAAAAGTAGTAAAGCACAAAAAACTAGAATGATCATTGCTATCGTTCTAAAATTTTGATTCATTTTACTGATCTCCGTTTGCTGGTAACTTACATCTCTCACCAATCTGATAGTACTCATTTGTTCTTTGATCCGTTTTAAACTATCAGGATTCGCATAACTCGCTTTTACGTTAATATCTATCGTGGCCGGCAACGGATTACTCTCAAGCATTCCTGTTGCGCTTTCTCCCAATTCCTTCTTTAAGCTGTCAAGCGCTTCTTCTTTACTCACATAACGAGCCGAACGTACAAAATCTGATTGATTCAATGCGACCATAAATAGATCCAGATCTTGTTGGCCGATATTTTCCTGTAAGTACACATTCAACTGAACATGCTCTTTTAAATAGTCGCCTATTTTTTTCGCATCAACTACTAATAAGCCAAGTAATCCCAACATAAATAACACCAACGACACGCTAATAATCGATGAGGCATAGGATGATCTTAAACGCTTACTTCCTTCTTTTGGCTGTTCTATTTGCATAACTTTCAGAAAACGAAAGTATAAAAAGTTTATCGGTACTAGGGTCAAAAAATCTCTCCTTTCGGCTTATTTTTCTACATTCGCATGTTAATGAAGAAATGGCGTTTAAATGGAGTCAAGCAGCGGAGTTTATAACTGGGAAACCTATTGTTTACTCGCTACTGATTAAAGAAAGGATGAAGTAAAAAGGAAGAAGGATGAAGTAAGAAGGCCATAAATGGATGGATTTTTTTACTCACTACTCACCATTCACCACTCACCACTCACTAAAATATGGAATACAACTTTACTACGATAGAAAAAAAATGGCAAGACTACTGGCGGAAACACCAGTCGTATCGTGCTGAATCAAATTCTTCTAAAGAGAAATATTATGTGCTCGATATGTTCCCCTATCCTTCCGGTGCCGGTTTGCATGTTGGTCATCCGCTTGGCTATATTGCTTCTGATATTTATGCTCGATACAAACGTTTAACAGGTTTCAATGTGCTGCATCCGATGGGATACGATTCGTTTGGTCTTCCTGCCGAACAATATGCCATTCAAACCGGACAACATCCTGCAATTACTACCGAACAAAATATTGCACGTTATCGTCAACAATTAGATCAGATCGGATTTTCTTTCGATTGGTCGAGAGAGGTCAGAACATCGGATCCGGCCTATTACAAATGGACTCAGTGGATCTTTATTCAGTTTTTTAATTCTTGGTACAATAAGAAAAGTAATAAAGCTGAAGAAATAAAAACACTGATAAACGAATTTGAAAAATCGGGCAATCAAACTATTTCTGCTGTTACTTCTGAAGAACGGATTTTTTCTAATGATCAATGGCTCGCTTTTTCTGAAAAAGAACAACAAGAAATTTTAATAAATTATCGTCTCGCTTATATCTCCGAAGGCTTTGTGAATTGGTGCCCTGTGCTTGGTACTGTTTTAGCAAATGAAGAGGTAAAAGATGGTGTGAGCGAACGCGGTGGTTATCCTGTAGAACGAAAGTTGATGAAACAGTGGTCGATGAGAATTACTGCTTACGCTCAACGATTACTTGAAGGACTTGATCACATAGAATGGAGCGATTCTTTAAAGGAGCAGCAACGTAATTGGATTGGTCGTAGCGAAGGTGCTGAACTAAATTTTAAAATTGCACACTCTCACCTGGAACTTTTAATTTTTACTACTCGTCCTGATACAATTTTCGGCGCTACCTATATGACGATTGCGCCTGAACATGAATTTGCCGATATGATTACCACTCCTGAATATCGAAATGAAGTTAATTCGTATATCCTTGAAGCAAAAAATAGAAGTGAGCGTGAACGAATGGCGGAGGTGAAAAATATTACGGGCGTTTTTACCGGTGCTTATGCAATACATCCTTTTAGTGGAAATAAAATTCCAATTTGGATTGGCGATTATGTACTTGCCAGCTATGGAACAGGCGCTGTAATGGCTGTGCCGGCACACGATTCCAGAGATTATGCGTTTGCAAAACATTTTAATCTTCCTATTGTCGAAGTTGTTTCTGGTGGAAATATAGAAAATGAATCGTACGATGCAAAAGAAGGGCTCATTATTAACTCTGATTTTCTAAATGGGCTTGATGTAAAATCGGCAATCAAGAAAATGATTGAGAAAATAGAAAACAGAAATCTAGGTAAAGGAAAAATAAATTATCGTTTGCGTGATGCAATCTTCGGTCGTCAACGTTATTGGGGCGAACCAATTCCAATTTATTACAAAGACGGAATTCCGTTTACTGTCGATGAAAAAGATCTTCCAATTGTTTTGCCTGAAGTAGATAAATATTTACCTACAGAAGACGGCGAGCCACCTTTAGCTAGAGCGAAAGATTTTAATTACAAAGGTTATCCTATTGAAACGACGACGATGCCGGGATGGGCCGGCTCTTCTTGGTATTATTTGCGTTATATGGATGCAACTAATGAAAAAGAAATTGCATCAAAGGAAGCGTTGAATTATTGGAAGGATGTAGATTTGTATATGGGCGGGGCAGAACATGCGACCGGTCATTTATTGTATGTTCGTTTTTGGACAAAGTTTTTATTCGATCGCGGATTTATTTCTATTGAAGAACCTGCGAAGAAATTGATTAACCAAGGAATGATTCAAGGGCGATCTAATTTTGTTTATCGTATTAAAGACTCTAACAAATTTGTTTCAGCCGGATTGAATAAAGATTTTGATGTAACGGCATGGCATGTTGATGTAAATATGGTGGAAGGCGATGTACTCGATATTAATGCATTTAAAAATTGGCGAGAGGAATATAAAAATGCAGAATTCATTTTGGAAGATGGAAAATACATTTGCGGTAATGAAGTAGAGAAAATGTCGAAGTCGAAATGGAATGTGGTAAGTCCTGATTCGATGATCGAGAAATATGGCGCTGATTGTCTTCGTCTGTATGAGATGTTTTTAGGACCTCTCGAATTATCAAAGCCTTGGAACACGAATGGAATTACAGGAACATCAGGTTTTATTCGCAAACTTTGGAAATTATATCATAAGGCAGGAGAGCCGGGAAAGGAAATGCTTGTTGACATCAGCGATGCGGAACCTAGTAAAGCGGAGTATAAAATTCTTCACAAGACTATTAAAAAAGTAAAAGAGGATATTGAAAAATTTTCTTTCAATACTTCTGTTAGTACTTTTATGATTTGTGTAAATGAATTAACAGAATTGAAATGCAACAAGCGAAAAATTCTGGAGCCATTAGCTATAATTGTTTCTCCTTATGCTCCTCATATTGCTGAAGAACTTTGGGAGCTGCTAGGTAAAAAAGAAAGTGTTACGAAAGATGTTTTCCCTGAATGTAATGAAGAGTATCTTGTAGAGTCTGAATTTGCATACCCGATTTCGGTAAACGGAAAAACAAAATTCAACTTGCCTCTTCCTTTAGCATTCACGAAAGAAGAAGTTGAAAAGGAAGTGCTATCGAATGCTGATGTTATTAAGCTTCTCAACGGACAAATACCAAAACGAATGATTGTTGTTCATGGGAAAATTGTGAATGTTGTCGTGTAATTCTCATTGGTTCAGAGCTTCTTTTCTCCGTTATCCAATCTAACAAATTTCAAATAGAACTTTGAGGCTTTCCTCTTAAAATTCGACTATTTTTTTTAACAATTGTCAACAAATAATTTTGCTTTCAGTCTATTAATTATCAATATTCGCAGTTCTAATTTATTCAAGAATGGAGTTATTAAAACAACAGGTCGAAGCGCTTATATTCTGCTCAGAACAAAGCATTTCGCTCGATGAAATAAAGGCCTCGCTGAAACTATCTTTTGATTGGGATTTAACCAATGAAGAGCTTTTAAACGCTATCGAGGAAATTAAGGCGAAATATGTGTCTGACGATTTTTCGTTTGAGCTTATGGAAATATCTGATGGCTATCAGTTTTTGACTAAAAAACAGTATCATCCAACTATTAACTCGCTTATTCAGCATAAGTCGAAGAAGAAACTCTCTGTTTCTCAGATGGAAACCTTGGCTATCATCGCTTACCGTCAGCCTATTGCGAAGTCGGAAGTTGAACATATTCGTGGGGTAAGTTGCGATTATGCTATTCATAAGTTGCTTGAGAAGGAATTAATTGAAATTTCGGGGAAAAGTGATACACCTGGGCGCCCGGTTCTTTATAGTACTAGTCGCACGTTCATGGATTATTTCGGTATTAAAAACGTGAAAGATCTTCCTCAGTTGAAAGATATTCATTTAGAATCGAACGAAATAGGGACTTCAGAAATGCTCGATGCTTCCAATTATATTCCAGAATTACCTGAAAACACTACCGATAATCAAGAGGAAATGGTTGTGGAGGCTGATTCATCTGAAGAAAGTCCAATTGAAGGTGAGAATGTTGCTGAAATTGTAGCTCAAGAATCTGAGTTTATAGAATATTCGATTGAAGGTTCTGACCTAGAGGAACTTGCATCAGCCGATGAAGTAATGGAAATGCCCGACAGAAAAGCTATTTTCTTAGAAAACGAAAACAATGTTGAAGCTGCTGACGAAACAACAGATATTTCGGCTGAAAACGACGAAGAATAGAGCGATCAATATTTGATCGCTACCAATATCCGCGGCTTATTTACGTTTGTAAATCAGCCGCTTTTTTTTCGGTATAGTGTTTGTAATTCCTACTGTATGAAAAATAAAATTTGTCTGTTAGCCGCTTTACTTTTTGTGTCAGAAATTGGTTTTAGCGCTACTCCAAAAACATTACGTTCCATCAACAATTCGGCTTTCAAACCGGGCGAAGTTTTAAAATTTAGAATCCATTATGGAATAATGGATGCCGGTGAAGCCACTCTCGAAGTACAACCCGATTACACTAATTTAGGAGGAAGAGATTGCTATCATTTCGTTGGTACCGGAAAATCGGTAGGTGCATTCGATTGGTTTTTTAAAGTGCGCGATCGTTATGAAAGTTTAGTCGATAAAGATGCTATTATACCTTGGCTTTTTGTTCGTCGTGTAAATGAAGGCGGATATATTATTAATCAGAATGTAAGTTTCAATCACTTCGTTGATAGTGCAAAAAGCGAAAAGGCAACAATCTCAATTCCTGAAAATACACAAGATCTTGTTTCGTCTTTCTATTACGCACGAACAATTGATTTTACAGGTGCAAAAGAAGGCGACATTTTTGAGATTACAGGTTATTTAGATGATAAAGTAATTCCTCTCAACCTAAAATTTTTAGGAAGAGAAATTGTAGATAGTAAAGTTGGCAAGTTCAGATGTATAAAACTGCGACCGATGTTGCAACAAGGTCGTGTTTTTAAAGATCAAGAAGATATGACGATTTGGGTGAGCGATGATGCAAATAAAATACCTATCCGTGTTCAAACTGATATATTAGTTGGATCAATAAAAATGGATTTGGTGAGTTACTCTAATCTAGCAAGCACACCGGCATTGGTTAAGTAAAAATAATTAGGTTTAGTTTATAGCCCGGATTGAATTCAATTCGGGCTATTTTTTTAAACAAATTTTAATTATTTGTTAAAAGGTTGGAATGGGTTGTCAGGTTTTCAATTTAACTCCGACTATAGAGTTAAATAGGTATCGGAATAAATCCGATTTGGGGATTAACTCGTAAATTGAATATAGCAAGCAAAAATTGGTTTGTGTTTCTCACTTTAAAATAATTAATCATCTATATATTCTAACTCTTAAAAAAACAAAAAATGAAAAAAGTAATTGCATTATTTTCCATCATTGGCTTATTAGCAGCTGTAAGTGTAAGCGCACAAACGAAAACGACTGACACTAAAAAGACTGAAACGAAAGCGATGGATTCGAAAATGACTGATCACAAAATGATGAAAGAGCATGTTTGTACTGCTGCTTGCATGAATGGTAAACACATGTATGCTCATGGCGAAAAAGGTCATGTTTGTACAGCAGAATGTATGAAGATGGAAAAAATGAACAAAGAGAAAATGGGAGATGGTAAAATGGACAGTAAAAAGGAAAGCAAATAACACCTCTTGTAGACCGGGAACGATGAAAATTGTTCCCGGTTTTTTTTATCAAATAGATTTATTGTTGACCTTAGTTAAAGGATCGCGTGAACCAATGGCCGATTGGTGGTGAACTAATCGTTTAATGCTTATTTAATTTATAGAGTACAATTTTCGGTTCTTTTTAACTGAGAAGTATCACGTTACTTTGTGCATTTTTCTGCTTTGTTGTTTCTGTTTTTTTCCGACCTTCCGCCTATGGAATTAAAACCGGAAATCATTACCAGAATTGAGGAACTGGAAAAAAAGTATAATGCCATGGGGCAAGATCTTGTTTCTTACCTCGACGGATTACTCTATGCCGATTATTTAACGTATTGGGATTATATACATGCCGATACATTATTGTCGTTGCAAAGTCCTAAGACTAGTTTCCCTGATGAACAAATATTTATTATGTATCATCAAATAACAGAATTGTATTTCAAATTGTGTCTACATGAATTTCAGCAAATGGCCGCGCAAGAAAAACCGGAGTTGAAGTTTTTGATTGCGCGATTGGGACGAGTGAATAGCTATTTTGAAAATCTTGTTCGTTCGTTTGAAATTATGGTGGATGGAATGGAGCATCAACAATTTTTGAAATTCAGAATGAGTTTATTGCCTGCGAGCGGATTTCAGTCGGCTCAATATCGAATGATTGAAATATGTGCTACCGATTTTATTCGCTTGGTTGGAAAAGATAATCGTGAGAGCTTCAATAGTAAATCTGCTATACAAGAAATGTTTGAACACATATATTGGAAAGCAGGAGCTACCGAATTAAAGAGTGGACAAAAAACATTAACGTTAAAACAGTTTGAAGAAAAATATTCTGCTCAATTAATCAAGCTTGCAGAAACTAATATTGATGTAAATATTAGAGCGTTGGTACGAAAACTACCAGAAGCAGATCAGAAAAATCAGAAGCTGATTGATACATTGAAAATGTTAGATGTAAATGTAAATGTAAACTGGCCATTGAGTCATTATAAATCGGCCGTTCGTTATTTACAAAAAGATCCGGAAGATATTAAAGCGACAGGCGGAACTAACTGGCAAAAATATTTACCTCCACGGTTTCAACGGAGAATATTTTATCCGGAATTGTGGACAGAAAAAGAAATGGAAGAGTGGGGTAAAGGTTGGGTTGATTCGGTGATCGCTTAGTGGGTGAGTAGTGAGTGGTAATTGGTGAGTGAAAAAAATGAAGCGTAACTTTCTTACTTCTTTTAAGTGAGTAGTGAGTGGTAATTGGTGAGTGAAAAAAATGCCCCTTCTTACTTCTTTTAAGTGAGTAGTGAGTGGTAATTGGTGAGTGAAAAAAATGCCCCTTCTTACTTCTTACTTCTTACTTCTTACTTCTTACTTCTTACTTCTTACTTCTTACTTCTTACTTCCTTTCCACCCAATCACCGTGCGATTTAATAAGATCAATTAATTGATCAACGGCATTTTCGGAATCGATATTTCGGGAAACAACTTCTCGACCTTTATACAGTGTTATTTTACCTACGCCTGTGCCTACATAGCCGTAATCTGCATCAGCCATTTCTCCCGGACCATTTACTATGCAGCCCATAATTCCAATCTTGATACCTTTTAAATGATCGGTGCGCGAACGAATTTTTGCTGTGGTTTCTTGCAAATCGAAAAGTGTTCGTCCGCAACTTGGACAACTAATATATTCTGTTTTTGAAATTCTTGTTCGTGTTGCTTGGAGTATTCCAAATGCTGTTGAATTGATTTGTTTTCTCGCACTTACATTCGGTGCACTGATCCATATTCCATCACCAAAACCATCTAAGAATAATGCGCCAAGATCTGTTGATGCATGTAACGCAACTTCTTCTGCATTGCTGCTACTATAATTTCTTCGCGAAACAATCGGCAGATTAATTCCTGCTCTGTTCAATTCAATAAATAGCCTCCGTTGTTCTGCCATGCCATGTTCGTTTGCTGTTTTGGCTACTAAAATAGTTGTAGCATCGAAAGCTTTTATTGCGTGACCATTTTTTCCGAAAAGATCTTTTAATTCAATACTTACAAAATTTAATTTATCACTTCTTGATTGTGTACTCAGATAATTTTCAAACGTAAAAAATGGAAAATGTCGCGTCTTGTTATGAATCCATTTGTCGGCATTCACAATTACACCCAAAGTTCCGGGTATTTCAAATTCAGGTGTTTTATTTCCACAAAAAATATAATCGCACGCCTGATCAGAAATATTCCATTTGTCTGTATCAAAAACATACTGATAGCCGCATGCAAATAACGATGCTTCGGTAATATTTTCAAGTTGGCTGATGTCTGCTATCACTCTTGGAACTTCGTGTTCGCCGAAATTTTGAATGTGTACTGCTGCTCTTCTTGAATAATCGAAAGGCGAATAGGTGAGTTCGTTATTCGCTTTCGTATTTATCGGAGATATTTCTTCTACAGAAGGTATATATGTTGATTGCTCTCGTCGGCGCTGATAGCGATCTACTAGTGCTTTAGCAACGGGTATTTCAAATTCAGGATCTTCGGTAAGCGACACACGAATTGTATCGCCAATGCCGTCTTCTAAAAGTGTTCCTATTCCCGCAGCAGATTTAATTCGGCCATCTTCTCCTTCGCCTGCTTCTGTTACTCCCAAATGCAACGGATAGTTCATTCCTTCTTCTTGCATTTTTGTAATCAACAATCGATATGCCTGAACCATTACTTGTGGATTACTCGACTTCATCGACAACACAATGTTGAAGTAGTTTTCATTTTCGCAAATGCGGAGGAACTCTAATGCCGATTCAACCATTCCGAGCGGAGTGTCGCCATATCTGCTCAGTATTCTATCGCTCAACGAACCATGATTCGTTCCGATTCGCATCGCTGTACCATACTCTTTGCAAATATTTACCAAAGGAATAAAACGATCACGAATACGATCGAGTTCGTCAACGTAAGTGGCATCTGAATAATCGTGCGTTTCAAATTTTTTCTTGTCGGCATAATTTCCCGGATTCACTCGCACCTTTTCTACAATTCGTGCCGCAGCTTCAGCAGCGTTTGGAGTAAAATGAATATCGGCAATTAAAGGAACATGATAACCTCGCTTATGAAGTTCTTTGCGTATGTTCTCTAAATTTTTCGCCTCATGAATACTCGGAGCTGTGATTCTAACTAATTCACAGCCGGCATCTATCATTCTAATGCTTTGCTCTACTGTTGCAATTGTATTCATCGTATCTGTGGTAGTCATCGACTGCACACGAATAGGATGGTTGCCTCCAATAATTAAATCGCCTACGTTCACTTCTCTTGTAAGAAGGCGGTTGTAGTTTGTGAGACTATTGCAATAATCGGCTGTGAGCGTTTGTAATTTCATACTAATGAGGAGAACAAAGATAATCTTAGTTTGTTAAATGACATTCTCTCAACAGAAGATTCGTGGTAACAGTCTATTCTTTGATTATCTTTTTAACTTGTTTTCGTCCATTCGAATCAACCAGCTCTAAAAAATAGATTCCACTTGGCCACGACGAAGTCGAAATGTAATTTTCACCAGACTCAATTTGCCTAATTTCAGCACCTTTACCATCGATGATTCTTACTTGTTTGAAAGTATTTTTGACGGGCAAATCGACTAAAATGAAGCTGGTTGAAGGATTTGGACCAATAGAAATTGTAGGCGTCAATCGATCAGGAATTTGATTAATAAGCGATACAAAATAAACGTGGAAAGTGAGCGTATCGCACGTATAAGGGGTAAATCTTGCTGCCGGCCATACTACTACTATGTTATCGCCATCGTCATAATGGATTGGCCTTGCGCGGTAACCATTACTGCTTATAGTTGTAGATGCTCCAAGTTGAAGTGTATAGGTTGCACTTGAATCGTCGTAAATAGTGTCAACTTGATTTGCCGGAGCACTTTGTAGGTAAATTGAAATATTATCGGTGAGAATTGTATTCCCGATATTTTGAACCTGAACGAGAATACTATCATAGATTTGACTCTCAAAAGCAGTATCGTTTGGAGCAACAGGAAAACGACTCAAACTTGTAATTCGTAAATGAACCTGAGCAAAGGTGCCTATTGATATTAGACAAAAAAAGCTAAGAAATAGTATGCGACGGATCTGCATAAGCGTTGGTTTAGTATTAAGTTTGATCTGTTTTTATCAGATTTTAAGCAATTTCAAATTTTTCTATTCAAATTTAATGATTCTGTTGGTTGTTGCTATTCTTTTTTCTAAATTTCTTACCTATTCAATTTCGTTTATTTAATAATTGCTCATGTAAAAGGTATGGATATATTGAATTCTATCGTTAAGGGGATGTCGAGAGAACAAGTTCGGTTCTTCAAACTATATATTGCCAGAAGTCATTACCACGACGATCGTCTCGATGAACGACTCTTTGATTACATGCGTAAATCGGGCGATGAATATGATGAAGATAAAATTTTGCTTTCACTTTATAAGAAAAAAGATAAGAACGCATTTTACCGATTAAGAAATCGGCTGTTATCAGACCTTAATAAAAGTATGATGTTGCAGCATGTTGACGATGATCACAATCTCAATTTATTGCATCTTTTATCGCTCGCTAAGTTTTTTTTGGAAAAAAATAATACGAAAACAGCGTTGTACTTTTTAAAGAAAGCAGAAGCGAAAGCAACGAAAATGGAAAATGCTGAGATGCTCGATATTATTTACGGCGATTATATTCGGTTGTCGCACGAAATATTATCGATCGATCCTGAAAAATATATTCAGCTGCGCCATAAAAATCATGAGCAAATTAGGAAAATAAGAGCGATCGACGATATTCTAGCTGTAGTAAGCTATAAGATGAAAGTATCACAAAATTTTTCGTCCGAAGAAAATCCAATTGTTCATCTTCTCGAACAAACAATTAGTCAATACACGGAAGATAAGGAGTTGCTTAAAAGTCCGCAGTTGCGCTTTAAAATTTATCATTCTGTAAGTCAAATTCTCCTTCAAAAGCGCGACTACCTTGCTCTTGAAGAATATTTATTGAAAACATTCGAAGACTTTACATCCGATAAATTATTCAACAAAAATAATCATGATGTAAAATTACAGATGTTGGTTTATATTATAAACACTTTGTTTAAAAACAATAAAATAAAAGCATCATTAGAATATGCAGGGAAGTTGAAAATAGCAATGGAAGAACATAGTCGATTGTTGTATGATAAATATTTGTTCTTCTATTATAATTCGCTGGTAATTAATTATAGTAAATCGGATCGAGATAGAACAATAGAAATTCTAGAGGAGATGCGTTCGCTGGAAAAAATTATTTCTGTTCCATTTTATGAAGTATTTATTTATCTGAATTTGGCTGTCTCTTATTTTGAAATTAAAAATTATCACCAGTCAATTAGGAATTTAAATTTACTCTTTACATTAAAAGGCTACGGTTCTACCGATATAAATTTGAAATTTAAAATCGCAATTGTTGAACTGATGATTCGATATGAACTGCAAGATTTTGATGTTCTTGAAAATAAAATTCGGTTAATAAAAAAAGATTTTGTGGATTTTTTCAAAAAAACATCTAATGAGCGAGATGTCCTAATGGTTGAAGTAATTCAACGCTTAATTAAATCGGATCGCCAGTGGAAAGAAAAGATTTTCTTCAGTGAAGTTAAGCATCATATACTTTCTCCGATAAAAAAAGATGCAGCCGATGCCGATATTATTAATTATAAAAATTGGTTAGATCAAAAAATGTAATTATAAAAATTAGATATTTATCCCAAAAAACTATTTAAGAAAAAGTCCTTTGCAATTATCTCCTTTGTGTTTATTTTTTGGTTTGATCTCTTTAAATAAATGAGTTGTCATATAATAAGTAATGTGAATATTTGTGTAAACATACCAGTCGTTGTTTGCCGGATTTCCTCTTTGAGCAAAGGATGCTTTACCTTCGACCGATGAATCGGATAGGTAAAGGGCTACGGGACCTTCTGAATTGAGCAGAGCTACTTTATCAGGGTATCGATTACTTACATCGTCGAGATAATCGGTAAAGGTTTTTCGAAATCCTGTTTCTGCTCCAATATCAAAATGATCGCTTAAACGAATTTTAAAACCAGCTCCAATTGGAATAGACAGTTGTTGCAACTTATAAGGCTTCGGGTAATTGCCGGCTAAATTCTGTCCTTCGGTTCCGATTGATTGTAGATCGTATTCTTTACCATTTATTTTTCGCTTAGGGGCAAATTGAAAATATGAAACTCCCGCAAAGATATATGGCACGGCAAAATTTCTTTTTGAGAAACCTCGTTTTCTGTTTTGAAGTGAATACATAATTTGTAATCCACCTTCATCGATCGTACTATAGAAATTTAAATTTCTTGCTCCGTTGTTTGTAAAACTTGCCTGTGCATCATTGGCAGAAATGCTTCCATGTAATGCTGTTATTTTAAAATGCAATCGTGGAAATAATAAAACAATAGCATGTGCGCCAAATCCGGGTTTGGTAAATACTAACGTGAAATTGTCGTCAAGATCGCCTTGGTAGTTCATAACACCTGCCGATAAACCTACACCGATAGTTCCGCGTCTTTCTTGAGCAAAACTTCCGGTTGTTATTAAGATAATTAAAAGTAAAAAGAAAACTAGTTTCATTAATTAATGGCGGAGAAAATGTATCCCTCTGTTTTTAAAAATTCTAAACACTTTGGTAATGCATATCGCAATCTTTTTTCAGCTTTAAGACTGTCGTGGAATACAATGATTGATCCCGGCTTTACATTTTTTTTTATTTTATTCAAACATTCTTCGCCTGTTTTATTTTCATCATAATCGTATGTTAATACATCCCACATTATTATTCTATATTTTTTCTTCAAACGAAAAATTTGCGTAGGTTTTATTTTTCCGTATGGTGGACGAAATAAATTGCTCTCGATAAATTTTTCTGCTTCATTGATATTTTCAAAATACGTCTTGTTAAAATTTTTCCAGCCATTCAAATGATTCATAGTGTGATTTCCAACTCGATGTCCATTATCCAAAAGTAATTGAAAAACCTCCGGATGTTTTTTAACATTATCGCCAACACAAAAAAATGTAGCTTTTGCATTGTATCTTTTCAATTCATTTACAACCCATGGAGTAATGTTAGGGATTGGTCCGTCATCAAAGGTCAAAAAAACTTCTTTGTTCGGAGTTTTTACTGACCAAATTAAACTTTTTAAGAGTGATTGAAATGGCAACATAGAAGAGACAAGATAAGACTTACATTTTGTTTCTAAATAGTATTGATTGAAAAATTATAAACACGATAAATAGTTATCTAATTCTACTGCAAAAAAAATCCCCTTTCATTTGATTGAAAGGGGATTTAATAATTATTTGTTTTTACATGCCTACTTTTTGTACGGCATCCATAAAGACTTTGTCAGCTTTATCGGCTAACGCTTTCTGATTGGTTGCTTTCAATGTAGTGGATATGTTTTGCAAAATATACAATGCTTGATTCATGTCAGTATCTACTAACTTAAAGAATTTAGTTTTCTTTAAACTTTCATAGTAGTCCATATTCCCGGCGTAGATGGTAAGTAAACGCTCGTTGATTGCATTTCCTTTTGCTATTAGATCGTTTGTTTTATTCAACTCCATATCAACACCTGTTACAGCAGGATTCTGATTTTTCATTGCACCACCGGCGCGATAATATAATTCTGCAAGTTTAGCAGAGAAATAATTCAATGGAATCGTTTTGTCAGGCAACTCCTGCATACACTTGTCTAATACTTTAACAGCAGAATCCATTTTGCCTTCGTTCATTAACTCTTCTGCCAGTCGCGAAAAGTTAATTCTGAAATTGGTTGTCATTCGAAGATTATTCTCATCCAAATAAACCTTTTCCATATTCATATTTCCATAAACGAATTTGTTCATTACGTTGTTGTACATCTTTGTAGTTTCTACGCTACCTGGTACAATCTCGTTTTGAGTTGCAGTTTTGATAGGAACAAGTCTGTATGCTAATCCTTCTAATTGGAAATACGATTCCAGATTTAAATAATTATCGGCACCTACTGTTGTAGCAAAGTAAATAGGACGTTTCCATTGGTTATTTGCAATGATGTTCAAAATGATCAAATCATTTTTCATTAAATAACCACCATTGATCGACCATTCCATTGTCTTCACAATTTTACTTGCATTCTCAGGCGATACAACACCGTTAGCAATTACCTCGGCAGAATCAATTGTGAATTTAATATTCTTAGTAGGGAAATAATTAATTTGCTCTCCACTGTTTGTTCTTGCTTTTGCATCAGGAGAATCGCTTCCCATAAAGTCTACTAACTCTTTTAATTCAACGGCTCCTTTTAAGCCTCGGTCGTAATAGGGTATGTAATCGCGCTTACCTAAATTGTATTTGTCGGAAGCCCATGAAATATTTATTGGATCTGAATTGTAATACTGTCGTTTTAACTGATCGATGTACCAATCTGTATTCAATAGACTCAAATTGATTACTCGTACATCAGTTCTAATATTTTCAACTTCTTGAGCATACCACAGAGGGAAAGTGTCGTTATCGCCATTGGTAAAAATAATTGCATTTTTCTCGCAACTATTTAAATAATCGCTAGCAAAGTCACGCGATGTGTAACGGTTAGAGCGATCGTGATCGTTCCATTCTGCTTTGGCCATTACAAATGGAACAGCAACTAAACAGAGTACCGATGCAATTGATGCTGCGGTAGTACCATTTATTTTTTTACGTAGCAATTCATAGATAGAAAGTACACCAATTCCAATCCACATAGCGAAAGCATAGAAGGAGCCTGCGTAGGCGTAATCTCGTTCACGTGGTTGTTGCGGTGTTCCATTCAAATAAATAACAATAGCTATTCCGGTAAAGAAGAATAAAAGCATTACTACCCATGCATCTTTGTTATCGCGTGAATAATGATAAATCATTCCTATGATTCCTAAAATCAACGGAAGGAAAAACATCGTATTTCGAGCACGATTGTTTTTCATGCCTTCAGGTAATTTATCTTGAGGTCCTAGGCGAGCTTCGTCGACAAATTTAATTCCACTTATCCAGTTTCCTTTTGTAATTCCTCCGGGACCTTGTAAATCATTCTGACGACCGGCGAAGTTCCACATAAAATATCGCCAATACATTTCTCCTAATTGGTAAACAAAGAAGAATTTTAAATTGTCGCCGAAGGTTGGATTTCGATCGCCTTTTATGTCAGCCCACTTTTTGTATTCAGTAATATGGTTTGCCTGATTACTCCACATACGAGGGAAAACAGTCGTCTTGTCTGCTTCATAAACAGGTTCAATTTTTCTTCCTGCTTCAACATATTTATTTACACCATCGATTTTGGCATAATTCATATCGCCTTCTTTCTGATCAATTACTTTTGCATTGTAGTTTTGACCTATTACTAACGGACGCTCTCCGTATTGTTCACGCTTCAAATAAGAAATAAAATTGAAAACGTTTTCCGGATTATTTTCATCCAGCGGTGGATTAGCATTCGAACGAATTACGATTTGAGCGAAAGTAGAATATCCAATTAAAATGAACGACACACATAAAACAGCTGTATTCCATAGTGGCATATCTTTTTTCTTAGTGTATCGAAATGCCCATATTAAAAATCCGATGATAATAATTCCATAAAGAATAATTCCACTTCCAAAAGGCATTCCCAATGTGTTTACAAAAAACAAATCGATAGATCCTGCTAATGTGATCATCTCCTGGATAATTCCATATTGAACAAAACCTAAAATAGCCGTACCAAGTATGCCAGTATAAATAATACCTTTTTTTGTAACTGTATAACGTTTGAAATAGTAGACGAATGCTAAAGCAGGAATAGTAAGTAAGTTCAGTAAGTGAACTCCTATACTTAATCCCATTAAGTAAGCAATGAGAATAAGCCAACGAAGATTGTGTTTTTCTTCCGATGCATTGTCCCATTTGAACATGGCCCACACAACAATGGCAGTAAAGAACGATGAGCTTGCGTATACCTCGCCTTCAACAGCAGAGAACCAAAATGAATCGCTGAATGCGTAGGCTAAGGCACCTACAGCACCGGCACCCATAATGGCAATAATTTTTTCGGTCGTTAACTCTCCGCTTTTTGTTACTAATTTTTTTGCTAGCGCTGTAATTGTCCAAAACAAAAAGAGAATAGTAAACGCCGCCATTAAAGCCGACAGAGTGTTTACCATAATCGGAATCATTTTTACGTTATCGCCGGCAAAGAGGATAAACACGCGGGCAAGCATTAAAAAGAATGGAGCGCCCGGTGGGTGACCTACTTCTAGTTTGTGTGCGGTTGCGATGAACTCACCACAATCCCAGAAACTGCCTGTTGGTTCAATCGTTGAAATGTAAGTGAAAGAAGCGACTAGAAATACTAGCCAGCCGATCAGATTATTAATGCGCTGATAATTCATAGAATCGAAGAAATTTTGAGTGCCTGCGAAGGTAAAAAAATAATGAAAGAGGGGGTGAATTAAGTGTGATTTCGCAAAGGATTTGTAGTCGAGGCCTTATTTATTTTCACATTTTTGATTTAGTCGGAAGTATATTTTGATTTATAAAACCAAGCTACTAAAAGCTAAATGAAAATTATTGATTGTAGGTATTCATCAGTTTGGGTATTATTTACCACAGAAAAACCTTCTTTAAGTATTGCAAATTAGAGCGTTATGTGAGGTTTTCGATTTTAATGCACTCATTGTCTCACTTAAAATAAGGTAAATATTCTTTGTACAAACTTTGGGCAAACTGTAGAAACACGTACTTATTTCCTGAAAAACAAACTTAAGCGTGTAGATTAAAAATTTTGGAATCCACAAAAGTAACCCACAAAACATACTTTTGTTGAAAACCGGTTAAGTGTAAGAAAGCCACAGTTTTACAATAATTTTATCTTTGCAGCGATTTATATTGCTGAGTGCACTTTTTGTTAATAGGGCAGCACCAACAATACTTAGAAAATGAAAATAAAACTTACTCGAATTCCTAAACAGGTGTTCTTACTCTTTCTTTTTGCTTTAAGCATTAAAACTGCTTCTGCTATTACTGCTACAGTAAAGGGTTCGTTGCCGAGCGTGCTTAGAGAGTCGTCGGGCCTTGATTACAATGGTTACGATTCTTATTGGACGCATAACGATGGTTATGGCGACAATCGCCTATATCGTGTTTCATCTGCCGGAGCATTGCAGCAAACCATAACTATCAACGGTGCCATTAATAATGATTGGGAAGATCTTACTCATGATGCTCAACGCAACTATTTATTCATAGGCGACTTTGGAAATAATAATTGTATCAGAACAAATCTGAAAATATTTCGAATTCCATACCCAAGTGCATCAACTACTTCTGCAGTTGCACAAACAATTAGTTTCACTTATTCTGATCAAGCAAATATTTCGTCGTCGTGGCTAAACTACGATGTGGAATCGTTTTTTCACTTTAATGGAAATTTGTATTTATTTTCAAAAGCCGATGGTGCAGCAATTGGATACACTAAGATGTACCGCTTACCTGATAGCCCCGGAAGTTATGTTGCAACATTAGTGGATAGTTTCTACACGAATGATCGAATTACCTCTGCCGATATCTCTGCCGATGGTAGCGCTATGATTCTAATGTCGAATTCGCATCTTCACATCTTCAAAAATTTTATTGGCACAAACTTTTTTTCAGGACAACATACGCAAGTGAATATTAGCGGAGCCTGGTCGCAAAAAGAATCGTTATCGTTCGTGTCAAACAATGAAATTTTTATGACCGATGAAGATAATGGTTCAGGAAATTTTGTGTACTACTTAAATTTGTCGAGTTATATAGCCGGGAGTTCTGTAAATGCAATAGCCGATATCAACGAAGCAAAAATTTCAACTTATCCGAATCCGGCATCAAATCAAGTGAACTTTGGTTTTGATAAAACAGTTCGATTGGTCAATATTCTTTTCTATGATATTATGGGCAATGTAATTCTGAACAATACATTCGACAATACTAATTTGGTGAATGTAGATGTAGTGGCTTTGTCGAGAGGAATTTATTTCTACAAAATATTTATTGATGGGAAACAAAGTAAGATTGATCGGTTGGTGTTAGAATAAAAATTATTTATTATAAAGGCAAAAAGCGAATTACAATTGTAGTTCGCTTTTTTTATGTTATATAAGTTTAATCGAACTGAATAAGTACATAAGGTGAAATCGGAAATTATTTTTACTCAATAGTTTCAATGTATAGGTCTTCTACTTTTTTTCGTGCCCAGGGTGTTTTTCTTAAAAAGGTTAAACTCGATTTGACAGTTGGGTTCGACCTGAAACAATTTATTGGAATTCGTTCACCTAGCTCATCCCATCCATATTGTTCAACTAAATAGTTAACGATCGACTCCAATGTTTTTCCATGTAAAGGATCGTTGCTTGGTTGTTTTTTTATTTCCATAGCTGTTTAGAATATAAAAGTAATGCTAATATCCGAGAATAATTCTAAAATCATTTACGCATCACATTTTTCAGAATGTAAATCTACCTGATCAAATCTAGATTTTACCTCTTGAGCAGAATTTTTCTTGCTTCGTTTATTAATTACATGTAGTATTGAATCTTTATAGAGAATATAGGTTTGAAAAGTGTCAATTTTTGAATTCATTTTTTGCTCATTGATCTAAACAAATAATCTATCGTTATTGACCTCTTCATAAAATTGCTGAATAGATCCAAAAAAACATGCTAAAAAATCTCATTTATAGTTCGATTATCGGAATTGCTTTTTTGCTCAGTGCATGCAGGCACGATACTGATCTGTCGACGTTGAAAGATGTATCTTTTGCCAATGATGTTCAAGGAATCTTTGGTGGAAATTGCACGCAAAGTGGATGTCATACCGGGAATGTTGCAGGACAAGATCGTTCCGTATTCGCATTAATTACCTACGATGATATAATTAAAGGAGGTATTTCTCCGGGGAATGCACACGGTAGTAAAATCTATCAAACTATCAGCAATAGACTTTTTGCTAAGGTAATGCCACCGAAACCCTTGCCTGTTTTAGCAGACGATCAAGTGAAATTAATTTACCTTTGGATTGAACAAGGAGCAAAGAACAATTAAATCATGAAAAAAATATTCGCAATTTGTTTAGTCATGGCAGCATTTACAAGCTGTTACTACGATAATGTAGATGAACTTCATCCGGCTGCTGCACCATGCGATACAACGGGTACGGTTTCGTTTGCAAACGATATTTCTCCTATCATGCTTCATAGCTGTGGAAGTGGAGATTCTAATTGTCACAACACCGATGGTTCTACCAGCCTTTATGGATTAGGGACGTATGCAGATGTTATAAGTACAATAAACAACAGCGGTAGATTTTTGGAAACCATTACGCATAGCACTTCAATTAATTCTGCTAAATGGATGCCGTTAGGTAGCGGTAAAATCAATGATTGTAGCATACAAAAAATTGAAGCTTGGCTGAATCGTGGTAAACTCAACAACTAATTTATGATCAACAAAAAAATTATTTTATCGGCTGTACTTTTTTTCATCGGCTTTTCTATGAATGGTCAGGATATGTTGAGTGGATTAGATTCCACTAACGATCATGCGAAAGATTATGTAATAGCAACTTTTAAAACAACACGATTAGTTGATCAACATACTCTTGAAACGGTTGGTAAGCGAACACTTGATTTTAGAATCTCTCACCGTTTTGGTCCAATAAATTCCGGCTCTTACAATGCATGGGGATTAGACGGCCCGGCAAATATTCGACTGAGTTTGGAATACAGTCCCGATGGTCGCTTTATGTTTGGGATTGGAAGAAGCAGTCAAGAAAAAATGGTTGATGGATTTTTGAAGTATCGTTTACTACGACAAACAACCGATAATAGAATGCCGTTTGGTCTTACGTTATTTGCCGGAACATATTATACAAATTTGAAAGATGGTAATGCTATAGCCAATGGTTATGACATTTACCAAAATCAATCGAGTCGTTTATCGTATTGTTTCGAGGCGATGTTAGGCAGAAAATTTAGTCCTAATTTTTCTTTGCAAATAGCACCTTGGTTTGTTCATTACAATCAGGTGTTGCACATCACCGATCAGAACGATGCGTTTGGTGTATCAGCGCTGTTCCGTTACAAATTTACCAAACGTGCTGCCATAACAGGTGAGTATGCGTATCGAATCAATGATTATTCTCCGACAGTAAAATATTATGATAGCATGTCTATTGGTTATGAATTAGAAACAGGAGGCCACGTTTTTCAAATTCACTTTACCAATAGCTTTGGACTGGTAGAGAATCAATTTTTTACGCATACCGATTCTAAATGGAACAATATGGGAATTCGATTAGGCTTTAATATATCGAGAGTATTCTCCTTTTAAAGAGAAATATTGGAAAAATAGTTGAATAAATTGCTCTATATCTTATCTTTATGATAGCCAAAATAATAGACATAAATAGATATTGCGAGTAAAGAGTGAACGATTAAAAGCGAAAAAGCCCTGCAAATCATTGATATGCAGGGCTTTTAAAATCCAAGAAGTTGTCCGACCAGGATTCGAACCTGGAAAGGCAGAATCAAAATCTGCAGTGTTGCCATTACACCATCGGACAGTTTTGGGACGGCAAAAGTAATGATTAGAATCAGTTTTACAAACAAAATTCCTAAAAAATACTCTGCATCCTTTAATGGAATTGCCTAATAGCAGCCTAAAATCGTAATGTGATTAATTCTTACCGGCTGTTAAATAGATGTCCCAACAATCGTCCAATTTTTCTTTCTGTAAAAAGAAATCGTTTGTGGTAATAGCTGTAGTTTGGTCCACTTTGTCCTTTAGCTTATTCCGCATCAAACTTGTTACCCAATTGTAAGGCTTTGCCAGCCATGCCGAAGGTAGTCGTTGATGCAGTTTTAAAACATCCCACTTCAGAATCATGCGTACAAACTTTCCGTTCTCTTCGTAGTATTTATTTACTTCTATATTTCCATTCAATCCTTGCAGATTGAAATTATCTGTCAATGAATTAATCTCCGCTTTTATTTCGTCGAATGTGTATTCGTGAACATGAAAAGGATTTCGCGCCAACGATTTTTTTACATTGGGTGTAGTCACCATCATCTTTCCACCGGGCTTCAACACTCGCAAACATTCTTTCATAAACTCTTTTCGCTTCTCGATGTGTTCGATGAACTGAAACGCTGTTACAACATCAAATATATTATCGTCGAATGGAAGTGGAGGAATTTCTGATCGTAGAAACGAAAGATTTTTTATTGCTGCATATCTTTTTTTATTTTCATCGATTGTAGTCTGATCATAATCGAGCCCGATAATTTCTAAAGCAGAATTTGCCATTAAAGCAGTTCCATAAGCTAGCCCGCAACCAACATCTAATACTTTCTTACCGGTAATAGTCGGCTTGGCATACTCGTAAGCATACTGACATCGTTGATACGTTACATTGTTTGCTTCGTCGTGATGCGCGCGTTCGTGTGAACTCATATTATTATTTTAAGAGCGTCAAATGTACGTATTTTCATTTTCTAACAAACACCCTTTTCTTGAATTGTATCGATATAAATGCCTATCAGACTTCTTACAAATTAAAAAAGGCACCGAAATAGTCGATGCCTTTATATTTTTTCCGCTTGTTTAATTATCGGTTAAGTGTAATTCGTTTTGTTTCGGATCCATGCGCAGAAATTAATTTCATGAAATACATTCCGTTGGGTTGAGTAGAAAGATCAATGGCCATTCGTGTATTGGCGAAAAGAATTTTCTGTGTAATTGCTTGGCCAAGCAAATCGCTAATCTCAACATGCATTTCTTCATTTCCGGAATTTTCAAGATTCACAATTCCGGTCGAAGGATTCGGAAATAGTTTTATGTTGCTATTAGCATTCACATTTGTTAATCCATTTGGAAGTGCACACGACATCTCTGCTTGCCATCCGCCTCCTGTAACACCACCATCAGAATGAAAATTAAATGTAAGCGCTCCAGTATTATGTGTCGAAGTAATTATTCCCGGCGAATTTATTCCGCAGAATGTTCCTAACAATAATCCTGTTGTAGTAGGGCCGTTATATATTTTCAAATAATCATAACCGCAATTTGTTTCATCTTCCACATCGAAGAAACTGAAATCAGCTCTCACAAATTGACCGGAAGTTGAAGGCATAAATGTTTTTGTGAAATCGGTGTTGTCGTTATAATTAGCTGTTCCGCCTTCATCATAAAATACAGCAGAACATGTTGTAGAAGCCTGATTGTCCATTAACACGATTACTCCAACAATAATTGATCGTGTAATGTAAATAGAATCGTTTCCGTCTGTTAAATAAAATCGCAGTTGAATCACTGTTCCTATTGGCGCAGCCGGATCGATACTCACGTTGAATAGCGATAAAATTGCTTGTGAAGAATTTATTACACCAACGTTAAGTGTAGGTGTATTGATTGTGATATAGGCAGCACCTATGCCAATGGCAGCGCAAGTAAATGTTGCATTGGCAGAATTTATTTGTCCGTTATTCATTGCATTCAAATTTAAATCGCCTGTTTCTCCCGGCTCTAAAAATCCATTTGCATTATTGTCGTTTGTAATATTCAAGTAGGAAATATTTAACGAAGCAGCTGGTGCACCTAGTCCTAATTTGTAATTCATTACTTGCGCAGTGTCGCCAATATCCCATACTCGTAAACCGCTTGGATCTCCGTTGTAAAAAGCAGAATTTGGAACCGTGTTTTCGCTAAACTCATTGTTGAAAGTTGATTTAAAACAAGCTCCACTATGATCGTAAATATCATTGTTAGCATGATCGAGATAAACTTCGTGATGAAGTGTTTGATTGTCGCCATGACGATCGATGTGCCAAATTGTTAATCCTTCGTCGTCGATAAATGTACTTCGTCCTGTTTTTAATCGGTTCTCTAAAAGAAAAAATTCATTGGTGTCGTTGATGTTGGTGTATCTATAACATGTTCGTGAATTAGCTGTATCTGTATTGATGCCGTTGAAGTTGGTTACGTCAACAACATTTTTCCATCCGCAATTTGCAATGAACATCGGATTTGGAATAGTGGGATTAAAATAATCGCCATACCAACACATCAAATCGAACGAGCCAATTCCGTCGGGCCCAGTCGTATTGTCGTACTTGTAGGTGTCGGGCCATCTACCAATCATGTGTCCGTTTTCATGAGCTACGACAGCTAGTTCGAGTGGACTATTAGCAGGAGAGCAATTGTAGTCGTTTGATGTTACACCATCAGCCGCAAACCCTGTATAGTTTCCTTTATGATGCCACATGCCTTGTGACCAGTTAGGAGGATTACCTGTGTACATCAAATTTATTGCTTTGATTGAGTTGTCGCTGTTCAATGAGAGCGTAGAAAAATCAAATCCAAGTGAGTCGATCCAATGCATTGCGAGTCCCAAAATTTGTTGCGCACCTTGTGCGTATGGCATCGCATCATAATCGGCAAATGTTAGCGGTGCTCTAAAATAACCGTAAACAATATTTTGATAATCGACAATTCCACCCGAAATATCGGAGTAGAACTTACGTAGCGAACCATTATTTCCATAATTGGAATAATTCATATCGTTGCAAAAATCGACGAACTCATTAATTGGAACGATAGCCGGTTCATCAGAAAAATCGACTACGATACATAGGCCACGAATTGCACCTGCTACCGGATTAAAAGGTGTGCCGGAAATTTCATTGTTACCCTGTGAACTATTTTTCTGAGTTGATTTGTCAGAGCTTCCACTCAGTATTTTTTTATTCTCGTTTATTTTTTCTAGTCGTGCTTTGTAGTTAATGTCGATGTGTTTTTGAAACGACAAAACAGAAGGAGGGGTGTTGATCGAATTTGTTTTTGAGGAGTAAACGATTCCGCTGCTGATCAATTCTTTTTCATTGGCAGAAAGTTTTGCGTAACAAATAGTGTTAGAAGATTTATCGCGGATTAAAGTATATCCATCGAGACCTTCAGCTCGCATATAATATTCCGTTCCAAAAAGTTTTAGATCAACGAAAGAACCGTCGCCTTGTTTAAACTGCATCACTTTGCCTTGAAAAGGAGATGCGATTGTTAGTGTGCTTTTGATTAAAAGGAGAAGTAGTAGAATTTTTTTCACGAGTGTGTATTTTGGTTCTGAAAGATAATAGAAAAGTGTCAATATTTATCACGAAAGATTGTTTGAATTTGAGGGAAAATAGAAATTTTTAGCTGGGAGGAGGTGCGAAATAAAATGTAAGCCATCATTCGCCGAACGGAATTCCAACGCAAAGCGATTTTTTAGCTTGGCGGATGTAAGAATTAAAATGGAAGCGATCATTCGCCGAATGGAATTCCGCTTTTAGAAGCAATCAAATTAGTTGTTTCTATAAAAAGCATTGATTTAATAAAAGTTCGATGTTGGATGCTTTTAATTATTTCTAAGCGTAAGCGGAATCTCGCTTCGCTCAAAATTTCTCAATAAAAATTAGCAATCAGATTAACTCAACGAATTAGAAAATCATTTTCCTCTACCGCAAATAGATTTCTTTGCGAATTAGGATTTCGAATTCTGTTTTGTGGATTAAAAATAATAAAATTATTAAATTAAATATTCGGTTTTATTGCTTTAGAATTGTCAATCTTTCAATCTTTCAATCTTACAATCTTATCGGATACAAAAGTTTAAACGAATTAAATACTTCTTATTCCTTTTAAGTGAGTAGTGAGTGGTAATTGGTGAGTAAAAAATGAAGAGTAAACTTCTTACTTCTTACTTCTAACTTCTTACTTCTCTTAAGTGAGTAGTAAGTAGTAATTGGTGAGTAAAAAAATGCCCTTTCTTACTTCTTACTTCTTACTTCTCTTAAGTGAGTAGTGAGTGGTAATTGGTGAGTGAAAAAATAAAGAGTAAACTTCTTATTCCTTACTTCTTACTTCTTACTTCTTACTTCTTACTTCTTACTTCTTACTTCTTACTATCATCAGCCGGTTCCCATAGTTCAATTTTGTTCCCTTCTGCATCCATAATATGTAGAAATTTTCCATAGTCGTAAGATGCAATCGTATCAAGTATTGTTACTCCGTTTTCCTTGAGTCGCTTCACCATTCCTTCAAGATTCTGAACTTGATAATTAATCATAAAATCTTTTTTTGACGGAGAAAAATATTCAGCATCTTTTTTAAATGGCTTCCACTGAAGAGAGTTTATCTGCTCCGGTTTGTGAATATTTCTCGATTCAAAACTCGAAGAACCCCAATCGTTTATTTCAATACCTAAATTTTTTGTGTACCATTCTTTCGCTTCTTTTACATTGTCTGAATAAAAGAAAATTCCGCCAATTCCTGTTACCTTAGGAGTTGTGTCGTTATTAGAAACTGTTTTAGATGGTTCATTTTTTTGCTCTTCCATTTTTTTTGTCGTTTTGCAACTCGTAAGAATTATTAGAATTGAAATTGGTAGTATCAGTTTGTTCATTTTTGATTTCTGTCTGTATTGCTAGGTATTAAATTAGCTGATTACAAATCTATCAAAAAATGGCAAGGAACCTAATAGATTAAACAGAAAAATTTTCTTAAAAACTGAATTGTATTTGTTTTGGGAGTTGCCGGAAGAGGGAAAAACTCCCCAATGGAATATGGTTGTGCATCTTTTGTAGCGGCTAATGCACTAGGCCTTTTATGGGATTGAATGAAAGACCGAACAGAAAAATTATTTTATAAAAAATGTTTTGATAATGTTTGGGCTCGTCAATTTAAATATTGTCAAGTTTAATACAATTTATCAAAATTATTTGTTGATGAAAACAAGAGTGTAAAATTATTTTGAAAATGATTTATTGATTACTTTTTTTTATCATCAAAACTATTTCTCGAGAATAGTTTTTAAGGTCAACAAACTACTATCCATATCTTTCGCAACTTGTTTTTCCATAAAAGGTATCAAAATGTTCAACGGATAATTGAGTACGCCTGAATTGCTCCAAGTAACATTGGTTTGATTGTCTGATACT
Organism: Bacteroidota bacterium; assembly: GCA_043747595.1. Lineage (GTDB taxonomy): Bacteria > Bacteroidota > Bacteroidia > AKYH767-A > 2013-40CM-41-45 > JADKIH01. The sequence goes on along the minus strand of JAYTOX010000058.1, from coordinate 16,964 downwards.
GCTTCTGTTTCCATTATTACATGACCAATGGCTTTCATAGGTTTTACAAAACGAATTTCCATCTCAACTTTTTTACCATCAACTAAATTTATAATTTCCTTTTGTCCTTCGCCGGCATTTTTATTTCCACTCCAAGAGTAAATGAATCCAATTGTTCCATCTATTCCTTTAAATTCATTTATCCGATCAGGATCGGCCATTGCATGTTTGTTAAATGTCTCTTGGTTTTTAATCAACTTCAAATAGTCGAATATTTTTTGTCTTGGTGCATTGATAATAATATCGCATTTCACATAATGTTTCTTTTTCATAAAAAGGCCAACAAACAAAATCAAAGCGAGGATGCCGAGTATTATGAGTAGGATGGTAGATAGGGTGTGCATGTTATTATTTTAGGTGCTAATTGTAGTGATTTATTGTTTTATGAAAAGTGATTTGTGACCAAAACATTTATCCAAAATGCAAAAAAATAATTGAAATTAAATTATATTTTCAGTAGTTTATTTTTTCTATCATTCTACTTTGGATAGACCCTTTATCTGAAATTTTTATATAGTAAAATCCATTGGGATATGAATTTAAATTAATCACTGTTTGCTCTTTTTTTAAACTCTGCTTGATTATTTCTTGACCATAAATATTAAAAACAGAAACAATTATAAAATCATCAGAGTTATTAAAATTAAGGTGAATCATATCAGCTGTCGGATTCGGGAAAATTTCTATTGATGATAATTCCACTGATCCGTCTACATCAGACACTAGACAAGAGCCCGGTAATAAATAAATTTGATGTATTTCACTAGCTGTTAATATACGATCGTAAAATCGAATATCATCAATTTTTCCTTGAAAATTTTTTCCGATTGTAATGTTTCCGGTTGACTGAAAGATACTATTGGTTTGAGTTATTTCTGAAGCTCGTAAAGTATCGTCTTCGTATATAAACCATTTTTGGTTATCATAGATGCCAACAATATGGTGCCAAATTGTATCAGGAATTTGTGGTGAATTTTGTGGCATTACAATTGGTGAATATTGGCTTCCAAAACTCGGTTTATTAAAGTCATATAATGCTAGATGATAGTCAGATGGAATTGGGCTTACTGCCGAATCGTTTTTTTCAAATAAAATTTCAAAGTCTCCAATATTTGTTGTTCCACCTGCATACCATAAACTAATACTAAAGGAACCTGTAGTTGGAATATTAAAGTCGGTTGAATAATTTACATCAATATAATTCAACGTGTCGCCTGGAAATTCATAAGCGCAATTCGAGGTGCCAAATCGATCTGTTGTTAGAATAGGAGACCCTATTAATTGACCATTGTTGTTTTGGCCACTAATGTCATTTGCGTTTCCGCCAAATGAATAGTGTGCTTTTAATCCATTATTTAATTGTCCATAAATATTTCCGCTCAAAACAAGGGCAAAGATTACTAGTAAAAGTTGATTTATTTTCATTTTGTTATTGTTTTAATTCAATGCAATCAAGTTTCAAATACATCATAAAAATACTATTATGTTGCAATATGGGAAACTAAAAGTGAATTAATTTTTAAGAAGGTTATGGTAGTACCTCCTTTTTTATAAAGGGCTAGACCCTTAAGGCAATTGAAATAGATTTGAGACGACCAAGTTACACAATTGACAGGAAGCCTTCGCGTCTATCTTTCATGTACAATATCAACTCAAACCAATTAAATTTTGAGTTATGACATTTAAGAAAAAAATTAGCGAACCATTGTATAACAAGCAAACGTAAGCCGATTCAAGCGAATCACTGTACTTTTTTTCCAACAATAAAAACTCTGCTAATTAAGGATGACAGCCCCTTTATAAAAGCTAATAACAACTTGCAAGTGTTTACAGATGTTGAGTTGAATTAAATAATTAAAATTAACGGGCAAATAAGTTTGATAAAAAGTAGGGAAGGCTCCCATTCCAATTATCCTAAAATCAAACAAATCCCGGACCGGATCATTAACAAGTAAACAATATCAAACTCTTTTTTTAGAATAAAATTTAAATAGAGGAAGAATAGTTTGGAAAATGTTTGGTGGGGTGGTTAGAGTGGAATTTATGGTAGGTGCTTGTGCTGCTGTTCGTTCAAGGCAAAACTGTTCATGTCCACACAAAAAGTTGTAGATGCGAACTACATTCATAGCTCCAAAGGTAGGAGTTTGCAGGAATGTTTGCAGTGTGATGTGCGGTGGCTTGCGCTCTATTTTTATTTTTCAGCATTTGGATTGTGCCATGCAAAAAATAAAATGTGAATGCAAAAGCGTTGGCGATACTTGTACAAAAGTTTGTGTGCGATCAAAAGTGGAAAGCAATATTTCCCTTAATAAAGAAAGGAGTTCCTGGGGTGAAATGCAATTCGGAAACTGGAGCAGGTTCACTAAACAAACGGCTTTCGGTGTCAAACTGCGCCTGATTCCAAACGGTGTTTAAAATATTTTCGGCACTCAAACCAAAGTCAAACTTTGAAAGTTTGTAAGCAATAACTGCATCCAATAAAAAATATCCTTTGGCGGTTACGCTATTCGTTTCGTTTGCTGGTCGTGAGTCAATGAAGCGATAACGCAAACTTGCATTGATGCCTTTGTCTTGCTTGTAAGTTAGTCCTGCAATGCTTGTTAAGCGTGGTGCAAGTGGAATAAAATTTTCTCCTTTGGGAACTCCGACTAATCTTCCATGACTGTAATTCAAGTCAACATCAGCAAATAATTTATCGGTGATTTGATAACGGATACTTAAATCAGTTCCGATTCTTTGCGTAGGATTATTTGTTTCAACTGTCGCCTCATCGCCTACATAAACCAATTCGCTTTGCAGATACAAACTCCACAATGCAGCGTTTACTAAAATGCGTTTTCCTAATTTGAATTCACTTCCTACTTCTGCACCATACGCTTTCGGCAAACTGTTGTCAACATGATTTACGACAACTGACCTGGCATCATTAGAATGAAAACCAATTCCTGATTTTAAAAAGAATTGAAGTTTGTCATTCACTGCATAATAAAAATTCAACTTCGGACTTGCACGTACAATTGATTTTGTTCCCGATAAACTATCCACTTTATCATCTGTGAAATTGAATTGAAAATAATCTAATCGTGTTCCTGCGTTGATTGAAAAATGTTTGTTGATGTCAAGCGTGAAGTCAAGAAAAGCGTTTGTGTTTTGCTGATAAACATTTCCTGAAACGATTGTGTCAAGAACAATTCTCTTTTCTGCGTGCTTGAGAGAGATTTGCGCTAAATCATTTCTTGTTCCGATGCCTGCTGTTGCGTGCAATGTTTTAGCAGCAATGAAATAATCCTTCTGATATGAACCTGTATAGCCAAAAATATTTCGCTGGTCTGTTTGATTTATTTCATCGCCATGAACAGGGTCGTTGAGATAGAAAGTAAAATTGGAATACAGATTGAAATAATAATTTACATAGTAGAATTGATTTTTTATGATGGCGTTGTTCTTTGTTGTAGTGGTTAAAATTGTATTGATGTTTGTTCGGTGAGTTTGTCCGCCTTCGGATGGGTCAACACTGCCGTAACGGTTAATGATTCCTGCATCAACTGCCCGTTGCGGAACTTGTCCCGAAGCATCCCAATCAGCAAAAAATGTTGATGCTGAAAAAGTGAAATAGTTTGATGCGTTCAATAGGCCCGAATATTTTCCAAACAAATTGTAACGATTGAATTTTTGTTTCTGGTCAAAATAAGCGTTGGTAAAAACATATTCACCTGCGATGTATGCGTTTTCTTTTTCTTTAGAAAAAAGATGTTGCTTGTCTAAAAGTTTGAACATTCCAAGCGCACGATAAGTATCAAACATTCCAAGTTCGGCTTTCACTTCATTGTGGTCAATAGAATTCTTTGTAAAAAATTCTCCAGTGCCTGATGTTGCAAAATCTCCAAAACGTGTTGTGTAAGGTCCCTTGTAAACTTTTAAGCGGTCAACAGTTTCGGGAATTACAAAATGAAAATCTGCGTAACCTTGTCCATGCGCATGAGAAACCATGTTGACTGGCATGCCGTCAACGGAGATATTAAAATCAGTTCCGTGGTCGCAATCAAAGCCACGCAAAAAAATCTGTTCGGCTTTTCCTCCTCCCGCATGTTGCGCAATAAAAAGTCCGGGTACAAGGCGCAATAAATCCTGTGCTGTGTTTACAGGTCGCAAAAGTTTGTCAACTCCTGAAATGGATTCATTTTGTGTAATTGATTTGTTTGGGCTAACGGTAACTTCTGTGAGATTGATTGAAGAAGGGTTCAAAGAAATTTTTATTTGCTGATTGTCTGTGAGTGAAATTGCTTTCACTAAGTTCTCATAACCCAAATAAGAAATTACTAAGTGATAATTCCCTTGAGCAACTCCTTTCAGATTGAAGTTTCCAAGGGCATCGGTAGTTGTTCCTTTGTCGGTGTTCGCTAAAATTACAGTAGCTCCTACAATCGGGCCGCCTCCGTCATTTGCCGTTACTTGTCCTTTGATAGAAAAATTTTGCGCAACAATATTTCCGCTTGTGAGAATGAAAATGAGAAAATAAAATAGAGTTTTGGTAGAATTTGTCCCCATACAGTGTTTGGTTATTCATTTGATAAATGAACATACGTATGAATGGAGCTTTTGGATTTTAAGCTATACGCTTTCTATGAAAACGGTAGTGCGGTTGGGCAAAATAAAAAGTGCTGAAAATTGCATTGGATTTTGCTTTGGCTATGCCTCTCTTTTTATTTTCCGTAGGATAGCCAAACGGCTTTGCCGAAAAATTGGAGCGATACCGTTTGATTATGCACAATTTGATGCGAAGCACAAAACATGTGCGTATGCAAAATAAAAATGCAAAACGGATGATGAGATTGCGTTCATCTACGGTAGAACCGGTATTAGGCTCATTGATTAATTTCACCGGTATGCGAAGAATCTATACACGCGGAATAAAAAGTGCCAATAAGTTTATGCTCGCCGCCGCAATTGCTTACAACCTGAAAAAACTCTTAAAGTGGAATGCACCAAAGAGGATAAGTGTGTGCAGTCGGCTCGAAATTTCATCGATATTAACAAAAGGGTGGGTGTTGTCAACAATTTTCGTTGTCAGGCGCTATGTGTATCGCCATAATTCCCGGAATATTTTTCAGCCGCTATAGGATTCCATAAAAGTTCACAGGAAGATTTATTTTTCAGGTTTTTTTAGGGGGTTGTGCAACGGTTACTTATGTTATCAGATGTTTTTCTTTTTTCTTCGTGTCGTGTTGTTTCTATTTTAATTTTTGTTCTGTGGTGGTGCATACTCACTTTTCGCCAACTTTAGTATTACCATTATAAGCATCATAATATATGCAAGTCCATAGTTTTCTGCTTTTCTTATTAATGTGTGTGCAACTTTGTTTCTTAAATTAACGCCTGCTTTGTCAACAAGCAGGTACTGAAGTAACATTAAATCATCTTTGCTCAAAGTGTTTTTAATCGTATCCTCTCGTAATAGTGCGTTAATGTCTTTTTCCATAACTATGTTTCTGCCTTTTGCGTCTGATGTTTGGTAAAATGTTGTTACACCTCTTGTTTCACATATGTCGCGAAGGATGCCTTCAATTTTAATACTTAAACTATCAATTGCTAAAACAAAGTTAGGAATGTTCAATGGGTTCTGGTACAGGAAAAAAATTTGACTAAAAAAGTCATTGATTCCTGGAGCAAGAGTATGAAGCCAATTAAAACTATTTATTTCTCCTTCATTGTAAGTTATCGTAAAATCTTGTCCAAGCCAAGTGTGTTTACGAATAAAGTTTAAAAAGGAGTTAGATGAAAGTTTATTTTTTTCAACTGCTCTGAAAAATATTTCATTTAAAAGAATAAGCGAAGACATTCTAATTCTGTAATCAAAACCTTGCATAATTGAGAAATGAATTTTTTCATCATCATCATTATAGTGAGCCGCTGTATGTCCGTATTCGTCATTTAAAACCGTTCCGAAAAGAAAATTAACACTGTTTTCCTTTTTCTTTTTCATTGCTTCGTCATACAAATGTTCGTAAGGTGGAAAAATTATAGGTGAATACATTAGAAATCCAATGATTTTATCTGTTGGTAGTTTCAAAACTCCATCAGCAACTTTTCTTAATTCTTTTACAATATCAGTTATATCTGCCTCGTGTTCAAAATGTCCTAATTTCCTGTTTTGTTTTAAGTATTTATATCTTTCTTCAAGTTCTTTTACTTTAGAAACATTTTTTAATTTCTTATAATATTTCATTGCATCTTGGCAAAACTTGATTGCAACCATATTGGATGCATCCTCTCGTTGATGACTTAATTCTTCATAAGATTTTGCTATTAGTTCTTGATAAATTGTATTTCTAATTCCAAGTTTATTTGAAACCTTATCTGCTACTATTAATATATCAATTTTTGAATGAAGAGATGTTTGTTTATTTGCGTACTTAAGACAATGCTTGTCAAGGTTTTTAAAATCGTTTTGTTTAAATACTTTAGGGTTGTCTAACATTAGATGAACCAAATTAATGTTAACGTATGTCTTGTCTGATTCAAAACGAAATTTTCGTATGATTGGAAGTATTAGTTTCTTAATTTTCTCAATTTCTGCTGGCTTACTTGTAGAGGTTGCTAAATGAAAAGCGTTTGAGATAAACAATTTTAATACATAAACATCCCTTCTCTCATCATCGTCCCATACAATAGAATTCAAGTTACGAATAACTTTTATGTATTGTGTCAAAGCATCTGTTGCAAATCTTAAATGTTTCTTGGGAGATAACCAAAGTATGTGAGAATATCTTGCTTTTAAATGCGGGTTCTTTGTTTGTTTCTGCCGTTGAATAATGTGATTGAATTCTTCTTCACCCCATAGTTTAAGAGAAGGGAATTCAAAATATTCTCCTTTATCATTAGTTGAAGTTAAAGACGGGCTTAATTTGTTGTCGCTAATTACAAAGCTTTGCACATCCATTTCAGCTTGAGCTATTCTCACAAGGTCAGTTAGTCCTTCTTTATTTTTTTCATCACCAAAAGTTTTGAAAAGAGGTGTTACCTTGTTGTCCCATTTTTCTGTCAATACAAAATTCGGGTCGTCAATTATTTTATATATTTCTTCAAGTGTCAAGCTAGTCGTTTTGTTATTGCGTTACTGTTCGTTCGGAGCGTTCTCAAAATATCTGATAACGGTTTGCAGCTAAAAGAAGTGGCGGCTTAGATGCACTAAACTGTCTACCCGCACAATGTTGTCTTGTCCTGAAATAGGTTTACACAAATCTATCAAAAAATGGCAAAGAAAATAATACAAAAAAAAGGACGGCATTTTACAAAAGAAGAGCAACATGAGATTATTCAGGAAATGTTAGATAAAGGTTGCACCAAGCGTGAAATTTGGGCCAAGTACACCGGCCAGATTGAAGAACATGGGCAGTTGAATAGGTGGATGAAAAAATTGGGATACCCCACCAAAGAAAAACCATTAAATGTTACCTTGGAAAGAAAAATTGCATCTATGCCAAGAAAACGAAAATCCAGGCAAGAGACGGCGGACGCTGAAGAATCTTTTGAAAACCTTCAACTAAAAAAAAGGATTAGAGAGCTGGAGAAGCAATTAAAAGATGCGGAATTGAAAGCAATCGCCTTTTCAACAATGGTTGACATTGCAGAAAAAGAATTTAAAATTCCGATTCGAAAAAAGTTCAATACCAAACCATAGAAGCAATGCAAAATAATTTTGCACGCATAGGATTAGCCAAGCTATGCGGATGGTTCGGTATTACCAGACAGGCCTATTATCAAAATAATTGGGAGGGCGTTTCTACTTCACTTGAAGAGGAACTAATGCTTCAGCAAGTAAAAATAATCAGAAGCAATCATAAACGAATGGGCACGCGAAAGCTTTATGAAATGCTGCATCCGTTTTTGCAAGAACATGCTATAAAAATGGGGCGTGATGGATTATTCAATCTGCTTTCTGCCAATCACATGTTAGTTAGAAAGCGTAAGCGTAGAATCAAAACGACCAACTCTTTTCATTGGTTAAGAAAGTATCCAAATTTAATCCGAGGATTTATTCCTACTGCAATCAATCAATTATGGGTGAGCGATATTACCTATTGGAAGCTGGAGAAAAATCCAGTTTACATCAGTTTTATCACTGATGTATATTCCCATAAAATTGTTGGATACCAAGTTGCAGACACAATGGAAGCAATAGAGAGCGTCTGTGCATTACAAATGGCCATTGATGCAACTGACAAATTGCTGCCGGCAAATCTAATCCATCACAGCGATCGAGGCATTCAGTATTGTAGTCAGTCGTATACCAAACTTCTAAAAGAGAGTGGAATTCAAATTAGCATGACAGAAAATGGAGATCCGTTAGAAAATGCTGTTGCAGAAAGAGTGAATGGAATAATTAAAGATGAATACCTAGATAACTATCAAATCCATTCTATTGAAGAGGCAAAAGAGTTACTCAAGGCTGTTATTGATCTTTATAACAACGAAAGACCTCACATGAGCATCAGCAACTTTACACCGAATCACATTCATCAATCAAAAACAACAATAAAAGCAGAAAGGCTATGGAAAAATTATTACCGAAAAAGAACTACTATTGTAAACCCAGAACAGGACTAACAATGAACTGTAAATCAATAACAGGATTAATTAATTAAACTGTAAACTTTTTTTAGGACGAGTCATGTTTATTAAATGCACAACTGTTTATATTCGCACTTCCCCCGCCATTTTTTTTAGGTGCTGTTACCAGCTGGCGTTCTGTCTGTCGAGTTGAGTAGTCCTTATCTGTCGTGGCTTTCGCTGTCATTTGTGTAGGCTGTGCGGTCGCGGTTTTAAAAAAATTAGAAGGGAAGGAAATTTTAAAAAATAATTTTGCTTCGGTGGCAAACTTGCAAGCTCTTTTGCAATTTTAAGTTTGCGTGTCGGCTTGTCCGAATTGCAAATGTGCTTGTAAGTGTGTGTCGGCTGTCATTAGATTGTAAAGATCACGAAACTTAAAAATGGTTGAATGTATTTTGAAAGCAATGTTTGATGATTATTTTCAAACTCTAACCTGTTATCAAGTGAAAGTAAGTGTCTTGCTTTAGCAGCGTTCTTCTCAATCAAAAGAATTTTTCCTTCGCTGTCAATTTTGATAAACTCTGTGAACAAAGCAAGATGGTTTCTGAAATAAGTAAACTGATTGTAGATTGTTGTTTTTTGTGTCCAAATTTCTGTTTCACTGTAGTTTGTTCCGAAATAGTCATTCAGTTCTTTTAAAATTGTTTTCCTATTTGCTTCATTAACTAAGCCAAGGTTTTTGTAGTTGTCTCGGAGATAATTTATATCTGCAATTGCTCGTTCAATTGATTCAGGCCTGCTGTCGTCCATTGAATAAATTGCCAATGTAAACTCATTCAAGTTTATGTTTCCTACTTCTAACAAAATTTTAATACATGCTCTGTATGGAAATAAAATTCTTTCTGCATTGCCATCTTCAAGTGAAGAAAAATATCGGAGCATCTGTCTTTTAAAAAGTTCGGTATCTTTTATTTTTCCTTTAAGGAATAATTCACCTAACGGTGTAATTGAATACTCCTTTTTGTCTTTCATTATTAATCCTAACCTTTCAGTATGGCTTACATTATTATGGCTTTTTTTGCCACTTGACGAAAGAATATCTAATTTATTTGAAGGAATGGTTTTTTTTCCCTTCTTATATTTCACCATTGTTGGCTTCACCAAATTATTCATATAAGATTCAAAAGCAGTATCGCCTATAGTTTTGAATATTCTTTTCTGACTGCTTTTCCTTTCTTTCTTGCCGTAAACTCTTGCAACCTTAAAATTTTCCGAAGATGGATTTTTATTTACATCAGCAATTTTTAAATAGAGATGTTCTTCAAAAGAAGTAAGGTCAATTGATTGAGGTAATGAAAGTGTAACTGGTTTCCATTTTCCCTTTCCGTACTTAGGAAGTTTTCCTTTCGCAGCGTTTCTGTTTAATTCATTTATCCATTCAGCAAGTCGGTTGTCTTGGTCACGCAAAGATTGAATAACATTGAATACTGTTTCAAATGCCTCAAGATTTACAACTTCACTTCCTTTGATGTTGTCAGGAATTAAAATTGGGATCAAAAAGAAAGCGGTCTTGGGTTTAGTCGCATCGGGTTTGCGTAATGCTCTACCACACGCTTGCACAATGTCAATCAGTGAACTTTTATTATCAACGAAATAAACGCTATCAATAATTGGAACATCAACTCCTTCAGTCAAACATCTTGCATTTGAAACCAAGGCAAACTCTGTTTCTTTAAAAATATCAAGTATCTCTTTTCTGTCGCCTGTTGGCATTGAGCCGTTCACATGAGAAATGAAAAGATTATCGTCAGTAATATTTTTGTTGAATTGCTTTATTACATTTTTTAAAGGAATTGTGTTTGCAATTTCGCCCACGAAAAGTGTTGCGTTCTTTACTGATGAATGGAATGAAATAATTTTCTGAATTGGATATTCTTTGATTGCTTTAGCAAGAATCAATTGAGAAAATAAAATCTGAGCTGTTGAATATTCTGCATTTGAATTTACCAATGCTTCAAGGTCTTTATTTTCTTTTATCCATTTGTAATAATCCGATTGCTGAATTCCCGCAACAACAATTTCATAATCGGAAATCACTTCATCTGAAATTGCATCGCCAAAATTGTATTTGTGAAATGTCTTTCCGTAAACTGTTTCATCATCCATTGAGAAAATAACTTTCCCTGCTTCCTTTGCTGCTTTCTTCAATCGTGGTTTTATCAATCGTTCGGTTGCAGTCATGAACAATCTTTTCTTTGAACTGATACTTTGATTTGTCAAAGCGAAACCAAAGAGTTGAGTTTCTTTTGCTCCTGCTGTCCTGTGTGCTTCATCAAAAATTATCAAATCAAAAGTGAAGTTGTTTGTGTAACTCATTGCTTCGGCTACAACTTGCAATGATTGATAAGTTGAGAAAACATATTTCTTGGAATTCGTTTTCGTCTTGATAAAATCTACAATCTCGGAAGGAGTTGTTGTAACTGGAACATTCAATTCAGAAGTTGAAATATCTCCATCGTCTAAATCACTTGAAACTGTTTTGTCGCTGCACACAGATAAATAACTGAATGGAAATTTTGCTTGGTCTGCCCACGATTCAAGTGTTTGTTTTATCAATGCTAAACTTGGTGCTAAAAACAAAACTGTGTCATTCTCCATCTTCTCGGTTATCCAAAGTGCAGTCAAAGTTTTTCCTGTGCCACATGCTGCAATTAGTTTTCCTCTGTCGTCTTTCTTGAAACCTGCAACAACATCTTTGATAATTTCTTTTTGAAAATCGTGAGGAGTATGTTTCTTTTTTTCTTTTAAAGTTTTGTTGTTTGCGAAAGCAAAAAACGCGTTAAAGAAATTTGCATCAAGCAAATCAAATTCGTCAACCAAAACTTGCAAATGCTTTTCATTCTTTTGAGATAAGTCCGTTACAGAATAACAGTTTGCAATTGTGTAATTGAAATCGGTGTGCTTGCCTTCAACCCAAAACTTTGCTAACTCATCATACTTTGGTTTTACTCTGTTGGTTCTGAATTTTACTTGGTATGCTGCAGCCTTATCATCTTCACGAATTATTAAACCATCAACTCCGCTGTCTTTCTTTTCAATTTTATATTTCGTGAGATACTTGGTAGGAATTTCAGTTGACATGAAAACTTCCTTCACTTGATAAAGTTGCTTCTTGATATTCAGGTAAGCGAAAACAAATTCTTCAAACGCATCGCCTCTTTGCTTTGTCGTTGGAAGTCCTTCAATAACTTTTTCAAGTTCTTTCCATGAAGAATATTTTTTCTGAAAGATGCTGCTAAATTTCATATTGGTTTTAGTTCTGAATTTCAATAATTGATTCTCTCATTAGGTTCTCATATTCCAAATGCAATTCTTTCATCTGCTGTGAAGATGAACGGATTTTTCTTGCGTAATAAATTTGATTCACTTTAAAACCTAAACTGGTTGCAATCTCGGCAATTAGTAAATCAGTTGGAACAAGAATTCCTTTGTAACCTGAATTTGCTACAACAATAAAACACTTTGCATCTTTCACTAAAACCGTTTTAATGTTTTTCAGTAGTTTGTATGTGTCGTCAAAATATCCTCTTAGCATGTCGGGAATATTTTTATTCCAAATGTTGAACGCTGAAATTATTTCAGCAATCAAATCAACTTCCTTCTGATAGTTTTTAATGTTGTGGTCAAACTGTGAGTTCACATGTGAGCGCATTGCAATTGAACGATACTGTGCAAAATCCTTGTAAGTTTTTACAAAACCGCCTAACCAAAATTCAAGTTTGTAAACCTCACAATAATCAAAACAGTTTGCATAAGGTGGAGAGAAAATACATAAACCAACTTTCTTATTTTCTATTTGCTTGAAATATTTTTCAATAGTGATCGAGCCATTGATAAATTTTGTTTCCTCTTTGAAATTGGAAACTTCAATGTCTGCAACCATTGAATTACACTTTGTCAAAAAGTATTGAAAAATGTTTTCAATCTTTTTCTTCTTCAGATTCAATTTTATTCCATTTCCGTCTTTTGTCTTAATAGAACAATCCTCAATAATTGATAAATACGCTAACTGAAAAAAATGTTGAACTGAAATATTTGTACTTATATTTTCCCAAAAATATTTTATTTGATAAAGTTTTTCAAGCGAACCATTTTGAAATGATGAGCCAATAACTTTTGGGGGTTCTTTCAGTGATGAAAGCTTTGAGGGCTTGAAATTCTTAATTAGTTTATTGATTTCCTTTACCTCTTCTTCGGTGTAAAAATGTGTTTTTACAGAAGCGGCCAAATAAGCAACTGGATTGATGTCAAACCCAATGCTCTTGTAACCCAATGACTGTGCAACAACATTTGAAGTTCCTACACCACAAAATGGGTCTAAGATAAAATGCTTTTTGTCTGGTCGTTCAGCTTCAATAATTTGTTTTACCAAATCTTCAGCATATCCCTGTTTATATTCATACCAATTGTGCTTTGGTATTTTCTTGTTGTTCTTAAAGTTTACTAATTCAGTAAATGCACTCCCGTCTGTGACTTTAAACTTGCGTTGCAATTCATCAATCACTTTCACATAGTCGGGGAAAAGTTTTTCAAACTTTGCATGGTCATTAATTAGTTTCTCTTCGCTAATCCTCGGCATTTTTATAGAGTTGATTAAAATAATCTTTTTTGAATTTCGTGTAAAGATTGTGTTTGTGATTTTTTAAAAATGTTTTAGCAAAACTTTCTATCAAAGGAATTGCAGTTAAAAACATGTCCATTATCAATTCGTTTTTATCCCTGTCCTCGTCCGCAAGATAGTGTTTGAAAATATTATCAAGATCATTTGCGAATTCGTTTTCTGAATGATAAATTTTTAGTTCGTGTGCTGGCTCTCCCTTTTTAAATGAGTAAATAAAATCTCCATAAGGTGATCCGTCTGCCTTCGTGTGTGCTGTCTGCTTGTAATTTTTTACACCGTCTTGAAAGAACAAGCCGTTTTCAGAAAGAGTAAAACCGGATTTGAAAATTGAAAACAACAAACCTAGCCATGCACTTACATCTTTGTTGTTAAAAGTTAACACCATGTAACGGTTTGGTTTCAAAACCTGAAATGACTTTGAGAAAACATTATAGAGATTATTTTCATAATCATACATCGTTTTTGCTCCTGTAAAACCTTTCTTCCGATTTGATATTGCTTCCAACTTAAAGTTTGGTGCTGTGTCGTAAAGGTCTTTATTCCATACAAACCAAAAATGAGAGAGTTCCAAATACTGAACATTGCTTCCGTAAGGGGGGTCGGTAATAATTGCATCAACTGAATTTTCTGGAATGTCAGTGAATGCAACTGGTTTGTTGTAAAGTAAAATATTCTTCTCTGTCAAATCAGAAAATGAAGTTGCGGTAGCAACTTCATATTTCTGAGTGTTGTTGAAGTTCAGAGAAGAAATTATTCGTTGAATACTTTTTTCAAATGATGGAAGTATTGACACTTCGCAAAACTGTGAAGGAATCCAATAAGCATGTTTGCTCCATGTTGTTGGTTTACCGCCTTGCCAAGTTGCATTGGTGAATGCCATTATGTTTGTGTCCTTAACAGTGTTGCTGAATATCATTCTCAATAATTCGTATTTATCGTTAGATAATTTCTTTGAGTAAGATTTTATTTTGTTGAGTAATAAAGAAACTATTAACAAATTTCTTTCGGTAAACAAGTCTTGAAAGTTGCAAATTCCTTTCTTAGCCAAACCATCTTCAAATTGTCTGTCCCAATCCAAAGGAATTTTATCAGTAGGAATTTTAATTTTTTCTTTCTTGATTTCTGATTTTAGAAATTTGATGTGGGCATTGAGTTTTTCAAAATCTTCTTGCTCAAATTTTTTGACAATTTTTTTTCCTTGTGAATAATTGTTTACCAAAAACAAATATTCAAAGCCAATCCTTTCACATTTTCTTGCTTCAATTGTTTTCTTGTGTGTTAAATGTGTTGCACACATTGAATTCATACACCTATACGAACCACTTTTGGCTTTGAAATCGTTTGATAACAGTGTTGTCTCATTGCAAACATTGCATTTCACTTTGAAAGCAACTTCACACCATTCCGTTTGATGCTGCATGTCTTCGTGTGTGAATTGCATGAATGTATCGTTTAGAAAAACAAGATATTTTTTTAGGTCATCAATTGCTGTTATGAAATCAGGTTTTAAAATATTTTTTTTAACCATGTTTCTCACAACAAAAATTGAAAGTGGATTGAGATCGCAACCAATAACCTTTCTTCCCTTTCTGATACTTTCATAAACAGTTACACCGCCTCCGCAAAATGGATCTAAAACAATCTCATTTTCTTTTGAAAAATTTTGAACCAATTGTTCAAACACATTCCAAGGTCGTCTCGCAAAATATTTATGAATTTTATATGGTGCTGTGTGTCCTTCAGCAATGACAGGAGTGTAGTTGAAAAAATTATCACCGTTAATTTTAATAGGACCGTTCTGTCTATATTTTTCAATTAACGTTTCAGTATCATCAAACATCATCAATTGTGGTGGCTCTGCCACCACAATTAAATTTTCTTCTTCTTCGGTTGTTGTATAGTTCACTTTGTTTTTGTTCATGCTACTTTGATTTTGCTGTTGTTTTTAAATACTCAACTTTTCTCTCTGCTACTTTCAAGGTGTCAATGTCAACTTCTTCTTCAATTATTTTGTAAGCAATCATATCACTTACAGTTTCCTTCACAAGTTGTTTTTCATTAACCTTGAAAAATATTGCAACCTGTTTGATTTGTTCTTTGGTCGCTGGTCTTTCGTTGCGTTCTATTTTTCCCAAAAGAGAAGTGTCAATTCCGATTTCACTTGCAACATTACGAAGCGAAAGCGATGCTTGTTCACGAAGTGTCCGAAGTTGTTCTCCGAATGTTGATACACTATTTTTTGTCGTTGCCATTGTGGACTTAATTTGTCCCAAAGATAAATAGTTTTAAATTATGGACAAATACTGTCCTCGAGAGTTATTAACAAATGAAGCGTTGGCAAAATTGGCTCTTTTGAGGTTTGCTTTTGTGTCGGTTTGTGCGGTGGGGCAAACCCCAAATGTGCCAATGTGGGCAGGCATAAAATTATTTTTTAAAATGTGCGGTTGGAATTTTTTTTAAAACCTTGCGTTAGCTTGAGTGTCGGCAAACTGGTCTGGTCGTGTCGAATTACAGCGAAATTGTCTACCGATAAAAGGTCGTCCGATAGTTTGTTTGGAAGTCAAAAGTTTGGGCGTTTAGAAGTCAGCCTGATAGTTGTTGTGTCGTCCTTTACGCTTATGACTAACGTTCCATAACTTCTTGAATCACACGTGCAAATCAAGATCATTAGTCGATATGTCAAACTTAGCAATTAGTTTTTTCATTGCTGATATTTTTTTTCTTTTTTGATCCAGAAACTGATATTCGGTTTGAGGAATGTACGGTGTTTTCTTGACTACCATATTCCAAATGATTACTGCCAACTTTCGCGCTGTTGCTGAAATGGCTGATACGCGCCCTTTTCGATGAGAAATTCGGCTGAAGAAATTAGAGAGTGCTGTATTCTTTAGATTACCGATTGCATTGGCGGCATTGCGTAATGCAATTTTTAATCGATTACTTCCTTTTGGAATTTTATTGCTTAGCACTTTTCCGCCACTTATTTTATTGTTTGGCGATAATCTTAACCATGATGCAAACTGTTTAGCTGATTCGAATTTATGAATGCCATTTCCTACTTCACTCATTAAAGTGAGCACCGTAGAATAACTTACTCCTTCAATGGCTAATAAATCCACTCCTTCAAAATATTGATAAGCAAGTAAATTAATATCCATATTCTTTGGCGTGTTCTTGTTTATCTTTTTATGAACCTTTCTTTCAATGTGATGTTGCCTTTTATTATCGTCACTTTCGATTTGTTGGTTCAATAATTTTTCAATTTCCAGATCACATTCTACAATTTTCGATTGCAAGTTCAAATACATTTGATATTCGTGATTCAAAGCAAACAGATAATCATTTCTTCCATTTGTTTGCAAAGCTTTTGCAATCTCTACCTCTGATTTTTTGCAATTACCATTTCTCAGTGATGCCAATTTCTCAGGACTTGTTTCACCATTACAAATTGCTGATATTATTTTCAACCCGGTTAATCCGACCACATCATTCACCACCACATCCAATCGAAGATTTAGTAAACGAAGATACTTCTGCATTTTTTTGGACGTGTTTGCAACTTGCTCTAGCAAATTGGCTCTATGTCTGCAGTACGTGAGTATTTCACACCCAACTGACCACCCCGTTTCACTCTGAACTGACCACCCTGTTTCAGCGGCAACTGACCAGGCGTTTCACTACCAACTGACCAGGG
>JAYTOX010000057.1:0-30307 GCA_043747595.1 Bacteroidota bacterium | reverse complement strand
CTTACTTAAAATTGCAATTACTCATTGGGCTCTTATTCGCCGAGGCGAACATCGGTTCGAGTCCGGTCCCCGCTACCTAGAAAAAGTCCTCAGAGAAATCTGGGGATTTTTTACGATTAATAATTTTTAAGTAGTTGTTCTCTTTGTCTTGTCCTGAAATAGCTTTACACAAAAGCGATCAGAATGACAAAAATAGCATTAAAAACGAAACGGCGATCTCCGACCAGTCGCACACCTTACGCGAGAAGGCAGCGAATATCCTAATACAATAATATCTTCTACATTACTTCGCAAAAAACTGATTATAAAAAAGTAGTTGTCAAACTTTTCATCAAGATAAACCAATTTCAAAAATTCATAATTCTTGATTAGAGAAGTGCGTACTAATGTTTTAAAGGGACTAAACTCTAAAGGAGAATCCGAAAACTTAGACAAGCTTTGAACGAAATCTCCAATTTCCTTTATGTGTTTTTTGATTTTGCTATTAAGCATCGGCGATAGTAATTATAACAAACCTTCTCTGTATTTTATACTTATTCTATTTCAACAAGAATATAACTCGTACTCCTACTTCCTCCCACATCTTTCACCAACAAATCCTGCTCAATCAAATTTTGAATATCTCTTAAAGCTGTATCAGAAGAACACTTTGTAATTTTCGCGTATTTAGTTGAAGTAAGCTTCCCTTCAAAATTATCTAATAATTTATTTACAATAAGTCTCTGACGGTCATTTATTTTTTTAGTAGCCAACAACTCCCAATATTTCGCCTTGTTTAATACTTTGGCTAAAACAATATCAGAATAATCTATTGCTCTATCTAAACATTCTAAGAACCACTCGATCCATTCAGTTATGTCAAGTGTACCCTTTTGTGTTTTCTCTAAGATGTCGTAATAAGCTTTTCTTTCTTTTCGAATCTGTGCAGACATACTATAAAAGCGTTGAACAATACCATCGGCTCTTGTTAGCTGCATATCAGCTATTGTTCTGGCAAGTCTTCCATTACCATCTTCAAAAGGGTGAATTGTCACAAACCACAAATGAGCAATTGCCGCCTTTATTACTGGGTCAATTTCAATTCGAGAGTTGAACCAATTTAAAAAGTTGGCCATCTCCTTTGATACACTTTCATCGCTAGGCGCTAAGTAATGCACTTTCTCTCTACCCATAGCACCTGAAACGACCTGCATTGGTTCTCCACTTTTTCTCCAATCACCAACATTTATCTTTCTAAGTCCTATTCTACCTGTTGGAAACAATGCTGCATGCCAGTTAAAGAGTCGATCTTCTGTAAGAGGTGCTAAATACCCTTGTGTAGCATCTAACATCACTTCAATAACCCCATCAACACTTCTATCGCTTGGAATGATTCCAGCCACATCTAAACCTAATCTCCTTGCGAGTGATGAACGAACCTGAGCTTCATCGAGTATTTCACCTTCGATCTCGTTAGATTTAAGTGCTTCCAAAGTCATTGTTTCAAGCATTGCTTCTGACTGCAATGAGAAACCAAGGTTCTCCATTTTGCCAATTAGGCGCCCTTGCTTATGTCTTGTTGATGACAGGATACTTATCACTTTTTCCTGATTCCATGTAAATTCTGGCCAAGCCTTAAGTTGATGTATATACATTATATTCTCCGCAAATTATGCGGTAAATATACTATTTATTTGCCGCATAAGTCAAGTTATTAGACGCATTATTTGCGGGGAATAGGCGAGTTATGCTCCACATAAACCAAAGAACGCATAAATTTCAATGATTTCGCTACAATCTATTTCACGGATTTTAGTGATCCATAGCGATCAAAAATTCGCATTGGCTTAAGGTTAAGACTAACTCCACCCGTGTAAAACAACAAGTTTCCATTATTGTCTTAACTCCACCAGTATAAAAAAGAAGATTGCCAGCATTATCTGCAATGGAAGCAGATACAACATCAGGAGGTACAAGATTGCAATGGGTAGCAACAGGATTATTCAAATTATTAAAATCAATTCCGGCGCTGTCCGGGAAAAGCCATATCCTATCCTGCTTTTGTGCTACCAATTGAAAGGGTAGCACAAAGCAGATTAGAAGGAATTTATTTTTGAAGAATGATTTTATCATAAGAAGTGGCGACAGTATCAAGTTTTCGCGTCATGAAATAACAATTTCACGAAAAGGGGGCTTGATTCTATTTTTAAATCCAAGTCGAAAGATAATTGAATTTTCTTAATCATCTTTCACAATCTTCTTCCTAACAACATTTTGCCCAATCACAAATTCACCAATATAAGTTCCGGCAGATAGACTTGAAAGATCTAGTTGTTCATTGTCTGAAACAAGTTTTTCTAGCACAATTTCACCTAGGTAATTTCGTAAAATAAGTTTTGCAGTTAAGGAAGAAATTAAGTGAACTGAAATTTTAGTATGGGATGGATTGGGGTACACTTGAAAAGCTTTATCATCTTTTAACGCTTCTTCAATTCCAATCGAAAGTATATCACAAAAGCTTCCAGTTAAAGGACCTAAATTATAGTTGATCATCGTTGCCAACTCTTTTATTGTTCTACCTACTCCTAAATCAAAATAGGATGGCTGATAATTACAAATAGAAATTAGTATCGAAACCGAATATATCTGCGAAAACAATTCGGGTTTTTCCTCCTGAGAAAGTTCGATTCAATTAAGGTCTATTTTTTACGACCTCGAAATTCTTGAAAATCATAAATTATTTAGGGATCAGTGAATGATATTGTAATTCAAAATAAAATTTTAAAAACCAATTCCATAGATTTAAAGCATGAAAATTATTTAAGAATTCAACTTAGTTGTGTCTTGTTGGTCATTGGTTCAAGTCCTACCCAATCTTTAACAGAAAAGCAATAATTAAACTTAATCTAAAGAGTAGGTTTGTTTGCGATAGCATTTAGCCCACCAGAGGATTACATCCCCGTACCAACTAAATTGAAAACTATTTCACTTAAGCAATTTCCCTATGTTTGCAGCAACAAAATATAGCGAGAACCATACTATGGTAACAATGCGATAAATCATATGCGATACGTTTTTATTAATTTTTACTAATGCATTGCTGTCGGACCTTATTAACTCCTCTTCAATCAGATTGAAATAGAAGGCGTCCTCATCTACTCCCTTTGTTTCATAGAACTTTTCAAATGCCAATGCGGCATTGAATTGGTAACTTCTTTCGGAACTTTTTTTCATTATTATTTTTTTCAGAAATGTTTTTATATTGCTCAAGTTTTAATATTGAATACTAAATTTTCCAAACCAAGTACCTTATATTTGAACCGTTACTTTCACCTAGTGAAATAACAACATATTTGATTTGCTACAAATATCACCATAGCGTATTTCCTTAATATTATTCTCTCATTATTGAAATATGATTAAAGATTCTTAATCTTATTTGTATATTAACTATATTCGAGAAATGAAAACGCTCATACTTGTTCGTCATGCAAAATCAGACTGGTCTTTGGACAATCAAAAAGATATTGATAGACCACTAAATCCCCGTGGATATTCCGATGCACATCGAATGGGAAAAATAATTGCTGAAGAAATTGGCAAACCTGAAACAATCATTGTTAGTCCGGCAATAAGGACTATGAGTACCGCTTTGATCTTTTGCGATGAACTCCATTTCCAAAAAAGTAAAATTAAAATTGATCCCTCCTTATACGAATCGACCACAGACGAATACTTTAAATGTATCCGAGCAATTGATGACAATATTCAAATTGCCATGATTATTGGCCATAATCCATTTTTAAGTGATCTTTGTATGTCTTTAACACGGTCCATTATTGAATTACCGACTTGTGCTATTGTAGTTTTTGAAATGGACAAAGGAAAGTGGATTGAATTTTCAAAAGAAAATATCCGTTTAAAAGAAACAAAAAGACCAAAATCAGAGGAAAAGTGACATTTGTCATTATTAAATTATTAAATTTTTCGTTCCTTCTTGTCAGAATAGAATATTAAGTTCAATATTACAATTACACCAATAACTGTTTATATTATTTTATGAAAAAAGAAGAGCGTAAAAGTCTGGAGAAGCATATTATTTCTGCTATCCTACAAGCATTGCCGGCCGGTCTAGCCACAGCTAAAGACAAATCGTCTAAAGTTATCCGAGATTCGGCTAGAGATATTTCAAAAAAATTCGCTAAAGAATTAAAGAAGGTTCAGAAAACTCCTGCAAAACCTAAAAAGAAAGTAGCAGTGGTTAAGAAAAAGAAACCTGCAACAAAAAGCAAAGCTAAGTAAGCGGATCAATTTCTGATGAAAAAAAAAGAAGTTTTATTAGTCAACCGAGACGTAAGTTGGTTGTCATTCAATGCGCGTGTCCTTCAAGAAGCAGAAGACAATACAGTACCTCTATTTGAACGGTTACGATTCCTCGGAATTTACAGTAACAATCTTGATGAGTTCTTTAAAATACGTGTAGCAACAATTCGCCGAATGAAAAAATTCGGTAAACGAGGAAAAAAAATTATTGGGACAGACCCCTCTTCTTTACTTGAAAAAATTCAAGAGATCGTTGTTACGCAGCAAAAAAAATTTGATTCTTTATTCGCTAGTATTAAACAAGAACTTGAAACTGAAAATATTTTTCAACTAAGCGATAAACAATTAAATCCTGTTCAGGAGCTGTTCGTTCGCGACTACTTCCATCAAAGCGTTTATCCAAATCTGGTGCCTATCATGATTGATACAGCACCGCACTTCCCGTACCTCAAAGACCGTATGATTTACCTTGCGGTGAAATTTAGGACTTCTAATCAAAGTGGTAAAAAAAATAAATTTGCTCTCATTGAAGTGCCTACAGATGTGTTGCCAAGAGTTATTGTACTCCCTTCTACTACTGAAAGAAAAGACTTCATCTTATTGGAAGACATTATTCGTTTTTGTTTGAATGACATTTTTTCCATCTTCGATTATGAGACGATAGAAGGTTATACGATCAAGATGACTCGTGATGCCGAACTGGATATTGAGAGTGATATTTCAAAAAGTTGGATAGAAAAAGTATCAAAAAGTGTAAAGCAAAGAAAGAAAGGTGATATTGTCCGACTTGTATTTGATGATCGGATTCCCGCTGACCTGCTTGACTTTATTGTTAGAAAGATCAAGCTTAAAGATAAAGACTATCTTATTTCTGGAGGGAAATACCATAACTTCAAAGATTTTATTTCTTTTCCTAGAATAGGAAGAAAAGAACTTTGGTATAAAATCCCCAAGCCGATTAAACATGTTGAACTAGCAGGTCAAAAAAGCATGTTTACTGTGATTCGCGCAAAGGACATTCTCTTAGCTTATCCTTATCATTCCTACTTACATATTATTGACTTGCTTCGAGAAGCTTCGATTGATCCAAGAGTGACGTCAATAAAAATTACGCTGTATCGTGTTTCAACTAACAGTGGAATCATTAATGCGTTGATAAATGCGTTGAGAAATGGTAAACAAGTTACTGCCGTGGTAGAATTACAAGCTCGATTTGACGAGGAAACTAATATTTATTATGCCGATAAACTTCAAGAAGCCGGAGCTGATGTTATCTTTGGGGTTCAGGGATTAAAAGTTCATTCGAAATTATTCTTGATCACTCGTATTGAAAATGACAAGTCTATACACTACGCTCATATTGGCACCGGAAACTTCAACGAGAAAACGGCAAAACTTTATTGTGATCATACACTATTAACAGCCGACAAATCGATTACTACAGAAGTTGAACGATTGTTTTCATTTTATCAAGATAATTACAAGACCGGACATTATAAACATTTAGTTGTTTCTCCCTTCAATACAAGAAAGAAATTCCTTTCTCTATTCAACCAAGAAATTGAAAATGCACTGACTGGCAAAGATGCTTGGATGATCCTAAAAATGAATAGTCTCGTTGACACTGAATTCATAGAGAAATTATACGAAGCTAGTAATGCAGGAGTGAAAATTCAATTAATCATACGTGGTATTTGTTCGCTGGTTCCCGGTGTTCAGGGCCTGAGTGAAAATATTGAAGTCATAAGTATAGTTGATAAATTCTTAGAACATAGCAGGATCTTTATTTTTTGCCATGACAATAACGAGAAATACTTTATCTCATCTGGCGATTGGATGAATCGAAATCTCGACTTCCGAACGGAAGTAGCTGTTCCTATTTATGATACTCAATTACAGGCACAATTACTCGAATATGTTATGATCCAACTTAGAGATAATACAAAAGCCAGACTACTTTCGCAAGGCAAGATTAACGATTACAAAGTTCGCATAGGCAAACCGATTAATGCACAAGACGAGATTTATCGTTGGATCCAAAGTTTAAATGTGGCTTCCCGCAAAGTAACGAAACCTGTATTGAGAACTATTGCTAAGAAGCCTTTAAAAAAAGCAACAAAGCCTACTATCAAAAAAGCTGCTTCAAAAAAAAGTCCCGTTAAAAAGACAATTAAGAAAACGGTTATCAACAATAGTACTTTAAAACAAAAAAGGAAATCTAAATTGCAGTAGACTTTTGACGCCTAATTTTGGAGACAAACAATAGAAATACCATCTTGAAATACGCAGCCATTGATATTGGATCAAATGCCGTGAGACTTCTTCTATGCAATGCAATTGAAGAACACGGTGTCGTACATTTCAAAAAATCTGAATTAGTTCGAATTCCACTTCGTCTTGGAGAAGACGTTTTTCAGTCGGGAAGGATCGGAAGAGAAAAAAGCAATCGGTTTATTAAAACGATGAGTGCATTCAAATTACTCATCGACGTATTCGAACCTGTTTCTTTCCGCGCTTGTGCAACTGCATCTTTACGCGAAGCAATTAATGGGAAAGAACTCGTCAATGAAGTTAAGAATGCATGTGGATTAAAGATTGAAATAATATCAGGCAAAGAAGAAGCAGAACTTATCTATGGAAATCATGTTGAGGAGTTATTAGAAAAAAATCAATCGTATTTATATATTGATGTTGGTGGCGGAAGTACTGAACTCACCATATTTGATAAAGGAGAAATTGTGGCATCTAATTCATTTGATATTGGAACACTTCGTTGGCTCAATGGAAAAGTAAGTAAAGAGTTATGGGAGTCGATGAAAGATTGGACACGGATAAATACACTAGGTCATTCACCTATCACAGCAATTGGATCTGGAGGAAATATCAATAAGATATTTAAGATGATTGGAAGAAAAGACAAACCTCTTGCTTTTGAAAAATTGAAAGAATTGCATACTGCGTTGAAGTTGCACGACATTGATGATCGCATGGAATTTTTTGGACTTAACCCTGACCGTGCCGATGTAATTGTGCCAGCAGCAAAAATCTATCTGAGTATGATGAAAGCGTGCGGAGCTACTGAAATCATCGTTCCCCAAATTGGCTTGGTCGATGGGATTGTACATCAACTTCACAACCAGAATAATCAATATCTCGTAGCCTAAGTTCTGAGGTAACTTTTCCTTTTTAATCCCCTGAAAATTCGTACTTTTGCGCAAAATCCGGCCTCCTTGCGATGTCCGTTTTTTTATTCGCGAAGTCGATTTTAAGCTGAAAAATAACCTTAATAGAGGGTAACAGTCTAATTTTCGATTTTACGGAGCCCCATTTTTTATCAAATTCAGTTATAAAAATTCAGTCATGTCATCAATTGTAGGAATCGTAGGAAGACCAAACGTAGGTAAATCAACGTTATTTAACCGTTTAACTGAGAGCCGGACTGCTATTGTTGACGAACAAAGTGGTGTTACGCGCGACCGTCATTATGGGCACTCGGAATGGATAGGAAAGAAATTTTCGGTAATCGACACCGGCGGTTATGTACGTGGATCGGACGATGTATTTGAAAG
The DNA here is from genome assembly GCA_043747595.1 of Bacteroidota bacterium. Taxonomy (GTDB): domain Bacteria; phylum Bacteroidota; class Bacteroidia; order AKYH767-A; family 2013-40CM-41-45; genus JADKIH01. Next base: position 22,436 of record JAYTOX010000057.1, on the reverse strand, counting down.
CATGATTCGTCAACAAGTTGAACTTGCCATCGACGAAGCAGATATTTTACTTTTTGTAGTAGATGTAGTTGTAGGAATTACCGACTTAGACGATGTAATGGCAAACATGCTGCGCAAAAGTGGCAAAAAAGTTTTTGTCGTAGTAAACAAAGTCGATAACCACCAACGAATAGCACAGTCTGCCGAGTTTTATAACTTCGGACTAGGCGAACCATATTGCATTTCGGCTGTGAATGGTAGCGGAACAGGTGAACTTCTTGACGCAGTTGTTGAAGCATTGCCAAAAGAATTTGAAGATGAAACCGAAGGACTTCCTCGTTTTGCAATCATTGGCCAACCGAATGTTGGAAAATCATCTTTGTTAAATGTGTTGATTGGAGCAGAAAGAAGTATCGTTACACCAATAGCCGGAACCACACGTGATGCTGTTCATCAGCGTTACAATAAATTTGGTCACGACTTTTTATTAGTTGATACAGCCGGAGTAAGAAGAAAAAATAAAGTAAAAGAAGATCTCGAATTTTATTCTGTGCTACGTTCTATTCGTGCTATTGAAGAGTGCGATGTATGTTTGATGATGATCGATGCAACTAACGGTTTAACTGCACAAGATCTTGCCATATTTCATTTGATAGAAAAGAATCGTAAAGGTGTTGTATTCATTATTAACAAATGGGATTTGGTTGAAAAGAATTCTCTTTCTACAAAAGTTTTTACAGATAAAATCCTTGCTAAGATTGCACCCTTTTCTGACATTCCAATTCTATTTATGTCGGTTCACGAAAAGCAACGTGTATTAAAGGCTCTCGAAATGGCTATTGAAGTATATGAGAACAGAAAGAAAAAAATTAAAACATCGGCATTAAACGATTTCTTTTTACCATTGATTGAAAGCTACGCGCCACCGGCAGTAAAAGGAAAGTATGTAAAAATTAAATACGTTACTCAACTTCCTACTCCTACTCCCCAGTTTGCTTTCTTCTGCAACTTACCTCAGTATGTAAATGAATCATACGGAAGATTTTTAGAGAATAAACTAAGAGAACATTTCGACTTTAAAGGCGTTCCTATCAATATATTTTTCCGAGCAAAAAGTTGATCTTAAAATTCCGGTCTCATAGTATAGCGGATATTATGTAGGTTTCCGAAACCTAAGATCCAGGTTCGATTCCTGGTGAGACCACGAACTTTTTTGTTAATTCGTGAGTCGTTATTTGTGAATTGAGAATTGTAATTTGAGATTTGTGAATTGTAATTTGAGATTTGTGAATTGAGATTTGAGAATTGAGATTTGTGAATTGTGAATTGAGAATTGAGAATTGTAATTTGAGAATTGTGAATTGTGAATTGTAATTTGAGAATTTTGATGATGCGTCAATCTTTTTTTTATTAAATCTATTATTTGATACAATTTACGGTTCGATATCTTTGAATGTAAATCGTTTTTTATTTTCAAAATAATACAGACGACTTCATTATTAATTATCCCATTATCCATTATTAATTACCCCATTATCCTTTATTAATTATTCAAAACCCTTTTACTTCAAGTCCCTCTCTTTGCAACCAATTCTCTTTCGGATAAAATGCATTCGGGTCTATGGTGTGAATACTATACGCAGGCCTCGACTTACCACTCGTATTAGGCAAACTGTAGTGCGGAAGTAAACCATGTAGAACAATGCATGTCCCCTTTTTTACTTCTAACGGAATCATTCCTTCCATACTCATTGGCGAAGCATCTAACATTTTCATTTCTGTGCCGCCATCGTCTTTCCTTTTAAACCATGAGCGTAATGTTGTTTTGTGCCCACCCGGCTTTGCCCATAAACAACCGTTATCTATCGTCGCATCTTCCAAAGCAAACCAATAGCCAATGCATGTATCGGGTTCGGTGTATAAAAACGAAGAATCTTGATGTATGTCGACAACCCCGCCAATTTTTGCATGCTTAAAAATAAACATCGACTGAATCATTAAGTAATCGCCTCCACCAATTTCATGTGCAAGTTTCTTCAGTTTTTCAGAACGAGAAAATGAATTAAATACCTCATCTAAATCATGAACAGCATGACCAATTTTATTGAATGATTTCTCTACACTACTTTTTAATTGACCCTTTTCGTCGAAGGCATCCTTCTCAAAAAAAAATGAAATATTATTTCCACTTTCCAAAAAATAGTCGTCACTCGTCTTTACTTGATCTGTAGTTTGAAATACAGAACCGCTTCCATCGCGTTGATAATTCTTAGCCAATAAATTAGCCTGAGCAGTCAATTCATCACATTTCTCAGCTGAATAAAAATTTTCTAAAACCAAATACCCATTCTTTTCGAACTCACTTTTCAAATCCATATTAACTTCATTTTTTAACCGTCTGAAAAATATGAAAAACAGGAATGTAATTGGCCTTTATTAGAAAATAATGGCCAAAAATATTTATTCATTATTGGCGCCTTAAGAAAATCCTGTCTGACGAGAAAAAATGCCAAGAAAATTAAACAATTGACTACTTATTGGTGTTAAAACTTATGTATTTTCCGATCACCCTTATCTCTAACTAATAAATTGATTATTTTTACCGGATGACTAGTACAACATTTGTCAATATTTTCGCCTTTTTAATTTCATACTTTGCTATGGAAGGAGTTGCTTGGCTAACGCACAAATATATTATGCATGGCGTTTTATGGAATATTCACGAATCTCACCACAAACCACAACATGGCCGCTTTGAAAGAAACGACTTATTTTTCTTATTCTACGCAAGCATTGCCATGATTTTAATGGCTTATGGCTATGAAAATTTCGACTACCGATTTTGGATGGGACTTGGTGTTACCGCTTATGGCTTTACTTATTTTATTTTACACGATGTATTTATTCATCGGCGTGGTAAGCTGCTCGACAAGCTCGATAATCGTTATTTCAGAGCAATGAGAAAGGCCCATAAAATTCATCATAAAAATATGGGGAAAGAAAATTGCGAAGAATTCGGGCTACTCCTTTTCAATAAAAAATATTTTTCAGGAAATTCTGAATAGCTTTCTTTTTACTTTTTTTATTGAACTTCATTGAACAATTTATACCCATTTTTGTTTTACTACTTATTGAATAAAATTGAGAATGAATAAAAAAGTTTTACTTATTGGATCCGGCTTAGGAAGTTTGGCAACGGCTTTACGCTTGTCTTATCAAGGCTATGAAATTGACATCGTAGAGAAATACCATCAGCCGGGTGGAAGATTAAACACATTTGAAAAAGACGGTTTCACTTTTGATATGGGCCCATCATTTTTCAGTATGAGTTATGAATTCAAAGAACTTTTTGACTCACTCGGAATTCCGATGCCATTTGAAATCGAAGAACTTGATCCAATTTACGCTGTCAATTTTTCATCGAAAAAAAAACCAATTACCATTTACAAAGACGCTAAAAAATTAGCAAAAGAATTTGACGGCATTGAAACCGACTTCGAAAAAAAACTTAAAAAATATATTGATTCAGCGAAGAATATTTTTCACGATACAGAAAACATTGTTATTCGAAGCAATTTTACTTCGAAACTCGATTACCTTTTAAAACTCACCCAAGTGCCTTTGAAGCATAGTCCGAAAATGTTTCGTTCAATGTGGCAAGAGTTAGAAAACACATTCGATTCGCAAGAAGCTAAAGTCATTTTTTCACTTGTTGCTTTCTTTTTGGGCGACACCCCTTTCAAAACTCCTGCTGTTTATAGTTTATTAAACTATACCGAACTAGAGCACGACGGATATTGGAATGTAAAAGGCGGAATGTATAAAATAACAGAATCGATTGTTGAAATTTTAAAAAGTAGAAATGTTCGCTTTCACTTCAATACAGAAATAGTAAGTTGTGAATATGATGGCGAAAAAATAAATTCATTTACAGATAACAATGGCAAATTATGGATCGCCGACATTTATATTTGCAATAGCGATGCCGCTTCTTTTAGAGGAAAAATATTAAACAGAAAAAAATATTCGCCGAAAAAATTAGATGATCTGAAATGGACTCTTGCTCCTTTCACCATCTATTTAGGTGTAAAAGGGAAACCTGAAAACTTAATTCATCACAATTATTTTTTGGGTAGCAATTTTAAAGATTATGCTGATACAATTTTCACTTCAACCACTTCGCCGGAAAAACCCTATTACTATGTGAATGTAAGCAGCAAGAGTAATCCTGCGTCTGCTCCGGAAGGATGCGAAAATATGTTTATTCTTTGCCCTGTGCCCGATCTTCGTTTCAAACAAGATTGGTCCGATTCAAATCAACTTGCCGACAATATCATCGATGATCTCTCATCTAGAATTGGCTTTGACTTGAAAAAAAATACGCTATCAAGAACTATCCTTAACCCAATTGACTGGGAAAAAAAATTCAATTTATATCAAGGAAGCGGACTCGGATTGGCACACGGTCTTTCTCAAGTTGGAGGATTCAGGCCATCAAACAAAGACGAAGAATTCAAAAATCTATATTATGTTGGAGCTTCTACCACTCCCGGCACCGGTTTGCCAATGGTTGTTATATCATCTAAATTAGTAAGTGAAAGAATTAAACAGGAACATGGAGCTATACGATAAAATAAGTTTTCAATTCAGTAAAATCCTGACAAGAAAATATAGTACATCGTTTTCTTTAGGGATTAACATGCTCGATAAAAAATTTCACGACTCTATTTATGCAATCTATGGATTCGTTCGTTTGGCCGATGAGATCGTCGACACTTTTCACGATCACGACAAAGAAAAACTCTTCAGAAAATTTTGTGAAGACACTCAACTGGCACTTGAAAATAAAATAAGTACGAATCCAATTTTAAATAGTTTTCAATTTACTGTACATCAATTTTCAATTGACGAATCGCTAATAAATGCATTTTTAAAGAGTATGGAAATGGACCTGTCGCTTTCGAAATATAACGAAAGCGGCTATTCAGAATACATTTATGGCTCTGCAGAAGTAGTTGGACTTATGTGTCTAAAAGTTTTTTGCCAAGATAAACCCGAACAATATCCAAGTCTTGTTTCCCCAGCTAAAAGTTTAGGTTCAGCCTTTCAAAAGGTGAATTTCCTACGAGATATTAAAAGCGATTACCTAGAAAGAGGGCGAGTCTATTTTCCGGGAGTTAATTTCAATGAATTCACAGTAGAGCAAAAATCAACTATAGAAAACGATATTGACAAAGATTTTAATGATGCATGGCAAGGGATCATCAATTTACCAAAAGGAAGCAAACTGGGAGTTATGGTTGCCTACATCTATTATAAGGCACTGTTCAAAAAAATTAAACTGAAACCCATACAAGAAATAAAAAATCAACGGATACGAATATCGAATATTCAAAAAATAGGTTTGCTAATAAAAACATGGATAAGACTAAAATTAAACTTACTTTAGAGTGATGAAAATGCTCCTGATTTTATTGTTCATAGCCGGCTCTGTTGACGCTCAAAAAATTTCGCGACAAGAAATACGCCGAGCATTTCAACTTTGTACAAATAAAGACCAATCAGACAAGCTATACAATCAGATTAATTTACTAGAGCAATTTGAACCGATAGAATTGGGCTATAAGGGGGCGATTTTTGCAAGTCAGGCACGGTTTAGTTCAAATCCATTTAAAAAATATTCTTACTGTAAAACCGGTTTAACAAATATTTCTGACGCAATTAAAATTGCTCCACACGATCTTGAACTTCGGTATTTAAGGATGGTAATAGAAACAAACATTCCCGATTTTCTGAGGATGAGTGGAAATATAATCGAAGACAAAATGGTCATCTTTTCCTTAATAGAAAAAGAAAGCGACATTGTCCTTAAACGATTGGTTGGAAATTTTCTTATGAATAGTGGACTTTGTTCAAAAACAGAATTACTTTTATTGGCAACGGTTTAATATTATGAAACATTACACCTATCTATTAATAAATTTTTTCACCATTCTTATTCCCTTTTTATTTTCATTTGAGAAACGAATTTTTTTCATTAAAAAACTACCCGCACTTCTACCTGCACTTTTGATTACAGGCGGATTCTTTATTTTCTGGGATCATTTTATGACAGTTTGGAATGTTTGGGGATTTAGTACTCAATACATACTTGGAATATATATCTGGAATTTACCAATTGAAGAATGGCTTTTTTTCATAACTATTCCCTACTCCTGCATTTTTATTTATGAATCGTTGAATTTTTTAATTAAAAAGGATAATTTTAATCACTTAGCAAAAAACATTTCTATTCTTTTAGTTGTTATACTATCTGTTATTGTTCTTTTCAATTTCGGGAAATTATATACATCGATTAAATTTATACTGGCAGCATTAATGTTATTTTATACTTTAGTAAAAAATTTATCGTTTATGGGAAAATTTTACAGAGCCTATTTGGTTAGCTTAATTCCTTTTTTCATTGTGAATGGACTACTCACTTGCATACCTGTAGTAACTTACAACAACAATGAAAACTTAGGCATACGACTAGGAACAATACCTATAGAAGATACGATCTATCTACTTCTCCTGCTTTTGATGAACATTACCATTTACGAATTCTTCAAAAAATTGCAGCTTAAAAATGTTAAACCTACAAGTATCCATTGATCAAAATTCAGGCTTTTGCTTTGGCGTTGTTTACGCCATTCAATTAGCTGAAGAAGTTTTGGATGAAAAAGGAATACTTTATTGCTTAGGCGACATCGTTCACAATGATGAAGAAATTGAACGACTCAGAAAAAAAGGATTGATTACCATAACTCACGAGCAACTCAAAAATTTAACTAACGAAACCGTTTTAATTCGTGCTCATGGCGAACCTCCTGCTACTTATCAAGCAGCAATTGAAAACAATTTGACAATTATAGATGCAAGCTGCCCTGTTGTTTTAAAACTACAAAACAGAGTGAAACAATCGGCCGACGTAGAAAAAAATATTTATATTTATGGAAAGCGAGGCCATGCTGAAGTAGAAGGACTAATAGGTCAATCGCCAAACGAAGTAGTTGTATTTTCAGATTTAGCAGAGTTGAATTTTAATGCTATGCCATCAAAAATTTCGCTCTACTCTCAAACTACAAAAAGCACAAATAAATTTTATAAGATTTATCATTCTATTCTTGAAAAAGGAATTGAAGTTGAACTGAACGATACTACGTGTAGGCAAGTAAGCAATCGTGATGTCCAGATTCGGAGTTTCGCAACTTCATCAGACGTAATCTTATTTGTCTCCGGCCAAAAATCATCGAATGGAAAAGTTTTATTCGAAGTATGTAAAGAGTATAACCCTAAAACATTTTTCATAAGTAACGTTTCAGAAATAAATGAAAACTGGTTTTCTCCCAATAAAAAAGTCGGGATTTGTGGCGCTACATCCACGCCTATGTGGTTGATGGAACAAGTAAAAGAAAGAGTACTTTCTTATTAGCTTCGAAACAAAATCAATATAACAAATTAACTTGACCTTTGTATTCGTGCTTTATTCCTAGATCGTCAGTTGCGACAGCTAAATACACATAAGTGTCAAGTCCACATTTTTCACTACTTCCCTGCTTATTACCATCCCATCCTTTTTGCATATCGGACGTTGTAAAGATACATTCGCCCCATCGATCAAAAATCAACATTTTAAATTCAACGACACCTAAACCTAATGGCCGGAAACGATCGTTTACACCATCATCATTTGGAGTAAATGTATTCGGGAAATAAATTACGAATTCATTTTTGATCGTAATAATTTTTTGAATAGTATCGAAACACATCTTTGCATTCTGGACAATCAATTTTACATTGTACACACCTGTATCACGATACATGTGTTGCGGATTTTTTATCGTTGCTGAGTCGCCATCGCCGAAACTCCATTTCCAATAAACCGGATCAATACTGAGATCTGTAAATGAAACAGATGGATTAATAATAGAAGGATTTTCTGTTGACACCATAAAATCTGCAACTGGCTTTCCTGACACAAAAACATTTGCCGGCTGACTCCAAATTGCTTTACAGCCTTGAGTAGAAGTAACGGTATGTACAACCGAATAAATTCCCGGTGTGGTATAATAATGCGTTGGACTAACACTGGTATCGGTATACCCATCTCCAAATTGCCAATACTGCGAACTTAACGGCACAGAATTTCCTTGTGCATTAAAATCTACTTTTAACGATGGACATCCGGAAATGAGATATGGAGAAAATTCGGCATTCGGTTTAGGATTAACAAAAACAGTTACCTGCTGCTGTATAGGACTTGTTCCACAATTGTCAGAAATTGAAACAGTATACGTTTGTGTATTTTTAGGTGAAACAAAAATGCTGCTTATCGTTGATCCGTTATTCCATAAATATGTATATGGCCCACCGTTTCCACCTGATACATTTACAAATACTGAAGCATTATCTCCTTCACATATTGTATCTGAACCTACTGCAGAAGAAAACAAAGATGGATTGACTGTGATGCGAACCGGTACAGGTGTACTCTTGCAACCGTTTGCATCTATTGCATAAACCGAATAATCGGTTGTTGATGTTGGACTCAAAGATTGTGATGCGCCTATAATTGAATTGCTCCAATGAAAAGTATAAGCCGGATTCCCACCTTGTGCTGCTGCAGACAAAGCAACAGTTTGACCAACACAAATTGGAATTGGAGTCGATACAGTTGTAACAAGTTGAACAGGTTGAGTAATTTGTACTTGTTGATTTATTGCACATCCGTTTTGATCTGTTACTGTTACAAAATAATTTCCAGAAAATAATCCCGAGACACTTGAAGTAGTATTGCCATTAGACCATAGATAACTGTATGGTGTTGTTCCGCCGGAACTGCTTAATGTTGCAGATCCATTGTTAGCATTATAACAAAGTGCGGATTGCACATTGGAAGTTACCGATAATTGCGAGGGAGCATTCACTGAATATATTTTGCTCATTGTACAGCCGTTTGCATCGGTAACAATTACTTGATAATTCCCTTTTACTAAATTACTAATCAACGAATCATTTGTAGCTGCGGGAGTCCAAGAATAATTGTACGGACGAACACCGCCAGCAACACTAACTTTTATACTTCCATTAGAGGCGGTTGAACAGCTAGCCGGAAGAATTTCTTCAATCGACGAAATGGCTGTAGGCTGACTAATAACAAGAGGCTGATTGTAACGGCATCCATTTCCATCTGTAATAGCTACAGAATAATTGCCTGCACTTAGATTCGTTGCTAACTGACTTGATTGTCCATTAGACCAATTGTAAGTATAATTTCCTACACCACCGGAAGGAATTACAAGAGCATTTCCGCTTGCAGCACCAAAACAATTTACATTCGTAACGTTTGTTGTTGCTGCAATTTGTGATGGTTGATTAACGGTTGTATTGATATTGTTAGAACAACCATTTGCATCTTTAACTACAACCGAATAATTTCCGGAAGGTATTTGAGTTAATGATTGAGTTGTATTTCCATTTGACCATAAATACGTATATGGCATAACTCCACCACTGGTATTTACAGCGGCTTGTCCGTCGCTTGAACCATTACAAAGTGTTGGTGTAGCAACGAGAGCAGCATTTAAGATTGAAGGACTAGAGATATTGAACGGAACCGTTGTAACACAATTATTCCCATCTGTAACCATTACATTATAAGTACCTACCGGCAGACCGGAAATTGAATTCGTGTTAGCAGTTGAATATGACCAAGAATAATTAAATGGTGCTGTTCCGCCTGATAAAGAAACTTTCGCAGAACCATCGGCTCCACCGAAACAGCTAACAGGAACAATAGAATTGATTGTTGCAATAGGCCCGGCTATATTTGAAACGCCAACAGAAGCAGTACTTAGACACCCATGATTATCGGTTATAGTAACAGAATAAATTCCCGCCGGCAAATTATTAATTTGTGTAGCGGTTGATCCAGATGGATACCATGAATAGGTGTAGGGAGAAACTCCTCCTGAAGTTGTAACGCTTGCTGAACCATTGCTTGCTCCGCATGTTGAGGAACTAGTTGTTGCACCAATACTTATTCTTGAAGGTTGATCGACAACAGCATCGCCTACAACGGTACATCCATGCGAATCAGTAACCGTAACGGTGTATGTTCCGGCAGGTTGGTTGGTAATATATGGCGTTACATCTGTATGTCCGGCCCAGCTATAAGAATAAGGAGGAACACCACCGCTCACATCCACTTGTGGTCTACCGTTTACTGCGCCGAAACAATTTGTTGCTACGCATGCAGATGTACTCACCAATAATTCCGGTGGTTCGTTTATCATTACAGTTAGTATAGACATACACGAGTTAGCATCGGTGATCATAACATCATACCGTCCCATTTCTAAACCTGCAGCTGTATTTTGAGTAGCGTTTCCAGGCGACCACAAATATGTATAGGGTGCAGTTCCACCAGTAACAGCCACTGTTGCTGTTGCATCATTTCCACCGAAACAATTAGGCGCTGTTGTATTTGATAGAACAGCATTCATGATTCCTGTATTCTGAACGTTCACAATTGTATTGAGCAAACAAGAATTTGCATCAGTTATATTTACTGAATAAGATCCTGCCGGTAAATTATTGAGCACTGATGCTCCAAGAACTCCACTCGACCAACGATACGAATAAGGAGGAACACCACCTTGCACAACAACTGATGCGCTTCCATTACTACTTCCACATGTTCCAATTGTTGATGAAGGGAAAGCAATTAATCGAGATGGCTCAACTATATTTATTGAGGTTACGGTACTACAACCATTTGCATCTGTTACTCTAACTGAATAAACTCCACTTGAAAGCTGAGTGGCGGTGGTATTATTTCCTCCTCTTGGCGACCATTGATAATCGAACGGCGCAGTTCCACCTACAATATTTACAGAAGCACTTCCATTATTACCATTGTAACATGTTACATTAGAAAAAGAATTAATGGTAGCAACCGGAGAAGGAATTGCACTAACATTTGTACTTGAATTAGTCACGCAACCATTTGCATCTGTTACCCGAACATTGTAAGTACCGGGTGAAAGATTAGAGTAGTTATCTGAATTATAATTACCGGGTGTCCAATTATAAGTATAAGGCTGTACTCCTCCGGTTGGAATTACTTTTACATTTCCATTATTAACTCCGCATAAAGCAGGAGTACTAGATACTGTTGCATTTAATAATGGAGGCTGACTAATTGATATTGACGACCCCGTTGAACATCCTTTTGCATCGGTAATGATTGCTTGATAATTTCCTGCTGCCAAATTTGTAAGACTGGCAGTTGTAAAATTTCCAGGGAGCCAATAATATTGATAGGGAGCAGTCCCTCCTGAAGCAATAACTGATGCTTCACCTATATTTACATTATAACAGCTAAGATTGACAGGAGTATTCATTACATGAGTAAGAAGTGGTGGCTGTGTTAACGTTGTTGAAAATGTTTTTGTACATCCATTGGCATCAGTCACTATACACTGATAATTTCCGGGTGCCAAATTGGTTGCGGAAAGATTTGAGGAAATAGCAGGTGTCCACGAATAAACAAGTGGTGCAACTCCTCCGCTTGCATTCATAAAAATTGATCCGTTCGATTGTCCGAAACAACTAATATTATTTTGACTGAGATTTGTGAGACTTAAAACTGGAGGCGCTCCAATGGTTATTGAAGAATTTAATGTACAACCGTATCGATCGCTTACTAAACAGGAATAATTTCCAGCCGAAAGTCCGGTTAAACTTGAAGTAGTATTTCCTGCAACTGACCATTGATATTGAAATGGCGAAAAACCAATTGCATTAATTGATGCAGAACCGTTTCCCGGAATTGCGCATGTTGCGTTTGTAGGAAAAATAGTTGCCGAAAGCGGTGGTACCAAAACAGAGAATGAATACGTTTGGAATCCTAAGAATGGACAGTTGTCATCTTGTACGGTAAGTAAGAAAGTATACGGCTGATTTCTTGCTTGAGCAAGTGTAGGTGTCCACGAAAAAGTTCCAACCGGAAATTGTGCAACTGTTGAATTAAAAGTAGCCCCGGCAATTGCACCAAGGTAATTCATCTTGACATTTTGGTTGCTATTAGGATCGGTAGAGTTAATATTAAAGGTTAGTTGTTTTCCCGGACAAGCAATCAAGTCATAATTAGTAGAGCCGTTTGCCCCTGATGCGATCGGAAGGGCATTGCTGCAACTTTGAGTATAAACTTCCATATCTCGTAAAACAGAACCAATAAGTATACCATTTCTATATTCCTTTACCATAATCGTCATTACACCCACTTCAACCTGCGTCGGATTTAAAACGATGTCGCCCGTATTATCAAGTGTAATAGCAGGCGATGATGATATGGGATTAGTAGCAGAGAAACCGGGCTTAAATGAAACAAACGTTCCGGGTGCCGACCTCGGAGTAACCATTGAATAGACAAGCGAGTCTCCATCAGGATCATCAGCTCCATGATTATAATGAAAGGTTTGGCCGATACAAAAAAATGCTACGGGAATATTTGTGAATACCGGCGCGGAGTTATTAGTCGAAAATAAATTATTCAATGTAGCCTCTACGTAAGTTCCGGGTACACCATTGCAATTATTAGGAGTATATGAGAGTGTGCTGATAGCACAATTTCTACAACAAACTGAATAGCCAAAAATCCAATCAGAGCATTGCATAGGCAAAGTCACATTTCCTACATATTCATATTTCTGAATTCCCGGCAAGACTCCTCCTCTACATGTGGTAACAGCTGTACTGCAAACATGCGATATTTCTTTTCCCGTTCCCGGCAATTTTGAAAGATTGACTGTGCCATTAAAAGAACAGGACACTGAAGAGTAATTAACACCAACCGCATTAGGTGCTGCTATTCCTGCACAGTCTCTGTACAACGTCAGCGACAACTGATACGTATTACCGCTAACATATTTATAGGTAATGTCTGCACCACTAATGTGAGTCGCTTCCGAAAGTAATGGATTACATAAAAACAAAATGGCAATTCCAAGAACAACTGCTAGTTGGAATTTTAATTTGTTTAGAAAACCGGTAAAGCTTTTTTTCATAATTCGTTAATGCGATAATACGCCCTAATAATTACTGTGGGTGTATTCTTAAAACGGCAGTTAACGTGAGTAGTTAAACAAATAACAGGTCTCCACTTACATTCAGATTTAATTGTTTTTCATTCTTTAGAACTTCAAACTGGATTATTTCATTTAGAAAATGAAAAATTAGCTGAATCAGATATTTAATATGGATCAAAATGTCCCAAAAAAAAAGCAGGCTGTCTAAAATAGACAGCCTGCTTAATAATATTTAGTCAGCCCTTAAAATTCCCACATATCGTGTTCGAAGTTGCTGATTTCTGATTTGATTTTTTCAGATTCAAGAAGAGCACTTATACCCTGCTTGTAATCTTCAATTCTACGATCATACACATTGGCTTCTTTGTAGATATAACTTCCGAATAGACGTTTTTGAAAGATGTCGTCAAACGTGCGACGTTCAGCATCGTTTTCTCTGTTAAACACTTCGCTATTAGCGAACAACTTACGCGCTTCAGGATAGTAAACCCAGAACAAAGGTATTTTGATATTACCGTCACGAACTTGCCCTGATTCATCTACTGCATAAATAAGTGGGGCTAGTCCAATTATTCTTACATCTAGTACCGATCGTTGTTTATCGAAGAACCAATCTTCTTTTACACGAAAAGCAATTACTTTATCGCGAGAAAATTCCCGTGCAATAATAGTATCGTATTCATCGTAAGGAGGATCCGGTCGTTGCATTTTTACAGTATCCGTTCTAGATCCGCCTCGACTTTCAATTTCCTTATTAGTTAATGGCTTTGTGAATTCATCATCCTCATAACTGTATGCAGTAAGTGACCCTTCAGCAATGGCATCCATTACAATATCCATCAGATTTTTCCGATCTTTAGTTCCTTTACTCGAAGGAAATTTCAAAGGAAGATTAATCTTTTCTTGAAGGTCGATTACTCTCCATATCCGTTTTGACCACATAACATCGGCCTCACGTAAAAATGGATAAGGGATCACCTGACGAGTCAATGCCGATTCTTTTACATAAACTCCATCGAGGACACCATTTTGTGAATAAGATGCAGTGCTTAGCATAGCAAATAAGATCACAAATAAGATTCTGGCTTTCATCACTTCTGTTTTAGTTATTATTGAATAGTAAACGCCATTGGTGATAAATTTCGTGTTGATTGATCAGCACCTGTAGCCATTTTAGCTTTGATGTATTCAATAAACACTTTATCGCCTGCACGTAATTTAGCAATTGCATCACGCATTGGTTGAGTAAGTTGATTACCCGGTGATTCATATTCGATCAAGTCTTTTCCTTTAGCGAAAATTGAAATTTTGAATCCGGTTATTTTAAAGAACAATTCGAAATCGAAATTCTCTAATTGAGGAATCAACGTTCCCGCTGCAAGTAAGCTCTTGTTAATCGGACCACCTTTGCTATTTGAAATCGTAGCTACAGGATCAGGCACACGCTTTACACGATATTTAAATTCACCCATTGGCATTACTTTCTCACCAATTTGCGCAGATATATTTATTTTAGCTTCACCTACTGTAGTAACAGTTGCGATGTAATGACCCCCGCCTGCTGCTGGGTTGGCTTTTAACGCAGCTCCACCACCATTTATTGAAGGTTTTACTTTATCATTCGATACACCCGGAACAGAAATTGCCATCGGATTATCGACACCAATATAAAGCACGTTCATTTTCTCTGCAGATACAACAGCATTTGGTTTCTGAGCAGTATACGATTGAGAGAAAGGATAATGCTTAAAAGTTCCATCAGGTTGCTTTACGCGAATAACGCCGGCCCATTTCTTTTCTCCTTCAGAACTTGGGTGATCGGTATATTTCGCATATCCACCGGCAACAGGCAATGTATTTCCTTCACAACCTTTACAATTATCAGATCCCGAAGAATCTGTTGTTGCTCCTATAAAAACTTCAGGAACCATTGTTGTGGAAGTAGCTGACATAAACACTTCTGCTGTGTAATCGCTTCCGATTGTTACTACACTACTGTTTGCAATTACCTTTGCATCGAACTGATTAAACTTTACAAGCTTCGCATCTACCGACCCAAGTAATTCATCAATTACTTGCGACTCCGCATTACGAACATCGGCTTGAAACTTAGTTAAGAGAGCAACTGTAGCTACGACAGGGTTGTGATAAAAACTCACTAGCTCCCAAGTACCTTTGCCATCTTCTTTTTTTGCAGGATCATTTGTGTTCAATAAATTTTCCATCCGACTCTTATAATCTGCTTGTGCTCCGGAAGGGGCGTTTGCAACGATTAAATTCTTAAAGTCGTTCAATTTATTTTTTAAAACAACCGCTTCGCCTTTTCTACCTGTAGCATCGTCATCACCAATCATTATATGAGTAGGTGAATCATAATCCTCTTTGTTTTCAAGTTCAGGTAACGTTGGAGTTGGTTTCCCCTCCTCTGTTTTGTCGGCTGTTCTTACTAATTTATTTTTTAGATCATCAATAAATTTGTTCACCTCAGAAGCCCCTTTTCGGATGTTCTGAGCTTGCTCATTTATCTTTGTATATTTAGCAGCATCGTTGGTCATTTGTTTTTCAAATGCCGCATATGTTGCTTGGTTTTTCTTATCGATATTTTCTTTCGATAGTTCCACACTTTCGTTGATGGTTACAAAGGCATTGATTACTTCCTTTGTAACGTTGAGGGCAAGAAGCGCCGTTAACACGAGATACATCATGTTAATCATCTTCTGCCTTGCTGATAGTTTTCCGCCCGCCATGGTTTAAGTACTGGTTTTCAGGTTTTGGTTAAAATTATTCGGTGACGGGAAATTAACCACGTACAGTCATTGCTGATAACATATTACCATACACAGTATTCAATTGTGCAAGATTCTTTGCTAATGCAGCAACCTCTTGGCGATACTTCTGTGTATCGTCGATCGATGAATTAAGATTCGACATTAATGCATTAATGCCTTCATAGAAACGTGCAGTTTGTTTCAAGTTATCACTGCTTTCTTGTAATTGTAATTCATATACAGCGTTCAATGCGGCAAGGTTTTTACCTGCCGATACAACCTGATCTTTATATACTTTTACTTCTTCTGTTGAAGATGAAAGTGTTTCAACTGCTTGTGCTGCTTTAACGTATGAGTTAGACATTTCACCGGCAGACTTAGCTGCTGCTGTTACGTTTTTCACATATTCGTTTGTAGCAACTCCTGCGTCGCTCATATCGGCTAATTTAGAAGTATTCTCTCCTAATGAACGCAATCCTGTTCCTAAGCTTGCAATCAATTCAGGGCCGATTTTAGCATCAGTCATTAAACGATCTAAGTGCTGAACAACCGGATCTATTTTCTTTTTACGATCTTTTTTCGAGTGACTGTCTTCGTCTTCCATTCCTGCTAATTCAGGATACACTAATGACCAATCTACATCTTCGTGTGGTGGCTCAAAAGCGGAGAAAATAAAGATGACAGCCTCTGTTCCTAATCCCAATACAAGGAAAAAGCCTGAAGCTGGCCAGTGCTGAATTTTGAATAATGCTCCAATAATTACGATCGCAGCTCCGATACCGTAAAGCTTCGCCATGAAGTTCTTAAATTTCTTCCCCTGTGTAATTTCGGCAAGTCCCATAGTTTGTTTAGATGAATTGGTTAGTTAGACAATAATTGAATTATAATTGAGAGAGAATTATTCAATCAATAAAAATTGTGATCGGTAAAGGTGTTAAATTAGTAGTCAGCTTTATCGCGACCTAAGAAACTTTGTACACAACGGAAACCGATATAGCATTTTGATGTATCCTGATATTCGTAAGTACGAGTACCGGTTTGAAGATAGTAACCTACATCCTTCCACGATCCTCCACGAATAACTTTACGTTTCAAAGCTGCCGGATCTGTATCCTTTGCTTCATATTCATAATCTGTACTGATATCGTGAGAAAAACTATACGATGATTCGTCAAATGCGTTACTAGTCCACTCACTCACATTACCTGCCATGCAATATAATCCGTAATCGTTTGGCCAGTATGAAGTCGCTTTCACAGTGTAAACACCTCCATCGTCCATGTAATTACCACGCATAGGCTTGAAGTTTCCTAAGAAACATCCACGGCTATTACGAATGTATGGTCCTCCCCAAGGATATGGAGATAAATCTAGTCCACCACGTGCTGCATATTCCCATTCAGCTTCCGATGGTAATCTGAAATCTTGAGCGAATGCATTGCCATTGTCGGCTAAATAACTGTTTAATAATTGTGTTCTCCAAATACAGAATGCACGTGCTTGCTTCCAATTTACACCAACAACAGGATACTCATCGTATGCCGGATGCCAGAAATACATTTGTGTTAATGGATCGTGGTAAGAATACGTATAGTCATGAATCCACGCTAATGTATCTGGATAAACATTGATAACATCTTTCTTAATAAACACCGAACGATCGCGCATTCCTTGTTCACGATTTTCACGTTGAGCTGCCGATTTTAAATCGATCCAGTAATATTCAAAATTTAATTTTCTTGTATCGATTTCTTTACGACGATAAAAACGCTCTGTCTCTGGTAAAAATAATTCTGCTAATGTTTCTACATTTTGCTCATCATCCCACTTTATTTTTGCTCTCCAGTTAATTCGCTCTCCATATTCTCCTTCTTCGATCAAATGATCTCCACCTATTAATCTGTGAGCCAAAGAATCTCTTACCCAATACACAAATTGGCGATACTCATTGTTGGTAATTTCAGTATTATCCATGTAAAATGCAGGGATCGTTACAGTCTTCGCTTGTGCGGTTACAGCATAAGGTACATCCTGATCACTTGGCCCCATATTATAGGAGCCGGACGGAATGTAAACCATTCCGAAAGGATCTGCCTGATACCACTTTTCGCGGTCTTGAACTCCTGTTAATTCACCCTTGTTACTGCTGCCACATCCGGCCAAAGCAACTAAAGCAATCAAATACAGAAATCCGAGTTTTTTACTTCCTAAGCTTTTGATATTCATCTTTTTTTTATGAATAATACTAGTTTCGTTTTGAACAGACCTTTTGTTTATAATATGAATCCGCAATGAAATATCGCTCTTTAACGAGATGACATGACATTGGTTGCACCAAATTTAAACTAAGATCAACCCCCTCATTGTGTTAATTCTACAAGAATCTTACATTCCTGTGGAACTGACGTTTTACTACTTTTGTTGGTTTATAACAATATCCCAGCATAATTTCGTGTGTTCCGCTGCTATATGTTTTAATTTCTGAAGTAGTCATGTCGTAAGAATAACCAAATTTCAAGTTCGGGATAATTTCTAAACCTGCCATAAACACAATCGCATCTTGTAAACGATACGATGCTCCTATCCAATATCGGCTATTAATAAATAAATTTGCATTGAAATCTGCCTGTGTAGAAACTGCATCCGATTTCAACTGAATCATCGGTTTCAATGTAAGTGATGAAGTAAGATCTACACTATATCCGGCCATTAAGTAATAATGTCTTGATAATTTAGTATTGATATTATCGTATTTGATTTTTCCCTGCGTAAGATGTGAGGTAGAAATCCCAAAATACAACTTGTCTGTATTGTAATATGCACCTAATCCCATATCGAATGCTCCACCGCTAACGTTGGATGTTGGAATATTATTGTCGTTCTGGTCGTTGTAAACAAACTTAGTTCCGTTCAACGATTTCTGATGAAAACCAAAGTCTACCCCTATTCCTAAATGACCTGCTCCTATTTCTGTTCTGTAAGCATAGGCTCCTCTTACATTCAAGTTCTTTTCTACTCCCAAGCCATCAGCTGCGTATATTGTTAATCCTACACCGCCATGCAACAAATCAACCGGCATGTCTGCTGTTAACAACATTGTTTTTGGCTCACCGCCAAACCCTGTCCACTGATTTCTGTAAATTAAGGTTCCACAAATAGCATCGTTGGATCCGGCAAAACCCGGGTTGACACACAGTTTTGTGAACATGTTCTGACTGAATTGAGGGTCCTGCTGAGCAGAAGCCGCTAAACTGAGCATAATCAAAACATAAAATGCAATCGTAAAATTTTTACGCATCTTTAAAACAGGTGTTTTTTAGCTTATCGAGAGATTTTCCAATTTTTGGAGTGGGTAAAGTAATGAAAAAATAAATCTATAAACAAAATTATTTTAAAACCTCGAATGTTAATTTCTATCTTGATTTTCAAGGTTCAACGGAACCTTCCTCAAAAAGTTTCTAACAGATGCTCAATGAAAGTGTTTGTATTGCTTTTAAAAAAACACTTACCGGTTTACACAGAAATTTTTTGAAACGCTTGCCACCATCTCTCCGGCATCTCTTCCTTCAAAGCTGTCTCATAGTCTTTGTATGAACATGGGACTAAATGATGCCTTTGATAGCGAACTTTGCTGCTCGGATATGGAACTTCCATCCACCAACGTTCGCTCTTTGTGCTCTTGTAAAAAATTATTTCTTGCTCGTCGGTCTTCAATGCAACTCTGTATTTCACGAAATTTGTTTTGCTCTTCAATGGCACGTCTTTCTTCCGATTGTAATATCCATCGATTAAATACCAAAGCATTTGCGCTGCTAAATGTGATGTCTGATCGTGATTATCAAAAAGCGGATTGATTTCGTAAATACCAAAAGATGTTAGCTTGTCGCTCATCCCGGCATACCGAACAATTCTGCAGGCTTCTTCACCATAAAACCCATTCGGTGTAGCATTGCCATTTCCAGGGGCATCGCTTTGTCTTATTGCAGTTATATCGAACGAAAGTATATCAGCATTACGAACAATGGGTTCCACTTCTTCCATATCACTCCTCACTTGCCCTAAGCGATATGCATCGAAATATAATCGCTCCATTAATTCAATCTGCTCGTGTCCTACAAAATATGTTTGAAATCCGATATTACTAAAGTTGAATAAAAAATTGGGTTCGTGTAAGACGATTTTTCCCAAGTAGGAATTTGAATTTATTTTTTCTTCAGTAGAACCCAAATCGAACGACGCATCGACCGAAACAATGTTTACTGTCTCTTCCAATTTCTGATAAGCCACATATTGGGCAAAAGTTAAATCTTGACTTCCACCTAGTATTACCGGCAGAATTCCTTCTTTCAGAAGCTCCACCATAATCGTTGAAACAGCCGAATAAGTATCTGCTAATGTCTCACCTACTCGCAAATTTCCCAAGTCGATAATCTGATGTGGATAATCGGCTGCTTTTAAAGCATAAAATTTCTCACGAACTAAATCCGGTGCTTGTGCACATCCATCATTCTTCACCGAGCCTCGGTCCTCTTCTACTCCGATAATCGCGATGTGAACTCCTTCGATAGAAGGAAAGTTCTCCACGTCGAGGTATTTCGTAACAATATTCCCTAACGAAGACTTCTGATCTTCATAATTACCAAAACGTATTCGATCTAACGGATCAAAAAACTCAGAAATTTCCATTGAATGTATTTCAGCAAACGATTACTTTTTCTTCTTTACAGCTGCTTTCTTTTTTGCAGGTGCTTTTTTAACTACAGCTTTTTTAGGTGCTGCCGCTTTCTTCACTGGCGCTTTCTTTGGAGCTGCGTCCTTCTTCGCTGACGCTTTTTTCACAGGCGTTGCAGCTTTTTTTGCAGTCACCGCTTTTTTGGGAGCAGCTGTCGCTGTCTTTTTCTTGGATGCTGCAGCTTTGTTGGGCACGAATGCTTTTTTAGCTGTAAAACCAAATCTTCCCTTTTTCACAATCGGAGTTTTCTCTGCCAACTCATGAATCTCCTGAAGCTGAAAACTTTTCGGATCACGATCTTTCGGAATCCGGATATTCCTGCCTTTGTAGGCAATGTATGGCCCCCAACGTCCATTTAAAACTTGTACTTCGGGATCCTCATCGAAGGTCATGATAATCCGTTCTGCATTTGCTTTTCTTTTTTCAAGAATCAATTCAACGGCTCTATCGTAGGTTACTGTATATGGATCATCTTCTTTTTTCATTGAAACAAAGAAGTCGTTCAATCGCACATATGGCCCGAAACGGCCTATAGCAACATGAACATCGTGGTCTTCAAAAGCTCCTAGATTTCTTGGCAATTTGAATAGTTCTAATGCTTCTTCAAATGTAATCTGATCGAGTCGTTGTTCTGCCCTTAGTTTTGCAAAACGTGGCTTATCGGTTTCTTCTTGCGATCCAATTTGTGCCATCGGACCAAATCGGCCAACTCTCACGAGTAATGTTCTTCCTGAAGCAGGGTCTTTGCCTAATACTCGTTCGCCCGAAACTCGTTCAGCATCTTTTTCTGTGGTAACAACAGTTGTGTGAAAAGGACCATAAAACTCTTTGATCATTTCTTGCCACTTCAACTCGCCATTAGCAATATCATCAAACTCTTTTTCTACGTATGCAGTGAAATTGTAGTCTAATATTTTGTGGAAATGTGCTACTAAAAAATCATTCACCAACATTCCAATATCGGTGGGGAATAACTTATTTTTTTCGGCACCTGTTATTTCTGTTTTTACTTCGTCAGTAATTTTATTACCCTTCAAAGTAATCACAACGTAATTCCTTCCTTTTCCTAAACGCTCTTCTTTGGTAACATATCCTCTTTTTTGAACCGTACTAATTGTTGGCGCAAAAGTAGATGGACGACCAATTCCCAATTCTTCCAGTTTTTTTACTAAAGAGGCTTCGGTAAATCTGCTTGGCGGATGAGTAAATCGCTCGGTAGCTGTGGCTTCATTTAATTTAAGCGCTTCGCCAATTTTCACAAGTGGAAGTATTCCTTCTTGTTCGTCGGCCCCTTCTTCATCGTCGGTTCCTTCCATATACACTTTAAGAAATCCATCAAACTTGATCACTTCTCCATTCGCTACAAAATCTTCGTTGGTTTTATTTGAAGTAATCGTAATTACTGTTTTCTCTAATACTGCATCAGCCATTTGAGAAGCAATTGCTCGCTTCCAAATAAGGCTATACAAGCGTTGTTCACGCGGATCGTTTCCGGCTTCTTCAACAGAAAAATCGGTCGGACGAATAGCCTCGTGAGCCTCTTGCGCTGAAGCTATTTTATTTTTGAATACTCTAAACTCATGATATTTTTCACCATAATTTTTCACAATGGTTTGTTTTGCCATTTCTGAAGAATCGAGTGAAAGGTTTACCGAATCTGTTCTCATGTAAGAAATCTTACCTGCTTCATATAATTTTTGAGCAAGTATCATTGTCTGGGTTACGCCATAACCTAATTTTCTCGCAGCCTCTTGTTGTAGCGTCGATGTTGTAAACGGAGCGGAGGCAGTACGTTTACCCGGCTTAACTTCTAAATTTTTAACT
>JAYTOX010000056.1:0-55078 GCA_043747595.1 Bacteroidota bacterium | reverse complement strand
ATACAAAGATTTGAACAATCAAATTTTCGATTTGAAAGAAAAAGAAAGTAAGGCTAAGGCTGATCAAGATTATTTTAATTTTCAATACAGTGAATTAGTCGAAGCTGACCTAGAAAAAGGTGAAACAAAATCTGTAATAGAAAACGAGCTCTTGAGCCTTTCCCATGCAGAAGAAATTAGAAATGGTCTTTCTAAACTTGATGGTCTAATATCAGGTGAAGAACCCAATATCCTTTCTTCGGTTGCAGCTTCTGTGCAATTAGTAAATGGTTTGTCAAAATACAATATCAGATTGGAAGAGGTGGGCCAACGTTTAAAATCGGTTCATCTGGAATTAAAAGATATATCAAATGAAACCGTAGGTATTGCAGACGAAGTAACTCCTGACCCTCAACGTTTGGCAATTATCAACGGACGATTAAATTTATTGAATCATCTTGAACAAAAACACCGTGTAAATTCTACAGCTGAATTAATAGCACTTAAAAACGAATTGAATAATAAACTAGGTTTACTTGATTCAATGGATGAGCAAATAGAAAAGTTAGAAAAAGAACGAGCGTCAATTTTTACTCGCCTTCTTGAACTTGCTGATATTATTTCTGCGGCCAGAATTAAAGCTATTCCGGGTATTGAATCTAAAATAAAAAAAGTACTTAGCGAATTAGGAATGCCAAATGCTATATTGAAAATTGAACATATACTTCTTTCTGAAAATGATTTCAATAAGTCAGGAAAGGATTCTGTCCGATTTTTATTTTCTGCTAATAAAGGGGTTGCATACGCCGAAATTAGTAAAGTAGCCTCTGGTGGCGAGTTATCTCGTTTAATGTTGTCGTTAAAATCGATTGTTGCAAAATTAATTAAATTGCCAACAATTATTTTCGATGAGATTGATACCGGCGTAAGTGGTGAAACTGCTCATAAAATTGGAAATGTCATGAGCGAATTATCAAAATCAATACAACTTGTTGCCATTACTCATTTACCCCAAATTGCCAGTAGAGGTGAAGAGCATTATTTTGTTTATAAAGAAGTTGTAGGGAAGAGGACATTTACAAAAGTTCGTCAGCTTTCAAGTGGTGAAAGAATTGTGGAAGTAGCTAGAATGTTGAGTGGGGATAAACCTACAGAAATTGCAATGCAAAATGCAAAAGAGCTCTTAGGAGTTTGAGTAATTTTTATACTTTTGAATCAATATTCTAATTAAAAAAAAATAACCTAATTCAAATTATATGTCAAATAATCTTTTAAAAGGGAAACGCGGAATCATTAGCGGAGCTTTAGATAGCAATTCAATAGCATGGAAAGTTGCAAAACGTTGTCATGAAGAAGGAGCTCAAATAGTGCTCACGAACGCTCCTATTGCAATGAGAATGGGTGAGATCAACAAACTTGCTGAAGAAACTAAATCTCAGATTGTACCTGCCGATGCCACATCCGTTGAAGACCTGACAAATCTTTATGAAAAGTCGATGGAGATTATGGGTGGTAAAATTGATTTCGTTTTGCATTCAATTGGGATGTCAGTTAACATCCGAAAAAATATTCCTTACGTAGACTCAAATTATGACTACTATGCAAAGGGCGTTGATGTTTCTGCTATGTCTCTCCATAAAATGTTAAGTGTTGCTATGAAATTGGATGCCATTAACGAATGGGGGAGTGTCGTTGCTCTTTCTTATATCGCTGCTCAACGAACTTATCCTTTTTATACAGATATGGCCGATATAAAAGCGTTGCTCGAATCAATTGGTAGAAGTTTTGGTTACCATTATGGGAAATTTAGAAAAGTAAGAGTAAATACCGTTTCTCAATCGCCAACCAAAACAACTGCCGGCTCAGGCATTAAAGGATTTGATAATTTCTTCAATTTCGCAGATTCAATTTCACCACTTGGAAATGCATCCGCCGACGCATGCGCTGACTATTGTGTAACACTTTTTAGTGATCTTACCAAAATGGTTACAATGCAAAATTTATATCATGATGGAGGGTACTCAACTACCGGTATTAGCAGTGAAGTAATGGAAAAATTTTCTTGATAATCTGCAAAAAAAAATCCCGCTCATTGAGCGGGATTTTTTTTATTCCTCTTTTTTCTTTCTTGTACTTGTCTTGGTTGGAGGTGTTGGCGCACTTGGAGCATCTGGAGCATTTGATTTAATCACCGTAATTTTTAATGTTCCGGTTTCTTTTTCCAAATTAACTTCAAGTATATCTCCTTCAACAAGCTCAGCCTTGATTATTTCTTCCGCGAGCGGATCTTCTAGATATTTCTGAATAGCTCTTTTCAAAGGTCGCGCTCCAAAGTTTACATCATATCCATGATCTGCAATAAAGTCTTTTGCTTCATCAGATAATTGAAGTTTGTAACCAAGATCGATCACTCTTTTGTATAAATGAACCAACTCAACAT
The DNA here is from genome assembly GCA_043747595.1 of Bacteroidota bacterium. GTDB lineage: Bacteria > Bacteroidota > Bacteroidia > AKYH767-A > 2013-40CM-41-45 > JADKIH01. Next base: position 52,659 of record JAYTOX010000056.1, on the reverse strand, counting down.
CAATGATTTTATGAATGTGTTCTTTTTCTAATGAATTGAACATAATTACATCGTCAATTCTATTTAAAAATTCAGGAGCAAATGCTTTTTTAAGTGCACTCTCGATTACACCACGTGAATGATCATCAGCGCCGGAAATTTTTGCATTCGTTGAGAACCCAACTCCCTGACCAAAATCTTTCAATTGACGAGAACCAATATTAGACGTCATAATCATAATCGTATTCTTGAAATCAACTTTTCGTCCAAGACTATCAGTCAAAACTCCTTCATCTAATACTTGAAGCAATAGATTGAATACATCCGGATGAGCCTTTTCAATCTCATCTAATAATACAACTGTATATGGTTTACGACGTACTTTCTCTGTAAGCTGTCCGCCTTCTTCATACCCAACATATCCTGGAGGCGCTCCTATCAAACGAGTGATGGCAAATTTTTCCATGTACTCACTCATATCAATACGAACCAACGCATCTGCCGAATCAAATAAATCTTTTGCAATAACTTTTGCTAGTTCAGTTTTACCTACTCCGGTAGGACCAAGAAAAATAAAAGTTCCAATTGGTTTGTTTGGATCTTTTAATCCTGCTCTGTTTCTTTGAATAGCTTTCACTACTTTAGTAATAGCCTCATCTTGCCCAATTACTTTTCCTTTTAACTCCTCAGCCATTTTCACCAAACGATGACTTTCTGTTTGTGCTACTCTGGTAACAGGAATTCCTGTCATCATTGCAACAACTTCTGCTACATCTTTTTCATGAACTGTATAACGGTGAGTTTTAGTTTCTTCTTCCCATTGACGTTTTGCAACATCCAATTGTTCTAAGAGTTGCTTTTCAGAATCACGGAGCTTTGCAGCTTCCTCATATTTCTGAGAACGAACAACTTTGTTTTTTTCATTCTTGATATCTGCAACTTTACCTTCTAATTCTAGGATAGTTTTAGGGACATGTATATTTGTTATATGTACTCGTGAACCGGCTTCATCTAAAGCATCAATCGCTTTATCTGGAAGGAAACGGTCTGTAATATAGCGAGCAGTTAAATTAACACATGCTTTAATTGCCTCAGGAGTATAGTTCACGTTATGATGATCTTCATAACGATCTTTTATGTTATTTAAAATCTCCATCGACTCATCTAATGATGCAGGCTCAATCAGTACACGTTGGAAACGACGGTCAAGTGCTCCATCTTTTTCGATGTATTGACGATACTCATCTAGTGTAGTGGCACCAATACATTGTATTTCTCCACGTGCAAGAGCTGGCTTGAACATATTCGAAGCATCTAACGATCCTGAAGCACCGCCGGCTCCAATAATTGTATGAATCTCATCGATGAATAAAATTACATCTGGCGATTTTTCTAACTCATTCATTACAGCTTTCATTCGCTCTTCAAATTGTCCACGATATTTTGTACCGGCTACTAAAGAAGCAAGATCAAGTGTAACAATTCGTTTGTTAAAAAGAACGCGAGAAACTTTACGCTGAACAATTCTAAGTGCTAATCCTTCTGCAATGGCAGATTTACCTACACCCGGTTCTCCAATAAGGATTGGATTATTTTTTTTACGTCGAGAAAGAATTTGAGAAACTCTTTCTATTTCTTTTTCACGGCCAACAATTGGATCTAAGCGTCCGTCTTCAGCAGCTTTCGTAAGGTCGCGACCGAAATTGTCTAGAACCGGAGTTTTTGATTTGGAATCCGTATTCTTTTTAGTAGTCATTCCAGTGCTTCCTTCATCGTCCTTTGCATAAGGATCATCGTCGGATGGGTTAGAAGGAGCTTCTGACCTGAAATTTGATTTAATAACGTCTAGTTCTTCTTTCACGATTTCGTAGTTAATACCGTATTGATTTAATATTTGAGTGGCTATATTATCTTCATCTTTTAATATTGAAAGTAAAAGATGTTCAGTGCCAATAACTTCACTCTTAAAGACCTTGGCTTCCAAATATGTTATTTTTAATGCTTTCTCCGCTTGCTTCGTAAGCGGAATATTACTTAAATTGTTAATGGCTGTAGAACTTCCTTTTACAGAGTTCTCCACCGATTTGCGAAGTTCTGCTAGATTTATTCCAAGAGACTTCAAAATCTTAATAGCCATTCCTTCTCCTTCTCGGATTAGACCTAACAATAAATGTTCAGTGCCAATGTAATCGTGCCCAAGGCGCAGGGCTTCTTCGCGACTGAATGTAATCACGTCTTTTACGCGGGGAGAGAATTTAGCTTCCATAATTCTAGTATTTGTGAGTGTAACGATGTACTTTATTCTAAGGTTCGCAAGTCATTATGTAAGATATGAACAAATTTTGCGATCCTTACCAAATGCCTTGCAATTAACGTGCAATTGGCCGTCAACTGCCATATGGTCACGTGAACTTTTCAACATAAATCTGTTTGTTAGAATTTACAATTTTTAAGGGAATTTTTGTAAATTCGGGCCACTTTACTGAAGTCGGTTGCTTGAACTGAATATTCTTATTTTCAATCATTTTCTTCAGTATGTAGTTGATTGCTCGATTAAACTGAATTGATAAAGGATCATGAATGTGTTCCTTTACTAAATGAACTAACGATTATTATTACAAAAAAGATTTACCCCACATAAAATATGACAAACGGAGAAAAAATTATTCCGATCAATATTGAAGAGGAAATGAAAACTGCATACATCGATTACTCGATGTCCGTTATAGTTTCTCGCGCTTTACCTGATGTTCGCGATGGATTAAAACCTGTGCACAGAAGAGTACTCTATGGTATGCTCGACTTAGGTGTTGCAAGCAATAAACCTTATAAAAAATCAGCAAGAATTGTTGGAGAAGTTTTAGGTAAGTATCATCCACATGGTGATGGTTCTGTTTATGATGCCATGGTTCGAATGGCACAGACTTGGAGTTTAAGATATCCTTTGGTAGATGGTCAAGGTAACTATGGTTCTATGGATGGAGATAGTCCGGCTGCGATGCGTTATACTGAAGCAAGATTGAGAAAGATTGCTGAAGAGATGTTGCAAGATATCGATAAAGATACTGTTGATTTTACTCTCAACTTTGATGATAGTTTGGAAGAGCCTACTGTACTTCCTGCTCGTGTACCAAATCTTTTAATCAATGGTGCTTCGGGAATTGCTGTTGGGATGGCCACTAATATGGCTCCTCATAATCTAACGGAAGTAATTGACGGAACCATTGCTTATATTGAAAATAGAGAAATTACTATTGATGAAATTATAAAGTTTGTTAAAGCACCGGACTTTCCTACTGCAGGAATTATTTACGGATATAGCGGTGTTAGAGAAGCTCTACTTACGGGAAGAGGAAAAATCGTACTGCGAGGAAGAGCTACTATTGAAACGGCTGCTAACGGTAAAGAACGTATTGTTGTTACCGAAGTTCCGTTTCAGGTTAACAAAGCTGAAATGATTAAACGGACTGCCGACTTAATCAATGAAAAGAAAATTGATGGAATTACAGACTTAAGAGATGAGTCTGATCGCGATGGAATTAGAATCGTTTATGAATTACGTCGTGATGCTATTTCGAATGTAGTACTAAATAATCTATATAAGTATACTGCTCTGCAATCATCGTTCAGTGTCAATAATGTTGCCCTGGTTCACGGACGACCAATGACTTTGAATGTTAAAGACTTGATTGTACATTTTGTTAATCATCGTCACGAAGTTGTTATTCGTCGTACCAAGTATGAATTAGCTGAAGCAGAAAAAAGAGCACACATACTAGAAGGTTTGTTGATTGCTCTCGATCATCTCGATGAGGTAATTGCATTGATAAGAGCCTCTCAAACACCACCAATAGCACAAGAAGGATTGATGTCGAAATTTGGTCTCTCAGAGATTCAATCGAAAGCAATTTTGGAAATGCGCCTTCAACGACTTACTGGACTTGAAAGAGATAAAATCCGTGCTGAGTATGCTGAATTAATGAAACTAATTGAATATTACAGAAGTATTTTGGCAAGTGAAGAGCTGAGAATGGAAATAATAAAAGATGAATTGCTCGAAATAAAAGCGAAGTATGGTGATGAACGCCGTACTGAAATAGTTTATTCCGGCGATGATATTTCTATGGAAGATATGATAGCCGACGAAGATGTTGTTATCACTATTTCTCATTTAGGATATATCAAACGTACTGCTCTAACTGAATTTCGAACGCAAGGAAGAGGTGGAAGAGGAGCAAAGGGAAGTTCTACTCGTGACGAAGATTTTGTTGAGCATATTTATGTTGCCTCAACTCACAATTATATGTTGTTCTTCACTGAAAAAGGCCGATGCTATTGGTTGAAAGTTTATAATATTCCTGAAGGTGTTAAAACATCTAAAGGCAGGGCAATTCAAAACTTAATTAGTTTGAGTCCCGATGATAAAGTAAAAGCTTTTATCAATGTTAAAAATCTTGAAGACGAAGAATACATTAATAGTAATTTTATTGTGATGTGTACCCAAGATGGTACAATTAAAAAAACATCGCTTGAAGCTTATTCACGTCCTCGTCTGAATGGTATCAATGCTATTTCGATTGAAGATGGCGATTGTTTATTGGAAGCCCGTTTAACAAATGGTAAAAATGAAATCATGCTTGCTACTAAGAAAGGAAAGTTGGTTCGTTTTAATGAAGAAAAGGTTCGCCCGATGGGTAGAAATTCAATCGGTGTAAAGGGCGTTAGCTTAAATGGAAAAGATGACAAGGTAATTGGAATGGTTTGTGTAACCGATGCTCAAAGGCAAACGGTGATGGTCGTTTCTGAAAAAGGTTATGGCAAACGATCGGAAGTTGATGAATATCGCGTTACTAATCGCGGTGGTAAAGGAGTCAAGACGATAAACATTACCGAAAAAACCGGCGACCTCATTGCAATCAAAGCAGTAGAAGAGAGTGATGACTTAATGATTATTAATAAATCGGGAGTTACAATAAGAATGTGTATCGACGAATTAAGAGTAATGGGAAGAGCCACCCAAGGTGTTCGTTTGATCAGGTTGGACGACGATGATGCAATTGCTTCTGTAGCAAAAGTGGAAATTGATGAGGAAGAGAAAAAGGCTGCTCAAGCATTGGCCGAAACATCCGATTCAATTGAACCAACGGATAAAACTCAGGATCCGACATCGGCCGAAGAAGATAATTTACCTAAAGAATAAATTCTATTTAACATAATAAATCGCAAACAAAACGTATGAAAAAAATTGTTTTAGTCATTATAACTATTTGTATTAGTGTTAGTTTAGGCTATTCACAGAAAGCAAAGGTTCAAACTGCCTGGAATTTTTATAAGGAGCCGTACAACCAATACGATAAGGCAAAAGAAGCTATTGATGAAGCTGTTACAAATGAACAAACAGCAAGTATGGCGAAAACGTGGTATTACAAGGGGTTAATTTATGCAGCTCTTCACGGAAGTGATAAGTATAAAGGGTTGTGCGACAACTGTTTGTTCATAGCCTATGAAGCTTTTTCTAAGGCTAATCAATTAGAGCCGAAAAACGAATGGTTCGACGAAATCAATAGTCTTAGAATCCCGTTAATTATAAAAAGCATTTTTGACGACGGTGTAAAAAGCTATCAAGCGAAGGATTATAAATCAGCTTTGGCTAGTTTTGAAAAGGTGATGGTGATGTCGCCATCTGATACGGCGGTCGTTTTGAACTCAGCTTATTCAGCCGAAAGAGCCGGTGAAAAAGAAAAAGCTATTAAATATTATGAGCAATTGGTTTCCTATAAGTTTGATGACACTAATATTTATTTATCTCTTGCAGATATTTACAAAACCAATAAACAAAGTGACAAAGCACTGCAAACGATTCGGGTCGGCAGAAAAATCTTTCCTGATAACTTGGGATTGATGCTTTCTGAAATCAATATTTTATTATCAGAAGGAAGAAGTAAAGATGCAATTGGCGCAATGGATGAAGCGATTTCGAAAGACCAAACCAATACTAGTCTCTATTTAGCATTGGGTTCAACATATGATAATCTTGCGCACCCTTCTGACTCAACTATTAAGGCTACAATCAAGCCTGAGCAAGTTGCTGAATACACATCGAAAGCTGAATCGACTTATAAAAATGGTCTAAAGGTTGATTCAAATAATTTCAACTTGAATTACTATTTGGGAGCAATGTATTTTAATCAAGCTGCCGATATGATTGGGAAAGCGAATTCTCTAAAATCAAATGCTGACTATGAAAAGGCAAAAGTAAAATTCGATCTAAAGTTTAAAGATGCTGAACCGTATTTAGAAAAGGCGCTAGAAGCAAATCCAAATAAAACGGCAGAGGATAAGGAGACGTATAAGTCAACACTTGTTAGTTTAAAACAATTGTATATACGGACGGGAGAAAATGACAAGTTCAAAAAAGTCGATGATCTCTTAAAGAAATAATAGATCATAAAACATATTAAAAAAAAGCTCCAAGAAATTGGAGTTTTTTTTTAATAGAATAGGAGGATGATAATTGTTAGAAAGCACCTTGTTGGTAAAGTTCATTTAGAACATAACATGGAGTATTAATTCCTTTCGGAAATAGGTTATAAATCAATTTCATTTATTACTAAGCTCGCGGCCATATTTGATGGGGAGTAATGGCGCTATATTCTTACTTAACATAATATTAATTATAGGACAAAAGAGTGTAAAAAGTGCTTTTTTTAATTTTATTAGAAACTATTGAAATTTTGGCTATTCCTCTTTTAAGGCTTTTGGATTGATATCAATAGAACGCTGTACCACTATTATTCTGTTTTGATCTTTCTTCTCTTCTAAAATATTTGCCCCTATTCACAAGTCCGACTTCGGTTAATTGACTATCTGATTAGCCGACCACTATCCTTGTTTACACCCTTCAATTTATTGCAATCTTTTGAACTGTTGAATTGATAAATCTTAACTAAAAAAGGCCGTTTAATTTGTTGTTTTGATGATTTAGTCTTTATTCGTCGATTTTGGCGAAATTTAGCTGTTTTTTCATTCGCTTAGCCTAGTTTGTCATTCACCAACTTCTATACTCCATTTGGATAATATAAAACGCAAACCATTATCTCAACAACTACTTTTGAATCTGAAAACCAAACACAGAATGATTACGCACAATCGATTATCTAAAAACAAATGGTATGAAAACGAGCTGTTGTCATTCAAAAAAAATCCTAGTAGAAAAAGATTATTGTATATGTCGTAATGAAACTTGCAGCAATTTTATGCTTCCGACTTCTCTTAAGGATAACTCAAAGATTCGGAACATAATATTCTCAAGCTGCTTTTTCATTTTCTTTTTCATTCTAACGTTCAATGATTTTTCATTTAATGCAAATGTTGCAACGGAGAATTTTCCAAAGGATTTTTCACCTGCAAATCTGCCGTTGACTCGAACATCTTTGCAAGAAGAAATTCATATTAATAATTTGATATGTGAAGATGAAGTCTTCGCTCAAATTATGATTGAGTCCGGACATTTAACTTCTTTCCTTTTAAAAAGAACGAATAATTTATTAGGAATGCGATACCCGTTAAAACGTAAAACGTGTGCAAGCGGATTGTATTTGCCGGAATCAAACACGATTATTAAGGGTACTCAACAAGAATTGAAAAAATATAGGAGTCAGAATAATTATGCTGTATATGACAACTGGCAAGATTGTATAAAGGACTACAAAATTTGGCAAGATCATTCGTTCAAACTCACGGAAAAGTATTTAATTTTTCTAGGTACTTATTATGCCGAAGATACTTTGTACGTCCAAAAAATTAAGAAACTTTCAAAATAATTCATTAAAAAAGTGCAGAAGTTTTATTCTGCACTTTTTTAATTGAATGGTTTTATCCCCAATTGACAACTCCAAAAATCCAGCTTATTGCAATGATTAACCATAATAATGCAAAAACTGCGGCCCCGCCTTTACCAAAATATGTAAACCAAAGACCTTTCTTTTCTTGAGTACTTGAATGTTGATTGCTTGACATCTGAATGAGTATTTTATAAAGTGTAAATATCGAAATTTTTGTTGAATTTTTTAGGACTTCCCAGATAATTTTCACTATTTACCTTCAACACTCATCATTTTCCTTTTAAAATGGATATATAATACTCAACAAACTTCTCCATTTCTTTCCTCTTGTATTGCATAATATACCGCGGATGTGGCAAAGGAACTATTTTTTCAAAAAGTGAATGTTTTGAATTTAGATCTGATAAGAACTTGTAATTTTTTCCTTCTCCTAAACAATAGACAACTTTACGATTGATCTCGAATTTCAATTGGGTCTCTAATGATTCTAAAATAAATTCGGAAAGTTTATTTTGAAGCACATTATCATCGTAATAGTTTAAGTTTTTATCGTTCAATGTAAACCCAATTGGACACACAGATGTAATAAAAAATGTCGAAAAAAAATTCTTCGGTCCGCCATACAAATTGATAACATGATAAATAAAATCGCTAGATAACTCAGATCGTTTTTCAAAACTGTTTTCAATTTTGAGAACTCTTTCACAATTTACGGGATCTGTGAAATTGATTCCGGTAACACCAGCACCAAATCGTCCGGGATTTATTCCAATGATCATTTTCCTTTCTTTCTGATCGTTGTAATATTTTTCAAAAAATATTTGATTTATTTTTTGAACCTCGTTTTCTTTAAATGGGTACAAACATTTAATTCCTTCGGGTAAGTCTACTTTGATTTGAAGTTCATTAAAAAATTGGTAGGCTCGGTCTCCAAAGGTTTTCATCTTATAGCCAGTCAATTCCTTTTTTCAAATAGGATAATGTGAATTCTTCTTGACTACCTTTCAGAGGAAGAAAATTATACTCCCATGATGCTGTTTTAGGTAAACTCATTAAAATACTCTCAGTTCTACCATCCGTTTCTAATCCGAATTTTGTTCCTCTATCGTACACCAAATTAAATTCAACATATCGACCGCGTCGTAAACTTTGCCACTTTTGATTTTCAGCATTGAAGCTCTCTTTTACATTTCGCTTCACAAGTTCAGAATAAGTTGGCAAAAAACAATTTCCCACGTCCTTCACAAATTCCCAAATGTTTTCTAATGTTGAATCTTTATCACCTTTGAGTTGATCAAAAAAGATTCCGCCAATCCCTCTGGTTTCATTTCGATGTTTTATGAAAAAATAATTATCAGCCCACTTTTTAAATTCCGAATAATAATTTTGATTATTCTTATCGCAAACATTTTTTAATTGGTTGTGAAAAAAAACGCCATCATCCCATTTAACATAATGTGGAGTCAAATCAATGCCTCCCCCAAACCATGAAATACCCCCGGTCATTTCAAAATACCTGACATTCATATGTATGATTGGAACGAACGGATTTACAGGATGAATAACTATACTCACTCCTGTTGCATAAAACTGTGCAGATGGATCAACATCTAATTGTTCGATCAAAAATTTTGGAGCTGCTCCGAATACAGCCGAATAATTGACACCTCCTTTTTCAATAATCGTCCCGTCGCTTATTATTCTTGTGCGTCCTCCCCCACCGGCTTCACGAATCCATTTATCTTCAAAAAATGTAGCATTGCCTTCAATTTTCTCTAAACTACTACAAATCCGATCTTGAAGGTCCATAAACCAATTGGAAATTTCTACTTTACTTAACGCCATTATTTTTTCTTGATTTTTAAAAAAAGATCGACATCTTCGTCCTTTGTCGGTTGAAATACATGAATGGTTTTGTTTTCATTATCTTCCATATCATATTCTGAATAAAGTCCGTTTACATAAATCGATTTACTGTTGGTAATAAATTTCTTTCCAAATTTTAAAAAGTTTTTGGCAGTGTATTGCATGGCATCAAAGCCTTGGAATGATGCTTCTGTAGGCTCACTATTGTAGTGCTCGCGAAAGTATTTTCTGAAAGTCTCGACCTCAGGACTCTTATAATCTATAAAACCGGAACTAAAGATAATTGCATTGCATTTATCCAAAAGTTTCTGATCGATCGTTTCAAAATATTGCCATGTAGGTAGACCTGCTACTGTAACATTTTTTTCAGGTATTTGAGTTTTTAAACCTGCCAAAATGGTTGTGACTATATCTTCGTTCGAGAAAGAAAGGAATACGATATTTTTTTTAGAACTGCTAAGACTATCCATTATTGCTTTTGCTCCACCTTTACTATAATCTACTATAAGATTTCTACCACCACCACCATTTTTCCAACCACTTCGAAAAGATGCGGCTCTATCATTTTCCTTTGATTGCTTAGAACGAATTGTAATTGCTACTGCTCCTGGAAAATATTTTGCGTTAAAATAACCCATTCGTTCACATTGAGTAAGCGAACTTGGATACAATGAGTATGAATTTTCTGAACCTTTAATATATTCAGTAGTATTTATTCCGCAACTAATAAGTTTAGTGTTTTTGAGATCGGAAAAATGTGATAAATATTTTAATGTAGTTCCTGTTTCATTTGAAATGATTAAGTCAGGAACGGATTGACGAAGTTTAGTTGCCAATTTTATGGTATCCTGTTCACTATCTAAAATATAAATATGAGTTTTAAATCCATCTTTGTTTAATTGCTCAGCACTATATAAAGCGCCTTCTACAAATGTTAGGTTGCTGACGATATCTCTCTCTAAATTATCTTCAATAAATGTAGAATCGTTCGAAATAGAATCGATAGAATAAAATCTTGGTAAGTTTAACAAACTTACTATTGCGATTTTATATACGTTCTTTTCGGGATGTTTATCGAATTCTTCTTCCAATGGAACTTCAACTTGTGAATCTTTTTTTAACCAAGAAAAAGCAGGAATCCAAATCTTAGTTTTATATTTTAATCCTTGCTTACTTATGTTTTTATTAAACTCTATTATTTCTTGTTGCGGGATATTGAATTTTTGGGAAATGCTGAAAAGTGTTTCGCCTTTATCAACTTTATAAACATAAAATTTCCTTGTATTAATAAATCTAATTTCGGAAGTATCTCGAGCTGTCAGATTCGTTTGAGCATGAGTATTTTCTCCGTATGTTAAAAGGGAAATGAATAAGAGTATTTGAATGTACTTCACGGTGGTATAGTTAAAAAATTATTCCCATTCAATGGTAGCTGGCGGTTTCGAGCTGATATCATAAACTACTCTGTTTATTCCTCGAACCTTATTGATTATTTCGTTCGATACATTTGCAAGAAAGGTATACGGCAAATGAACCCAATCGGCAGTCATTCCATCTACCGATTGAACAGCACGTAAACAGATTGCATTTTCGTACGTTCGTTCATCGCCCATTACTCCAACAGATTGAACTGGTAAAAGAATTGCACCTGCTTGCCAAACAGTATCATATAACCCTTCTTTCTTCAATTGTGAAATAAAGATTTCATCTGCTTGCTGCACTATTGCTATCTTTTCCGGTGTAATATCACCCAATATTCTTATTGCCAATCCTGGGCCCGGAAATGGATGTCTACTTAAAATACTATTGTCAATCTCAAGCTCTCTACCGACTGCTCGAACTTCATCTTTGAAAAGTGTATTTAATGGTTCAACAATTTTTAAATTCATTTTATCAGGAAGCCCTCCAACATTATGATGGCTTTTAATTGTTGCGCTTGGTCCGTTAATACTTACACTTTCAATAATATCAGGATAAATTGTTCCTTGAGCTAACCATTTAACATTCTTAATTCGATGTGCTTCTTCATCAAAAACGTCAATAAATGTTTTTCCAATCGCTTTTCGCTTTTCTTCCGGATCTGTTAAGCCTTTTAATGCGGTATAAAATTTTTCGGAAGAATTAACACCTGTAATATTTAATCCCATAGTTTTATATGAATTTAAAACTTGTTGGAATTCGTCTTTTCTAAGTAAGCCATTATCAACAAAAATACAATGAAGATTTTTTCCGATTGCTTGATGAAGTAAAATTGCAGCAACTGAACTATCAACACCTCCCGATAAACCGAGAACGACAATATCATTTGTTAATTGTTTTTTTAATTTTTCGATGGTTTCTTGTGCAAAAAATTTTGGCGTCCAGTCTTGCGAACAACCACAAATGTCCACTAAAAAATTCTTTAGTAATTGTTTTCCATCCTCTGAATGAGTAACCTCAGGGTGAAATTGAATTCCATATGTTTGTTCACCGGCTATTCTAAAGGCAGCAATTTTTACTTCATTTGTACTTGCCAGTAATTCAAAATTATTAGGAAGACTGGCGATTGTATCTCCATGCGACATCCAAACTGTTGATTGAATGGAAATGTCCTTAAAAAGTGAGTTCTCTTTTATGGAAACCAAATTGGCACGGCCATACTCTCGAATTTTCGAAGGCAACACCTCTCCCCCATTTTGATGCGAAAGTAATTGTGCACCATAACAGACTCCTAAAATGGGCACTTGGCCTCTAAATGAAAGCTTGAGTTCCGGATGATCTTTTTCTAAAACTGATGAAGGACTTCCGGAAAGTATAACGCCCATTACATCATCGGTGATGCTTGGAAAATTATGAAACGGGTAGATTTCGCAGTAAACATTTAATTCTCTAATTCGACGGGCAATAAGTTGAGTATACTGTGACCCAAAGTCGGCGATAAGAATTTTCTGGTGCATGCGCAAAAATATTGTTAATTTTTGTGATTAAAGAATCTTATTCAATACAAATGCAACATTTTATATATTTTAATTTTCAATTCTTCAAAATTGAATCTTCTGACAGGATTTGAGAAATGTTTTCCTTTTTTTTCAACATTTCCGATGGTAAGTTATTGCGATTTATTTGTAAAACCGTTGCTTTTTAATAAGCATCTATGCTAAATAGTACTTATTAACCACTTATGATTCAGACACTTCATAATTGAAACAGTATCGATTGTTTTTTTGCTGCGTATCAAAAAATACAAGCTATCAAATCATGACAAACAAAAGAAGATTGAAAATTTCTGGCCGTCTATTCCTTGCATTGGTTTTATTCGTCGGAATAGAAAAGTCAAATTGTAGTGTTCCCCGACCAGATCATGTTGTAATTTGCATGTTAGAAAATCATGGCTACAGTCAAGTGATTGGCTCCGCCTCTGCTCCTTATATCAATCATCTTTCTTCGATTGGCGCGAGTATGGTAGAATATTATGCATTAAGTCACCCGAGTCAGCCGAATTATATTATGTTATTTTCTGGCTCAAATCAGGGTGTTACAACAGATAATTTACCTGTTGGAACACCTTGGTCTACACCTAATTTAGGTGCTTCATTAATAAATTCCGGCTTTAGCTTTAAGGGTTATTCAGAAGACCTGCCTTCTATTGGTTCATTGGTAGGTGCATCAGGAAGTTATGGTCGGAAACATAGCCCGTGGATTAATTGGCAGGGCAATGGAACAAATCAGATTCCAACTGCTATTAATTTAACGATGGATCACTTTCCTACTGATTTTACAACTTTACCTTCAGTGAGTTTTGTAATTCCAAATATGGATAACGATATGCATAATGGTGTTGATCCGGCTAGGATAATTTCTGGAGATTCTTGGGTAAATTTAAATTTATCTGCTTATGTAAATTGGGCAATGCAGAATAATAGTTTGCTCATTCTACTTTTTGATGAAGATGATAACATCCATGCAAATCATATTCCATGTGTGTTTGTAGGGCCTATGATTCAACCGGGTCTTTATTCTTCGAATGGGTATAATCATTACGATCTACTTAGAACAATTGAAGATATGTATGGACTTCCTTATGCCGGTAACAGCGCAACTGCTAAACCGATAGAAGAAATATTTTTAACAAATAAAGTTCAGGATATTTCAACATCAAATCAAGCTTCTTTTATTTATCCAAATCCGGTTACAGACCAAGGAGTGATAACTTTAGAAGGGATAGAAGAAAATATCGTTAAAACGTATCTTCAGGTTTATGACAATTTAGGAAACAAAAAGAAGGACGAAATGATTCCGTTAAGTAGTACTAAAACCATTTCTTTTAATCGAGAAGAGTTGTCATCAGGAATTTATTTTTATCGAATAATGACTGAAAAAAAACAAATTGCATCAGGAAAATTTATTATAGATTAATCTTGGATATCGGTTTCTTGAATTACAAGGAAACTATGATCAAATGGGTCAAACGATTTTTTTAATAATTCAATAAAATTCTTGCCATCTTTCAAGTAATAAGGCAGAACTGAGTCAATTCTTTCTTGTAAATTATTTTGAGGAAATAATTTCTCTTTAATTTTATTAATCTGATTTAGTTCTGTTTCTTCTTTTTTCTTTGCAGTCCTAATTACTTTCTCTTGCAACGACTTTAAAGAGTTTAATAACTTTTGCTTTTCTGATTCAACACTTGCCTTTAATGTTTGATCAACGTTCGAAACTTGTTCAGCAAGACTATCAAACTCTTCAATAATTTTCTCTTGGAAATGGATAGTGTTAAAATCTTTTAATTTTCCGAATGATAAATATTTTTTTGCCAATTCATTTTCATCTAGAAAATAGTCGGCTGTTGAAAAGCCAAATTTTTTCCATTTAGAATTAATTGTTTTATCGATTATTAATGCGCTGTTTCGCAACATTAATATTGGCATTTGAATATCTGCAGCTATAAATGCCGATTTTAATTCCAGCCAATATTCCAATTCTGCCGGTCCTCCAATGTTTGCAATGTTTGGAAGTATTAACTGTTGATAGATTGGCCGAAACAAAACATTCGGGCTAAATTTTTCGGGAAAGGAATTTACTTCATTTTCAATTTCATTTTGTGTAAACGTGATATTGGAATTTAAAACTTCAAAATGATCTCCAACTTTTACAATTCGATTTCTCAAATTATCATGAAAATAAAAAAGATTGATATCTCTAGGATTTACTTGGATATGAAAATTATTTTTTAGTTTTTCAATCGTCTTATCAGTTTCAATTTTAATAAAATTTTCTGATAATTCTTTTTTCAACAGCGGAGTAAACGCTTGTTTAAATAATTTTTCATTTGCGTCTAGTATAACTAATCCATACTTCCCGAAAAAATAATTTATCCACTTACGAGTTGCCTCTGATAAATTGGTTGATTCAAGATAACTTTCCTGAATAATTTTTTTGAGCTCTTCCGCATGGGAACTCTGACCTAAAAGTTCGTTAACATTTGAGATTATGCTATAAATTTCACTTAATGGTAATTTACCTGAAGCTCCGGCATATTGTGTTTCAAAAGAATGACGTTTGCCAAACAAATGGATGTGGTTGATTTCTTCAATATCATGATCTTCACTGGCCATCCAATATACCGGTACGAAATTGTGTGTTGGAAATTTCTGACGAAGCTGTTCTGCAAGATTAATTGTTGAAACCAACTTGTAAAAAACATAGAGTGGACCTGAAAAAATATTGAGTTGATGACCTGTTGTAACTGTAAAAGTGTTTACTGAAGTAAGAGCATGGATATTTTCAAAAACTTCATTATTTAACTCAATTTTTGAGGCTTTATATTGATCTAGAAGGATGTCTCTTAAGATTTCTCGGTTTCCTTTGAATGGAGGGTTCTTTTTTATTATCTGCTTGAAACCTTCAATTGTATCCTCAAATTCAAAAAAAGAGTTTAATCCAGGTCCTTTTCTGCTGTATTCAAGAACTGTTGGTGAAAAGTGACCTGTTTCTGTGAATGGAAGCTTTTCTAGGGTAAAATGAGACATAAATGAGGTGAATGGAACTGCAATAATAGTTAATAAATAAACCTTAGATTCCTATTGGAAAATCATCTTTCAGAACTTATCTTTGGTTGGTAATCTTCTGATTTTGTTTTATTAATAAGCTGCGGATTTTTTAAATGCAATAACAACTCTCCCGATTATCATCGTTGGGTATTGCAAAGTAAATAATAAAGTAGGTAAGAACTAATACTACGTCGAATAAAAAAAATGAAAAAAATACTACTTGAATCAACACTATTCAAAATACTATTTTTGAATAGTCTAATTCTATTGTTTTATTCTATTAGTGTTTCTGCTCAAGTAAATCTATATACTACTTCTGTTAGCACAGGTGCAGTTTTAGAAAACATGAATGGATTTACACCATTGTTTTTAACCGGCCAAGACGATGTTGCAAGTACCGTTCAAAATATTGGTTTCAATTTTACTTTCAACAATGTAATCTATTCTCAATTTTCAACCAATTCGAATGGGCTAATGCGATTGGGTTCAACAGTTATTTCTAACAATGCAGTAAATAATTTAATTGTCAATTCTGACTTTCCTAAAATTGCACCATATTGGGATGATCTCAATACAGGGACTATTGGCTATTGTGGTTATAAATTAATTGGTACAGCTCCTAATCGTAAATTGGCGGTTGAGTTTATTTTAGCTATCCCTAAAAACAGTACAACGAATACCGGAAAATTTCAGGTTTGGTTATTTGAAACAACCAACGTAGTTCAGTTCGTTTATAATACCGGAATGATAGTTAATGCAGGTGCTTATTCCGTTGGCTTAGCTACTTCTACAACCGATTTTTGGAGTGTCGTGCCAACTGCATCGACTGCTTCTTTTTCGAATGCTACTGTAAATAATAGTAATACCTCAGCAATAACAAGTGGTGTTTCATACTCTTTTACTCCACCTGCTCTTCCGCCATCTTGTGTAAGTACTTCAAGTCCGACTTCAGGCTCTACTGGCATTTCGTCTGCGACTACTATAAGTTGGACTGCAGGAACGGGAAATCCGATTTCATACGATGTTTATTTTGGCACATCTTCAACTCCACCGCTTGTTTCTACTTCTCAAATAGGTACAACATATACTCCTACTGCTGCTCTTGCTTTTAATTCTGTCTATTATTACAAAGTAGTACCCAAAAATGCTATTGGATCTGCTACGGGTTGCTCTGTGAATTCATTCACAACTGCGCCTATCATAAATTATAATGTTGCTAGAAGTACAGGTATCAGTTACACTTCTATTTTTTCTGGAGGAACAACAGTTACAGGTTGGAGAAATGGAACTAATACAGATGATAATTTAAGCACTGTCCAGCCAATTGGTTTTAACTTTAATTATCAGGGGAAAACGTATTCCTCTTTTTTAGTATCTACCAATGGATTTATTACTTTTAATACTACAACTGCTTTGCTTGGAAGTGGCAGTGGTGCATATAGTTATACGAACTCACTTACGATGAATGCCGGTCCGTTAATCATTGCTCCTTTTTATGAAGATTTAGTTTGTCAGGGCAATGCTGGTCTTCAATCCAATCTAGATGCTTCAATTAAATATTCTGTTACAGGGGTTTCAGGTAGTAGAGTCTTTACTATTGAATGGGCAGGAATGGAAATTTATAATAACTCTGGGCCAAATTTCAATTTTCAGTTAAAGCTCTATGAAGCAACTTCAGAAATTGAATACGTATATGGAAATATGGAACCATTCAATGGAACCATTAATTATATTTATTCTTATACTATAGGCCTTAATGGTGTAAATGTTAGTACAACTCCTCAATCTGGCGAGTATTTCAATCAGCTGACTTCGAATACAAGAAACTTTGGTACACCAGGTATTTCAACGCTTATGGATCCTCCTGTTTGTGCTTCATCTCTAAAGTTATCGCCAGGTGCATATGTAAGCTATGTTTCAACTACAGTTATTCCAAGCAATGATAATCGGTCCACTCCTCAACATCTCGATGTAGCTAGTGCTCCTTGTACTGATCTTTGTGGGGGGTATTATTCATCTGTTAATGCAACTGCTACACCTTCTCTTATTGCCTGCGCAGGTGGAATAGCAGATGATGATGTTTGGTTTGAATTTACAGCCACTAATTCCAATACTACCGTTAAAGTGATGGGTAGTGGAAACTATGATCCTGCGGTTGAATTATTTAATTCTTCGAATGTTTTGATAGCTTGTAAAGATAGTTCCAGTTACGGTTTGACTGAATATATAAATGCAACCAATTTAGTTTTGGGACAACAATATTTTTTACGAATATATCATAATCAAGTAGGTGCAGGTAATGGTAGTGGTCAATTTGCAATTTGTGTCAGCGCTACTCCAGTCCCTCCTATTAATGATAATTGTTCAAATGCTATTGTTCTTCCTGTTACTATTCCAACAGCTTTTACGACAGGAAGCCAAACTATTGCAGCAACTGCTTCTGCGTCGATTCCTGTTTGTTCTCTTACGGGTACAACTCCCGATGATGATGTCTGGTATTCCTTTGTAGCATCTTATCCAATAGAGATTATCACTGTTAATTCTGGCAATGGATTCAATGCAGTTATACAATTGTTTTCAAATACTTGCGGGGCTCTAAATTCACTTCAATGTATTAATACCTATGGAAATGGTCAACCTGAAGTATTAACTTCAACAACTCTTACAGTAGGGCAAACTTATTTTATTCGTGTTTATCATGCAGGTGTTGGTGGAGGTACCGGTCTTTTTTCAATTAATGTTACTACTTCTCTTCCTGCCTGTGCTTCTACTATGATTCCTCAAAACGCTACTTCTTTTATTCCTCATACTGGTTCAACACTAAAATGGTCAAAAATTGCCAACATTAGTTCATATCGAGTGTTTTTAGACTTTGTAAATCCTCCAACACAAGTGCTTATAAATACAACCGATACTTTTGCTTTGACAGGACTGATGCTACAAGGAGCAAATTATTACTGGTCGGTAGTTGGAGTTAATGTAGCAGGCACATCACAAACGTGTAGCATAAATGCCTTCGCCACAGAACCGCTAGATTATGGCATTCAAATAAAAGTTTACTTAGAAGGTTTATATTCGACTAGTACTCACAAAATGGCTGCACTCCTAAACCCTGCAGATACTCTTGCAGATTCTATCACAGTTAATTTAATTAATCCCACAACTAAACAAATTGACTATTCTTCTAAAGGAGTCGTAAGTGTATTTGGAAATGCTAATATTTTATTTCCGCAACCTGCTTTAGGTCAAAATTATTATATCGCTATTAAAAATAGGAATAGTTTGGAAATATGGAGTTCCGTAATTTTTGGTTTTAATTCACCTGATACGCTTTATGATTTCACTTTAGCTGCAACAAAGGCGTATGGAAGTAATCAGATTTTGGTTGAACCAGGTGTTTATGCATTGCATACCGGTGATCTAAATCAAGATGGGATAATTAATTTCAATGATTTTAATATTGAAAATAGTACATTAAGCAATGGCTATTTTGTTGGCTATTTTCCAGGTGATGTAAATGGCGATGGTATTATCGAATCAATCGACTATTCTTGGCTTGAAAATAAAACTAAAAATACTTTTACTAAAGCTAATCCTTAGCAATTTTTTATTTCAATTTCTTTTTTTTAACCAAGTAAACAGGGCCATTAGCCAATTATTTGGTGGGTTTTGACGATTTATTCTTGAACCGCGACTATAGATACATTATTTTTAAGTTGTTAATAAACATATAGTCTTCTGTAGCCCTTTATTGGTAAGGGATTCAGGAAACTCTGTATCTTTGTCATCTTTGATAATTTAAATTTGAATCAGCTATTTCATCATATTATTCGCGCGCGAGAAAATCATTTTCTCTGTCTTTTTTTTACCTTATTTTTTATATCAGGATCAAAAGGACAAGTAAGTTGTATTTCTTCCGGAAACTGGTCGTCACCTGCAATTTGGTCGCCCGCTCCTCCAATTGCCGGTCAAACTGTAACAGTAGCTTTAGGATGCACTTTAACAGTAGATATAGTCACGCCGCAAATCACCGATCTCACAATTAATGGTCGTGTAATTATCAATTCAAATCTCAGCTCTGATCTTCAGATTGGCGGGAACATCCTTGTCAATTCATCCGGACAATTAGAGAATAATGGTATAATTCATTTTAATGTTGCGAATAAAACGTTCACTCTTTCGGGAAATGGTTCATATCTCCATAATCCTATTCGTAATATTTTAGCAGATGAAAGTATTTTTTACAATGGGTTAGAAAGTTTTTCTCCCACTTCTACATTGACGCTTAAGAAATGGTATAACGGCTCTATTCCATTGGGTGATCCTTCAAGAGTAGCAACTAGCAATTTTGGAAATGTTTATTTTGATGCAAGTGTTCCCGGTGGAATTTGGGATCAAGATGGTTTTTTCTCATTACCAACTCCAGCACGAATAAAAGGTAATCTGACTATTTCTTCTGGGACCATAATTATGGACGATGGTACAGGAAATACAACTTCTCTCGTTCTTCAAAATGTAACGGTCAATAACACAGGTAAAATAATTTTTCAAAGGGGCGCAAATCGAAATCTTACTTTGACAACTGGTACATTTAGTGTGAGTAATTTAATTAATGGAAACCCTTCTGTGGTTATGGACACTAGCACTGGTATTCTTACTTGGAACGTAAATGGGAATTTAGCATTGTCGAATGATTTTTATGGTATTAATGGGAATAATTATCTGAGCGGAGGTGATCTTCGTCTAACTGTTACAGGGAATATGGATTATACAGGTGGAAAAGTTTTTCTAATTAACAAAGCAGATGCTCCATGCAAAGTTCTGGTTAACGGAAATACTACCATCAATAATACTTCAGGTTCAGGTTCATTTTGCTTTCTCGAAGGAGGTAATGGAGCCTGTAACTTTACTACAAACGATTTTAATGTTTTAAATGGACTGAACAATTTTTTGCTTGGTCAGCCTATGTCGGTCATGCAAGCAAAAGGTGTTGGGACATTTACTATTAATAATGATTTAAATGTTTCAGGGACATCTTCTATTTATTTTGCCTATGCAGATTCAAGTGTAAATAAAATCCGGATTGCAATTGCGCGTGATTATAATAGTGTTGGAAATTCGAATGTCATTGGAGCTTTTACTTCGGGAGCATTTACGTTTAAAGCAGGCCGAAACATTTCTTTCTTAGGTGGAAAATTTTCCGGTCAAAATAATTTTTCTAATACATCCGTCGATTCGGTAATAGTTGGTACAGCATTTACTTTCAATTCGTCGGTGGCTGCAGATTTTTTTAAAGCAAGTAAATCAGGAGGCACTGCAATCGTAACTACTCCTACTCTTAATATTTTAAATAGCGGGCTCCTTTATGGACAAGGGATTGTTTTAGTTGATAGTGGTGCATCTAATTTGACTTTAATTACTTCTACTTTCAATCAATCTGGCGGACAATTTACGGGGATACTTTCCGGTTCAGGAAACGTTACTTTTAATTGTTCTGGTACATTAACTAAATCGTCAGGTATTTTTAAAGGTTCTTCAAATACAATTTATTCCAACTCTGGTACATTTAATTTTACATTGGGCAGCATCGACTATTCAGGAGGATTTTTTTCGGCATTTCAGAATACCAATAATTCAGGTGGTACAGGTAATTTTACAGTGAATACTAACTGCACAATTAATTTCACTTCCGTTTCTGACGAATTTTATTTTATAGGACAAACAGGAACGGGTTTTGATATTAATAATTTAATGCTAAATCTAACCATATCAGGAGGGTTGAATATCTCGGGATCGAATGGAACTTTTATTAGCAGTAGGTCATTAGGATCCGAGGCAATCACACTTGGATCGATGACTGTTTCGGGTGGTACGAATAGTTTTAATTGCGAAGTAAACTCTCTTAATTCAAATGGCCATAACGTTGCGATGTTTGTTTTAGGAAATATTTCAGTTGATGGTGGTACAACATATCTTTCAGCATTTTCACAAACACTATTAGCCACGATTAATGGAAATATTTCAATTACAAATGGAACTCTTAGTTTAAAAGGTGGTGATTGTACCACTAGTACAGTGAATCTTTTAGGAGGATTTAGTTTAACGAATGGAGAATTTTATCTTCACAATACACTTACCGATGAACTGCCTCCATCTGCCACGATCACTTTCAACATTAATTCTAATGATGATAACAATGGAAATTTTGTTCACACCGGAGGAACATTAACTTTTGATAATTGCAATACTACTCCTGCTGCTTTGAATCTGATCATGAACGTGAAATGTCCTAACTATACTTTAGGTGGAACTGGCGTGATCACAATGTCTAAACCAGGTACAGGCACTGTTTATGCCTTTTTAAACTTTGCAAGAAATGGTACAATTAATTTTGATCGTTCTGGCGCTCATCTCATTCAACAAGTAAAACAAACAATAAATTCCGGATGTAATTTGGATATGGTAAATGGTGATTTGCAAATTGCTTCTAACAATTTTATTTCAACTCCTCCTGAATTTTTATGGGTTAACGTTGGAGGAGTTTTAAATGTAAGAACTAATAAAATATTCAGCAATGCACTTAAACCCAATAGCGGGATAACTGTACTTGGTCGAATAAGAACAGCTAACACATTTGGTTTATATAATGGTACTCCCAATGCAACTTTTTCTACTAACATTAGCGATAATCTCGATTACTATTTATCATCTACTTCTACCATCGAATACAATGGCACTTCAAATCAAACGGTAACCGGTATCGGAATTGGGAAGGCACAATTTTCATATCATAAGTATGGTAATTTAGATATCAATTTTCAAGGCATTCCCAATATCGATTTTGCATATCTCACTAATCTCCCAAATGATTCGTCTGTTGCCGTGCGTTCCTCTTTAATACTCACGAATGGTGAATTGAATTTGGACGATGATCATACTCCATCGAATGGTGGCGGTCGAAAATTATTAATTGAAAGTAGCTTAACAAGTGCGATACAGCGATCACTTGGTTATATCAGATCAGAAACGGAAGACAATACTGCTCTTGTTAAATGGAATATTGGAAGTGTGGTAGGTGCACATGTTATTCCTTTTGGATTTAGTTCAACGGAATATATTCCCTTTATTTTTACTTTGAATTCAGGTTCGGCTCCCAGTTTTTATGCCGGAACCTATCATACCGGTTCGAACAATTTGCCATTACCTCCTACTGTTACTCATATACGTAATAATTCAGGAGTCAATAACAATGCAAATACTGTTGATCGATTTTGGTCGATGAAAATTACAGGAAGCTCAACATATAATGCAGGACTTAATTTTAAAGCGACGCCTACAGAAATAGGAACGATTTCTTCACTCACGGCACAAAGGTGGGTACTTCCTGTAACCTCATGGACAAATCCTCCTCCGGGTACCCAAACTCCTAATGCTAGTGGAAATTCAACTGCAGGAATAACCGACATTTCAAATTGGTGGACATTGTCAGGAAATAATACTCCATTACCAGTAGAGTTAATCCAATTCAATGGTGCTTGTGTCGAAAATAATATTTCAATTGATTGGACAACTGCATCTGAAACCAATAATGACTATTTTCTTTTAGAGAGTAGTATAAATGGAACTGAATTTTCAAAAACAGCTTCAATCAAAGGGCATGGTACTTCATCTTCTTTTAACAACTATTCTTTTCTTGATAAAGAAAGTAATGGTCAAATAGTATATTATCGTTTAACTCAATTTGATTTTGATGGAAACTTTAAAGTTTATCCTTTGATTGCCATTCATTCTTGCCGTTCAGAAATTGTTCAAGTTACTTCTTCGAATGATGGTTTGCCTCCAAATATTATTTTGAACTCACTAGAATATTTAAATGGAAGAATCGTCATCTATACTATTGATGGCAAAGAATTATTGAGTGATGATTTTGTTTTGGAAAAAGGGGAAAATACTATTCAAACTAAGTTAGCTGGTATATCAAGTGGAATATATTTGTTAAAAGTCGACTTTCTTGGTAAATCAATTTCGAAACGGTTTTTTATTAATTAATTTGTTCCTTTGCGCCTCAATTTAACTTCTAATTTATTGATGTGCTGATAAACCATTTTGTACATAATTCTTTTTCAATTGAACTCTTTGATTCAATTTACGATGAAAATTGTAGTAATCGTTGGGTAAGTTTTAGTGATCACCTTCTAGCTGTAGATTATTTAAAATTATTAGAAAAGGCGCATCCAAAAGATATTAGTTTCCGGTATGCTATTATTAGCAATTCAGATGGAAAGCTATGTGGAATTATTTATTTCCAGTTAGTAACTATTGGGGGTAAAAATATTCACTTACCTGATAATTTTTTTCTCTGCGCCTTAGTTAATTCGTTTTTATTTTTCAGACCACTCAAGCTATTAATGTGTGGGAATGTATTTGCAATCAACTTCCCTCCGCTTTCATACGATCCGAAACTTATCAATTCGGATGATATACTCGAGGTGATCGACAAAATTGCAAACCTTAAGCCCATTGATGCTATCATGATCAAAGACGTTCAGGAAAATATTTTTCGAAGTTATTTGAGAAAAATAAATTATCATAATTATTCAAAAGATCTTACAATGTCACTATCGCTTCGCAGCGATTGGAAAACAATGGATGATTATGCTAGTTCATTAACAAAAAAATATCGGAGACGTGCAGAAAAAATAAAATTAAATGCAGAAAATATTGAACGCAAAGAACTCAACCTTGATGAAATTATAGAGTCTACACCATTAATTTATGAATTGTTTAAGAATGTAAGCATTAAACAAACCATTTGTTTGGGATTGATAGATGTCAACTATTTTTCAGAATTCAAAAGATCGTTCCCAAAAGAATTCAAGTTTGTTGCTTATTATTTTAATTCTGAAATGATTGCCTTCAGTACTTATATTGATCACGGAGAACAATTAGAGGTTCATTACATTGGCATTGATTATAAAATGAATAAGGAATTCGATTTATACTTCAATATTCTTTTCGATGCTTTGGAGATAGCTATACTTGATAATAAAAGTGAATTGGAATTAGGTAGGACAGCTCGTGAAGCAAAGGCTAATTTGGGTTGCAAACCAGTATACTTCAACGACTATTATCAGTTGAAAAGTAAGCTTGCAAAATTTGCATATGATTGGTTAGGCAAGAAATTTCAGAAAAGTATGGGTGAAATCTGGGAAAAACGGAATCCCTTTAAAAAGTAAAGTTTCAGAATTGTTTCCAAATGAAGGGAAATTATTTATTTTTGCCCTATAAAGAACATAAAATGAACAACGCATCTATTAAACCGATGTTACTACCGGCAGCTTTTTTAATATTCATCGCCGCAACAACTCGCTTATTTCCTCATCCATTTAATTTTACTGCAATTGGTGCAATGGCTTTATTTTCCGGCGCTAATTTTAAAAATAAGACATTTGCACTTTTACTTCCGTTTATCGCGATGTTCTTATCTGATATTGTTCTTGGATTTCATTTTTCTATGGCAGCTGTTTATGCTTGTATCGGATTTACAGTTTGGCTTGGAATGAAATCTTCTTCTAATCAGAATGTACTCCGTTTAGCTGCCAGTTCGCTCATAAGTTCATTAGTTTTCTTCCTTATAACAAACCTGCCATTTTGGTATTATGATATCAAATTGTACCCAATGAGCTTAGCCGGTACATTGCAAAGCTATACGATGGCAATTCCGTTTTTTGGAAATCAAATTGCCGGTGATTTATTTTATACTGCTTTAATATTTGGTGTTTACAGAGTTTATATTTCTGCTCGTTCGAAAAGTATAGCATAAAACTTTTTTCAAAAAAATTAAAAAAAGAAACCCAGCCTTACGGGGCTGGGTATTTTTTTCAACCTTACGGGGTTGACTTCTTAGATATTTCAATCTTACGGGATTGAGAATGTCGTTATCTGGTGAATAAATTCAATTGTGATAACTGAGTCCTATTACGCCTCTGGTCTTATTTTAGATCCTCTCCTTTTAACCGATTTCTTGCTTTTGTAAGAAAATAGATCAGTTGCTACGAAAATTAGCTTTTAGGAGAAAAATATTGGCTTTTAGCACATTTCACTGAAGGCTCTTATTGCCCATTTAGCCCTTGTTTGTGAGTTGTTTACCCAATAAAATTGTTCCAAAAAAAATTTGAGACCATCTTGCATTTATTGCCCTCTCGGCTTAACTTCAGATGCAAAAAAAATCAATTTTATTACTTTTTCTGGTCATTACGATCTCTTCATTGACGCTTTTTGCTGCAACGCCTCCAATTATTGAATGGACAAAAAGTATAGGGGGGGCTAATTCTGATTTTGGGGCACAAATTATTAAATCTACCACTGGTCAAATCTGGTTGTTAGGCAATACAGATTCAAACAATGGAGATATTTCTTTGAATCATGGATCAACCGATATATGGTTAGCAAAGTATGATAACTCCGGACGATTAATTTGTCAATTTTCATTCGGGGGAACAGGAATTGATAACGCAACGTCTATCGTTGAAAGCAATGGCAATTTTCTAATTACCGGATATACTAGCTCTTTCAACGGCGATGTGACCTTTAACAGAGGAGGTTTTGATGCATGGGTAATTTGTGTAGATACTCTTGGAACAATTCAATGGCAAAGAACTTATGGCGGTTCAGGTAGTGATTTAGCGTATTCGATTTGTAGTTCTGCTGCCGGTGGCTTTCTTATTTCAGGTGGTTCTTTTTCGTTCGACAACGATCTTCCAATTAACAAGGGAAATGAGGATGCATGGATCTTTAAAATTGATCCTTTGGGAAATTTAATTTGGAGTTATAGTTTTGGAGGTACAGACTTAGACGTTTTATATTCTATTGTTGAAGATAGTCGTGGTTCAATTTACTGCAGTGGAACAACTAATTCTACCGATGGCGATATTACTACTAACTATGGAAATTACGACTGGTTACTTTTAAAATTGGACGCTTCTGGCAATTTGATTTTCAGCCGAACTTATGGTGGGTCATCTTATGATGCATCTACAACAATGATTCTTAATAGCAATCAGAATATTACTATTGGTGGATATTCAAGATCCAATAATCATGATCTATCAACCAATATTGGCGGGACAGATTGTTGGACGTTGGAGGTTGATTCTTTCGGATTAATTCTCCGCTCTAAACAATTTGGCGGTACTCAATCTGAAAATGTATTCGATATTAAGCAATCGAGCGACGGAGGATATCTAATTGCATGCGGTACTACTTCTAACGACTCTGATGTGGGATCAAATTTTGGAGGCGAAGATATTTGGATTTTAAAGACTGATGCTTCTTTTAATGTTGAATGGAAAAAAAGTTACGGAGGTAGTAACAATGACAGGCCTGCAAGTATATTAGAGTTAAATCCTGGTCAGTATTTGTTCGTCGGTTATACTTACAGTAATAATTACATGGTTTCTAACAATCATGGAAATGGAGATATATGGATGACTGAATTAAATTGTAGAAGTCCTCAAGCCATCATTGCTTCTATCGGAAATTCATTTTGTTTGGGCGATACAATTTCATTGGTTAGTTTATCAACTAATAATTCAGATCAATTATGGAATGTTCAAAATGTTTTTTCGCATGATTCAATCTTCCAATTTATACCATCTACTTTAGGCACAAATACAATTCAATTAACCGCGCAAACATGTAACAATATAAGTACAACCACTGCTTCGCTCTTGGTCAATGATTGTTATATACCTAATGTGAGTTTTAATATTAGCAATTCTCAATTGTGTGCAAACTCTTCTGTACAATTCAACGATCATTCTACAAATGCAACTTCATGGTCTTGGACTTTTCCGGGAGGAATTCCTGCTACATCGACCGATCAAAATCCGACGGTTAATTATCCGACAGCAGGCACATATTCCGTTTTATTAACAGCGCTTAACTCACATGGCGCTCAGTCATTGATGCGTGTAAATTGTGTAGTGGTTCATCCAAATCCAATTGTACCAACTATTACTGTAAATGGAAATACTCTTACTTCAAGTTACGCAAATTCATACCAGTGGAATTTTAATTCTGTAGCTCTGCCAGGAAATAATTTGCAAACATGTACTGCTCTAAATGATGGATTCTATTCGGTTGAAGTCAATAATCAGTTTAATTGTAGCGCTGTTTCAGATTCGATTTATTTAACCGTAGATGAAGTTATTTCTTTAGAACACTCGAAAGATGGAATTTATCTTTTTCCGAATCCTGCGAAAGATCAAGTGAGAGTTTATAATAATGGAAAAAGAAAAATAAATTCAATATCTGTTTATAATTCGATTGGGGAAATAATAATTAAAGAAGCTGGAGCCCAATTACTGACTACCATCGATCTCACAGGTGTTTCTCCTTCTTATTTAATACTAGAAACAATTTTTGAAGATGGTACTCGCAAAAGTTTTTCATTTATCAAACAATAATTAATCTTTTCCGCTAATCAATCCTCCAAGTAATCCCCCAATTCCTCGAGATTCTTCTTTGTGATTGCCCCATTTGGATGCAGCAATAATTCGATCTGCTAATCTTGAAAAAGGTAAAGTTTGTAAATAAACAACTCCCGGGCCTTTTAAAGTAGCATAAAATAATCCTTCACCACCGAATAATACATTTGTGAAACCACCGATAAATTGAATATCATAATCAACCGTTGGTTGGAGTGCAACTAAACATCCTGTATCTACTCTTAATCGTTCATTTGGTTTTAACTCTTTTCTGATTACAGTACCTCCGGCATGAATAAATACTTTTCCATCGCCTGTTAAGCGTTGCAGAATAAATCCTTCACCACCAAATAATCCGGCACCTAGTCGTTTTGTAAATTCAACTGAAATATCTATTCCTTGTGCTGCACATAAAAAACCGTCGCGCTGACAAAGAAAACTCCCTCCGACCTCATTTAAATTAATAGGAATAATTTTTCCGGGGTAGGGTGCCGCAAAAGTAACTTTTCTCTTTCCGTTTGTTGCTGTATTTAGAAAGCTGGTTATAAAAAAATTCTCTCCTGATATTACTCTTTTTAAGCCGGAGAAAATCCCTCCTTCTGTTCCCGTTTGCATTTCAATGTTGTCTTCCATGAAAAGCATCGCCCCTACTTCTGCTCGTACTGCTTCGTTTGGGTCAAGTTCAATCTCAACGGCTTGCATGTCGTCGCCAAGAATAGTGTAGTCAATATCGTGAGCCATATTTTTATTGATTTAATGAAGTAAAGTATCTTCTGCTGCTTTCAAAATGTCAAATGCTCCTTGTTTTGTAAATGACTCTGCATAGGTTCTCAAAACAGGCTCAGTACCAGAAGCTCTGATCAATAACCATTCGTCGTTGTTATCATCGAAGAAATATTTATAACCATCTAAATCTTCAATTCTTTTTACTTTATATTTTCCAAAATTCTTATAGAAATTATCGGCCGTATTTTTAACCACCTTTAATTTGACATCTTCCTTTAAATGCAAGTCGCTTCTCTCAAATGCAAATGCTCCCACAATTTCATAAATTTCTTCAAATAGTTCAGGAATCTTTTTACCGCTCTTTGCCATGAATTCCCAAATAATAAGCCCCATCCAAATTCCATCCCGCTCAGGTATATGTCCTTTAATTGCTATCCCTCCACTTTCTTCACCACCTACCAAAACATCTTCTTTTAACATGATCTCACAAATATATTTGAAGCCGATTTTTACCGTTTCAATTGGAAGGCCATAATGCTTACACAGTTTTTCTACTTTAGGAGTTGTACTGAAAGCAGTACATACTTTACCTTTTATTCCTTTGTATTTAACCATGTAATGTATCAGCAAAAGAATGATATGATGTGAATCAATAAAATTTCCTTTGTTATCATACATTCCAATTCGATCAGCATCGCCATCGGTTACCAATCCACAATCAATATCTCCTCTATCTTTAATTAGCTTAGAAAATTCTAAAAGATTTTTGTGAATCGGTTCAGGAGCTTGGCCATGAAAGCCCGGATTGTAATCGCAATGCAACATTGTAATTTCAGGAAATAGTTTTTTAATAACATTTTGTCCTGAACCATACATGGCATCATAGGCAAGTTTGAGACCTGATTTTTTAATTGCATCTAAATCAAAATGTGCTTCTACTTTTTTAATGTACTCCCCTTCTAAATCAACGATGATTATCTGACCACTTCTGATAAGTTCTTCTATTGAATTTGCTTTTAAGTCTGTTAGACTATTAGAAGGGATAATATCTTCAATTGCTTGGACGTTTGAAGGCGACATCGGCCCTCCAAAACTTCCTTTCAATTTAAATCCATTGTATGAAGGTGGATTATGTGAAGCAGTAATTATTATCCCTGCGCTAGCTTTATGTTCCAATGTTCCTAACGAAATCATTGGAGTTGAAACATAACCTTTGGCCAAAAATGTCTTTACACCATTTGCACACATAACTTTTGCTACAGTATCTGTAAAAAGTTCACCTGCAAAACGACAATCATGCCCTAGGCAAACACTTGGGTCTTTATAATTTTTTTTTAACCATGAGGCGGTAGCTTCGGCTACTCTAGCCACATTTTCAACTGTAAATTCTTCGGCTATTATTGCTCTCCAACCGTCGGTTCCAAATTTAATTTTTGTCATGCTTAATTTTAATTGTTCTATTATGAATACAAATGATTGGCTAAAATAAGTGTTTTATGGTAGAAAGGAACTTTTCTATCAGAAAAATAATTGATTATTTATGTCCCGAAAATCTTTTAAGAGCGAATTCCTCTTCTATCCAATGCTTTTTGAAACCGTCTTGCATTTTCAAGATGTTTCTCATAAGAGGAAGCAAACGAATGGTATCCTGAAAAATCTTCTCTAGCACAAAAATACATATAATTGTGAGTAACGTAATTCAAAACAGAGTTCAAAGAGTTTATGGTTGGCAAACAAATTGGACCGGGGGGAAGTCCTTTATACATATAAGTGTTGTAAGGGGAATCAATTTCTTTATAAACATTCAAAACTCTATTTATAGTAAAGTCTCCTAGTGCATAAACCAATGTAGGATCTGCTTCGAGCTTCCAATTTTTTTTATACCGATTAATATAAACACCGGCAATAATGGGTTTCTCGTCTTCTTTATTAGACTCCAACTGGACGATTGAAGCTATAACCGAAATTTGTATCGGAGTAAGTTCAATCGTTTTACTTTTTTGTTTTCTCGTAGGTGTCCAAAATTTCGTATACTCTTTGTTCATTCTAATCAAGAATTTATCTGCACTAGTATTCCAATAAAATTCATAAGTATTTGGAATGAACATTGCCAAAATATTCTCCGGTGTAAAACCTAATCTCTTTGTGTAATCTACATCATTCAGAAGGTTAATAATACTTTGTTTTGGTGCTTCAAGTTGTTCACTTATTATTTGTGCCAGTTGTTGTTTAGTTCTGATATTATTAAAAATAATATTTAATGGAGATTGTCGACCCGATTTTAATAAGGTTACTACATCCTTATTGGTCATACCTTTCTTTACTAAATACCTTCCGGGTTTTACATTCAAATCATATTTCAATTGATGTGAAGTCCATCTAAAACTTTTTTCATTTAGCAGTAAATTATTTTGATCCATAATCCGAATAACATCTTCGAAATTTGATCCGGTCGGAATTAAAAGATATTCAGAAGTTTTATCTCCGGTCAAAAAATTGGGAGTATATATTTGTTTGTAAATAAGTACACCAAATACTGCAACTATTAGGACCAACGCAAAAACAATTGCCCATGCCGCCTTCAATATTTTATTCTTCTTTGCCATAAATATAAGTTGTGCAAAAATAACATGTTTTTAATCATTGTTGACCTCTTGAATATTCTTTTCTGAATAAAATAGTAGCTCATATAATTGAAATAAGATGAGCAAAATATTGACTCAATGAAAAACTTGGATTTGCATTGTTCACATTGAGTTAACATTCAAACGGATTTATATGGTTAATTTCGAAAAAAAAGAAAATGGATAAAGTTTTTAAAATTCTTGTGGTAGATGATGAACCGGATATCGTAGAAATTTTGACGTATAACCTTGAAAAAGAAAAATTTATAGTTTCTAAGGCTTTCAATGGAAAAGAATGCATAGAACAAGCAAAAAATATTCATCCCGATTTAATTATTATGGATGTTCGAATGCCTGGCATGGATGGAATTGAGACGTGTAGAAATTTGCAATTAATTGAATCGCTTAGAAGTATTCCTGTTCTATTTTTGACTGCCGACTCTGATGAGTTTACTTCTTTAAAAGCATTTGATGCGGGCGGGAGTCATTTCGTTACAAAACCTATTAAGCCATCTGTTTTAGTGAGTATGATTAAGGAGTTATTGCAATAGTTTTCCAAAATTTTTTCGAATCGAAATGCTTTCAAGTGATTGATTTCCTAATCAATATACCAAAAAACTGATTAATAACATTAAGATAATATTCAACATACAGTTGATTAATACAAAACCGGTTAGTTTGCGAAACTAAAATTGAAACTCTATATGAAAAAAATCCTCTACCCCATCCTTTGCATTATCCTATTACAATTTCAAAATTTATATGCTCAGGAAGTTCAGACTGAAGCACCAACCGAATCACAAGATACATTAGCAAGCACAGTTGCAGGAATACGATCAGAATTAGATGTATTAAAGAGGATAAAAATTGGTGGTTATATTCAGACACAATTTCAATACGGAGATTCTACAGGTGCCGGGCAATTTGCCGGAGGAAGCTTTTCACAAGGAATCGACAAACGTTTCAATGTACGACGTGGTAGAATTAAAATTCAATATGATTCTCCGGTTAACGAAAAAGGAATTTCAACTTCTCAATATGTTATGCAGTTTGATGTTACAGAACGCGGCGTGACTATAAAAGATGCCTATGGTAAGTTTATGGATCCTTGGATTGGCTGGTTTGCAATTACAGCAGGAGTCCAGAATCGTCCTTTTGGTTTTGAAGTCCCTTTTTCATCAAATCTGAGAGAATCTCCTGAAAGAGGAAGGATGTCTCAATTGCTTTTTCCTGGTGAACGAGATATGGGTGCTATGTTAACGATTCAAGGGCCGAAATGGAGTAATTGGAATTGGTTAAAACTTGACGCCGGGTTATTTAATGGAAATGGTGCTCCCGGCCCAGGAGGTGATGTAAGTGATTTTGATAAGCAGAAAGATTTCATTGGTCATTTAACTGCTAACAGAACAAATAAAGATGAAACAATTAAATATACACTTGGTGCTTCCTACTATAGTGGCGGATTCAGAATTGATACTGTAAATGTTTATGGAAAAGCGGTTGACATTAACGGAAATTCCGGATTTATTTTAACAACAAATAAAAATGATGTTAGAAACATTGGTTATGGTAGTAGAGATTATACGAAAAGAGAATATGTTGGATTTGAAGGTGCATTCAATATTGATACAAAGGCAGGACTGACAATTATTCGCGCAGAATATATCATGGGTAAACAACCAGGCACAAATACTGCTTCGAAAAGTCCAAATAGCAAAGATCCTATTGTTGCTGATATCTACAATAGGAATTTTAATGGAGCTTATTTTTACTTTATTCAATCGATAATGCAATCTCCATGGTCGGTTATTGCTAAGTATGATTGGTACGATCCTAATACCGATGTAAAGGGAAATGAAATAGGAAAAGCTGTCGTCTCTTCAAATTTTAAAACTACTAACTATGGAGATTTAAAGTATTCAACTCTCGGTCTTGGATTAACTTATCGTTGGGATGCAAACGTAAAACTTACAGCATACTATGATATGGTAACAAATGAAACTTCACAAAACTTATCTTACTATACGAAAGACGTAAAGGATAATGTTTTCACTATAAGAATGCAAATGAAATTTTAATTAGTAATTATAAAACAAAAAATAAGACATGAAAAAAATAATTTTGAGTATTACGATGATCGGGGTCGCTCTTTTTGCTAATGCACAAAAGATCGTTATAAAGGGAAGTGATACTGTACTTCCATTAGCCCAGAAAGAAGCAGAAGTTTTTATGAAAAAAAATGCTGGTAAGTCTGTAACGATTATTGGAGGAGGAAGCGGAGTTGGAATATCAGCGCTGCTTGAAAATTCAACAGATGTTGCAATGTCATCTAGGAAAATAAAGATGGATGAGCGAATGAAAATGCAAGATGCAGGAAGAGCTTATAAGGAAGTCATTATTGCCAATGATGCTTTATCGGTAGTTGTAAATCCTGCAAACAAAGTAAGTAAGCTTACGCGCGATCAATTGGAAGGAATATTTACAGGAAAAATCAAAAATTGGAAAGAAGTTGGTGGCGACGATATGAAGATTGTCGTTTACAGTCGTGAAACAAGTTCAGGTACGTATGAATTCTTTAAGGAACATGTTATGAATAGAAAGAATTATGCTTCATCTGTACTAAATATGCCGGCAACAGGAGCAATCATTCAATCTGTGAGCCAAACTAAAGGTGCAATCGGATATGTAGGATTGGCTTATGTTTCGAAGGAAGTAAAAGATATTGCTGTAAGTTATGATGGTAAAACATTTGTTACTGCAACGATAGAAAGTGCCAAAAATAAATCCTATCCTATTGTTCGCCCATTATTTTTCTACTACCCAACCACGAAGGAAGCTTCAGTAAAACCATTTATTGATTATGTACTTTCTCCGGAAGGGCAAAAAATAGTGGATCAAATTGGTTATATCAGTTTGAAGTAGTAAAATATTTTTATTTTTGTTGAATGAAGTTATTACTTGGAATCATTGCATGAAGTTAAATGCAATGATTCCTTCTTATAATTTAAAATACATGTGATTATTTAAAGGATGAAGTTAAAACGATTATTAGAAAAAATTGTTGAGGGGTTTTTAATGATTAGCAGTGGGGTTTCTTCACTGATAGTGATGCTTATTGTGATATTTTTATTTCGTGAAGGTTTTTCATTATTTACAACTTCCCCTCTCCAAGATCAAAATGTAATTGTAGTGAATAAACATAATCCTGTAAATCACCTGAATGCAGTAAAAATTAAAGACATTTTCGATCAAAAAATTACTAATTGGAAAGAATTAGGCGGTAAAAATGACTCGATTATTATTTTTAGATTCAATGATCTGTCAAATTATTTTTCGGACGAAGAAGTTGGCGAAAATTTCGAATATTTACCTGAGAAATTAAATTTGTTGGTTGACAGTATTCCCTCAATCCTTGCTGTATTTCCTGAAAAGTATTTAGCGAAAAATTTTCAAGGAATAAAAATTGACATCGATAAAAATAATATTCCTGATTTTTTAACAGGAACACAATGGTTTCCTACTGCAGAGCCAGTTGTTTTACTGGGAGTTTTGCCTTTGATTCTTGGAACATTGCTTGTTTCTTTCTTTGCAATTTTATTTGCATTGCCAGTTGGATTGGCAACTGCTATTTACATGGCAGAAGTAGCTCCCGAAAAAGTGCGTAAAATTCTGAAGCCTATTATTGAATTGCTTGCTGGTATTCCTTCTGTTGTTTATGGGTTTTTCGGTTTGATTGTAATCGTTCCACTCATTCATGATCTTTTTGATTTGCCTGTTGGAGAAACCGCTCTCGCGGGAAGTATTGTTTTAGCTATAATGGCGTTGCCAACTATAATAACAGTCTCTGAAGATGCGCTTAGAAATACTCCTCGAAGTATGAGAGAAGCCTCTCTTGCTCTTGGAGCGAATAAGTGGCAAACCATTCATAGGGTAGTTATCCCCTATTCTATTTCTGGTATTTCTGCTGCAGCTATCTTAGGGATTGGTAGAGCAATAGGAGAAACTATGGCTGTTTTAATGGTAACGGGAAACGCTGCCGTTATGCCTCATTCTTTGCTACAACCTGTAAGAACAATTCCTGCAACGATTGCGGCAGAACTAGGCGAGGCTTCGAGTGGTGGCGTACATTATAAAGCGTTATTCGCATTAGGATGTATATTATTTATTCTTACGTTTATTATTAATCTTTGGGTTGAGTCAGTTTCATCGCGTCGTAAATTTAAAAAATAGAATGTCGAAAAATATTAAAGAAAAAATTGCATTCTGGGTATTCAGACTTTTGAGTTTGGGAGTACTCCTCATACTTTTCTGGATTTTAGAATTTATTTTTGTAAGAGGTTGGCATGTTTTGAGTTGGGATTTTCTAACAAAGATGCCTGAAGATGGTATGACGAAAGGTGGAATTTTCCCGGCAATTGTTGGTACAGCATATCTTGTGTTGGGATCTATGATTGTTGCTTTTCCTTTGGGAGTGATGGCTGGAATTTATATTCATGAATATACACCTGATTCCTACTTCAAAAGGTTTATTAAAATGATGACAAATAATTTGGCCGGAATTCCTTCAATTGTTTTTGGATTATTTGGAATGGCTTTATTTGTTAACACTTTAAATTTTGGTGACAGCATTATTGCAGGCTCACTTACGCTAGGACTTCTTGCATTGCCTCTTGTAATTCGAATTACAGAAGAATCGCTATTAGCAATTGACGATTCATTTAGACATGGTAGTTATGCTTTGGGTGCAACAAAATTACAAACCATTAGAAAAGTAATTCTTCCTATGGCAATGCCGAATATCTTAACAGGTTTAATATTATCGATTGGTCGTGTTAGTGGTGAAACAGCCCCTATCCTATTCACAGTTGCAGCTTATTTTTTACCTAAACTTCCAACAAGTATTTTTGATCAAGTAATGGCTTTACCATATCATTTGTATGTAATTTCTACCAGTGGTACTGATATAGCAGCTTCGAGAGATATGGCATACGGTACTGCTTTGGTACTAGTTCTCTTCGTATTAATATTGAATTTATTAGCCAATGCTCTTCGAAGATTTTTGGGTAATAAAGTAAAAATGAATTAAGGATATGAATAAAATTGAATCAAAGAATGTACAGTTATACTATGGCGCATTTCATGCACTAAAAGGAATTTCTATGTCTGTGCAAGCAAACACTGTAACTGCTCTTATCGGCCCTTCTGGTTGTGGAAAGTCTACTTATCTTCGACTGTTCAACAGAATGAACGATTTGATTCCCGGTGTTAAAATTGAAGGCGATGTGCTCTTAGATGGTAAAGATATCTATAACAAGAAGGGAATGCGAATTGACGAGCTCAGAAAAAAAGTTGGTATGGTTTTTCAAAAGCCTAACCCTTTTCCGAAAACTATTTTTGAAAATGTAGCATACGGATTAAGGGTTAATGGAATGAATCATGCTGCTTTTGTTGAAGAACGCGTAGAAACTTCATTACGTCAAGCAGCATTGTGGGAAGAAGTAAAAGATAAACTGAAAAAATCGGCGTTCGCATTATCAGGGGGGCAGCAACAGCGGCTTTGTATTGCACGTGCACTTGCAATTGAGCCCTCGGTATTATTAATGGATGAACCGGCTTCGGCTCTCGACCCTATTTCAACTTCAAAGATCGAAGAATTAATTTATGAACTTAAAAATAAATATACAATCATTATTGTTACTCATAATATGCAACAAGCAGGTCGCGTGAGCGATAAAACTGCTTTTTTCTATTTGGGCGAATTAATTGAATTTGACGATACCAATGTAATATTTACCAATCCAAAAGATTCGAAAACCCAAAGCTATGTAACAGGAAGATTTGGCTGATTAAATAATAATTTTAAATATTAAATTCGAAAAACATGTCTCATTTAGATGTTGAATTAAAAAGATTAAAAGACGAAACGGTTGAAATGTTTGAACTGGTTACAAGTCAAATAAAAAAATCGCAAATTGCTTTTATGGGCTTGGATAAAGAAATTGCCCGTGAAGTTAATTTTAACGAGAAGAGAGTAAATGCACTAGAATTAAAAATAGACAAAGACTGCGAGAATATTTTTGCTCTCTTTAATCCGGTTGCTGTCGATTTGCGATTTGTACTTGCCGTACTAAAGATAAATAGTAACCTCGAACGAATTGGAGATATTGCAGATGGGATTAGCAGATATATTATCGATTCTGAAAATACTTTTGATAAAAATTTACTTGCAGTTTCAAAAATTGATGAAATGTTTGAAATGGCTGTAGTTATGTTGAACGATGTTGTTTCTGCATTTGATAAAGAAGATTCTAAATTAGCTCGTGGAGTTTTTAAGAAAGATGATTATCTCGATGAAATTAATGGAAGAGCAAATCATGTTATTGAGGAATATATTCTAGCAAACCAAAATAATATTAGCCAATCATTGCATATTATTTCTGCAATAAGGAAACTAGAACGGACAGGCGACCAAATAAAAAATGTTGCAGAGGAAATAATATTTTATTTGGAAGCAAAAGTTCTCAAGCATCTACCTTCCGAAAAAGAATAGCGGTAGAGTTTACTGAAGTTTCAATAATTTTTTATTGATGTCTTTAATAAGTTGAGGGCCTTCATAGATAAATCCTGTATAAAGCTGGATAAGGTCGGCTCCTGCGTTTAGTTTTTCGAGAGCATCATCAACAGAGTGAATACCTCCTACTCCAATAATTGCGAATTTTTTATTTGAATGTTTTGCAATGAATTTTATTACTTCAGTGCTCCTTTTCGTTAATGCTTTTCCACTTAATCCTCCGGTACCGATTGATTGAATTTTTTCATGCCTTGTTTTTAATCCAATTCTTGAAGTGGTGGTATTTGTAGCAATTACTCCGTCCAACTTAGACTCTATGACTACTTCAATTATTTCTAATAGTTGTTCATCCGATAAATCAGGTGCAATTTTTAGTAGTATTGGTTTGCGATTTGTTGAATGCTTTTCAGCTAATAAAGTATTTAGATTTTGTAATTGGTTCAGTAATGCCAGTAACGGCGTTTTCTCTTGTAGCTCACGTAATCCTGGCGTATTTGGTGAAGAAACATTTATTGCAAAATAGTTTACATAGAGAAAAAGAGATTCGAAGCAAAGAAGATAATCTGTATTCGCTTTTTCATTGGGCGTTTCTTTATTCTTGCCTATGTTCCCTCCTATTATTATATCCTGTTTCTTATATTTTAAAATTTCAACCATAGCATCAACTCCGTCGTTATTAAATCCCATCCGATTAATAATAGATTCATCTACTGGTAATCGAAAAAGTCGCGGCTTCTCATTTCCAGCTTGCGGCTTGGGAGTAACTGTTCCGATTTCTATGAACCCAAACCCAAAAGCTGCCAGCTCATTTAATAAAACTCCATTCTTATCGAATCCTGCTGCTAAACCAATTGGATTTGGAAAGTTAATGCCTAGTATGTTTCGTTTTAAACTCGTTTGTTTAATAGAATAATTGTTTCTAGTTAGAGCCTTAATGAAAGGGATTTTAAAAACTGTTTTAATAAACGAAAAAGTAAAATGATGGACTCTTTCCGGATCAATAAAAAACAAAAATTTTCTGATTATACCTCTGTAAAAATCCATTGCACGAAAATAGATGATTTTTTTGGTAAAAATGTATCAAAAGGGTTAATTAATCTGTTATTATTTTTATTAATAGAAATAATAATTTAGATTTGTCTAAAAATTAATTTATGCTTTCCTATACTGAGGAGAATTATTTGAAAACGATTTATCAACTTGAGTCGTTTTCTCATGGAAAAGTAAATACGAATGCTATTTCTGAAAAGTTGGCCACTGCACCCGCTACAGTAACAGATATGTTACAGAAACTAGCTGAAAAAAAATTAGTGAATTACCAAAAATACTATGGTGTAAACCTTACTAGTATAGGAAAGAAAAGGGCTGTGAATATTATTAGGAAGCACCGGCTTTGGGAATTGTTTCTTTATGAAAAGTTGAATTTTGATTGGGATGAGGTTCATGAAATAGCAGAACAACTTGAACACATACAGTCTGATAAGTTGGTCCAGAAATTATACACTTTCTTAGGCAATCCTAAAACTGATCCCCATGGTGATCCAATCCCTGATGAGAAAGGGAATTTCCCTGAATTAAATACTGTTCAATTGAATCGTATTGAAATAAAAAAGGAGGCTGTAATTGTTGGAGTAAATGACCATCGACCCGATTTCTTGCAATACTTGCAAAAAATCGGATTGAATATCGGTAGAAAATTATCAATCTTATCGATCGTCGCATTTGACCAGTCGATGGACATCATGATTGATGGTCGTAAGTCTGCTATCCACATAAGTGCTGATGCAGCAAAAAATATTATGGTTAATTTAATATAGACGGATGAAAGAATCAATGAATTCATCAGATCATTCACTTTCTGAAGTGTACGAATCGATAGATACTACTGTACCTAAATCGAAATTTAAAAAATTATTTAGTTTTTTAGGACCGGCGTATCTCGTAAGTGTAGGATATATGGATCCGGGAAATTGGGCGACGGATATTGCAGGTGGAAGCAAATTTGGATACGCATTGATTTGGGTTTTATTGATGTCGAATTTGATGGCAATTTTGTTACAAAGTCTAGCTGCTCGTTTAGGTATTGTACGAGGACGAGATCTTGCACAGGCTTCAAGAGAGACATATTCTAAACCGATAAATTTTTCACTTTATATTTTAGCGGAAATAGCTATTGCTTCTTGCGATTTGGCTGAAGTTTTGGGTATGGCGATTGGTATTCAATTGCTATTTGGCATTCCATTGTTTTATGGAGTATGTATTACAATACTAGACACATTTCTCTTGCTCTTTCTTCTCAATTATGGAATTAGGAAAATGGAAGCATTTATTTTGGGCCTTATTGCCATCATCGGATTTGCATTCTTAACTGAGATGTTTCTTGCGAAACCATCACTTCTCGAAATATCTTCCGGTTTTATTCCATCATTGCCTGGACCAACAGCATTGTATATTGCAATTGGAATAATTGGAGCTACGGTGATGCCGCACAATTTGTACTTGCATTCGTCCTTAGTACAGACTAGAAAATTTAAAAGGACTTCTACTGAAATTCGAAAAGCAATTAAGTATAATATTTTCGATTCGGTGATTGCGTTGAATTTGGCATTCTTCGTTAATGCGGCGATTCTCATACTTGCTGCATCTACGTTTTTCAAAAATGGTATGTTTGAAGTGAGTGAGATCCAAGACGCACACAATTTTTTAGCTCCACTTTTGGGATCGACATTAGCTCCTAAATTATTTGCGATTGCATTGATTGCTGCCGGACAAAGTTCAACTATAACTGGAACATTAGCAGGTCAAATCGTAATGGAAGGTTATTTGAGAATACGTATTGCTCCATGGATAAGACGACTTATAACTCGCCTGCTTGCTATCATTCCTGCACTTCTTGCAATCTATTATTTCGGCGAAGCTGCTACAGGGAAATTGCTCATCTTAAGTCAAGTTATTTTAAGTCTTCAATTAGGTTTTGCCGTGATTCCTTTAATTCATTTCGTCTCAGATAAATCGAAAATGAAAGAGTTTGTTATTCCGACTTATGTTAAAATTTTATCTTGGTTGGTAGCACTCATTATTGTAGGATTAAATGTGAAGCTTATCGCTGAGCAAATAAGCGAATGGTTTACAACTTCTGAAAGTCCTTTACTTCTTGCTTCAATCTTATTTCCTGTTCTACTTTTCTCTGCAGGATTACTTTTGTATATTACATTCAGGCCACTTTTTAAATTTAAGGAGCCAAAAATTTATACTAGTCTACATGGCTCTATGGTACAAATAAAACCTGATCGAGTTCAACCATTTTCCAGAATTGCCATTGCGGTTGATTTTTCTAAAAGTGATCATAATAATATAAGTAATGCATTAGCTCAGGGAGGAAAACATGCTGAATATGTGCTGATCCACGTTGTTGAGTCGGCAGGTGCATTGTTTATGAAAAATGAAATACGCGATTTTGAATTTATGACCGATGTAAGCAATCTGAACGCCTATGCTGAAGAGTTAAGAAGCGACGGGTACAATGTGTCAATCAAAGTTGGATATGGTAACCCAAAAAGAGCCATCCCTCTTCTAGTGAAAGAATTTAATGCGGACTTGTTAGTAATGGGTGCGCATGGTCATAAGGGACTAAAAGACTTTTTATTTGGAACTACTGTAGGTG
The DNA here is from genome assembly GCA_043747595.1 of Bacteroidota bacterium. Taxonomy (GTDB): domain Bacteria; phylum Bacteroidota; class Bacteroidia; order AKYH767-A; family 2013-40CM-41-45; genus JADKIH01. The sequence continues at coordinate 10,868 of JAYTOX010000056.1, read as the reverse complement.
GAGTGCGACATAGGTTATCTATCCCAATTTTAATAGTAACCAATCACTTATAAGGTGTGACTTGAACAAGCGAATTAATGTTTACTCAAAAATGAAGAAAGCATTGAGTATTTAGTAGTTTTGCATTCGTTTATGACAAAAGAGTCGATTGTAATCAAAAATAAAAAAGCTGGTTTTGAATATAGTTTCATCGCTACGTTCACTGCAGGTATAATGTTGACAGGAACAGAAGTAAAGTCAATCAGGGAAGGTAAAGCTTCGCTGAGTGATTCTTTTTGTGTTGTACTGAACAACGAGTTATGGGTAAAGAATTTGCATATAGCAGAATATAAGCAAGGGTCTTATAACAACCATGAAACAAAACGATTGCGCAAGCTATTACTGAATAGGAAGGAGATTGCGAAGATAAATTCTAAGCTGAAAGAAAAAGGAGTTACAATAGTTCCGATACAATTATTTTTTAGTGAACGAGGATTTGCAAAATTGGAGATTGCCTTAGCAAAGGGAAAAAAGTCGTTCGATAAAAGAGAAGATTTGAAAAAGAAAGACCAGCAGAGAGAAATTTCAAAAATAATCAGATAAAAAAAAATCCCGCCGAAGCGGGATTTTTTATGAATTCTTGTTTGATTAGAAGCAAAATCCTAAACGAACTCCAGAATTTGGACCTACACCAATTCCTGAAGCGCTTCCGCCTTGAGATATTGAAGTTGAAGATACACCACCAGAAGTGATTGTAGTTGTTGATTTCCCAATTGAAGCAGAAGAGAAGCCTAATCCAACTTCGATACCAACGTAAACGTGGTTAACGAAATAATAATCAGCTCCAGCATTTACTCCAATTCCGAAAGTTGATACAGAAGCTCCGTCAACTTTTTCAGTATAACTCACCATGTAAGTAGAGCCATCTGAGTTAGTTCCAGTAGCGCTAGAAGAACCAGTGCTGAAATTGATACCAGCTCCTACATATGGAGATAGTTTTTCAGTACCTGCAAAATGCTTCTCAATACCTACACCGATACCGAAGCTGCTGCTGCTCATGTCATACTTACCAGTACCACCTGAACCATCAGCATTTTCTGTGAAATCTTGAGAAGAGCTGCTTGTTCCAACTCCAAGAGTTAAACGAAGAGCCATGTCATCTTTCAAGAAATACCTTGCATTCAAATTTGGTGATAGTACGTGAACGAAGTCACCACCAGTTTGAAATCTTAATTCAACGTCACCGGTAACATCACCAGCAGCTGGTTTTTGAGCAAAAGCGAAGCTAGTTATAGCTACTAATGCTGCAGAAAGAATTACTTTTTTCATTTTCTGTTTTTTTTGGGTTTAATTGGTAAATAATGAGACAAATTTAAGCCTGCTTTCCAACACCAGTCAAGTCTTTCATTTAGTTTTGAACCATTAAATGTTCATTGACCTTTATATCAGTCTATTAAAATGAAGCTCTTTTGCTATGAGAATTCAAGCTTTGGAGGATGTTTATGATTTTAACCTTAAAAAGTTACAAATTATGGATGATTCTTACAGATTTCTTCTTCACAAATAATAGAATTTGTAGAAATTCTTTGAAATTCGAGCAAAAAAAAGATGAACAATTGCAACTTGAACAAATTTAGTTTCAAACCATTACCTAAGTGTTGATAAAGTTTTTAGGTTAAATTTTGTTAATTTGAAAAGAATTTTGCTAAATTGGGCTATAATTAAAAGAAATTTTGTTTAACCAAAACTAACTTCTATGAGAAAAGTAATTACGCTAATCGCGGTTTTGCTTGCATTCATTAGTTTGCAAGTGTCTGCACAAGACAGATCAATCACCGGTAAGATTACCTCCATGCAGGATAATCTAGGTATTCCGGGCGCCACAGTAATTGTCGTCGGGACAACAATCGGAACAACCACCGATGTTGATGGCAATTTTAAATTAACTGTTCCTTCGTCGGCAAAGTCGATAAAGGTTTCGGCAATTGGAATGAAAACAAAACAGGTTGATCTTGGAGCTTCAAACAATATTGATTTCGCACTCGAAGTAGATGCACTTCAATTGAATGAGGTTATGGTTTCGGCAATCGGAATCAAACAAGAAAAAAAATCGGTTGGCTATTCTACTCAAGTAGTTTCCGGAACTGATTTAAATAAAGCCGGACAACCTAATGCGTTAAGTGGTCTCTCAGGAAAAGTGTCTGGTATTCAAGTTACGAATTCATCGGGTACTCCCGGCTCTTCCGTGAATGTTCGTTTAAGAGGTGTTTCTTCCATTACCGGAAGTAACGATCCTTTGTTCATCATTGATGGTGTGTCAATCGATAACTCACACGATGCATCAGGTAATCCTGATAATGGCGGAAACAATTTCCTTGAAAGTGTAAATAATTCAAATCGTGCAGTGGATATTAATCCTGACGATATAGAATCTATCAACGTATTAAAAGGCCCGGCTGCAACAGCACTTTATGGATTGAATGCATCAAACGGTGCCATTATCATTACCACAAAAAACGGTGCTAAAAAAGCTGGAGGTGGAGTCAATGTATCTGTTGGTTCAAGTTTTACTTGGAGTGAAGTAAATAGATTACCGGAGCTACAGAATAAATTTGTAAAAGGTACAGGTGGCGCTTATCGTTCTTATGAAAGCAGTTCTTCAGGAAGCTGGGGTCCATCTGGCGATACTACTTATTGGAACCCTGCTGCTACTTCTCAGTTTAGTCAGAATGGTCAGTTGATTGGTGCAACAGCTGCATTGTCTACACCGGGTGCAATTAAGTTTACTCCGTATAATAATTCTGACCAATTTTTCCGTACAGGATTTACAGCTGAAAATAATGTAGCTATGTCCGGAGGAAATGATGCTTCGACTTATCGAATGTCTTTTTCACGTTTATCTGACGAAGGTGTTGTTCCACTTTCTACTTTTAAAAGATACACTCTTTCAATTGCAGGGACTAGTGCTATCTCTAAAAAAATGTCTGCAACAGGAAATATTACTTATTCTAAATCTGGTGGACGTAGAACACAACAAGGAAGTAACACTTCCGGTTTGATGTTAGATTTACTTAGAACTCCAATATCGTTCGACAATTCGAATGGCAATTCTGATCCTGAAGCATCTAGTGCTTATTTGTTAGCCGATGGTGGACAGAGAAATTATCGTGGTGGTGTAGGCTATGACAATCCTTATTGGACTGTTAACCAAAACCCTTTTAATGATGATGTAAATAGAATGTTCGGTTCGGTTTCTGCTGTTTATAATGCATACTCTTGGATGGATGTTACGTACCGTATCGGAACTGATTTCTATAGTGATAATCGTAAACAAATCATTGCTCTTGGTTCAAGAACCTATCCCGATGGAAAAATTTTCCACCAAGATATCTTTTACCGCCATGTAAGCAGTGATTTATTTGTGACGTTGAATAAAACATTTAATCCTGATTTTAAAGGAAGTTTATTAATTGGTAACAATGTTTTTGGATCCTATAAATCAAATTTATATGTTGAAGGAGATCAATTAAATTTCCCTAATTTTCAGAATATCTCTGTTGCTACTACTATTATTACGAGAGAGTCATATACAAAATATAGAACTCATGCCTTTTACTCTCAAGCAAAACTTAGCTACAAAGATTATCTATTTTTAGATCTTACAGGCCGGGCTGAATCATCTTCAACTTTACCTCCAGATAACAATACCTTCTTCTACCCTTCTGCAAGTTTAGGATGGGTGTTTACAGATGCATTAAAGATGAACAGCAAAACATTACCTTATGGTAAGTTACGTGTTTCATATGCTATTGTAGGTAAGGATGCTCCGGTATATGCCTTATACAATTATTTCACGACAGGCGTTTTTGCTGATGGTTGGACAACAGGTATTACATTTCCATTTGGTGGACAAGCAGGTTACACAGCTGATAACACACTTGGAAATCCAAACTTGAAGCCTGAGAAAACTAAGAGCTTTGAAATTGGTGCCGATTTAAAATTCCTTGATAATCGTTTAGGTGTTGATTTAACTTACTATTCGAATAACTCGGTAGATCAGATTCTTCCCGTTCCAATTGCAGGATCGTCTGGTTATCAATATCAAATTAAAAATGCTGGTAGCATAGAAAATAAAGGTGTTGAGTTATTAATTTATGCTTCGCCAATTAAAACGAAAAACTTTGAGTGGAATATCACATTGAACTGGGCTAGAAATCGTAATAAAGTTACAGCACTTGCTGACGGTATCAATGATTTGTTCTTAGGAGGATTCGAAGGGTCTGCAATTTTTGCTGTAGTTGGTCAACCTTATGGAACAATCTATGGTGGTCGTTGGTTGAGAGATGGAAATGGTCGCGTTGTTGTAAATGAGGCTGATGGACTTCCAATTCAAGATCCAACTGTTGGAGTAATTGGTGACCCAAATCCAAACTGGACAGGTGGTATTTCTAACTCGTTTACATACAAAGGTTTTTCACTGGGATTCTTAATTGACATTAAACAAGGTGGCGATATTTGGAACGGTACACGTGGAGCTCTTGACTTTTTTGGAAGATCAAAAGAGACAGAAACTCGTGGAGAAACAAAGGTGTTTGATGGTGTTAGAGGCTACTATGATTCAAACAATAATCTAGTTATTACCGGCGATGCCAATACTGCAGTTGCCACTCTAGACCAAAACAGCAGACAATCAGGAGTACTTTCCGGATTTACAGGTCCAGCTGAACAGTATGTTGAAGATGGATCTTATGTTAAGCTTCGTGAACTTTCATTAAGTTATTCAGTTAACAAAAAATGGTTAAAGAAAACTCCATTTGGAAGCATTGATATCTCCTTGATTGGAAGAAATCTTTGGTTGAAATCTGACTACAAAGGAATCGACCCTGAAACTAGTTTAACAGGTGCAGGTAACAGCCTAGGTATGGATTATTTTAACATGCCTTCTACACGTAGTTATGGCTTCAGTGTTAGAGTTACACTTTAATCGTTCATGTCTAATTTTAAAAAAAAACTAAATGAAAAAAATTAATATAGTCACTCGAATTGCTGCAGCTATTGTTGTTGCATTCTCGTTGTCGAGTTGCGAAAAGAATTTTCTAGACGTAAACGACAACCCTAATTTACCGAAAGATGTTCCGGTAAATATGATTCTACCTGCCGGTCAAGCATCCTTAGCATTCACTTTTGGAGGAGATATTGCACGATACAATGCAATCTTCGCACAAAATGTTACAGGCGCAAATCGTCAGTTTGGTGCATACAATAGCTACATTTTTACCGAAGAAGATTTTAATAATCTTTGGAATAATATGTATGCCGGGAATATGGAAGATTTTCATCAAATCATGCTCAAGGCTGATGGTGCCCCAGGAAAGTATGATGGTTACAACGGAGTTGCTAAAGTTATGATGGCATACTCATTAATGACGATGACTGATCTTTTCGGTAATGTTCCTTTCACTAGCGCCTTGCAAGGTAATACAAACATTACTCCTCCATACGACACGCAGCAAGAAATCTATACTTCTATTCTACCTGGATTATTGAATGGAGCAATCGCTGATTTTGCAAATACATCAGATGATTTTATAACACCCGGAGCTGATGATAGAATTTATGCAGGTGATCTTACTAAATGGGCTCAACTTGCCAATGCATTAAAGGCACGTATGTCAATTCATTTAACAAAGCTTGGATCAACAGTTGCTGCTCAGGCTGCTCTAGACGCAATCAATGCTGGAGCACTAACAAGTACTGGCGATGATGCGCAATTTGCATTTCCTGACGCTTCTAACGCAAATCCTTGGTACCAATACATCGATCAACGGGCCGATATTTCTTATTCATCGATTGATGCCAATTATGGAGTTGGTAATTTTCTTACTGACGCTATGGAAGCAAACAACGACCCTCGTTTTGCAGCGATAATTGACGTGAGTGGAGCTTATTATGATGTTGGATTCCCATCAGAATACTATATGGGTCAAACAGCCCCGGTTTATTTCTTCACTTATTTCGAGCAGAAATTTATCGAAGCAGAGGCTAAAATGCGTTTAGGCGATGATGCAGGTGCAGAAACTGCGCTTCATGAAGCGGTAAGTGCAAATATGGCTAAGCTTGGAGTAACTGCACTTGATGATGCTACTTATCAAGCTGCAAATGTAATTTGGGTTGGTACTTCAACTGACAAATTGAATTTAATCTTATTGCAAAAGTATTTTGCAAATTATTTACAACCGGAATCATTCACTGACTGGAGAAGAACAGGTCAACCAGATCTTCAACCAAATGCAGGTGCTGTTGGTCCAATTCCAAGAAGATTGATTTATCCAACGAATGAAAGATTGTACAATCCAAATTCTTACAATCAAAATTCTACATTGCAGAATCCTAAATTGTATTGGGATAATTAATAACTGTATTGTTTTCTGTTCTTTCATTTAATGATTGAATAACACAAAAAAAAATAGGCTGCTTGAAAAGGCAGCCTATTTTTTTTATTCAATCTGAAAAAAAATAATTATTTGTTTGAGTTTCCTCCGGCTTCTTTGTTTTCTAACATAGGCACAAATCTGAAATTCTTGAGTTCTGTTTTTATAATCGTGTCGTCTGTTGTCTTTTCAATCAACGTCATCATTTGTACATCTCCTGCCCCCACAGGAACAACCATCTTACCTCCTACTTTTAATTGCTTAACCAATTCTTCCGGAATAAAAGGAGCGCCACATGTAATTAAAATTTTATCGAATGGAGCATAAGACGGCAATCCTTTATATCCATCACCATAAAATAATTTTGGCGAATAGTTCATTGCACTCAATAAGACTTTCGTTTTATCGAACAATTCTTTTTGACGTTCAATTGAGAATACCTTTGCTCCCATTTCCAAAAGAACACACGTTTGATACCCACTACCGGTTCCAATTTCTAAAACTTTATCTCCTTTTTTGATTTCTAATAATGCAGTTTGAAATGCTACGGTGTATGGTTGAGAGATTGTTTGACCTGCACCAATCTGAAAAGCATGGTCAGAATATGCTTGATTTAAAAAGGCAAGTTCAAGAAAAAAGTGGCGTGGAACTTTCATCATTGCTGCTAAAACGTCGTCACTTTCAATGCCTTTCGCTTTAACTTGCTCAATTAGTTTTTTTCGCATCCCTTGATGCTTGAAATTATCTTCTGGTAATTTAATCATAGGCTGCAAAGAAACATCTCTATTCTATGCAAAATTCGCTTTTTTTGTCTAAATATTAACAACGAATAGTGCTAAATCCTTCGTTCTTTATTGTGATGAGGTGGTTTTTATTCTTAATTTCGCGGCTCTTAATAAAATTGATTTTCAAGCAGATGTTGAAAGTAGGAGTCATTGGTGCCGGCCATCTCGGTAAAATACACATTCGACTCTTAAAAGAGATCGGGAATGCTCAACTGATCGGATTTTATGATAACAATGTTGAATATGCAAAAGTGTTCAGTGCTGAATCTGGAATTCCTTTTTATGAAAACGTTGATCAACTCATTGCACAAGCTGATGCGATCGATATTGTTACTCCAACAATTTCGCACTTTGAATATGCAGTAAAAGCATTGCGTGCATCCAAAGCGGTATTCATCGAAAAACCGATTACACATACGGTGACTGAAGGGAAAAAATTAGTTTCGTTGGTAACAGAAGCCGGGGTAAAAGCTCAAGTTGGCCATGTAGAACGATTTAATCCGGCCTTTTTAGCAGCGAAAAAATATTTGAATAGCCCTTTGTTTATTGAAACGCACCGACTCGCGGAGTTTAATCCTCGTGGTACTGATGTTTCGGTTGTTCATGATTTAATGATTCACGACATCGATATTATTCTTAGTGTGGTGAAGTCACCTATTAAAAAAATAAACGCAAGCGGCGTAGCTGTTGTGAGCGATACAGCAGACATTGCCAATGCTCGCTTGGAATTCGATAATGGATGTGTAGCTAATTTAACAGCGAGTAGAATTTCGTTGAAGAATATGAGGAAGAGTAGATTTTTTCAACGCGACGCCTATATTTCAGTCGATTTTTTCAAAAGAAAAACTGAAGTTGTACGTTTGAAAAACTTAGTTGGTGATCCAGGTCCGCTCGATATTACAATCGACCTTGGAAATAACAAAGGATCTAAAATTATTTATTTCGATCAACCTATAGTTGAAGAAAGTAATGCTATTAAGATGGAACTTGAACAATGGATTCATGCTATTTTGGAGAACGAAGAAACGCCGGTAACGATTGAAGAAGGATATCAAGCACTTGTTGTAGCTCATCAAATTATGGATAAAATTAATGTATCGTTGAACGTCATTGCATAAAATGAAATCAAATCACTTACATAAATATTTAAAGGGAGTAATTTTTTTACTTATTGGGTTTGTGCTACACAGTTGTTCAATTGTAGAACCTCCATCACCTACTCCAACTTACGTTTCGATAGAAAGTATACAGCTTACTACAGACTATGCTACACAAGGAAGTAATGCGAGCAAAATTTCTGATGCTTGGATTTTGATTGATGGCGTTTATCTCGGAACATTTCCTTTGCCTTGTAAGTTTCCTATTTCAGGAACCGGTACTCACAAAATTACAGTAAAAGCAGGAATAGTGATTGACGGTATTTCAGGAATGCGATCGGCATTTCCTAAGTATGCTAATTTCGACACAACTATTAACGATATGGTTGCTGCGAAAACTTATGCAATCCATCCTATAGTTAGGTATGAATCGTATGTAACTTTTCCTATCATGGAAGATTTTGATGATGCCAGTTTGAATTTAGTAAAAACGACGCAAGGGAACACTGCTTTTACAATCATTACTCCTCCCGATCCAAATGTTTTTGAAGGTAATTCCGGAAAAGTAACATTGTTAGACACGAATACTGTTTTTGAAGTTGCAGGAAATTTACCTTACTACCTTCCTGTAACGGCTTTGTCGTATGTCGAACTGAATTATAAAAGTGATATTGATTTTGTTGTTGGAACTTATATTACCACTTCTTCAGTGACGAAATGGGAATTACTAAGTATTCGTGCATCAAATTCATGGAAGAAAATTTATATTAATCTGAATGATTTGGGTGGTATAATAAGCAGTGGTGTAGCATATAATATTTATTTGAGAGCAGAGAAACCTGCAAACGTTACAACAGCTAATCTCTATTTCGATAATTTTAAAGTTGTGTATTAATGAACAATAAATTCCAAACAGCTAAGTTCATTATTGCCGATTGGTTCTCGGCAACTTTAGCATGGACATTATTTTTCATTTACCGAAAGTTGATATTAGAATCTCAAGTTTTTTCTAGAGCAATATTTTTACAAGATAAAAAATTCTTTTACGGAGTTTTTTTTATCCCTATTGCTTGGATAATTACCTATGCGCTCGTAGGGAATTATCAGAACATTTTTCGTAAAAGTCGGCTCAAAGAATTGGGTCAAACATTGTTCCTTTCTCTTTTAGGCGTATTGATAATTTTCTTTTCATTATTGCTCGATGATACTGTTATTTCTTACAAATCATATTATCAAAGTTTTTTTACTCTGCTAAGTTTGCATTTTATTATCACAGCATCTCTACGATTTACGTTATCAACTCAAGTTGTCAATCGCATTCATAAAGGAAAACTAGGGTTTAATACAATCATGATTGGAAGTAATTTGAATGCAGTAAATTTGCTTCACTCCATGAAAAGTGAGTTTAGATCTGCCGGGAATAAATTTGTTGGCTTTGTTCATGTAGATGGAAATAACGATCATCTTCTCTCAGGCCAAATGGATAATTTGGGTGGAATAAAAAATTTGAAAGATATTATTGAGAAACTAAGAATTGAAGAAGCAATCATAGCTCTCGAATCATCTGAACATGAAAGCATAGGAAATATCATCAACGAGTTAGAAGAAACAGCTGTAATCGTAAAAATTATTCCTGACATGTACGATATACTTTCAGGATCAGTAAAAATGAATTCAATCTTCGGAGCACCATTGATTGAGATATCGCCTAATCTGATGCCTGTTTGGCAACAATCATTGAAAAGAATTCTTGATATAATGATTTCCATTTTTGTAATGGTTATCTTTTCTCCGCTTTATATTTTTACTTCAATCGGTGTAATCTTATCCTCACCGGGTGGTTTATTTTACAGTCATGAACGGATTGGATTGCATGGAAGACCATTCAAGATTTATAAATTTCGTTCGATGATGAAAGATGCTGAAAGAGCCGGACCTCAGCTTTCAAGTTCGTACGATTCAAGGATTACGAAATTTGGCAGGTGGATGAGAAAAATTCGTTTAGATGAAATTCCGCAATTTTATAATGTGTTGAAAGGCGATATGAGCATTGTTGGTCCACGACCTGAACGGCAATACTTCATAGATCAAATCATGGAGAAAGCGCCGCACTATCGTCATCTACATAAAGTGAGGCCGGGAATTACCTCATGGGGACAAGTGAAATTTGGATATGCAGAAAATGTTGATCAGATGATTGAACGATTAAAATATGATTTGATTTATATAGAAAACATGTCGTTAGCCGTCGATTTTAAAATTATGATCTACACAGCTATGATTATCATTAAGCATAAAGGAAAATAATATTCGTTTAATTTTTAAAAGTATACTATGAAAGTTGCAGTTATAGGTGCAGGTACAATGGGAAATGGAATTTCGCATGTGTTTGCTCAGTACGGTTTTAAAGTAAATATGATAGATGTTTCTTCAGATGCACTTCAACGTGCGAAGGATGTGATCGGAAAAAATTTAGATCGCATGATACTGAAGGGAAAGTTGACTGAACAAGATAAAACTTCTACTCTATCTAATCTCACTTCTTTTACTTCTCTAGCAGATGGAGTTAAAGGTTG
>JAYTOX010000055.1:0-65926 GCA_043747595.1 Bacteroidota bacterium | reverse complement strand
GGTTTGGATATATAATCATTCATTCCAAATGCTTTGCATTTTTCAACATCTACAGTGGTAACATCTGCTGTAAGGGCGATAATGGGAATTTTAGAATTCATTGTATTACGAATATATTCTGTGGCTTCAAAGCCATTCATTTCAGGCATTTGTAAATCCATCAAAATAATATCGTAATTGCTTTGTTGTAATTTTTCTATGGCAATTTTTCCATTGTCAGCAATATCAAATTGAAAGCCAAATTCTACTAAAAATGTTTTCATTAAAAGTTGATTCAGAGCAACATCTTCTACAATCAGTACTTTTACATTTTTTGGTGTTGGTGTTGGTGTTGGTATTGGTAATGATGCTGTTGCTGGCGTTAGCGGGGTTATTTTCTTAAAACTCAAAATAAAACTAAAGGTTGATCCTATATCTGTTTTACTTTGCACGCTAACGGTTCCTCCCTGGTATTCTACCAATTGTTTTACAATAGCAAGTCCTAAGCCAGTTCCTCCGTACAACCTAGCATTTTCATCGGCTATTTGTCTAAAATCATCAAAAATATGTTCAAGTTTATTTTCAGAAATACCAATACCTGTATCCTTTACAGCAAATTCTAAAGTTACATTTTCCTTGTCTTCTTTCAGTATACAAATGCTTAAGGTTATTTTTCCTTTATCTGTAAATTTTACTGCATTACTTATCAGGTTTAAAATTATTTGACGCAAACGCATCGGGTCGCCTTCTAAAACTTCAGGAATAGAAACGTCATACTCTGAAACTAATTTTAAATTTTTTTCCTGTAATTTGTTTTCAAACACCTGAATCATACTGGAAATGGAGGCAATTAAACTAAATGGTATTTGCTCAAAGGTCATTTTTCCTGCATCTACTTTAGCAAGATCAAGTATATCATTTATTAAAACGAGTAAAGCATCACCCGATGCTTTAATTGCGTTTATGTATTCTTTTTGTTTTTTATTTAAATCTGTTTTTAATACCACATTTGTAAACCCAATAATTGAATTCATAGGTGTTCGGATTTCATGACTCATGTTTGACAAAAATTTCTGTTTTGCTTTTACTGCTTCCTCAGCTATTTGTGCAGCGGCTTCTGCTTTACTTTTTGCTTCTTTCTGTTCGTGGATTGCATTTTTTAGTGCATTTTCTGTCTGGCGCTGCTCGGTAATATCGGTGTGAACACCAATCCATTCCTGAATCAACCCTTCGGAATTTAAAGAAGGAATTGCCCGAATAGAAAAATTTCCCCAGTTACCGTTTTTCAATAGGACGCGGTGCTCAAAAATAAAGTTCTTGCTCTCGCTAACGGCTTCGTTCCAAGCGTCAATAGTAGGTTGAGCGTCATCAGGATGAATGGCATTTGCCCATCCAAAGCCTTGATACTCATCGTAACTTTGGCCGGTAAGTGAAGCCCAAGCTAACTGTTCGCCTATCATTTCGCCAATTGCACTGTTAGTCCATAAAATCCCTTGAACAGCAGAAATAGCTCCCTCAAACCGATGTTCATTTTTTTCAATTTTTTTGCGAGCATTAACCTGTTCCGTAATTTCATGTGCTAATACCATCACGCCAGAGACAGTTCCATCGGCTTCACACAACGGCTCATAGACGAATTTTACAAATAAATCTTCCAATCTTCCGTTTCGATGAATGGCTAGGGGAAGCTCATTTGTTACAAATCTTTCTCCTGTTGAATACACCTCATCTACCAGTGCTTCAAAGTCTTGATTATCAAGCTCTGTGAGTACTTCAAATATAGGCTTGTTTAATACCTGAGCCTCTGTTCTGCCCCAAATTTCGAGCATTCCCGCATTGACAATCTCGACCACATATTTTTTACCGCGAACTACACATATAGCGACTGGTGCTTGCATTGCCAAAAGCCTGAAACGCTCCTCACTTGCTTTTATTTGTAAATTATATTTTGCCTGTGATGTAACTTCTGTAGCTATAATGCCAATGCCATTTATTTCGCCATTTATATCTTTTTGCGGATAGAGAATAAAATTATAATACTTGAGGGTTGTTACTCCATTTTGCAAAATGTTTACAGGCGTTTCAATTGCATTAAAAGGTATTCCCGTTTTATACACTTGGTTAAAAACTTCTTTATATCCTTGTTCTGCCAGTTCGGGTAACGCTTCAAAACATTTCTTCCCCATTATCTCTTTTCCTTTTCCCCAAATTTCAATAATGGGTTCATTAGCGATAGTGATTACCAAATCTTCTCCTAATAAAATGCCGATGGCTGATGGAGATGTATAAATAAGATTGCTAAAACGTTGTTCGCTTTCTGCAAGTATTTTTTTTGCTTCAACCTGCTCTGTAATATCGAAGGCCATAACCATTACGCCATATATTTCTTTAGATTCGTTTTTTAACGCCTCCAAAGAAAAATTAAAATAATGCTGTTTGGGGATACCATTATTATCCGAGTCAATCATTGCTCCATATTCGATTGCGGTAAATGTTTCACCGGTTGCATAAACACTATCAAATAACTCAAAAGAGCCGGTGCTTTTCAATTCAGGAAATACTTCACGAAAACTTTTACCTAAAAAATCTTTTTCTTTGCGATTGTTCTGTTTTTGATACGCCTGATTTGCCATAACAAACCTATGCTGCGGTCCATCAAAAACAGCAATGGCGGCAGGTGCTTGCAATAAAATATTTTGAAGCCATTCATCGTTTGCTTTAATCTTTTTCTTTGCAATCACTTCGTTCGTTACTTCAATGGCAATTATAGTAACCCCCGAAATAGTTTCGTCTGCTTCAAGATAGGGTTGATAAACAAAATTGAAATACACATCTTCCAGTTTACCATTGCGCAAAATCGGAGCAAGCAGCTCATCTCCATAAAAGGGAGTACCTGTGGTGTACACCTTATCAAGCAAACCTGGAAATGCGGTATCTTTAATCTCAGGCAAAACTTCAAGTAGAGGCTTTCCCTCCAAGTCATTCCCTTTCCCCCACAATTCTTTTACGGAATCGTTAGCAAGGGTTATCACCATGTTTTTTCCTTTTAATACAGCAAAAGCGAATGGCGATTTCATGAGCATCATGTTGTATCGCTTTTCGCTGTCTGCAATTAGTTTCAACGCTTTTTTATCAAACTCATGCTGTGTAATCAAGGTTTTATTTTCTGTAACATCCTCAGTCCGGTGAATAATATATTTCACATTATTATTCTCATCCAGTATAGGCGAGCTAGTTGCTTGCCAATACTTCAGTTCATACCCGCCACCCTCCGATTCCGGTTTTGGAATACCGTATTTTACAACAGGCAATACATCCTTGGTTTTATTTTTAATTACCCGGTTAAAAGAAGCCCGTACAATACTTTCTCCATTTGCGGTTTTATCATCAGGATTATCTGGGAACACATCAAAGGCATTGCGCCCCACAATATTTTCTCTTACAGTTGTTGTAGCTTTTAAAAACGCATCAGATACAGCCACTATAGCAAAGTTGGTATCGATGACAACCAACAATTCCGAAGACTGTTCGAATATGTTTATATAATCTTTTGTATCCATAAGTTCGTAAATATCCTATAAATAATCCTATAAGTGTGTTTTATTTTCCACCTCCGATAAAAGCGGAAAGGGAGCTTGATTTACTTTTTGATTTTATAGGTTTTTGCAACTTATCAAAACCAACCTAAAAAGCAATTCTGGTTTCAAGTAAAAACAAAAAAGTGTAGAAAAAACTATTTTTCTACACTTTTTTTTGTGGAGCTGGAGGGAGTTGAACCCTCGTCCAGACAAGCAATCAATAAACTTTCTACACGCTTAGTGTTCATTAATTGTCGGCGACATAACTGCTAAACACACGCTATTATGCAACTTAGTTCCTTGAATCTTAGACCCGATGCAGGAGACATCATCGGAGAGCATTCACCATACGATACTTCAAAGGAGAAAACGGGTGAACAGGTCTTCAGGAAGTAGTCAATTGATTAATCTTCTGATTAAGCAGCTAACGCGTAAGAATTGTTGCCAGTTAGGCAGTTGAGAACCGTGTTTTACGAGGCTGATTCCCGACCCTCGACGTGCTTACTTACCAATTTCACTTACTGTCAAATCCAGGCAGCCCCGTTATTTTGGTTCTGCAAATTTACGGATTATATTCCGTTTCCTACCTCTCTTTTTTTATTCGCTTTATATTTCCCTAAAATCGAATTTATTTTTTCTTGGTATTTTATTGCTTCACTATTTTCCAACTCTTCTGCCATTTCTCCCCTTTAATATTCACCAAATATATACCCGCGGCCAATTCTGAACAATTTATTTGCTTGGTCATAGTCCCCACTTTTACAAAATTACTCTGAACCAACTCTTGGCCCAACGCATTTGTTATCTGTAAACTGATTTTTTCTGTACCCGAAAAATCAAATGCAACATTTAACCAATTCGAAGAAATTGGATTCGGAAATAATTTTATTTGATCTACTACTTGCTCTGCTGCAATTCCCACCGAAAAATAATAAATGGTTGCTGAATCAGTACAACCCCAATTCTGATCGTTAATCACGACTGTATAATCTCCTGTATGAACCGGTGTACATGTATCTCCTGTACATCCTGTAAATGTTGCACCGTTATAATACCACGAATAAGTATATTGACTTCCTGTTGGTGTTGCTACTAGTCCGCTTGCTGTGTTCGAAATGGAAGGATTAATATTTGTTTCACTCACCCCTTTGGTCGCAGAATTTGTACAACCATTTGCATCGGTCACTATCACTGAATAATTTCCTGCACCACTAACTGTTATACATGATTGTGTACTTCCTCCATTCCAAGCATAACTTGGATATCCTTGCGTAGCACACAAAGTTTCTGAAGCTCCTGTACAAATATTGCTAGGCCCTGTAATTGTAACGGGTGGAATAGGCGAGTAGCTCACAAGCTGTGTATCGTTACCTACGCAACCAACTGCATCGTGAATCGTTACTGAATAAATTCCATTGGCTGTTACGGAAATACATTCTGTTGTTGCTCCTGTATTCCATGCATAGTCGGCATAGCCTGTAGGTACACATAACTGTAAAACACTTCCCGCACATGGAGTATGACTTCCGGTAATTGTAGTAGTGATAGAATTTGAAAAAGTTACTACTGCCGTATTACTCGCTGTACATCCATTGGCTCCTGTAATTGTTACGGTATAATTTCCCGACGAATTTACACTAATACATCGTGCAGTACTTCCGGTCGACCATTGATACAATGAACTTCCTGTTGGTGCACATAGTTGCCCAACTGCTCCTACACAAAGTGATGTTGGTCCGGTGATAGTCGAATTCAACTGCGAAAAAATTGTGAGTCCTTGCGAACTACTCGCTGTACATCCATTTGTATTGGTAATAGTAACGGTGTAAATTCCGGATGTGCTTGTATTTATACATCGTGTTGTTGCACCTGTCGACCAACTATATTGATATCCGGTTCCTGCCGGCGAGCAGTACTGAACATTTGTTCCATAACATGCGGTCGATGGTCCTGTAACAGTTGCAGAAAATGCGGGGTAACTTGTTATTGATCGTGATGATGATGCCGAACAACCGTTAAGATCGGTTACTGTTACGTTATAATTTCCTCCACTAGTAATTGTAATACATTGTGAAATGGAACCATTAGACCATTGTGTTGTACCAACAGTGGTAGCGCATAATTGAATACTCTGGCCAAAACAAATTCCGGTTGGACCTGTAATCGATAAATTTAAATTTGCGCCGAAAGTGATTGATTGATTCGCTGTTGAAGTACATCCATTTACATCGGTTAATGTAACAATATAATTTCCTGCAGCTGTAACATTGATGCATCGTGTTGTTTGTCCGCTCGACCATGAATAAATGGTGTAACCAACCGGTGCGCAAAGTTGAGCTGTTGTACCGAAACATGCTGTTGCCGGTCCACTAATTACTGGTGTAGGTACAGAATAATAATTCAAGTGGTAATTTAAAGTGGATGTACAACCATTGGTTGCTGATGCAGTAGCTGTGTATGATCCTGAATCAGGAACGCTAATACATGCTGTACTTTCTGCAGTTGACCAAGAGATAGCGTTACCATTTGTAGAAGCACATAACATAGCAGGAGTTCCCGGACAAACTATTCCCGGACCTGAAATACTTAGTGATGGATTGTTCAATACTGTTAAACTTTGTGAAGCACTACTTGTGCAACCATTCGCATCTGTCGCAATCACAGAAAAACTTCCTCCCGGAGAAGGTGGTGTAATGCATTGTGATGTTTGTGTCGATGACCATAAATAAGATGCATACCCTGATGATGCACATAATTGTGGAAATGAATTCGCACACCCACTAGTTGGTCCACTCACTGTAACCGGTGTAACTGAGTAAAAATTTATTGTCGCAGAACTGGTTGCCGAACAGCCACTGTTATCACTTGCTCTAACAGTATATGTTCCATTCAATGTTGGTGTAATGCATGCTGTTGTTTGTCCGCTCGACCATAAATAATTTGCAAAACCGGCATCCGCACATAATTGTGCACCTGTATTGGGACAAGCCTGCGATGGTCCTGTTATATTTACTGATAGTGAATTTCCAAACGTTACTGTTTGTGAAGCAGAAGATGTACAACCATGTGTATCTGTAATTGTAGCAGTGTAATTTCCTGTAGCAGTTAAATTGATACACATTGCTGTTGCTGCATTTGACCATGCATAAGAATAACTTCCACTGTTTGTACACAACTGAACTGTTGATCCGTTACAAGCACTTGTAGGGCCTGTTATTGCTGCTGTAGGATTCGTGTAAACGATTGTAGATTTTGAAGCGGTGGCGGTACATCCATTAGCATTCGTAACTGTAACAACATAATTTCCTGATGTACTCGGATTAATACATTGTGTTGTTTGTCCACTCGACCAACTATAACTATTTCCTGTACTTGAACATAATGTTCCAGGTAATATAGTGCAAGATGAATCGGCGCCTGTAACTGCCGGCGTAAAGTTTGGATAAATTGTAACGGCTCTTGATGCAGTTCCTGTACATCCGCTTGCATTGGTTACTGTAACCGAGTATGTACCTGATGATGGCGGATTAATACATTGTGTAGTACCTCCATTCGACCATGCATATTGTGTGTATGTTGTGCCTGTACAGAGTGAAGGATTTGTATTTAAACAAGCAGCAGTTACGCCGGTCAATGTTACCGTAGGTGAATTGTTTATTGTGAAAGATTTTGATGCGCTTGCTGTACATCCATTTGCATCGGTAACGGTTACAGTAAATGTTCCTGATGCACCGGGAGTAATGCATTGTGTTGTTGCACCATTCGACCAAGAATAACTTGTGAAACTTGGACTTGCACAAAGTTGTGTAACATTTGTACTACAAGCAGAACTTGCTCCTGTGATGGAAACACTTGCTGAACAAGGATTCACTGCACATATTTGAAATGTTCCTACTTCGTCATTATTCACATCCCACATTCGAATCCATATAGTTGTTCCTGCACTTTGGTTGCTTACAATTGCTCGAGGCATTGTGGGTGTTGTTGCATTTCCACCGGCATAACAGTTAATCAATGTAAGTGAAGAACACGTTCCGCTATATATTGCCATGCCCATATCTGTTAGCGTTCCTGCCATCGTATTTATTTCGATTACTCCAGACGCTGGTACCACTGCAGAGAACCAAACATCGCCATCACCGTTTCCATCGCATGACACAGCTGGAACTGTTGAATTTGTTGCTGCGGTATTGTCGCCTGAAACCGGTGAACAGCTTGTTCCAACTGTAAGTGTTGTGGCTGTACACGGATCATCATTTGTTGCACTGCAAATTGTTAAACATGTTGAAGCTGCAATCCGATTTTGAATAAGTGTTTTAGGTTGTGATCCAAATCCGAGTGCTAAACTTATTCCTGTATTTGGAGAAAGATGACAATAACTCATAATTGTTCCTTTGGCAGGAATGGGTCCTTGTGCACATCCTAAAGGATCGGATGCATAACCTGCATTCGGTCCGCAGCCGTCGATGGCCGTTGCATTTCCATTCCAAACACAATCGTGTGTATGTGATGATCCGAGATTGTGTCCTTGCTCATGTGAAACTACTTCAACAGTCCAACTATAAGTGGGTATGTTATTATAATTTGCATTGATTCCTGTATATGCCATGTGATAACTCAGTGTTGGATCGCACAGTACATCTAACCAAGCAACACCACCACCTCCATTGTAGCCTAAGAGTGTAGCAAGGTCGCCTGTGAATGAAGTTCTGTTGGTTCCAAATTGATCGAGATAATCGTTGGAGGCCGGACCAACATAAGGATCAATAGAATTCCAAACGTAAAGTGTATTTAATTTCGCAGTGATTCCATCATTGGCATATTCAGCAGACACTTGATTAAAAATTCCGTTTATATAAGTTGTAACTGCACCAACAGTTCCTTTGTCGGTAAAAATATCTTGATCGGTTTCCCAATAAAAATTTACACATTTTGTAGATGCACTTGTATTTGGATTGTTGATACGGATTCCGGGTTTTGTTCTACGGTAACTAGATGTTGCTCCGCATTGAAAAGGAATTGTACTTTTCAAATTAACATCATTGTAAAAAATATAATTTCCTGAATTGTCTTTTGAAAGTTTTCCGAGATTGTAATTACCTTTTTCTGTAGCAATGAGTCCCATCACTTCGTTTGCAGAAAATGAAATCGCTGCCATCGACTCACTGTTCCCTGAAACGATTCCTTGATAGTTGCAGAATGAAATTTCTTTTTCGGTAGAAGCGCGACTCGTAATTAATTTAAAACCTCCGGTATAAATCTCTTTCTTGATTAGTTCGAGCGTAATAATACCACTGCCGTCAGGATTCGGTAAGTTTATTAATAAATAGTTAGGCTGTTCGTTTAAAATTTGTTGTACTACTGATTTGTTCAATTCCAACAAACGATAGGAGGAAAGTGAACGATCGAGTTCAGTATTTTTAAATTGAGAAACGTCAAAGAGTGATTTCGCTTCATTTCTAAAAAGACCTTTTTCTTTAAAGGAAGAAATTAGTTTGAAAAGATCGCCTCCGTTTGAAGAACTGGTACTTAGGATCAATAATAATAATAGAGAATTCAGTAATTTTTTTTTCATTAGAATAGTGGTTAAGAGAACTTGGGAGTTTGTGCGGTGTTCACTCTACAAAGTTAAACTACTTAAGCAATTATTAAAATAAAAAAGCCTCCCCGAAGGAAGGCTCTGTATTAAACAAACTAACCATTATCTTAATTCAAACTTGGATCTTCAGGGAAATTGGCAAGAATTGCATACTGACTTCCCATTGAATTCAGCACTTCTCCCCATAGCCCCTCCGGATGATCAGAGAAAGCGAAGTCTCTCTTGCAATTGGAGATCATCCATGTATGTCCTCGTAATTCTTCTGTTAACTGTTGTGGTTCCCAGCCGCTATAGCCTGCAAAAAATCGAATATCGTTTTTATTCACCTGATGGGTATCTATTAAAAGCTTTAGCGCTTCTAAATCACCACCCCAAAAAATGCCGGGAAGTATTTCCTTACAACCTTCCAGCTTATTGCCGAGTGTATGTAAAAAATGAATCGTATCGGTCTGAACTGGTCCGCCAAAGTAAAGTGGGGCCTCAAATGGAGGGAAATCTTCTAATGCATCGTTTAAATGCAAATCTGTCGGTTTATTCAAAATAAAGCCAACGGTGCCCTCTTCGCTGTGCTCTCCTAAAAGGATCACTGTCCTTTTAAAATATGAGTCCAATAAGAATGGCTCGGAAATTAGGATTCTGCCAACTTCAGGATCAAGATATGTGTTCTTTTTTCTCATTTTGTAGATGTGGCCTTATAGCGTGTTCATTATTAAGTTATTCCGCCGATCATTTGTTGATAAGCAATGAACAATTTTACAACATTTGAGAGCAGTTGTTTTTGATTATTGCTCGCAAAACTTACATTCCTCCTTCTTTATTGGCCGTTTTTCTTTCAATTAATTATGTAAGGTTTTTTAGAGCTCATAGTTATGATTGATAAACTTTTGAACCTGTACTCTTAGCTTTTCGTATAATCATGCCAATTTTTCACCAAATTTTTAGCGATGTTTGTACTTCAATTATGAAAAAAAATAACGCTACTATTTTCAATCTAAGAGTCGATTTTACTAAAGATGCAATCGATGAAAAAAAACTTTCTGCTAACCCAATAATTCAGTTCTCAAAATGGATAGATCAAGCGCTCACTGCTGCCGTAAATGAACCGAATGCTATGACGCTTTCTACGGCGTATAAAAATGGTGTTGTTGATGGTAGAATCGTTTTGTTGAGAAGTGTAGATAAAAACGGATTTAGTTTCTTCACCAATTATCACAGTGCTAAAGGCAAAGAAATACAATCGAATAAAAATGTTTGTCTCACTTTTTTTTGGCCTGAACTTCAAAGGCAAGTTAGAATACGTGGTACAGTAGCTAAGCTCGCCGAAAAAAAATCTGATCTTTATTTTGCTTCTCGTCCTCGAGAAAGTCAGATTGGTGCACATGCTTCTCATCAATCTGAAGTTCTTGCAGGAAGAGAAGAACTGGAGAATCGTTATAAATTGCTCGAACAAAATTTTTCAGGAAAAAAAATCCCTCGTCCTAAACATTGGGGTGGTTATCTTGTTAATGCAATTGAAATAGAGTTTTGGCAAGGACGCGAAAATCGATTGCACGATCGTTTTCTTTATTCGAAAAATAAAACCGGTAAATGGAAGATGGTTCGCCTTAACCCTTAATTCTACAAATCATTCAATTTTGTTTTTCAATGTGCAATTTATTTTAGTTTCGTTCGTCTTCTCTCCAAGATTATTATCCCATTCCTTATGTCTATTAGAATCATAATTGTTGCCATCGTATTATTTCTTATCGATGTGTATGTTTTTCAAGGTGTAAAAGTGCTCATTCAACAACGGTCGCCAAATTTTCAGCGAACGATAACATTGATTTATTGGGGTATCACCATTTTGTCGATTGGAACAATTCTCGTCGGACAATGGATTGATTGGCATACATGGCCTAAAAGTTTGCGCGTTTATTCATTTGCTTTTATATTTATAATTTATAGTGCGAAGGTTATCATTACAATTTTTCTATTGATTGATGATGTAATTCGTTTAGGTAGATTACTATTTCTTTGGATTGCCTCTCTATTTTCTTCCAATGAAACTGTGAATGAAACTTTTCGTGTTTCAAGACTCAATTTTCTCGTGAAGTCAGGATTTGTTATTGCCGCTCTTCCGTTTTTTTCGCTGCTGTATGGAATGATTCGCGGCACGTACAATTTTCAAATTTATAAATCGAAACTTACTTTTTCAAATTTACCTGAGCCATTCGAAGGATTAAAAGTAATTCAGATCTCAGATATTCATACCGGAAGTTTTAATACTGTTGAGCATCTTGCAACTGCTGTTGAAATGATTCTTGAACAAAAGCCCGATTTGATTTTCTTCACTGGCGATTTGGTAAATGATCTTCATACCGAAGCATTACCATTCAGAGATATTTTTTCAAAAATGAAAGCACCACTTGGTGTTTATTCAATTTTGGGTAATCACGATTATGGCGATTACTATCAGTTTCCAACTGTTGAAAGCAAAATTGATAATTTGAACAAACTAAAATCATTTCATAAAGAAGTTGGATGGAATTTGATGTTGAACGAACATACCTATATAGAAAAAGATGGAAGTAAGATTGGTCTAATTGGTGTTGAAAATTATTCCGGCAAGAAAAATTTTTCTCGTTATGGTGATATGAAAAAAGCAACGGAAGGTTATGTTCAGCAAGATGTAAATATTTTGCTTTCGCACGATCCTTCGCATTGGGATGCCGAAATTACCAAGGACTATCAATTTGTAGATCTCACACTTTCTGGGCACACTCACGGTATGCAATTTGGAATCGAAATTCCGGGATTTAAATGGAGTCCTGTGCAGTATTTTTATAAGCAATGGGCCGATCTGTATAATGAAAAAGAGCAGAAGTTATATGTGAATCGCGGATTGGGATTTTTAGGTTATCCGGGTAGAGTTGGTATCTTGCCGGAAATTACTGTATTCACATTAAGTAAAACATAAAATGATTTCTAAAAATAAAATTAAGTCGATCGTTGCATTGCATCAAAAAAAGTTTCGAAAAGAAGAAGGCTTGTTCATTGCAGAAGGGGAGAAGGTTGTAAATGATCTATTAATTTCTGGTTGGAAAGTAATTTCAGTTATCGGTGTTCCTGAATATTTGAATGAACAAAAAATTTCGTCCGACATTGAAGTGATTGATGTCACCACAGCAGAGCTCGGAAGGATATCAACACTTACATCGCCTAATTCTGTTCTAGCAATTGCTGAAATGCCCAATGAAAATAAAGCCATAGATTTTTCTGGTGGGTTAAAGTTGGTGCTCGATAATATTAAAGACCCTGGAAATTTTGGTGCTCTTTTACGAATAGCCGATTGGTTTGGTATCGACGAAGTAATTTGTTCTAACGACTCAGTCGATTGTTTTAATCCGAAAGTCGTTATGGCATCAATGGGTTCACTCTTTCGAGTAAATGTAGTTTACACTGATCTCACTTCCGTCTTCAAAGAGAATCTTGCAGCGCAATCTCTTCCAGTTTATGGAACACTTCTTTCAGGTGAAAATTTATTTCAAATGAAAAATAGTAACGATGGGTTTATTATTCTAGGAAATGAATCGAATGGAATTTCGAAAGAGATTGAAGGGTTTATTACCCATGCAATTCACATTCCTTCTTTTGCACTCAATAAAAATGGACAACCAGATTCATTGAATGTTTCAATAGCCGCAGGAATTGTTTGCGCTCAATTTAGAGCAGCTTCGACAAACGCTCCGAATGATGCTCCGACAGATTTATAATCCGTCGCTTCAATTTAAAGCTACACACGCTCCGAATGATGCTCCGACGGATTTGTAATCCTTTGCACTCTCCGACAGATTTATAATCCGTCGCACGCTCAGACAGATTCATAATCCGTCGCCTCAATTTAAAAGCGATAAGCTCCAATCACCGCATCAGCACACCGTTCACCGTCCATAGCGGCAGATACAATTCCACCTGCATAGCCTGCACCTTCTCCACAAGGGTATAAACCTTTTAGTTGCGGGTGTTCCAGTGTGATGAGGTCTCTCGGTATTCTCACAGGCGATGATGTTCTACTTTCAGTTGCAAGTAATATTGCTTCATTTGTAAAATAGGGTTTCATCTTTTTCCCAAATTCTTTGAATGCACTTGCCAACGCTTTTGTGACAACATCAGGTAATACATTTTTAAGATCGACCGATGTTGTTCCGGGGAAGTACGAACATTCCGGTAACGACGATGATGTTTTTCCATTCACAAAGTCGATTAGCCGTTGTGCCGGTGCTTTTAATTTCCCTTGCCCTGCATTAAATGCTTTCTGTTCTATGGCTTGCTGGTACCGAAGCGATGCAAGTTCACCGGCTTCTGAATAAATTGAATAATCTTTTTCTTCAATGCTCACCACCATTCCTGAATTGGCATACGGATTATTCCTTTTCGATGGCGACCAACCATTCACAACTATTTCTCCCGGTGCTGTTGCTGCCGGCGCAATAATTCCACCGGGGCACATACAAAATGAGTAAACACCACGTCCGTCAAATTGGTGTGTAAGCGAGTAGGAGGCCGGTGGGAGAAAATTTCCGCGAGTGTTACAATTATATTGTACCTGATCAATAATTTCTTGTGGATGTTCTACACGAACGCCAAGCGCAAATGGTTTTGCTTCTATTTTTATTTTGCGTTTATCCAACAATTCATAAATGTCGCGTGCAGAATGCCCGGTCGCTAAAATCAACTTTTCACATATGAGCTCACTGATCAATTCACTTTTTATGTCTTTGATTAAAATTTTTTTCAGAATATTATCTTCGGAAATAATATCTTCCAGTCGTGTTTCGAAATGAATTTCTCCTCCTGCATTAAGAATTGTTGCTCTTATGGCTTCAACAATTTGTGGTAATTTATTTGTTCCGATATGAGGATGAGCATCAATTCGAATATCCGGTTCAGCGCCATGCTCTACAAAAATAGTTAAGATGCGATTGATGTCTCCACGTTTATTTGATCGTGTATATAATTTTCCATCGCTATAAGTTCCGGCGCCGCCTTCACCAAAGCAATAATTTGAATCTGGATCAACTTCGCCTTCTCGGGTAATTTTTGCTAGGTCACGCCTACGTAATTTAACATCCTTCCCTCGTTCAATCACTACCGGCTTAAGTCCTGCTTCTATTAGTTTCAACGCAGCAAACATTCCTGCAGGTCCAAAGCCAATTATCATTACTACTTTACCTTTAGAAACATCTTTACTGAAATTAAAAATACTTTCCAGCTTAATGACCGAAGGTATTTCATCAATATAAACGTCTACCAATAATCGGATTTTTACAGTGCGTCCACGTGCATCGATGGATCTTTTCAGCAGGGTTATTTTTTTTATTCTCTCACGTACTACATTGCACAATTGTGAGGCCTGCTGCAACTGTTTGCTTTGATCTGCTGCCTCTTCCGGGAGAAGGATCAGCTCTAGTTGCTTTATCATTAGTTATTTTTATTCAAATGTTAAGCTTACTGTAAATGTTTTAGAATATAAAGCGTCTATCGGACTTGCATAAATTGAACTCTCTGGGACTAAAAGATTTCTCATTCCAGTGAACATTTTTATTTCGGGCGAGAACTTAAAATACGTCATGTAAAAATCAAAACCAAGTCCAACTTCATAGCCGTAATCGTTGTTATGAAGTTTTACAATATCTTTATCTAATGCTCTTACTTTGGCTTGCGAAACCATGTCGATGTCATATTTAAAACCGGCTAAAACATAAGCACGATAATTATTTACTCGCTTCGATTTAAATTTAAGTTCAATTGGAAATTCTAAAAAAGTTGATTCTACTATTTTAGTTTTTTCAAGCGATGCACTGTCTTTGTAAAGTAAACTGTATGTAAGATTCCTTGATGCAAATGATAATGTTGGAATAAATCGAAGGTCGAAATATTGTCCTATACGTAGGTTAGCTAAAATAGACAAATTTAATCCGGCGGCAGGAGATGATTCAATTTTGTAAATAGTGTCGAGCGTATTAAAATTTCCGGTCTTGCGTATTACAAAATCGGCTGAGTTAATTCCTAATGCGAATCCAAAATGTATTCTCTGAAAATCATATTTCGGCAAATTAACAGGCTGATTATCTAACTGTGCCTTTGTAATTGTAGGCAAGCAGATAATTATGAGTGCTAAAAGAAAACGATATGATACTTTCATGTAAATTACTTTTTTGCTAAATAGATGGTTGCTACTCCAAACGTGAGGGGAGTGATTTTAGTTTCCGTAAAGCCGGCTTTTATGAGAAGGTCGGTAAATTTTTTTCCATAAGGAAAGGCCGATACAGACTCATGCAAATAGGCATACGCTGCATCATCTTTTGAAATGGCTTTTCCAATTTTAGGTGTTATTTTGCTAGAATAAAATGTGTATAACGATTTGATCAATTTGTTTTGAGGTTGCGAAAATTCCAATATCAATGCTGTTCCTCCTGGTTTTGTTACCCGATAAATCTCGCTCAATCCTTTTTCTAAATTCTGAAAATTCCGTACCCCAAATGCAACGGTTACTGCATCAAATTTATTGTCTTCGAAAATCAGTGCTTCCGAATCTCCTTCCAATAACTCAATTTTATCCGATAAATTCTTCTTTTTAATCTTCTCTCGGCCTATTGCTAGCATATCGATAGAAATATCGACACCAAATATTTTTTCGGGATTCAATTTCATTGCTGCAAGCGCCAAATCTGCTGTGCCTGTTGCTATGTCTAAGATAAGTTTTGGTTGTTCTTTTTTTAAAAGATTAATCGCTTTCGATCTCCAAAAACGATCTGTTCCAAATGACAAAAAATGATTTAAAAAATCGTAGCGCCATGCAATGTTATTAAACATTGTTGCAATCTGCTTCTTTTTTTCTTGTGATGAATCTTTGTACGGAGTTATATTTTCCAAGCCTTAATCTATTTTTAATCGCTTTGCTTCATGAAGCAATTGTTGCTTTTCTATTGGTGCTACTCCTACTTTTTCGCAAACTAATCCGCCTGCTAAATTAGAAAGCGATGCCAAGAGTGTTGAGCTGGTTTCTAATGCTAAACAAAGGGCTGCTACGCTTATCACTGTATCACCTGCTCCTGAAACATCGGCAATCGTACGCACATGCGCAGGAATAATTTTTTCATTCTTTTCGTCAAGAATATAAACTCCTTTTTCTGAAAGTGTTATTAACGAAATATCAATCTTATGATCTTTGTTTAATTTGTTTGCAGCTTTACTGATACTATCTAAATGGTCTTTGTCTAAATCTATTTTCATTCCTTCTCTAAGTTCTTTTAAATTGGGTTTGAAAAGTGTCACATTTTTATAATGGTTGAAATTTTTCTTCTTTGGATCTACAGCAGTAGGTATGCCTTTCTGTCGTGCAAGTTTTACTACCGATTCAATTAACGATTTTCCAAGAACTCCTTTATCATAATCTTCAAAAATTATTACATCAATTTTTTTCTTAGAAATAATATTGGCGATTCTGTTTAATAATTGCTTGCGATCTGTTACATTAATCTCTTCGTCTTGTTCTTCATCAACACGTAACATCTGATGATTGTTTCCAATCACTCGCGTTTTAACTGTTGTTGCGCGTTCTGTACTCTGAAAAATCCCATCTGAACTTAAATTGATATTCTGTAATAACTCAATAAACAGTCGCCCGTTTAAATCATTTCCAATTACTGAACATAAAATCGGATTCGCTCCTAATGCTTTTACATTTATTGCAACATTGGCAGCGCCGCCTAAACGACTTTCTTTCTTTTGTATACTTACTATCGGTACAGGAGCCTCAGGCGATATGCGATCGACTTTCCCCCACAAATAATTATCGAGCATCACATCTCCAATAATAAGTACGTTTAACTTATCAAAGGCTGCAAAGAGTTCGTTGAGCGTTTTTGTTTTCACGCAAGTAAAATTTTATTTTAATTTACTAAGTGTATTCTTAATTCGTTTAATGGCTTCGATAAGTTTATCATCGGAAGTTGCATATGAAAAACGCAGACAATTTGGTTCGCCGAATGCATCGCCGGTAACCAAACTTACATGTCCTTCATGTAGTAAATACATACATAGGTCTGTACTGTTTTTTACTAGTGTAGAACCATCTGATTTTCCAAAATAAAAACTTATATCAGGGAAAACATAAAATGCGCCTTTCGGTTCATTAATTTTCCAACCCGGAATATCTTTCATCAAATCTAAAACTAGATCTCTTCTGCGTCTAAACGCAGCCTGCATGTCGAGTGTAGGTTTATTGCTTTCATTCAATGCAGCTTCGGCTGCTTTCTGTGCTATTGAACTTGCTGCAGATGTAAATTGTCCTTGCATCTTGTCGCATGCTTCAGCAATATATTTTGGCGCTCCTATGTAACCTATTCGCCATCCTGTCATTGCATAACCTTTTGAAACACCATTAACGATCACAACTTGTGGTTTAATGAAATCAAATTGTGCAATGCTTTGATGCTCGTCCAAAAAATTAATGTGCTCATAAATTTCATCCGATAAAATAATTATTCTTGGATGCTTTGCTAACACTTTTGCAAGTCCTAGTAGTTCTTCTTTTGTATAAACAGTACCGGTCGGATTACATGGCGAAGAAAAAATAAACATCTTCGTTTTTGCTGTTATCGCTGCTTGTAATTGTTCTGGAGTTATTTTAAAATCTGACTTTAGGTCGGTTGTTATGCTTATTGTTTTTCCTTCTGCCAGTTTTACGATTTCAATATAACTCACCCAAAAAGGCATCGGAATTATTACTTCATCGCCCGGATCTACCAAACTCAACACAACATTAGCAATGCTCTGTTTTGCACCTGTCGATACTACTACCTGATCCGGTTTATATTCAAGATTGTTCTCTCGTTTAAATTTATCGGAAATAGCTTTTCGTAATTCTGCATACCCGGCAATCGGAGGATAAAATGTATATCCATCGTCAATTGCTTTTTTGGCAGCGGCACAAATATGAGCAGGCGTTACAAAATCGGGTTCGCCTAACGACAAATTGATCACATCAACTCCCTGAGCTGATAATTCACGACTGCGTTTTGACATTCCAATTGTTTGGCTTTCAGCTAATGAAAGTACGCGGTGAGATAAGGCAGATTGTTCCATAATAAGTGGTGCAAACCTAAGTGATTCTAGGGGATTCGCCAAGAAGGAAGTGACCTATATTGGATTCTAAGGATATGATAAACAGGTGAGTATATTTTGTGTGTTTAATTTGCCTTTTTTGGATGGTTATTTTGGCATAAATCTGCTTATGGCACGAATTTCGACCTTCCCCCATGCACGAACGAAATTGATTGAGAAATAATTTTTCTGTCAGATTGTCGTTCATTACCTTCGCCAACACAATATGTTTTCAGAAAATCCATCCAAAATAAACGCGCTCGATCTTTCAAATATTATCGACGACGATACTGAATTTATTCCCTTGCTTTCTCAAGAAGACGAGGATCAAATGAATCAGCAAAGTATCCCTGATGTTCTATCAATTCTCCCTTTACGAAATACGGTTTTATTTCCCGGTGTAGTTATTCCTATCACTGTAGGGCGCGATAAATCGATCAACTTAATTAAAGACGCTTACAAAGGCGATAAAATAATTGGCGTAGTTGCTCAAAAAGATACAACGGTTGAAGATCCAACTTTCGCTGATCTTAATCAAGTTGGTACTGTTGCGCAAGTAATAAAAATGTTGAGAATGCCGGATGGTAATACTACCATCATAATACAAGGGAAGAAAAGATTTAAACTGGATGAGTGCGTACAAACTGAACCTTACATACGTTGTAAGGTTGTTCCTTTTCCTGAACAAGTTGCCAATACAGCCGATAAAGAATTTATGGCCTTGGTTGGTTCTCTAAAAGATCTCGCTCTGCAAATTATTCAACACTCGCCTAATATTCCTAGCGATGCAGGTTTTGCAATTCGTAATATCGAAAGTCATTCTTTTCTGATCAATTTTATTTGCTCAAATATGAATCTCGATGTAGCAAAAAAACAAGAGCTACTGGAAATTGCCGATCATAAAGAACGCTCAACTCGTGTACTCGAATACTTAACGAAAGAGTTGCAAATGTTGGAACTGAAAAATCAGATTCAAAGTAAAGTTCGTGTTGATATCGACAAACAACAACGTGAATATTTTCTCAATCAGCAACTCAGAACTATTCAAGAAGAACTTGGTGGAAATACTCCTGATAGAGAAGTTGCTGAATTGAAAGAACGTGCAAAGACTAAAAAGTGGAGTAAAGAAGTAGCAGATACTTTTCAAAAGGAAGCCGACCGTTTGTCGCGAATGAATCCTGCTGCTGCTGAATATTCTGTTATTTTAAATTATCTCGAATTGCTCCTTGATCTTCCGTGGAATGAATTAACGAACGACAATTTCGATCTTAAGCATGCGCAAAAAGTTTTGGATAAAGATCATTATGGTCTTGAAAAAGTAAAAGCTCGTATTCTTGAATATCTCGCCGTATTGAAATTAAAGCGTGATATGAAATCTCCGATTATGTGTTTATACGGTCCTCCGGGAGTTGGAAAAACATCTCTTGGAAAATCAATCGCCAAAGCATTAGGTCGTAAATATGTTCGAATGTCGTTGGGCGGATTAAGAGACGAAGCAGAAATTAGAGGGCATCGTAAAACGTATATCGGTGCAATGCCGGGACGTATTATTCAGAATTTGAAAAAAGCTAAATCGAGTAACCCAATCTTTGTTCTCGATGAAATTGATAAGCTCGGTAATGATTTTCACGGCGACCCTTCATCAGCATTGCTCGAAGTATTAGATCCGGAGCAAAACAATACGTTCTATGATAATTATGTAGAGATCGATTACGATCTTTCGAATGTGCTCTTTATAGCTACTGCAAATTCGCTCAGTAAAATTCAGCCTGCATTACTCGATAGAATGGAGATTATTGAGATCAATGGTTATACAATTGAAGAGAAAGTTGAAATTGCTATCAAGCATTTAATTCCTAAACAGCTCGAGGCTCATGGACTTAAAAAATCGCATTTGAAAATTTCATCGGCATTAATTGAATATTTAATTGATAAGTATACTCGAGAATCTGGAGTACGTGGATTAGAAAAAAAATTAGCTTCACTTATTAGAGGTATTGCGAAATCGGTGGCGATGGAAGAAAAGTACAATGTTAATATTGTAGAAAAAGATATCACAAGAATTTTAGGCGCTTCAATTTTTAGTGCCGATAAATATCAAGGGAATGAGGTTGCAGGTGTCGTTACAGGTTTAGCATGGACATCGGTAGGAGGTGATATACTTTTTGTTGAAACATCGCTAAGCAGAGGGAAGGGGAAATTGACCATTACCGGAAATCTTGGCGAGGTAATGAAAGAATCGGCAATTATTGCGTTGGCATACTTGAAAGCACATAGCGAAGATTTAAAAATCGATTACCGAATTTTCGATCAATGGGATATTCACATTCACGTTCCTGAAGGGGCAACGCCCAAAGATGGTCCTTCGGCCGGCATCACCATGCTAACTTCACTCGCTTCAGCATTTACTCAAAGGAAAGTGAAGCCACATTTAGCTATGACTGGCGAGATAACTCTCCGTGGAAAAGTATTGCCGGTAGGAGGAATCAAAGAAAAAATTCTAGCAGCGAAAAGAGCAGGGATCAAAGACATTATTCTTTCGAAAGATAATTTCAAAGACATTGAAGAAATTAAAAAAGTATATGTAAAACAGTTGCGTTTCCATTATGTTTCTGAAATGATAGAAGTTGTTCAACTGGCACTTACAAAAGAAAAAGTTAAAAAACCAATCGACCTAAAGTACGATGATTCTAAAAAGAATGCATCGTAATGAATTTGATTAGTTCTAAAGCAAATCTTATTTTAATTTTTGTTTCGAATCTTTTTATTGTATAAATCATGAACCGGGAAAGAAAAATAGCATTAATAGTAGGTTCGTCAGGTTTGGTAGGTTCTGAATTGTTGAAATTATTATTGGATGATTCTAATTTTTCTATGATATATTCTGTCGTTAGAAAAGCAACCACGAATTCTAATTCTAAGCTTAAAGAAGTAATTGTTGATTTTAATAATCTCGCTAATGAATTAGCGAACATCACGGATGTTGATGTTGCATTTTGTTGTTTGGGAACGACTATTAAAGTGGCCGGTTCTAAAGAAGCATTTAAAAAAGTTGACTATTTATTCCCACTTACACTTGCGAAGTGGGCTGAAAAAAATCAGGTGAAACATTTTCTCATGATCACTGCAATGGGAGCAGACTCATCATCTTCTATTTTTTATAATCAAGTGAAAGGCGATGTCGAAAAAGACATTTCTAAATTATCGATTCCTGCAATTTCGTTTTTTCGACCGTCATTACTTTTAGGAAATAGAAAAGAGAAAAGGGCAGGAGAGAAGTTTGCTATTATTTTATTTAAAGCCATTTCATTTCTTTTTATTGGGCCTTTAAAAAATTACAGAGGTATTCATGTTTCCAAAGTTGCTGCAGCAATGTTACAAACTGCAAAGAATGAAAAAGCCGGAAAAGAAATAATCCTTTCCGGCTCGATGCAATAAATTTGATT
The DNA here is from genome assembly GCA_043747595.1 of Bacteroidota bacterium. Classification (GTDB taxonomy): domain Bacteria; phylum Bacteroidota; class Bacteroidia; order AKYH767-A; family 2013-40CM-41-45; genus JADKIH01. The sequence goes on along the minus strand of JAYTOX010000055.1, from coordinate 44,177 downwards.
GCAATAGTTTGGTTAGATTTAACCGTTCATCGAAACTAAAAACTCCTCGTTCGATTTAGTTCCTCTCATTCTGTCGAGTATAAACTCCATCGCTTCTAACGGATTCATGTCAGCTAAGTGGTTTCTTAAGATCCACATTCGCTGCATCATTTCTTTATCGAGCAACATATCTTCTCTACGTGTACTAGATGCTACTAAATCGATGGCTGGGAAGAGGCGTTTGTTGGAAATCTTACGATCTAACTGAAGTTCCATATTTCCTGTTCCTTTGAATTCTTCAAAGATAACCTCATCCATTCTTGATCCTGTATCGATAAGCGCGGTTGCTATAATCGTGAGACTTCCTCCATTCTCGATCTTACGAGCGGAACCGAAAAATCTTTTTGGTTTGTGCAAAGCATTTGCTTCCACACCACCCGATAATACTTTACCACTTGCAGGGGCTACAGTATTGTAAGCACGTGCCAAACGAGTAATCGAATCTAAAAGAATAACTACATCATGACCACACTCTACTAATCGCTTAGCTTTTTCTAAAACGATATTGGCAATTTTTACATGTCGTTCTGCAGGCTCATCAAATGTTGAAGCAACAACTTCTGCATTTACACTTCTAGCCATGTCTGTTACCTCTTCCGGACGCTCATCGATCAATAAAATAATCATGTAAACTTCCGGATGATTTGCTGCAATTGCATTCGCAACATCTTTTAATAACATAGTCTTACCCGTTTTTGGTTGGGCAACTATCAATCCACGCTGTCCTTTTCCTATTGGTGTGAACATATCCATTATTCGAGTAGAATAATTCGATTTGTCGCCACTCAAATTTAATTTTTGATAAGGGAATAACGGTGTGAGATAATCAAAATGAATTCTATCGCGTACAATTGCCGGATCAAGTCCATTGATATATTCAACTTTTACAAAAGGAAAATATTTTTCGCCTTCACGTGGAGGACGAACATACCCATGAACAGTATCGCCGGTTTTTAATCCGAAAGCTTTTATCTGCTGTTGATTTACATATACATCATCAGGAGAAGTTAAATAATTAAAATCGCTTGAACGTAAAAAGCCAAATCCGTCGGGCATAATTTCTAATACACCATCCACAGCAATCAATGTGTCAGGATCAATAGGAGCTTCCACGGCCACATTATCTCTTCGAGGTTGTGGTTGGCGAAATGAAGGATTAGAAGAATTAGAAGAATTGGGTGAAGGATTTGAAGGTAAGTTGTTGTACGCATTTTGCGGAGCAACTGGTCTTTCAAATTCATTTTTAACAAATGGTTTACTCACATGTACCGGACGCTGTGCCGGTTCTGAACTTACATTGTTCTCTGCAACTGGTGCAGAAACCTGTGGTGTCTGCCGAATAGGAGGTGTTTTTACACTAGGCTCCAGAACGATCGGTTCTTTTTTTGATTCAGACTCCTCTAGTGGAGAAACTCTTTTTCTCTTTTGCCTTGCTGACGATGCATCAGCAATACTTTGCCTTGATGACGATGCATCAGCATTACTTTGTCTTGAGGACGATGCATCAGCATTACTAGGTTTTTCAGGAATACTTTCTTCTTCTTTCATTTCAACTTTAGCAGTTTTGATTGTTGCTTTTGGAACAATTGCATCACGAATCGATTTTGTAGAATCGGGGTGGAGTGCCTGTTGGTCTAAAATTTTATAAATTAATTCTTGCTTTTTGAAGTCATCTGACTTTGAAATATTCATTAAGCGGGCAATTTCTTTTAACTCACTAACGAGTTTAGAATTTAATTCAACGATATCGAACATGAAAAACTATGTGGTTGTTGGTCTACTTTTAATAAATAGATGTTGTTTGTTTGTTGGGGAATATAGATGCAGCTATTGCAATAAAATTTAAGATTTGCCTTTTTAAAGGACATTACTCGATAAATCAAAGGGGAAATTCCGGGTTGGATAAATAAAAAACCTAGCTCGGTTTTGAATTTCACGACAATAATATGGAATAATACGATAACATACAAATAAAGCACAAAATATTTTCAACAGTACTTTTCTCTTTTTCGTTCGTTTATTTATCACTTCTTTTCAGGTTATTTCTTTAATTTGCCCTCTCAATCCAAGAATATGCTACAAAGAGTTCAAACACTTTTTTTACTAGCTACCCTACTGTTGTGTGTAGCCCTCATGTACCTTCCAATTTACGAATTGGCTCAAGAACAAACCTCAACTGCGGTTTCTGCACCCGCTTCAGACCCTATCGGTACTGATGCATCAATTGCCATCGACGGACAAGTTCAGAACAAACGGTTTACTATTTTCAGCAGCGCTATTCTGGCCTTGATTAACGGTGCAGTTGGTGTTCTGGCATTACTCGGTGTATTTCTATTTAAAAAGAGAAACCTCCAAATCAGAGTTTCGAACCTTGCGCTTTTGTTAAATTGTATTTTTCTTGGATTAGTTTTCTTTTCTGCCGATGCAGTTTCGTCAACTACTAATGCAAAAGTTCATTATCTCTATGGAAGTTATTTTCCAATCATCGGAATCGTCTTCCTTTTCTTGGCTGTCCGATTTATTAAAAGAGATGAGGAGCTAGTTCGTTCTGCCGATCGCTTGCGATAAACAATTCAATAAAAATCTCTTTATTCAATTGTTCCGCGTAATCCTAACTCGATTGCGTCTAAATCTTTTACTTTTCCTTCTTCAATAGTAAAACGAAGTATGGTTCTGATCTTGTGAAAGCCGTGCTTTCCGGCTGCTCCCGGATTCATATGCAAGAGATCATTCTTCTTATCGGGCATCACTTTTAAAATATGTGAATGTCCGCAAATGAAAAGATCGGGTTTTAATGTTGCTATTTTCTGCGCCGCTTCCGGGTAATAATTGCCCGGATAACCTCCAATGTGTGTGATAAATATTTTCATCCCTTCACATTCAAAAAAAAGATCTTGAGGATGCAACAAACGAATATTTGTTCCATCTATATTACCGTAAACTCCTTTGAATGATTTAAACTTGCTTAACTCTGCCGAAACACTTTCGTCACCAAAGTCGCCTGCATGCCAAATTTGATCGCAGTCTTTGAAGTGATGATAAATGCGCGGATCAACATAGCCGTGTGTGTCTGAAAGCAAACCGATTTTTTGCATCTGCTTCAATTAAATTTTTTCAATTTCATTCTTCTTCAACCAACCGATATTTCCATTGGCAATTTTAATCTTATTCCAATTTTCAAAGGTTTCCATTACTTCTACTTTTGTTCCCTCGTGAAGAATAAATAAATCGTTGCCTTTTTCATCGGGCGAACTTTTTACATATACCGATGGTGCCATTACGATTCCATGTTCTTCTCCATGGGCAATGGAATAGGAGGAAGAAGCCATCAAATAACCAAATGAAGTAATGAAAAGAAATGTAATCATAACGAAAAAGCCAAGTTTCTTAATGGCGATCGATTTACCCAGAATATAGATTGCTGCTGAAATAAAAAATAACCAAATGGAGATAATAAATAGTGTTGACCAGCCATTTGCTGAAAATAACAACGACGCACTTCGGTACCATCTTTTATAGAATACATCAGGTACTACATCTATTCGATCGATGGTTTTTAATGATGCAATCTTTAAATTGAAATCAATGTCTTCGTCGTCGGGAGCAATCTTTTTGGCTCTTTCATAAGCAATTATTGCTAATGAAACTTTTCCCGTTTTGAAATATGAATTTCCAAGATTGTAGTATATTTCTGCCGATATTTTTTTATCGGCAATCAATGCTTTATACAGAGTTATGGCATTCTCATAATCTTGTTTGGCATAAAATTGATTCGCTTTTTTATAACTTATATTTGCATCTAGTTTTTGAGCAAAAGTGAATGAGCTTAAAAACAAAAATAATATAAGTGGAAGTATTTTTTTCATGGCTAATTATTAAAAGTGTTATGATCGAATTACACTTTCTAATTTTGAAATAATCGTTATCCCTTTCTGATAAATAATATCGTTGCTATCTGCAATACCTCCTGCAAAACGAGCAAACTCACAACTGTCGATGGTTTCTGTAAATTCGTTTATCAATTCATTTGAAATGTTTTTCTCTCTGAGTAGCTCAACTACTTTTTCTTTCGATAAATCTGCAACTGGTATCACCAACTTGTCGGCAATAAATCCCCAAAGCGCTCTAAACATTTCATCTAAAAACTTGTCTTTCTCATTCGTTGAAAGATATTTCTTTGCAGCACTCAATCGTTTCATTGCAGCTTTATTGGCACGCTGACTTTTAATCACATCACTGTTTCCTAAATCTTTTTGATTCTTCTTCCGCACAAATAATAAAAGGAAAAAAGCTAATGCCGGGAAAAGAGCAAGACTATAAAATTTGATTGATCCGAAAAGTGGCTTGTAGGAGTTCTCAAATTCTATATCGTTTGTTTTAATAAAGTGGATGTCTTTTCCCAATTGTTTTACATCTGAACGTTGAACATCGGAAGAAACCGAAATAGAATTTCCATCTCCTTTCGTTACTTTCAAATTTAAGTCGTTCAAATCAATTTTGGTGTATTGCTTTCTATCTAAATCGAAATAGACAAATGGATTTACAGTTATTTTAAAATCACCGGGATTACGTGGGATGATTAAATACTCAAATGTTTTTGTCCCGGTAACTCCTGCTGCACTAGCATTGAGCGTCGTGTTTTCTTTCGGATCATACGTTTCGAAATCGGGTGGAAATGTAAATCCAGGCGACTCCAACAATTTAATATTGCCTTTTCCACTAAGCTTTACTTTAATATTTACAGCTTCATTTGCTTTAGTTGTTGTCTTATCTAAACTAATTTCGCAATTCAATTTTCCGACAGCTCCATTAAATTCTTTCGGGGCATTCGGAGGAAGCTCTTTAACATTAATTTTCAATGCCTCACTTTTTAAAGCAATTTTTATATCCTGAACATTATTATTGAAAAAAGGATTGTTGTTAAAAAAAGGATCGTTGAAAAATTGACTAAACGGATCGTTGCTCTGTCCTTGCTGTTGTCGCTTTACTGTTACTCGTGCTATTGCTTGACATTCCATAGGATCTATGGTGAGTATACCGGAGCGCTGAGGAAATAAAACCATTTGCTTAAAATCAACAACCTTATAGTTTACTCCGTCCAGAACTGTATTTTGTTCTTGTTGCCCTTTCTTGTCGATTTCCTGATTCCAAAATCCAGAGTAAGATGGAAGTTTAGGGATGACAAAATCTAACACTGGCACTTTGGTATATAGCTTATAACTAATTACTATTCCTTCACCTTGATAGACAGTATTCTTATCGACAGTTGCTCTTACAAAAATATTTTTTCCGGCACCTTCCATAATCCTTTCACTCCCTTGCCCTGATTGATTTCCTTGTGTTTTATTTTGAGTTTGTGGTTGTCCTTTTGTAACAACAATCGTGAGTATGTTGCTTTCAATTTTATTTACTCCAACCATGATTTCGGCCGGTCCGATTTTAAAACTACCTTCTTTGGTTGCCTGAAGTACATATGTAAACGACAAGGTTTGTGAAACTGCGCCGTTGATAATTTGCATTTGATTGCTTTGGCTTGGCCCCATCAGTACAGTAAAATCTGAAAAAGTAGGAGCCTTAAACGAACGGCCGGATGCATTCAATGAGAATGTAACCTGAAATTGTTCTCCCGTTCCAACACTTGATGCCGATGTGCTCGCTGTAAATTTTTCGTTTTGGCCAATGGCTAAATGTGGAATCAGAAAAATAAAGCAGATTAAAAATATTGCTCTCGCCTTTTCCCACATTTTAGCTATCTTATAATTTTTAATGTCCATTCTCATCTTTTTCTCATCATTACCATTGCTTCTCAATACTCACTTTAGTAGGCTGCTTCAAGTTTAATTTCTTCTGCGTTTTCTTTTCATCATTATTCAATGCTTGTAAAATCTTTTCAGCATCATCTTTTGAAATCTTATCTTTCTTTCCTTGATTTTTCTCCTCATTATTTTGACCTTCCTTGTTCTCTTCTTGCTTTTGTTGCTCGTCTTTTTTCTGTTGCTCTTCTTTCTTCTGTTGCTCTTTATTCTTATCGTCCTTTTTATCTTTATTATCTTTATTTTTTTGATCCTGCTGTTTCTGTAGCATTGATTGTGCATACGCCAAATTGTATCGCGTATCATTGTCTTTTGGATTTGCTTTCAGGGCATTTTTAAATGCATCAATACTTTCAGGATACTTTTTCTCTTTTAACAAAGCATTCCCTAAGTTATGATAGACAGCAGATTTATCTTCATCGTTTAAATCTTTTAAGGCGCCTGTACTTTCATACTGCTTTGCCGCCTCTTCAAATTTTTCTTGCTTGTAATAACTATTTCCTAAATTGTAATTTCCTTCTTTCACATTTTTACCGGTCGTGATCGATTTTCTGTAATTTACTTCTGCATCACTATATTTCTTTTGATCGTATTGCGCATTGCCTTCAGTAATCATTTTGTAGGACGATTTTTGTCCAATGGCAAAATGGCAAAGTATCAACATACTCAAAAAGGAGATATTGAAAATTAGTTTATTGTATGTCAAACAATTTTTTTTCATCACTTATTTTTTTTCGTTAAACAGATCCATTTTCTGAAAAATAACTGATCTTTTATTGGTGATTGTAAATTCTATAAGCAAGAGAAGGAGACCTGCCACTAAAAAATATTGAAACCGATCTTCATAGTCTGTAAATTGCTTTGTGCCAAAACTTTTCTTATCCATCTTCGTAATTTGTGACAGAATTTTCTGTAATCCATCATCGCTGTTTGATGCTTGAACAAAAATTCCTTTTCCTTCTTCTGCAATTCTTTCGAGTGTCAACGTTTCTAACTTCGTGATTACGGTATTTCCTGAATTATCTTTCAAGAAATCTTGGCTCCCATTTCTTGAAATAGGTATTGGCGCTCCTTCTGGCGTTCCCATTCCAATTGTATGAATAATCACTCCGTTGGCATGTGCATTTTTAGCTGCTTCAATTGCATCTTCTTCATGGTCTTCTCCGTCGGTAATTATGACTAACGCTTTATGTTTATTATCGTTTCCTACAAATGATTGCTGTGATAGATCTATTGCGCAGCCAATGCATGTTCCTTGTGTTGGAATAATATCTGTATCGATCGTTGAAAGAAATAATTTAGCTGCCGCATAATCGGATGTAATGGGCAATTGAACGTAAGCTTGCCCCGCAAATACAATCATTCCGATTCGGTCGTTTTGTAACTTATCGATCAACTGGCTAATTGCTTGTTTGGCTCTTTCTAATCGGTTCGGTTTAATATCCTGTGCTTTCATCGAATTAGAAACATCTAATGCAATAATGATATCAACGCCTTCTCGTTTTACTTCTTCAAGCTTCATTCCAATCTGTGGATTCGCACATGCTATAATAATAAGTGCTATTCCTGTTAAGTTTAAAATTAATCGTGCAATCGGTTTTGATTTAGAAATGTTTGGTGTTAATTTATTTACTAAAAGTGGATCACCAAACGATTTTATGGCTTTCTTTTTCCACCGGATTGAATAAATGTAAAAGAGTAGTATGACAGGTAAAACTGCCAATGTATATAAGTATTCCGGATGTGCTAGTCGAAACATATTATGGCAATTTTTTAAAGAGTGTGTAACGTAGTATGATGTCAATCAAAAAGAATCCTAATGCTGCTAATGCCCAAGGATAAAACTCTTCTGTATAATTATGGAATTCCGTAACGTCAAGTTTTGTGTTTTCTAACTTATCAATTTCATCATAAATAGTTTTTAGTTTCGATGTATTTGTTGCTCTGAAATATTTTCCATCTGTTTCCGTAGCAATTTGTTTTAATATTTCTTCGTCTATTTGTACTTCCATGTTCTGATACTGAATTCCAAATGGAGTATTGACTGGATAAGGAGCCATGCCTCTAGTCCCAACTCCAACTGTATAAACTCGAATACCGAATGTCTTTGCTATTTCTCCCGCTGTGCCCGGAGATATTGAGCCGATATTATTAACGCCATCGGTAAGTAAAATAATTACTTTACTCTTTGCTTTACTGTTACGTATACGATTTACCGCTGTAGCTAGTCCTTCACCAATCGCTGTACCATCGGCTAACATTCCAGATTCGATACCTGTAAATAAATTTTTTAAAACGGAATGATCGGTAGTGAGAGGACACTGTGTAAAACTTTCGCCTCCAAATACAACTAAACCTATTCGATCATTCGGGCGTGAATCAATAAATTCTTCTGCTACTTTTTTAGCCGCTTCTATTCTGTTTGGCTTTAAATCTTCTGCCAACATACTGGAGGAAATATCTAAGGCCATCATAATGTCTATCCCTTCGGTTTTTACATTTTGCCCACTTAAACTGGATTGTGGCCTTGCTAATGCAACTACTGCTAAAGCGAAAGCCAACATTTTCAAAACAAAAGGCAAAAAATGAAATTGTTGTTTGAATGTCGGCTTTATTCCATTGAAACTATTGAAGTCTGAAAATGTAATCTGCGTTCTTTTTTTGTTCAAATAGAAAAAATGAAAGACCACAAAAACCGGCACTAATAATAAGAGCAACAGAAAATAAGGATTTGCAAATTTAATTCCGTCCATCATGATTTTTCCTCCTTCACGATTGCATTGTTATCTTCAATCGAATTCTCAATGGAAGTTGACCTAACAAATTCAAGTGCGTACTGCATCGATTGCTCATTCTCGTAAGACACAGGTTCTGATTTTGCAAATTTTACTAGATCGGCTGTGTGCAACACATATTTTAATCGTTCTTTTTGTTGTGGATTCAACATTGATGATCCAAATTTTCTCAATGTTTCGTCTGACGGTTGTTCCATCGCAGGGATTGAAAACCTTTCTTCAATGTAGGTTCTGAGTGTATCTGATACTTCGCTATGGTATTTTTTCATAAAACCATTCTGCCAAATTTTTTCTGATTCTATTCTTTTTAAATTTTCAAGTGCAAGTATATGTGCCGGAATTTTTGGTTTACTTATTAATGTCTCCGGCCTTTTTCTCCTTCTTGCTAGTCGCAAGGCAAGATATATTATTCCACCGATAATAATGATAGCTCCTAAAATGTAGGGCAAGTATTCTCTCCAAGGGTATGGAGCCGTCATTACCGGTTTTATATCTTTAATAGCTTTCGTTGTATCTACGGCTATTGTTTTTACTCCGATAAGTATTGCTTGTGTTAGAATCGTATCTGTTTGCTTGGTTTTGATATTTCTTCTTAAGAAGGGAATGGGAGGAATAACATAGTAGCCGGAATCGAACGAGGTTAAAAAAAGTGTTTGTCTCAATGTTAGCGGGGAACTGTTGGGAATCGTGTCGAGTTTGTTTCTTTTTACTACCTCAAAATGATTGAAGGTGTCGGGTAGTGTAGGAAAATATAATTCTTGATTTGGTAAAATAGGTGCATTGAATTCCAATTTTATTTGTTCACCAATTCGGATTTGATTGGTGTCAACTTTTGCTAATACATTTCCACTTTCAGCTGCAGCAAAAATGGATGCCGTCCAAATGAAAGAACAAATGAATATTGAAAACTGAATAATTGATTTTATGCTTGACATAAATTGTATTACGCTACCGGTTTTATTATACTAATTACTTCCCTAATTTTCCTCGTTTCTTAAATAATAACATTAATGGCTGAACATACGATTGATCATTTCTGATTTTCGCTTTATCAACTCCACTTTTGGCAAAAATATCTTGAAGTTTTTTTTCATTCATTTCCCAATTTTTCTTAAACGTTTTTCTGACTTCGCTATTCGATGTGTCTACTATTAACACCTTTCCTGTTTCTGAATCTTTGAATTCAGCTAATCCAATATCCGGCAATTCAATTTCTCTTTGATCGTAAATTTGTAATGCAACTACATCGTGGCGTTTATTGGAGAGCTTCAACGCGTCTTCGAAATTTTGATCTTTGAAATCGGATATCACAAAACAAATTGATCTCTTCTTAATCATATTTGTCATGTAACGTAATGCTTCTCCGATATTGGTTTTTTGATTTTTTGGTTTGAATTCTATTAGCTCGCGAATAATTCGTAGAATATGTGATTTACCTTTTTTAGGTGGAATATATTTCTCGATAATGTCGCTGAAAAAAATAACTCCTATCTTATCATTATTCTGTATAGCAGAAAATGAAATTACTGCACACAACTCTGTAATCATATCTTTTTTGAACTGTCCGCTTGTTCCAAAAGACTCTGAACCGCTTACGTCAACCAGTAAAATTACATTCAGTTCTCTTTCTTCTTCAAAGACTTTCACGAACGGATGTCCAAAACGAGCAGTTACATTCCAATCGATTGTTCTGATATCATCGCCGGGTGTATATTCACGAACTTCGCTAAAGGCCATTCCGCGACCTTTAAAAGCACTATGATATTCACCTGAAAAGATATGAGAAGATAACCCACGGGTTTTGATCTCGATCTTCCTAACTTTCTTTAATAATTCGGTTGTTTCCATCGATCTTACTTTCTATGGAACTTCTACTGCGTTCAAAATTTCATTGATAATCATTTCGCTTGTTACATTTTCAGCTTCTGCTTCGTAAGTAACTCCAATTCTATGACGCATCACATCATGACACACAGCTCTTACATCTTCCGGAATTACATAACCTCTTCGTTTAATAAATGCATAAGCTTTTGATGCCAATGCTAAATTTATACTTGCTCGTGGCGAACCTCCGTAACTAATCAAGTTAGAAATTTTATCAAGATTATATTCTTTAGGTGTACGTGAAGCAAAAACAATATCAATTATATATTTTTCTATCTTCTCATCCATATAAACTTCTCGAACTACTTTACGAGCTCTGAGAATTTCATCTGTACTTACTACAGGATTTATTTTAGGAAAATCGTTGGAAATATTCTGACGCACAATTAATTTTTCATCTTCTTTCGTTGGATAACCAATAACTACTTTTAACATGAAGCGATCTACCTGTGCTTCCGGCAAAGGATAAGTACCTTCTTGTTCAATCGGATTCTGTGTTGCTAGTACTAAGAAAGGTTCTTCTAGCGGGAAAGTTGTATCTCCTATTGTTACTTGTCTTTCTTGCATCGCTTCAAGAAGTGCACTTTGTACTTTAGCAGGAGCACGATTTATTTCATCGGCTAATATAAAATTAGCAAAGACAGGCCCTTTCCTCACAGTAAAATTTTCTTGCTTTTGATTGTAGATCATTGTTCCGACTAAATCGGCAGGAAGTAGATCTGGTGTAAATTGGATTCTACTGAACTTCGCATGAACTGCCGTTGAAATAGATTTGATAGCTAATGTTTTCGCCAATCCGGGAACTCCTTCTAAAAGTATGTGTCCATTGGCTAACATTCCAATCAATAATCGTTCTGTCATATACTTCTGACCAACGATAACTTTGCTCAATTCCATCATCAATAAATCAACAAATGCCGATTCGCGATGAATTCTTTCGTTAATTTCTTTAATATCCATATTTCGTTTAATAAATATTTATTGTTACTTTTTTCTTTTTCTAATTATTTGAATGCGCTCACTTAAAATTCGTTCCTTCTCTAAACCTGTTATTTTAGAATTTGTCGTCAATCTCTAACCGTTTTTTGCCAATGCAATTTTATCAAAAAATCAATGAAACAACTATGAACAGACAGGTTAAAAAATGTTAAGGCTTTGGTTAGATTTATTCTTTCGCTGTCCTAATTTACCAGCGTACGAATTCAAACCTACTAACAAGAGCGCAATAGACAATCCCGGAAAGATAACGAGCCACCAAGCAGTAAAATTCTCTCTCGCTGCAAACATCAAGGTTCCCCAACTTGTGATTCCTGCCGGTAATCCGATTCCCAAAAAAGAGAGTCCGGTTTCGGTTAGTATAGCCGATGCAAATCCATAGACAAATAATGCCTGTAACGATGAGAAAATGTTGGGGAGAAAATGGTAGATCATTAAGCGGTTGAAACTGAGTCCAATCGATCTTCCAACTTGAATGAATTCAACTTCTCTGAGTTTCATCACTTCTGCTCTTGTAATTCTTGCTATGTCTGTCCATGAGGTAAGTCCTATAATCAGTACTAGCATCCATAAAGAAGGTTTTGTCATGGCGGCTATCGTTACAATCAAGATTAATCGAGGAAGTGAAAGAAATAATTCGACAAATCGCATCAAGACAAAATCGATCGGAATAAAAATCTTTTTGAGTTTTATTTTTTTTATTTTTAATTCAATAATAATTGGTGTTAACATAAGGGCAATAAAACTTAAAATCGATAAAAATATTTTTAATATAGGTTGCTCATAATCGTAATTTACAATTTGCTTGCTCAAATAAACAGCAGGAAAAAATAAAATTGCAACTGAAATAATCGAGAAGTAAGACATTTTCAACTTGAAGTCTCCAAAAAATCCTGCAAGTCCACCTATTATTAATCCGATAATCCCGGCGATTAATACGAATGAAATCCCAATTGTCAAAGCTATTCTTGTTCCATAAATCAATCCTGATAAAACATCTTCTCCGGTTCGCGTAGTGCCTAGGAAATGTCTTCTCATCGTAGGAAGTTCTTGGATAGTTCCATCTATATTCTCGAAATACTGATGGGCTAAGGGTGAAATGAAATTAGCATTTAATAAATCTGATTTGCCCGGCGACCATCTGATTGGGGCGTAGATTACAAATTGTGGATTCAATTTATTCCAATGAATAAAATCTACTAGTTCACTATTTTTTTCGCCTTTAGAATTCTGAACAATAAAATAATTATTGGTTGAAAGAGCAGGAAAGAAATACTGATCATTGTACTTAATCAGAATTGGTTTTTCGTTTGCCAATATCGGCGCTAACAAAGCTATCACTAAATAAATCTGTATTATTGTTGGAATAGCCTTTATCCATTGTAAGATCGCTTTCAATAAAATCATTTCGCAGTAAATTTAATACGTGGGTCAACTACTGCATACAAAATGTCGCTTATTAAAAAACCAATCATTGTTATTAACCCTGTAAAGAAAAAGACCGCAATTACAACAGGGTAATCTTTCATACCAATTGCCTGGAAGATTGTATTTCCCATTCCGGGAATATTAAAAATCGATTCTATTATAACTGATCCGCCTATGATAAAAGGAAAAACGTGGCTAAAAATTGTAATTAGTAATGGAAATGCATTTGGCAATGCATGCTTCTCAACTATATTTTTTTCTGTTAGTCCCTTTGCTCTTGCTGTACGAATGAAATCTTGTTTCAGTATTGATTGAATGCTGATTTTTACACTTCCGGAAATAAATGCAAACGAACTATATGTAAATGTGATAAGTGGCAATATTAAATACGGAATTGTTTTGAAAATTCGCTCAAGTATTCCAATACTCTGATTGAATCCGCCTGTTGGTGAAACTCCAGATACAGGAAACAAATTGAGCATGTCGGGATTTGATAAAAAGAAAAGTAAAAGGATGGCTACCCAAAATGATGGTAAAGAATATAAAATGTTGAATAAAAATGTCGTTCGTTTTTCTACTAATTTTCCTTCTTGCTTACCAAGTTTTAATCCTATTGGAACTACTATTAAAAATGATATTAATATTGATAAAATGGAAAGTAATAGCGACCATCCGATTTTTTTCTTAATGATCGATATGACAGATTCATTCGATTGAAAACTGTTTCCAAAATCTCCATGAACAAGCCCCGATTTTTCATCTGCGCCAAATAACCATCGCTGAAATTGATTTTCACCGTGAAATTTGATTGTCGGAACTAATTTATTTTGATTAACAATGGAAATGTAAAAAACCGGAAGGTCCAATCCTAAACGATGCTTCAATTCATCCATCGTTTTTTTGTCAACTGCTGTTTCTGTTTCCCGTTGATCTGCTTGATTCGTGAGCATCATTTCAACAGGATCTCCCGGAGCCGTCTTTAGTAGCAGAAAGGAGATAACAGCCAACGCTATGAGTGACGGTATAAAAGCAAGTAAACGTTTTGAAAGATAAACAAGCATCTCTGTTTGGTAATCGAATAGTTCTTGATTCTATTCAACGACTCTAAAATACTCTTTCCTAACTTAAGGACTTACTCCATTGGAAAGAGTTATAACAGGGTTTATTGACAATAGTCGAAGTGGATTAAGTAATATTCCGGGTCGATCGGCAAACAAATATCGATTGCCGAATCGCTTATGTACGATCGATCGTTTTAACGATGAGTACAAGAAAATAAATGGTTGATCGTCGTAAATGATTTTTTGCAACTGTTTTGAAAGCTCCATCCGTTTTGTCAAATCTATTTCACTTTTAATTGCTTCTATTAATTTGTCTGATTCCGCATTCCCGAATCCACAATAGTTAGATCCGTGACTTGTCCACGATTTTGTATGCCAAAGCTGAGTAAAATCTTCTGGTAAGGCTGTTGCTGCCCAACTTCCCATCATCATATCAAAATCATGATTTCTGGCTTTCTCCAAAAATAATTTCAATTCCATTGGAACTGGGTCAACTACAATCGCTACTTTTTTTAATTCTTCGGTTACTAAAAAGGCCATATCTCGCCAATCGGGTGAAGTGTTTAAGTAGTTTAGCTGTACTCTGAATTCTACAATTTTCCCATTCACATTTTTTTCCAATACGCCATTTCTATCTTTATCGCTCCAGCCACTTTCCATTAATAGTTTTTTAGCACTTTCAATATTTACTTCTACCGGCTTTAGCGCTTCGTTGAATTCTTTTTTGAACGGCGAAACATTACTTACCATTCTTTTACATTGGGGAGCATAATTGTTATAAACCAATCGTGTAAATTTTGAGACATCAATTAATTTAGTAATTGCTTGTCTTGTTTTTAAGTCGAGAAAAAAAGAATGTGTTTCACTATTTTCAGGCCGTTCGTTTAATCCGATATAAGTGTAATTAAATGTTGGCGACATGTTACTGTCATAATTTTTTGCAATTTCTTTATCTTGAGTTAGTGCTAAAAATGAATTCACAGAAATGTTTGTTGTTAAATCATAATTCTGATTTTTAAATTCTAACTGTTGCGTTTGGTCGTCTTTGTTTATTTTTAAAATTATTTTTTCCGGAAAAGATCGTTCATGGTAATCGGTCGACTTATCGGTCCAGTGATTTTTCTTTTTTTCTAACGTTAAATACTGTCCATTTTCCCACTTCGTCACTTTATACATTCCTAGTCCATTCAGTTTAGCTAACTCTCTTCCATTCGAATCGTCGTTAAAATCATTTGCCCATTTTACTAATTCCGGATACTTTTTCAAGTTAATTGTAGTATCACTGAAATCGCTAAGTTTATATTTTGAAAGTACATTTAATGGATCATGAAATTTCTTTTCAAGAATAGGAAAGGAGCCAAACCAAAATTTATTTTGAATATTTTTATTGTTCATGATACACGTGAATTTCATTGTATCTGAAGCATCGAAAACAATGTCCTTCAAATTATTCCAATATGTTTTTACCATTGGATCATTAACTAACGGGCAAGAAAAAACCTTTGCTGTAAAAAGTACATCTTCTCTCGTCAATGTATTTCCATCGTCCCAAATTGGGCCATGTTTCAATATATATTCATACTGAAGTCCATCGGCCGATTCCAGCGGAAGCTGTCTTGAGAGTCCGGGTACCATCGAAGCGTTTTCGTAATCGGAATATAATAGAGATCGTTGTGTAAGTAGCAAGAGTTCGCTACGTGGAGCTGAATTTCCATTGGTAGGATGCAGGTTGTCGGGTTCTGAAATAGCGTGAACAATTAAAGTATTTTCAGTAGACCAATTACTTTCGGTTTGAGTTGCATCCGGAAGTTTTAAAAATGTTGATGATGTAACAGAGGAATTTCTATGTTGTGGATCATGACAAGCATTCATAAGTAGAACGATGCAAATAAAAATGATCTGTTTCAATTTGTTTTTTGTTGGGCATACAAATTAAATGAAAATTCATTACACCATGAGAGAAGTTATTGGAAAGGGAAGAAATCGTAGGTGATTTTTTAAATCGTATTAGTTTTAAAGTGATGAACCATTCACAAGCCCAGACATTATCTGAGCGATTCAAGAGGCCGAAATGCAGCTAATTTTGAGAAAAGTGATAAAAATCATTAATATTTTCATGCTCAATTTCAAGGTTTGTATTTATAAAACAATGATTATTAGAAACATAAGACGGTTTTTATCAAATTAGTCCTTATTTGGAATTAATCTAAATAACATGCACTTTTGCCAAAAATTAATACGATTCAATTCCAAAAAAATGAACAAGCTTCTATTATCGACTGCCCTCGCATCGTGTATTTATTTATCAGCTTTAGCACAAACAACTACTTCTTCTGCTGAGACTAAACTGTCTGTCGACACTATTCTAAGTCATACAACTATTGGTGGCTATGGAAATGCTTATTTCCAGCGCGACAATAATGAAGAGAAGGCCAAGATGAATTTCGAACGGTTTGTATTATTTACAGGTCATAAATTCAACAAGAAATTTTCTTTCTTCAGTGAATTGGAAGTTGAAGATGCTAAAGTGAGTGGAGGAGAAGAAGGTGGTGAAGTTGCGTTAGAGCAATGTTACATTCAATACAATGTGGACGCTTCACATTATTGGAAGTTTGGTTTGTTCATTCCGCAAATTGGATTGTTAAATCAAAATCATTTGCCTGAAAATTTCAATGGCAATGAAAGAAGCATTGTAGAAACGATTGTGATTCCCTCTACTTGGAGAGAATTAGGCGTGAGTTACATTGGTGAATTTTCTAAAGTTCCTGTTTCTTATTCTTTCTCATTAATGAATGGATTGAACTCGGCAAAATTTGAACATGGTACCGGTATTAGAGGAGGAAGATTTGAAGGTCGTGATGCTACAGGAAATAATTTAGCTGTTACCGGAGCTATTGAGTATGCATATAAAAAAGTAAAATTTCAGGTGAGTGGTTATTATGGAGGTAGTGTCGGACTTTCGAAACGAGAAGCAAACAAGTTGCAACTAGAATCCGGAATTTTTGGAAGTGCAGTAGGGTTGTTGGAAGCCGATTTTCGCTATACAACAAAAAACTTTTCATTGAAGGCGCTAGCAAGTACGATTTCAATACCTAAAGCAGCATCTATAAACCGTGCATACTTGAATAATACTGCGGCCTTGGCTTATGGTGGTTTTGTGGAAGCTGCTTATGTAATTTGTAGGTCGAAAGAACAAAATAATTCGGCTCATTTAATCGGCTTTGTGCGTTTTGAAAAATTGGATTTAAATGCAGATATACCTGACAATGCATTTAAAGATCCAACACTCGATCAACAACATTTAATTATTGGTTTAACTTATTTGCCATTAAATAATGTTGTCTTTAAATTTGATGTAAGAATAAAAAATTCAGGGATGCCAAATCCTGAATTAGCCGGACCTCCCGATTCGGAGCTTCCTCCGTATAAATCGAGTAATTCATTTATTAACTTAGGACTAGGTTTCAGCTTCTAATTTTATCCAATTGCCAAAGGAATTACGGGAGAGTGAAGAATAAACTGCTTGATAGATCAAAGAGTTTATTCTTTACCTTCGAATAATGTGTTATTGTCGCATTTGATTTTGACAAATGGGAGAATAGTGTTTTTTTGTAACATCCTTAAGAAAGAGCTATGCCGCAAAAATCGTTGCGATTTATTATTCATGTAATTGGTTGGATCGCTTTTCTGACGATTCCGTTTTTGTTAGCCCCAGGTTCTAGACTTTCACTTGAACGTGCTGATAATCCGCATACTTTGTTGGATCTGACTTCTTATGGAATGATGATCATTTTTTTCTATCTCAATTTCTTTTTCTTACTCGATAAATATTATTTTAAGAAAAAAATTGGACTCTATATTTTTATTTGCATTTTGTTTTCTCTGCTTATAGTTTTTCTTCCTCGCATTGTTTTGAATAATCAATTCAAAAAACATGATATGCATGAAAGACACGAAGTGATTGAAAAACACGAAGAGGCACAATTTAGAGCTGCGGGTGATAGCTTATCAATAAATATGCAGAGAGAAGAGCACCATGATTATGATGAAAACAATGGTTGGTTAACTCGACTTGGCGGGCACCATTTCTTTTTTGATGTAAGAGGAAATTTATTTATGTTTTTGTTGATCATTCTACTTTCACTTTTAATGAAAATGAAGAATAGATGGCAGTTAGCGGAGCAAGAAAAAATAAGTTCGGAATTGTCATATCTAAAAGCCCAAATTAATCCACACTTTCTTTTTAATACCTTAAATAGTATTTATTCGCTTGCGCTAGAAAAATCGGATTATACTCCAACGGCTGTTGTTAAGCTTTCGGGGATGATGAGGTATGTGATCACCGATGCTTCAAGCGATTTTGTTGGGCTCGACAAAGAGATTAATTACATTCGTGATTATGTTGATCTTCAAAAAATCAGATTAGGAGATACTGCCGAAGTTAATTTTCAAGTGGTAGGTGAAAAGGCTGGAAAACGGATTTCTCCTTTGCTGTTTATTTCCTTTATAGAAAATGCATTTAAATATGGTGTTAATCCTGATAAGCAATCTGTGATTAACATTAAGTTTCAAGTGGAACAAAACAGTATTGTAATGGAAGTTTCAAATAAAAAAGTAGATTTATTTATTCAAGATGAAGAAAGCAGTAAAGTTGGTGTTGAAAATACAATTAACAGATTGAAGTTGATTTATCCGAATAAATATACATTGACGATGGACGATGGGGAGAAAGAGTATAAAGTACAATTAAGAATAGAACTCGTATGATAAAAGCAATTGCTATAGACGATGAGCCACCTGCATTAAAGGTGATAGAAAATTTCTGCTTGAATTCAGAAAGCATTGAGCTTGAAAAAACGTTTACTTCACCGAAAGAAGCGCTGAAATATTTAAAGAAATTTCCGGTCGATTTAATTTTTTTGGATATTAATATGCCGACGATCAGTGGAATTGATTTTTATAAATCGCTTGAACAAGATACGATGGTAATTTTTACCACGGCTCATAGTGAATATGCGGTTGAAGGATTTAATTTGAGTGCGATTGATTATTTATTGAAGCCCTTTACGTTGGAAAGGTTTGAACAAGCTACGAAGAAGGCCGCCGATTATTATTCGTATAGCCGACAGCTGCCGGGAACTATTCCTCAATCATTATACATCAGAGCCGATTATAGTTTGATTAAAGTAAATCTGGCTGATATAGTTTTGATTGAAAGTTTGGATGATTATTTAAAAATTTATTTAGACAATGAAAAAATTATCGTTGCACGAATGACGATGAAAGCAATGACAGAAAAATTACCTTCGATCGATTTTGTTCGCGTGCATCGTTCGTTTATTATTCCATTGAAACGAATTTCTCAGGTAAGGAATAAAATTATTTATATAGCCGATAAAGAAATTCCGATAGGAGGAAACTACGAAGAAGCATTTTTAAAAATATTCAAAGCGTAGAAGGTAGTAATTTGTAATTCGTAATTTGAGATTCGAAAGTTGAAGGTGGTAATTCGTAATTTGACGATCGAGAATAAACCTGGGGCTGAGCGGAATGTTCAGAGAGGCGGATGCTACTTTTTTGAAGAATGACTATTAATTCCGAACGTCATTCCGCTCTACTATTGTAAATCGAGAGTTGTAATTCGACGATCGAGAATAGAAATGCGTTGAGCTATTAATTGCGGACGAATGTCCGCGGCGGGATTTACAAATTTTGTAAAAGATTGAATTGTTCGAGCTTTTAATACAACGGACGAATGTCCGTCGAAGCGGAATCGTAATTTGAAAATCGACGGTCGTAATTCGACGATCGAGAAAAGAAAAGCGTTAGCTATTAATTGCGGACGAATGTCCGCGGCGGGATTTAAAGGTTTTGTAAAAGATTGAATCTATTCTGCTTTTAAAGCAACGGAAGAATTTCAGTCGAAGCGGAGAATTGATTTAAATTTAACTCGAAAAGTTTTAATTTTATCAGGTATTTTGGTTAACATTATTTTGATATTGTTACGCTTTAATGTATTTTAGGTGCCAAAGAAAATTCTTTTTAGCTGAAATATGATTAAAATTCTTTCATTCATTTCATTTCAACTAATTCTCTCATTATGGGGGTCAGTATTATCAACTCTCTTAGCAATTTTAGCAGTAAATAAATATAGAAGAGAGAGTAAAGTTGAAGTTATTTTAATTGCTTCAATTGAAAAAAATTTCGAGGATTTTAAAGTTTCAATTTGCAATAATTCTATTACACCTGTGACTCTATCCAAGTATTCTTTAGCAGTAGGCGTATCTCCCAAACATCAAACTGAATTGATTGATATCCCTTTTGAGCCTAATAGAAAGCTCATGCAAAGTGATGTTTTGACAATTTCATTAGCTAAGAGGGAAGTAAAGTTTGAACAAATCGAATCAGCTTTTGATCACTATTTGTTGCCTGAACTTTTTATAAATATTTACACAAGTAACAAAAAGAAATATAGTGCTAAACTCTTTATTGACCCTCAAATTAATTTCATGACATATCCTCTTTCATATTTAAAATCTACTCAATTTGCTAGCAGTTATGAGCAGAGTGTAGCACTTTGTGCACTTTACAATGTCCCGCTTTGGAAAAATAAAGCGCTAGTGGCTCACCCAAACAATCTTCAATTTTGGGCGGAAGGGCTACCAAGTAATTTCGATTTTGATGACATTAATAGTTGGAAAAAATTTAATTCAGAAGAATAAGAAATAACTATAATCTGTATGCAAATTGTATGCACACCCCTAAAAAGTTAACTTTGAAAACCTTGTAAGTGTCTGAAAATTAAGTGATCCCGGCGGGGATCGAACCCACAACCTACTGCTTAGAAGGCAGTTGCTCTATCCAATTGAGCTACGGAATCTGAAGGTTAGTTGGAGTGTGAACTTTGAGTGTGTTAGTGTGATCTTGCCAAAAAGCTACTTTAAACTACTTACTCTAACACTTACTCTTACACTCTAATTGTCGGGGTGGCAGGATTCGAACCTGCGACCTTATGGTCCCAAACCATACGCGATAACCGGACTACGCTACACCCCGAATAAATATTATTTGTTAGAAATCCTTATTTCTAATCTGTTTCCTCCAAAAGATACGTGCGGTGAGGGAGGGATTCGAACCCTCGGTACGGTTTCCCGTACGACAGTTTAGCAAACTGTTCCTTTCGGCCACTCAGGCACCTCACCTTATTGTAAGGGTCGCAAAGATAGAAAGTTGTCTTTTTTCTGCAAATAAAAACTGCCTTTTTAAATACATTGATATCAGTGATATACATTATTTATACGCTCACTCTACCTAATCTACTGCTTTATTTCCTCTTTTTTTGGTTTTACTCCTTTTCAATAATAAAACACATATTCGTACTTTCTCACATTGTTGCGCTCATCACTTACTGTCAATTCCACTTTGTGCTCCTTATTCACCGCCATCGAACTGACATCGCAGCTTAACTCATCGCTCTTCTTGTCGTATTCAAACAACATCCACTTTCCATCTACTTTGCCGGTGTACGATTTAATAGCCGATAAATTATCTGTCACTTTAAATTGAATGACGCCGCCTCGGTACGAATTTAAATCGGCCGGTACATATAGTTTTTCAATCTCAGGTGCAATCGTATCCAACACCAACGTATAATCTCCAAATGTTGATACTTGCGCACTTACCATTTTCCCAATCCAAACTCCGCCACGGCCTTTCATCTTTCCATAACGCTGAACTTCGGCAACAATCACTTTCGATTTTAAGGAATCTGCAATTTCTTTTTCCGGTTTTATTCCTACACTTATTGGCATATTTAATGGCTCATACCAACTGCCAATGCGATAGGTGCTCGATAAATATTGCGGACTTTTCATCTCTTGATCGCTATAATAAAAATCTTCGTAAACAGCTTCGGTCGGAATAGCAACATCAATATTCGATTTGTGAATAGCTATTCCTTTTTCATTGGTAACCAAAACCGCATCTTGTGGATGTGATTGGTATGGTTTACTGTTTAACCCTGTATTTACTTGAACAATAAATTCTATTTGCGATTTATTTCCGCTAAAATCTTTTACTACTATTTTAATATCGTGCTGTCCGTCTTCTACAAAATATTGTGTGCCTAACTGAAGTGGATCGCCATAAATAGTTAAATGATTGCCGGGCAATTTGTAAAATCGTTCAATCGTATTTCTGTCGCGGATATAACTAGTGTAATCAATATGCGCATTAGCTTGTTTTGTATCGCTGAAATTAAATCGATCGTACTGCCAACTGTAAACAGGTTTGTTATCGACCGATAATTCGGCTGAATAAATACCTAATTCTCCTGTTGAATTATCAATGTGATCGATTGTTCCTACTCCAAAACTTATATAGCCGTAAACAACAGGATTGTCTAGTGCATTCAACATTAAAATTCCATCCGACGATTGAATCTCGTATAAGACAGATGAGTCAGTAAAGTTTACAATGCCTGCTTCTGGAGTGGGATATATTCGAATGTATTTTATTTCCGGCGAAATTCCATCGAAGGCTTTTAGTCCAAACAGCAACGGGTTTAGCGGCTCTTCCGTTTTTTCATCGCGAATTTCAAAATGTACATGTGGCCCTTGTGCACCTCCGGTTTGTCCGCTATAAGCAATCACTTCATCTTGCTTGACTACAAAATCTTTCGGCTTTAAATTAATATCTACTTCAAAAATTTGCTTTTCGTATTGCAACTTCCTAATGTATTCATTTACCGGTGCAGTAAATTTTTGAAGATGTCCGTAAACCGTTACAAAGCCGTTTGGATGAGTAATGTATAGTGCTTTTCCAAATCCATCGTCGGCAACTTTAATCCGCGAAATATATCCTTCTGCAGCAGCAGTAACCGGACGACCTTCCATCTCTTGTGTGCTCAAATCAATTCCCGAATGAAAATGATTATCTCTTATCTCGCCAAAAGTTCCAATAATAGTTACAGGTGTATCTAATGGCCAGTGAAAATAGTTTTTCGGATAATTCTGTCCATAGGTAATGAATTCTGAAAAGACAAGTAATGATGTTAAGAGCAAACGGTTGAAATTCATAGTTTGAATATTTAAGACAAAGAAAACAAATTCTATTGAAGTGATATCGCTGTTAGTTCATTTAGTAGTACAAAATTGAAAATAGTTGAGTAGAATTCAATTTTGCGTTGGATTAATACAGGCAAAAAAATGATATAAAAAAGGCCGTCGGCTTTCAAACCGACGGCCAAACCACACGAAAATTGAACACAAAAACTCACTAGAGAAAACGCATGAACATCAGTAATATTTTGCGACTTAAAATTGGTGACGATGATATGACATATTTTAAGAGACATTAAGAAATATGAAGAAATATGAGCAGTAAAATCGATTTTAAGTATGTCTGTTGGAATGGCATTGGCTAGCTTTTAAGGTTTTATACCCGAAGTAGCGAATTCATTTTTCTCGAGCGAAGGATTGGTGCATTTGGATAATAGGATGCAGATTGAGTTAGATTCCCTTCAAAAGGTTTTTTATCTTCGCATTCTAAATTAAAGGGTAATTTTTATGCAAAAAATATCATTGGGAATCGGTTCTCGTGTTCGTCATCCGCAATTGGGTGAAGGTGTTATTGTTCAGATTAAGCCTGAAGACTATGTAATTACGTTTATGCAACATGGCATGCGTGAAATTGAACGTACATACGATCAATTTGAAATCATTGATGCCAACGATGCCGATAACGACTTAGTAAGTTTGGCCGATATAGAATCGCTTTTGGTTAATACACTCAGAAAATATTCTGACTTGCAAGAGCGAGTAGACATCGGACAAAAATGGAAAGGCGGCGTGATGATTTTAAAGCCAGGCGATACTTCATTAAAATCGAAAGAAATTCCGATCGAAGCGTTTTTTGGAAAAATAATTATGCTCCGCGATCGACTTCGTGTTTTAGAACAACGCGTAAACAGTCATGATAAATTAACAGAAGACGATAAAATTAATATGCAGCAATACATTACTCGTTGTTATGGTTCACTTACAACATTCAATGTTTTATTTAAACATTCTACCGATCAATTTGTAGGCGAGAAAGGAAGCTGATTTTATAAATGAATAATGAGAAATGAATAATGAGTAATATTGTCTTAATAAGACAATCATATTTCAAATAATCATTTCCTAATTATTTATTCCTAATTATTAATTCCAAAATATTCATTACCAATTATTCATTACCAATTATTTATTATCAATTATTCATTACCAATTATTCATTACCAATTATTCATTATCAATTACTAATGATCCATAACCAACTATTCATTACTCATTCTCCATTGCCAATTATTCATTACTAATTATTCATTCTCAATTCTTAATTCTTAATTCTTAATTATTAGTTATTAATTCTTCATTAATCAGTCCTTGTTCATTAAAATATTTATAATAATAAAATGAATTTACTCTCTATAGAAAACTTGTCCAAATCGTATGGAGATAAAATTCTATTTGATTCTATTAGTTTCGGAATTTCAAAAGGCGAAAAAGTAGCGTTGATTGCTCGGAATGGTGCCGGCAAAAGTACTTTAATGAAAATACTTGCAGGGAAAGAAACACCCGATTCCGGCCAAGTTACTTTTCGTAAAGATCTGAATGTAGAATTTCTCGAACAAGATCCATATATGGATCCCGAGAGAACGGTGTTGGATACTATTTTCGATGCTAAAAATCCTTCTGTGCAGTTAATGCGTGAATATGAACTGATGGTTGAACGCGATGCATTACATCATTCACCTGAAACGCAAAAAGAATTGGAACGTTTGTCGATGTTGATCGATGATGCAAATGCGTGGGACTACGAAGTGCGTGTACGACAGGTATTATCTAAATTGAATATTCATAATTTAGATCAGCAGATTCGTCAATTATCGGGTGGACAAAAAAAGCGAATTGCTTTAGCGAAAGCGTTAATTGATCCGGCAGATATTTTATTAATGGATGAGCCTACCAATCACCTCGACGTAGAAATGGTTGAATGGCTGGAAGAGTTTCTTACTCGCTCGCAATTATCACTTATACTTGTAACTCACGACCGTTATTTTCTCGAAAACATTACCGATAAAATTATTGAATTAGAAAACGGTAACGTTTATACGTATGAAGGAAATTATTCTTATTTTTTAGAGAAGAAAGATGAACGAGAATTTAATGAAACTCGTGAACGCGATAAGGCAAGAAACATTATGCGCACCGAATTGGAATGGATGCGCAGAATGCCAAAAGCACGTGGTACGAAATCGAAAGCTCGTATCGATTCTTTTTATGAGCTGAAAGATAAAGCGGCAGGAAAGAAAAAAGAAGGTAAGATGGAGCTCGATGTGAAAATGAATCGAATCGGAGGGAAGGTTATCGAGTTGAAAAAAATTTACAAAGCGTATGACGATCTAAAAATTCTTACCGGATTTGATTATACCTTTCGTACCGGAGAGCGCATTGGTATTGTTGGTAAAAATGGTGCCGGTAAATCGACCTTTTTAAATATGCTTATTGGCGATGAATTGCCCGATTCAGGAAAAATAAATGTTGGGGAAACAATTGTGTTCGGATATTACAATCAGAGTGGGTTGGAATTAAAAGAAGACAAACGTGTAATTGAAGTCGTAAAAGATTTTGCTGATGTAATTCAAATGAGCGACGGATCAAAAGTAAATGCCAGTCAATTTCTTCAGCTCTTTCAGTTTCCGCCGGAAATGCAATATACGTATGTGAGTAAACTTAGTGGTGGAGAAAAACGCAGACTGCATTTATTGACTGTCTTAATAAAAAATCCTAACTTTTTAATTCTCGATGAGCCTACCAACGATCTCGATCTTTTAACGCTCGGAATTCTTGAAGAGTTTCTCTTGAATTATACCGGCTGTCTCTTAGTCGTTTCTCACGATCGGTATTTTATGGATAAGCTAGTAGATCACCTTTTTATTTTTGATGGAGAAGGGAATGTTAAAGACTTCAATGGTCGCTATTCAGAATATCGGATCATGCTCGATGAAAAAGAGAAATCGGAAACGAAACAAAAAGCTAAGCAAGTTCAAGCTAAAGCGGATGTAGAGATTAAAGCAATTCCTGTTAAGAAGAAAATCTCGTTCAAAGAAAAATTTGAATTCGAAACATTGGAAAAGGAAATAGGTACTCTTGAAGTTGAAAAGGAAATTCTTACAGCTGCTTTGAGTGGTGGTGAAACAGACCATACTAAACTTTCGAAGTGGGCAAAACGGATGGAAGAAGTATTAGCGGAAATTGAGATTAAGTCTGGCCGTTGGTTGGAATTATCTGAGCAAATTTCATAGTCGGAAACCTCGAACATAAAAAGTAAAGTTAATGTTGTTTATAAGTTGCCATTACTGCTTTGTAAGTGATGAATTTCATTGCCGTTATTTACATCAATGATTAGAAGACTGATTGAAAATAAGGAATCATTTTTAGCTTTTCGATTTATCGATTACCGTCGGTTTATCTTCTCAAAGTTTATGCTAACTCTTGCTCTGCAAATTCAATTTGTGGTTATCAGTTGGGAAGTGTATCAGATGACGCACGATTATCTTTCGCTCGGTCTTCTTGGACTTTTCGAAGCTATTCCGGCTGTTACTTTAGCTCTTTACGGCGGGTATGTGTCTGATAGAAACGATCGAAGAAGAATTGTTATGATCGTAATGATTATACAACTTATAGCAAGCTTGGCACTTGTTTATTTCACCTATTACCAGAGAACAGATTCTGCATCATTAATTCAGGTTTATCCGTATTACATAATTGTTTTTGTTGTAGGCGTCTTGCGAGGTTTTTATAGTCCGGCACAATTTCCATTAATGACACAGCTCGTTCCGAGAGAAGCTTATGCAAATTCTTCTGCTTGGAATTCTACCTTTTGGCATATTGCCGTTGTTTTAGGTTCTTCTGCCGGAGGATTGTTACTGGCAGCCTATGGAGCCATGAATGTGTATGTTATTGTAGTCGTATTATTGTTGATTGGAACGATTCAGATTATTAGAATTCCTCAACAACCTCCACAGCCGTTTGAGAAAGGCGAAAGTATGAGAGCCAGTATCAAGCAAGGTTTGAGTTTTGTGTTTAGCAATCAAATGATTTTTGGCGCAATGTTACTTGATCTCGTCGCTGTCCTTTTTGGTGGTGCTACGGCGATGTTGCCTGTTTTTGCAAGTGAAATATTACACGTTGGCGAAACGGGATTCGGGATTTTAAGAGCCGCTCCTTTTGTTGGGAGTGTGACCATGGCGCTTTATATGACAAAGTATCCGCCGCTAAAAAATGCAGGAAAGAAATTGATGACTTGTGTTGCAGGCTTTTCACTCTGTATGATTTTCTTCGCACTTAGCAAGAATTTCTATTTGTCATTTATTATCCTTGCTCTTAGTGGTGGTTTCGATAATGTAAGTGTCGTTATTCGTTCAACTATCATTCAATATTTTACTCCTGATGAAATGAGAGGTAGAGTTACTTCCGTTAGCACAATGTTTATTAGTTCTAGCAATGAGATTGGTGCGTTTGAATCGGGCTTCGCTGCAAAAGCTATCGGATTAATTCAATCTGTTGTATTAGGTGGAGGTATAGCCATCTTCTCAGTAGCAGGAGCTTTTTTATGGCTCCCAAAATTACGAGAATTAGATCTTGATAAAGAACATCGTGCCTTATAAACTTTACTTCAATCTAAATTTGGTGATCTGTTAATCCCAATTCCTAATAAAATTTCATTGCTCATTTGAATATTTGTCTGAATAAGTGGGTTGAAAAATACTCGATTGTCAAGGCATATCTTAACTTTTTTGTAAATGTCGACAATGAATTGATTTCTAATGTCGAAATTCATATCATTGTTTTTTAATCCTCGAATAAATAATTTGGAGTTATTCCTGTAAATTACTTTTTTTGTTAACTTAAATTTGAGTGACGAGACAACCGATACTCCCAACTGCTGTTGAAATTCGAAATCGTGATTTAGTCTTTTGAATTCTTTGCGATTTAAATCTAGTTTAGAAGTAATAAAAGTTTCTTGAATATTTAACAACGAAAAGTGAAGATAATTATCCTCTTTTAACTGAAAATTTATTCCGATTCCTAGGTTTAAAATTGAAGGGAATCCAAACTGTCCAATCAATCTGGTCTCTATTCTAGTTCTAATTTCGGTGTTTGTTAATTGTGTTTTCAAATTAAATATTAATGATCTGCTAAACCCTTTGTTTTTTTTTGACCAATTATAAGAATAATAAAGTTGATCGTTTGTTTTTATCCATAGGCTGTCGATATAGTGCGAATATGAATAATTGATACTTAACTCTTTTTTAGACCTATATTTTGTGAAAATAGATGCACTGTAATAATTTATTTTTGAAGCCAGGGTTAGTATGTTTATAGTTGTTTCCTCTATATTTTTCTGTTGAGAAACATTAGCACTTAAAATGACATCAATCTCTTTTTGATTTCTAATGGAATCATACTTTGTAGTCAAGGTATCGGCTGGTGAAGCTATAAGTTGATTCACCGTCAAAATTAAAAATAAAGATATTGTCCATTCGAGTCTCATTATTTTCCAAGAATTTCTTTTATTTTCTTTTGAACTGAAAAACTGATAAAATTAAATCCTTCTTCAAATAATTCGTCGTAGTTGTATTGATAGTAATTATTTTTATGAAAGAGAATCAAAATGGGAGTTTGAAGATTTGACAATGATTGATCATAGGTAACTCCATAATAACTGAAGCGGCTAAAAAGGTTTTTCGCTTCATATATGGTTCTCCGTCTTTGTAATGTAGATGAATCGGTTTCCATAATTAACCATTCATTAATTGTATCGGCATTTAGTGAAACCAAATAATCTTGAATGGTGGAAAAGCAATTTAAACAACTCTTGATATTTTTAATAACTATTAGATAAGATTGGTTTTGATCGAGTAGGAGTGGCTTGTTATTCAGATCGTATAAACTTAAATGTGTATTATCGATAGTGTATGGTTCTCCATTTGAATTTGCAGCTTTTATTTCATTCACAAAAGGGTAAAATGTGATGAAGAGGGACCAGCTCAATAATAAATTCCGGGTTATTCGTTTCATAATAATTGTCTTTTAATTGTTGGTTTTCTTTGTAACTTAAATTCGTATCAGGTCTGTATGAATCGCTTGAAATGAAGATTGATTTGTTGCCGATTAATAATTTTGAATTGAAGATGGATGTCAATTCTTCACTGATTGGATCATTGATCCATTGTTCAGACTTTCGAGTAAATTCTATGTGATTCTTAAATTTATCTTCCTTTAAATTGTAAATAAAAGCAATACTTTCGTTATTGCTTATGCTATCGCTATTCGTACAGCTTAAAAAAAGCAATGTGTCATTGACTACTGAAATAAATTCAATATGATTAAATGAATGTATTATTGGTTTTAATTTTTCGATAAGTAGTTTGGGATGAATTTTATCGGTTGATGTTTCAAAGGGTAATTGTGATTTTGGCAAATCAACCCACTTGCTATAATTTTCAATATGAATTATTTTTTCTTCTTTTAACTGATGATTGTATACATGAATTGTATTTCCGCATGGTTCGGCTAAAAAAATATTTTCCGAATTATATTCTACCCACCGATGTTTTATATGCGAAAGTGCAATACATGGTAATTCCGGATGAATTGTTTTTACAATTTCATTTTTAGCTGCATCATAAATACTCAAGCTTACATTGTATTTATTTTCGGCCGGATGATGATTGTAAATGTCTGTGAAGAGGAATGTATTGCCTTCTAGAAAATTAATATTGAAAAACTTACTGCGAGTTGGAGACTTTATTTTATTTTTAAAAACGAAATTAGTATTTGATAATCTGAATAAATATAAATCCATCTCGTCATCGTCTTGGATAATAATATAGTTTGTATTTATTGCATAAGTCGGTAATGCCTGAATTGTGATGTTCTGAGGAATAATCCCTTTTAGCTCTTTTTTATTTTTTGAAACCGGGTCGTAAACTATTATTTTTAGCTCTCGTTTCTCTTTATTCCAAAGACTTGTAGTTGTAAAACTCAATGCTCCTCCTGTTCGAGTTTGAATTACTTCCGGATTCAATGCCAGTAATCCTGTCTTAATAGTAGCTACACTATCTGAATTCAGATCATGTGCCATCAATCTCATTGCTGAGAAAAATGTAAAACCGAGGATCAATAATGATCCTCGGTTAATAGACTTGTTATTTATTGAATGTAACATAGTCTTCTTTTGTGGTAATTGTAGTTACGCCTTCTTTGTCTGTTTCAAATGAAACTGGTAATACATCTTCGAATGTAAATTCGCCTTCTGTTTTTCCTTCGTCAAGCATTTCCAATACAGCATCAACGATTTTGTTTCCAGGGATAACTTTTTCAGCTGCGTGAGAATTCAATGTAATAGCACAATCATTCCATCCTCTGCCTTTGCAAACACATTTTTCGTCATCGAAATATGTGTAATCGAATCTGTGGTTGTGAGTCCCTCCTATGATTATAATTTTGAATGCCGAGGATTGCATCACTAAGGAGAAAAAAAGTCCTACTACTAAAAGAATTTGTTTTTTCATTTTGATTTGGTTTTAGTTTTTAATTATTAAATGAAATTGATGATACAAATATCGGTGCTCAGGCATGTAATCACAACCGCGTATCTGTGGTTTGAAAATTGTTCCTTATTAAATGAGGATTGTCATTTTAACAGTTAACTTATTATTAATTGTTTGAGGTTTTATTGGCTTGATTTATTTTTTTATCTTGCTTCAAATTAATCTCTAATGGCAAAAGGAAATTTTAGAATACTTAGTTGGAATGTTAACGGCTTGCGTGCGGTATGGAAAAAAAATTTTAAAGAATGGTTGGAGAAAGATGGTGCTGATATCATTTGCTTGCAAGAAACTAAGGCACAGCCGGATCAGCTAGTTGATGAAATTAAAAACATTGATGGGTACAAGGCTTACTATTTCTCTGCCGAAAAAAAAGGATATAGTGGAGTAGCGGTCTATACAAAATTAGAACCTGTTAATGTGAAGTACGGATTTAATAACGCCGAATTTGATAGCGAAGGAAGAGTACTTGAATTAGAATTTGAAAATTTTGTGCTTTTTAATGTTTATTTTCCTAATGGAGGAAGAGGGCCGGAGAGGGTTGATTACAAACTTCGGTTTTATGACGAACTTTTTAAGAGAACTGAACAAATACGAAAAATCAAAAAAAATATAATCGTTGTTGGCGATTACAATACAGCTCATAAAGAAATTGATCTTGCTCGCCCAGGTCCTAATTCAAAAGTTAGCGGGTTTCTTCCTGAAGAGCGGGCTTGGGTCGATAAAATATTGGGATATGGTTACATCGATATTTTTAGAACTTTCAATGACCTGCCTGGTCAGTATACTTACTGGGATGTTTTTACAAAAGCTCGTGAAAGAAATTCAGGATGGAGAATAGATTATTTCTTGATCAGTTCTGAAATGAAAGATTCTGTTGTTGATGCTTCTATTCATTCAACAGTTCTTGGTAGCGATCATTGTCCGATAGAGCTATCGTTGAAAAAGGATTTTGCTAAGTAGTTGTTCCCGATATTTTAAACAAAGATAAAGTACTTTATTTTATACCTTGAGCATTACGCTATGCCAACTATTTTTTAGTGGTACTTGCCAATTAGTTTTTAATTCTGATTTTTTACTGATCAAATTATTAAATACAATCGTATCACTATTTAATTTTCCGGATTCTAGTGCTTGCTCGAATATATTTTTTTGCAAAGTTTTTATTTCATCAGCATCTTTGTATGCCAATAGAAGTCGATCGGTTAAAGTTATTTGGTATTTCTGTTCTAATTTTTGAATAAAGTGTAAGCATTTATCAATACTACATCCGGTTGCGCCTATATTACTTTCGTCAACCATAATAGCAATAAATCTATTCAACAATATTTCAAAACTTGCTTTCAAATCTTTTTGATGAGCAGTCCAATTTGTAATGAACGTTGTTAGTTCATGAGCAATTTCTACTTGTTCGTCAATTGTAAATTCTCTGTTGGCTTGATAAATCCAAACACGAGAATTGTCATCTAATTTATTACTTGGATAATACATTTATTTTTTCTCCTTCTTTAATTCTTGTTCTTTTATTACAATACCATTTTTGTAAATAATTTTTTTAACCAAAAGTGAATCATCGTAAATTTTCCATTCGCCTTCTTCCGCGTTATTGATATAATTTCCTTCTTTCGAGATTAATCCATTTGAAGAATATTCTTTCGATGGACCATTCAATTCTCCCATATTATAATTGTATTCAATTGAAGGTGTTCCTGTTTGAAAATACCATTTTGCAATGCCATTTCGTAAACCATTTCTATAAGTTGATTCTTCTTGAAGTTTGTTGTTTTCATAGAACGCTTTTCGATCTCCATCTAAAACCCCATTAACATAATTTTCTGTAATCTTTATTTTTCCACCTGAATTAAATGTAAGTTTTATTCCATTCAAAGAATCTCTTGAATATGTTTCGTCGGTAACTACTAAATTATTCATGCCAAATTTAATACTTGCACCATGCTTTATTCCATTATGATATTCAGTGATGTTTGCAAACAATCCCTGATTATTATATTCTCGCCATGTTCCTTCTCGTTTTTTGTTTTTTAAAGATCCTTGAGCAATCACAATTCCTTTTGGGGAATGTATTATAACATTTATCAACTCATAATTCAAGGCATCTTTTTGAAAGGTTGTGTCGTTCAGATAAGCTTGTTCGACTCTCTGTGTTGGTGTTGTCGATTTTATACTTTGTGATTGACCTACAAGAGGAATTGAAAGTAAAAGTAGGTATATCGAAATTTTCATATGTTTTGTTTTAACTCTGTAAAATTACTTAAATGAATTGACTTTTTGTGAATTTGGAAGTAAGTTTTAAATGAATTTTTAATGTAATATCAAGACTTTTTTATCTTTGTACCATGGAAATTTCTATTAAGATTGCAGAGAAAGCAGATTCTATTGAAGTAGCAAAAGTGGGTAGAGAAACATTCTACGAGACTTGGAAGGACGTTAATACGCCGGAAGATATGACGATTTATCTTGCAAAAGCTTTTAAGGATGAAACAATCGCCAATGAGTTAGAGTCTGCAAATAATACTTTTCTGTTAGCATATTCTGATAATAAGGTCGTAGGTTTTGTGAAGCTTAGAAGAGATCGTACTTACGATGAATTTAAAAATGAACCTGCAATTGAAATGGAGCGTATTTATGTTTACAACGATTTTCACGGAAAAAAAGTTGGTAAGTTCTTAATGGATTTTTCAATTGAAATTGCTAAAAGAGAAAACTATAAATGGTTTTGGTTAGGTGTGAACGAATTTAATTACAAAGCACTCAACTTTTATAAATCGTATGGGTTTGAAGTTTTTGGTGAAAAAACTTTTCAATTAGGTGAAGCAATTGATACCGATTTCTTAATGAAAAAATTGATGTTTTAAAATTTTATCTATCATAAAAATCTTTCTTCTTTAACAACTTTAAATCTTGAAGTATTGAAGATTTTACATTGATCTGAAAATTGTAACTTTCTTGTCCACCAAACGGAATCCAATTCATTCGCATCTCCCAGCAATGAAGATCTCGGTAAATATTTAAACTCATATTCGTGAACTTCCCTAGAGTTAAATCATACCACGAATAAAATCCAATTTTCCATTTGCTTGTTAGGCTCAAATCTCCATTGAAACTAGCCGATTGTGTAATGATAGTTTTTAAGGATCCTGTTTTATTGTAAGTGTATGAGTAACCAACGTTCAGATTAAAAGGTATTTCAAAATCTACATATTCGTCGGGGTGTGAGTTGATGTAGTCTATTTCTTGTTGAGAATGTTTTCCGTTATTGACTTCGTTGTGCTTTTTGTTTAATGAAAAAATCATGGATGCTGTCGAATTAGTTAATCGAACCAATGTTTTGTCTACCGTATATTGGAATCGATTGTAATCCTTATTGTCATGACCGTATGCATAAGGATCAAGTGTGCTGGTGAAATTAAGTGTTACTTTTTCAAATAATGTAGTTCTTCCACTCAAAGAAAAAACACTTAATTTCATACTGTCTGCTATAATGTTATAGCCTCCACCAATCCTCAAACTTTCTAGTAATTTTATTTTTTTCGTAACAGCTCCTGTATCTGATTTGGTTTTCACTTTCATTTCAAGATTGTTGTCGAGTGAATAGGAAATATTTGCAAACTTACCATTGGCCGGACCACCATAAACTGAATTCTGATAAATCGAATAATTGCGGATGGTTCCTGCTGTATCTGTTTGTACATATTTATAGTAACCATAGCGTGTATCTCCAAAATCAGGTCGGTAGGTAATACTTGCCGATGGAATAATTACATGTCGTATTGCTGTAATTGGTCCTTTTTTAAATTGGTACATGCCAAACATACGAGTCGATAAACCCGCGCTAAAATTGTAATCGTATGCTTGCTGCGGTTGCTTCACTGTAATCGTATCAACTTTTTTATTCGCTTGATCCCATTCATAACGAATAGATTTCAAATAAAAACGATCGGTAAAAGATGCTGCCGGTGTAAAGTTGAAATATTTAAATAAATTGAATGATGTTGAAATTGGCACTGTTGCTTGTGCACCGTTTTTCAATTCTTTCAACGTTTCTTTTCGAAAAAGTAATGTGTCTTTCGTTTCAACAAAATTGATGGTTCTGATACTTAAACTTGTTCCAATTTTCTCATACCATTTTTGTGCACCTACAGCAATCTTCCTTTTGAATGGTGATATTCGAGAAATGTTGAAACTCAAATCGGGTGCAGAAATTCTAATGTCTCTAGTAATCGTATTCTGCGTATGATTAATTCCTGCACTTAAATTGATTGGTTTGTCTGGAAAATTGTATGAATATGCAATTGATGAATTCAATGTATTCGTCAAAAAATTCCCAACGGAACTGATGGTATTTTTATAATAATTGCTCGTTCCTGCATTCACGGAAGCACCGAAAGTACTATTGGGGCTCGACTTCGAATCTTTGGTATGCGACCAATTGATATGGTAATCGTTTAGCAGACTATAATCGGGAAGTTCTTTTTCAGAATTAATGGTATGTGCGTAAGAAAATTTAAGAGTTCCTGAATATTTATATTTCTTCTTATAAATTGATGATGCATCTAATGTGTAACTTCCTTTTGTATAAATATCGGAGGTAAGAGCGAGATTGAAAAAATCGTTGAAGCCAAAGTAGTAACCTAAGTGCTGAAAATAAAAACCTCGTTGTGCCGATTCACCAAAGGCAGGAAAAATAACACCGGAACTTCTTCCTGCTTTGTTTGGAAAAAATCCAAA
Organism: Bacteroidota bacterium; assembly: GCA_043747595.1. Lineage (GTDB taxonomy): Bacteria > Bacteroidota > Bacteroidia > AKYH767-A > 2013-40CM-41-45 > JADKIH01. Next base: position 8,752 of record JAYTOX010000055.1, on the reverse strand, counting down.
AGGAATTAAGATAGGTGTAGGTATTTGTTCAATTGTTAAATACGCCGGACCAGTTACTATCTTGTTTTTTGAAATCACTTTTAGCCTGTTGGAACTAATCGCAAAATGTGGGGTATCTAAATTGCAGGTTGTGTACTGACCATTACGGATATAAAAATTATTTTCGGGATCTTTTTTTACTACTTCTCCATGAATAAATCCTTCACCTTCTTGTGTGATCACATAATTGATCCGTCCTTTTTTCGATTGGAAATTATATCGCATCGAATTGGATTTGAATTTCTGATCGCCTTGTGAAAATTCGGGCGATCCTGTAACGAGCCCTGTACTGTCTTTTGTTCCCTCTGCAAACAATTCTTTTTTATCCATATCAATCACGATATAGTTGGCGGCTAAATGCAATTCTTCGTAATCGACTGTTGCATTTCCATACAAATAAACAATCTCATCTTCAATATTTACTCTAATCGAATCTCTTGCGTGGTATTTGATTTTCGATTTAATCACCTCATCGGATGTATTATTTGTATCTTGAAGTAATGTATCGGCTTTAATGGTAATTGAATCGGGAGTTACAGAAGTAGTTTCTTCTGTGGAATCGGCTATGATTGAACCTTGGGTATACACACTTTCTTTAGCCTCTGAACCAACAATAAATTGTTGAAAAAGAAGCAATAAAAGCAATAATAGTACGCTTGATATTTTGGATACTTGCGAAGACAAATCCTTTAACGTTGTGTGAATTTTGGTGGCAAAACTAAACAAAATATTTAGTCTCTCTTTTTATCTTTTTCAGCCGGTATTTTTATTGGTAGTTATACTGCTATTCAGCTCTTTCAATCAACCGAAGCCAAAATCGTATGGCATTACTAGAGTGGTAATCGACGCTGGTCATGGTGGGCACGACTCAGGATGTTTAGGGAAAAAGTCGAAGGAAAAAGACATTGCATTAGGCATCGCTTTAAAGTTAGGGCAGTATATAAATGACAAATTTCCTGATGTAAAAGTGATTTATACCCGGAAAACGGATGAGTTTGTTGAATTGTTTGAAAGAGCCAATATTGCCAACAACGCCAAAGCCGATCTTTTTATTTGTATTCATTGTAACTCAGCTTGTTATTACGATAAAAAGAAACGAAAAGACGTCTGTAATACTGAAACGAATGGAGTGGAAACATGGGTTATGGGACTGCACAAGACGGAAGCCAATTTAGAGGTGGCCAAGCGAGAAAACGAAGTTGTATTACTCGAGAAAGATTACACCAAACAATACGATGGTTTTGATCCGAATAGTCCTGAAGCTAACATCATTTTCTCTTTGTATCAGAATACATTTTTAGATCAAAGTTTACGGATGGCCGGCTATGTTCAGCAAGAAATGAAAAGTAAAGGGCTCGACAGCAGGGGAATTAAGCAAGCAGGATTTTTGGTGCTTTATAAAACTACGATGCCAAGTATCTTGATAGAAACTGGCTTTCTCTCTAATCCGGAAGAAGAGAAATATCTTTCAAGTTCAAAAGGTCAAGAGGAATCGGCTTCAGCTATTTTCAGAGCTTTCAAATCGTATAAACAGTCGGTTGAAACGAATAAAACATTGAATGCCGTACCCGATATTTCTGAGATGGATGATAAACCTGTGAACGATTCATCGCCGGAGGTTAAAAAAGTAGCGCCAAAAGAAAAAGACGCTCAGCCTAATGTCGATTCGAGGCAAGTTTTCTGGGCCGTTCAGTTTTACGCTTCACCGTCAAAAATATCTTTAAAGAGTTCGAAGTTTGAAGGGATTAAAGATGTAAGAGAAGAATTGGAGAAAAAAGTATTCAAATACACTTCCGGGCAATTTGGAAAAGTTGAAGATGCAATCTCTCTTCAAGCTAAATTACGAAAAATCGGTTTCAAAGACGCCTTCGTAGTGGGTTATTACAATGATAAGAAAGTGAGTTTTAAAGAAGCAAGTGAGCTATCGAAAGGGAAGTAATTCAAGTAAAATAGCTACTTTTGAAGCCAGCTGCTTCAAAGCTTAATTTATATTTAAAAGAATAGTAGTACGATTTATGAAACTTTCAAAAGAAGTAAGAACGGGATTAATAGTTACCATAGGAATTGCTCTCGTAGTTTGGGGTGTTAATTATCTGAAAGGAAATGATTTCTTTACCCGCCAACGTAGTGTGTTTGCAGTTTATTCTCAAGTAGAAGGACTTACATCTAGCAATCCGGTTGTTGTGAACGGCATGAAAGTCGGAATGATTCACAAGTTAGAATTGATGCCCGACGGACGAGTTATTGTGAGCATGCATGTAACCAATAAAGTGATTGTTCCTCGTAACTCCAGAGCCGAAATCTTTAGTACGGATCTTTTAGGCTCAAAAGGAATTCGACTTGTTTTTGGCGATAGTAAAGAAGACATGTTGGATGGCGATACATTAAATTCTGGAATGCAAGCAAGTTTATCTGATCAGGTAAGTGCGCAAGTTGCTCCTATAAAAATGAAAGCTGAAAATTTACTTTCATCGCTCGATAGCATTCTATTTATTATTCGTGATGTATTCAATGAAAATACAAAAAGCAACCTCCGCCATTCTTTCGAAAGTATTAGCCATTCTTTATCATCGCTAGAAAATGTAGCCGGAAATTTGGATACTGTTCTTGCTAAGCAAGGTCGCTTGAAGGTGATTTTTGATAATCTTGAATCGATCACGCTTAACTTAAAAGGGAATAACGAAAATATTACGAAGATCATCAATAACTTTTCATCCATTTCTGATACGCTCGCTCGTTCTAATCTTTCTGCAACTTTAAATAACACTCAGAAAACTTTAGAGCAAACTGCTTTGTTAATGGATAAAATAAATAGAGGTGAAGGTTCGCTCGGCCAACTGGCTACTAACGATAGCTTGTATAACAATCTCAGCTCTTCTTCTAAAAATTTAGATGAACTTCTCAAAGATTTTAAATCGAATCCAAAGAAATACCTGAAAGTATCTGTCATTTCTTTCGGTCGATAAATTGTAATCATTAAAATTAATTCAATGTTTGCACAACTAATTTTTGTTATTATTCTTGGTGCTGCTATCTTTCTGTTCTCTAAAAACATTAGAAAGATTAGCCGTAACATTAAGTTAGGAAGAAACATTGATCGCAGTGATAGCAGTTCGGACCGATGGATGACCATGGCAAAAGTAGCGCTCGGTCAATCGAAAATGGTAAAACGTCCCATTGCCGGATTTCTACACATCATTGTTTACGCCGGCTTTGTAATTATTAACATTGAAGTAATGGAAATAATTATCGATGGTGTTTTTGGGACGCATCGTGTTTTTCATTCTATCGGCAGCTTATACAATATTTTAATCGGAGGCTTTGAAATTCTTGCACTTCTTGTTTTACTTGCTTGTGTTGTTTTTTTAATTCGAAGAAATATTATTAAAGTTCGCCGACTTACAATGCCTGAACTAAAATCATGGCCACGTACAGATGCAAACTTAATTCTCATAACAGAGATTTTGTTGATGACGGCTTTCTTAACGATGAATAGCACCGATTATCTGTTACAACTTCGTGGAGTTGGTCATTACATTCAGGCCGGTGCATTTCCTGTAAGTTCAATGATGAGCGGAATGTTCGGCGGATTATCCGATTCCTCGTTAGAAATGATTGAAAGAAGTTGTTGGTGGTTTCACATCATCGGTATTCTTGCGTTTCTAAATTACCTGCCGTATTCAAAACACTTTCACATTCTTTTAGCTTTTCCAAATACTTACTACAGCAATCTCCAAAAGAAAGGAAAGTTTACTGATATGGAGAATGTAAGCAGAGAAGTAAAACTGATGCTCGATCCTGCTGCTGTTCTTCCTGAACCTACCGATTCTATGCCTCAGAAATTTGGAGCTAAAGACGTAAAAGATCTTACTTGGAAACAATTAATGGATGCATATTCATGTACTGAATGTGGAAGATGTACGTCTGAATGTCCGGCAAATCAAACCGGAAAATTGCTTTCTCCTCGTAAAATTATGATGGATACGCGCGATCGTTTGGAAGAAGTAGGAAAGGGTATCGACAAAAATGGAAAAGAGTATGCCGATGAAAAATCTCTTTTCTCCTATATCACCGAAGAAGAATTGTGGGCCTGTACAAGTTGTAACGCTTGTGTAAATGCTTGCCCGGTAAACATAGATCCACTAAGTATCATCATAGATATGCGAAGATTTTTAGTAATGGAAGAAAGTAAAGTGCCTACTGAATTAGCGGGGATGTTTAACAGAATTGAAAACAATGGCGCACCATGGCAGTTTGCACAAGCAGACCGATTAAAATGGGCGCAGGAAAATTAATTTTACCGAAAAACGAATAAGATGCAGATTGAAACAATGGCAGATTATGCTGCAAGAGGTGAAATGCCGGAAATATTATTTTGGGTTGGTTGCGCCGGTAGTTTCGACGAACGTGCACAAAAAATAACGAAAGCGGTTGCAAAAATTTTACATCATTGTAACGTGAAATTTGCTGTGCTCGGTACTGAAGAAAGTTGTACCGGCGATCCTGCTAAACGTGCTGGCAACGAATTTTTATTTCAGATGCAAGCCATGACAAACATTCAAGTATTGGATGGCTACGGCGTTAAAAAAATCGTTACTGCTTGCCCGCATTGTTTCAATACCTTGAAAAATGAATATCCGGACTTAGGTGGACATTACGATGTAGTACATCATTCCGAATTGTTACAATCTTTAATAGACCAAGGAAAACTTGTAGTGAGTGGTGGTTCGTTTGCAGGAAAGAAAATTACTTTTCACGATCCGTGTTATCTCGGTCGTGGTAATGATGTGTATGAAGCACCTCGAAGTGTTATCCAGAAATTAGATAGTGCCTTTACCGAAATGAAACGCTCTCGTGCCAATGGATTTTGTTGCGGTGCGGGTGGCGCTCAAATGTTCAAAGAGCCGGAGAAAGGAACGAAAGATGTAAACATTGAACGTACCGAAGAAGCTCTCGAATTAAAACCAGATATCATTGCTGTAGGTTGTCCTTTTTGTATGACAATGATGACCGACGGAGTGAAAAATTTTAATAAAGAAGACGAAGTAAAAGTTCTCGATATTGCTGAACTGATTGCACAAGCGCAGGATTTGTAATAGAGACAATACAATTATCTATAGTTTACAATGACCAGTTCTGCATTGATTTTTAAATAGGAGGGTGGATATTTTTTTTGAAAATTAATTTAATTCTTCTAATTTCTATTAAAGCATTTTGTGGTTGAGAATTATTTGTAGCGTTCATAAAAATTGGAAATGAAAAAGTACATTATATATCGGGTAACTATTTCGGTGCTTTTTTATTTATCGATGAGTTTCATACTCCAGCACTATCCCGAAGCAACAAAAATGTTTTCGTCGCCCGATGCGAAAGAGTATTTGTCGGTAGGTAATGAGTTTTTTCATTTGAGTGAAGTTGGTTACTCAGAAACGCGACCATTCCTTTTTCCACTAGTTATAAAATCAATCAATAGTATTTTTGGTATAAATGGTATTTGGCTTATCCAATTTGGTTTCTGGCTAATTTCTGTTAACCTAATTTATTATTGTATTTTAAATTTTACTCAAAATAAATTTCTTTCTGTGCTGGGGTTTATTCTAATAGGAGCAAACTTGTCTTTTTTATCGCTTACGTATCATGCACTGACTGAAGTAAGCGTAATCTTTATTTTGACAGTCTTGTTATATTATTTTTCTAAAGCTAGAAATAAAAATGAAAGTCTTAATTCGATCTTTCTGTTTTTAGCCGGTTTTTCAATTTTGTCGGTTATTAAACCATTGTTTTTTATTCCTTTTATTATTACAGGAATAATCGCAATCGTTTTTTTTGGTAAAGAAATATTTTTTAAAGTTAAAAATGTTTTACTGATAGGGTTAATTCTTCTACCAATTGTTTTGCAAGTAAGTGTTATGAAATTGAAGTATGGAAGCCTTCAAGTTTCCCGTATCAGCACTCTTACATTCAAAAAATACTTCGTTGCTGAACTAATAAATAATCTAAATGTCGAAGAAAATGCCAACGATAGTTGGCAAAAATCGGTCGATCAATCTATGGCGCTTTCAAATGGTAAAATTGTTACTTTGTTAACTGAAAATAAAACTAAAGTAGTTCATCAATTTGCTCATAATGTGTATGAAAATTTAAACGGTTTTCCAACATTTTTATCATTTCCTGAAACTAATAGTAATTCATCATTTTTATTGAGCTTCATGATTGGTTTTAATCATGTATTCTTCTTCATTCATTTACTATTTCTACCGCTTTTAACCATAGTTATATTTAATCTTATCAGAGAAAGGAAAACTCAAAAGCTTCTGGTTTTTACTTCTTTGTTGGTAATTCATTTATATATAATTTTTTCTTCCGGAATATCTTTTTGGTCGGGCGATAGACTTTTACTTATTGATATTCCTATTTGGATAACATTGTATGCGATGACAATGAATTATTGTTTTTTTATTTTTTGCTCACAATAAACTATTTTTAGAAGCCTAAAGATTCCTGCTCGGCTGAATGTTGTGTGCCGGATCGTGCTCAAGATCATTCAGCCGCACACAGCAATAATTTTAATGTACAATGATTAAGTAAGAATTTCTAGAGCATCAATAATAATGGTTAATTATTATTGATTAATTGACTGCTATGTTTGGCTCTATTTTATAAAAAATAAAATCATGAAAATCCTCAAATCAGTTAAATCCCGGTGCTGACATTTTTTTTAATTTCAAATCATAAAAATCCTCAAATCAGCTAAATCCCAGTTCAGACATTTTTTTTAATTTCAAATCATAAAAATCCTCAAATCAGCTAAATCCCAGTTCAGACATTTTTTTAATTTCAAATCATAAAAATCCTCAAATCAGCTAAATCCCAGTTCAGACATTTTCTTTAATTTCAAATCATAAAAATCCTCAAATCAGCTAAATCCCAGTTCAGACGTTTTAATTTCCCCACATTCGTCCCCACAATTCTCCTAACGCTTTTTTACCCGACCCCTCAAATCGCCCTCTTTGAATAACTAAATCGTTGTCGGCATCTCGTCCTAATTTATAACGAAATACAAAATTCGACACCGGATTATTCCATCCTGAAATCTGTCCAAAACGGATGTCATTAAAATAATAACTTGAATCTTTTTTATCGATCACAAAATAATTTTTTGAAAATTGTTTTAGCTTATCCAAATCCTCATCGCTTGGCAGCGAGTTTAAAAATTCTTTGTGCTGCGGATGAAAAGTAAAAGCTAAGTTTTTATTTTTATCGAATACGGATTGATAACTAATAAAAAATCCGCTGTCGTTTTTTGCTATGATGTACCAGAGAAAATTATTCAGCGGAGTAGGAGTGGTGAAATATTCTGCAACGTCGAGCTTCTGCGCACTCAATTGTTCTTTCGTGTTTTTGTCGATTTTATATTTATCTATTCCTGCTATTACTAAATATGCAAGGCAAAGAGCAAGTGCACCTTTTGCCCATTTATTTCGTGATGGATTATTTTTATTCATGATCAATAACGCAATGGAAGCCACCAAAAGTGAAATTGTAAAAAATGGATCAGCAACAAATAGTAAATTGAACGTTACTCGGTATTGACTGAACGGCTCAAACCATCCGGTACCGTAACAAGTAAAAGAGTCGATAATAATATGTAAGAAATTTCCTGTTCCAAAAATTAGTAGCCAGTCGGTAAAGGTCATTGTCGCTTTTTTATACCATCGAGTAAAAAGAAATGCAAGCAACGGTGATACAATGAGTGCAAATAAGATGGAATGTGTAAAACCACGATGCGCCATTAATCCGTCGGCCTGACTCATCCAGGTAGAAGTAAAAACATCTATATCAGGAATATTATTCGCAACAGCACCCCAAAGCATTGCTTTTTTACCTATTTTTTTCCCGGCAAGTACTTGCCCTAAGCAGGCTCCGAGCAATGTATGTGTTAGTGAATCCATCTTTTTATTCAGAATTGGCCTTTTATGGCCTTTGTGAAATACTTTTTAAAAATAGGTTTTACAGAGTGATAAAAATGTATTTTCACGAAAAATTTTTAAAAAATGCAAGTAACAAACAATGCGGTGGTGACTGTAACATATCAGCTCCATTCTAACTTACCTTCAGCAACAAAAAGTCATGTGGAAACTGCTGATACAAGTAATCCACTTCAATTTATTTATGGTAGCGGAATGATGATTCCAGGTTTTGAAAAAGGCTTAGAAGGTAAATCGAAAGGTGATGCTTTTGAATTTATTATTCAGCCTGAAGAAGGCTATGGCGATAATGATGCATCTGCTGTGATAGATCTTCCGATCGATATTTTTAAAGTGGATGATGTGATCGACTTAAAAGTGTTGACCATTGGAAATGTATTACCTATGAGCGACAACATGGGCAATGTAATGAATGGAAAAGTTGTTTCTTACACCGATGAGTCGGTGAAAATGGATTTCAACCACCCACTTTCAGGTCATGAATTGCATTTTACAGGTGTGATCGTTGATGTTCGTGAAGCTACTCAAGAAGAAATTGAGCACGGTCACGTTCATTAATATTAAATTGATTCTAAAAAAATCACAATAAAAAAGAGGCTATCTTATTAGGTAGCCTCTTTTATTTTTATTCTCTCGTCCTGAAATAGGTTGACACAAATCAATCTAATAATGAAAAAACAAGAGCGAGAAAAACGGACACAAAGAAATTACAGTTTAGCCTTTAA
>JAYTOX010000054.1:0-70466 GCA_043747595.1 Bacteroidota bacterium | reverse complement strand
ATTTCTGCTTCCTCAGAAACATCACTCTGCTTTTTATCTTTATTGCCATTTAGTTTTTCATTGATGGAAATAGATTTTTTGTAAATAGGTGCGGCCGGTCGAACTGGACTTTGTTGAATTGGTGTGCTGACTTTAGGTGCCGTAGGTGATTCGTTTTTTGTTGGTAAACCTGCATTCGGTTCCTCTGCGCCCGCAGCTTTCGATACGTCGTTATTTGTCGATGAAGGAGCACTCGTAGCACTCGAAGGTGTAGGATTTTGAATTGCTGCATTAATGGATAATTCAATTTTTTTTTTAATCCCTTCTGTAGAAGCAGCAGAAATCCCAACACACATTTTCATTAATGTTAACTCTATATGTAGCCGTTGGTTTTTTGCTGCACGATATTGATAGTCTGCCTTGCCAGCTAACTCTAATAAGTTTAAAAGCCACTCTCCGCTGCAAGTAACAGACTGTACTCTATATTTCTCTTTAATATTCGGACTAACTTCTAGTAGCGGTAAAGTGACTGCATCTTTACAAACTAACAAATCACGAAAATGTGAAGCTAATCCATTAATGAAATTATGTCCGTCAAACCCTTTACTTAATATTTCATTGAAGGTAACAAGTACATTTGGAATATTACCTGCATGTAGATCGTCGGTTACTCTAAAATAATAATCGTAATCAAGGATATTAAGATTGGCAATTACGTCCTTGTAGGTTACTGTATTGCCTGCAAACGAAACAAGCTGATCGAAGATACTCAGTGAATCACGAAGCGCACCATCGGCTTTTTGTGCAATTATATGCAGACCATCTTCTTCAGCAATTATTCCTTCACTGCTAGCAACGTGTTGTAAATGTGTTACAATATTCTCAACTGAAATACGACTGAAATCAAAAGTTTGACAACGCGATAATATTGTTGGTATGATTTTATGCTTTTCTGTTGTAGCAAGAATGAAAATAGCATACGAAGGCGGCTCTTCAAGTGTTTTCAAAAAGGCATTAAAGGCTGAAGCCGACAACATGTGAACCTCATCGATTATATACACTTTGTATTTTCCCATTTGAGGCGTATATCGAACCTGATCTACAAGTGCACGGATATCGTCAACAGAATTATTACTCGCCGCATCTAATTCATAAATATTCAATGAATGTCCATCATTAAATGCTTGACACATTTCACAAACGTTACAAGCTTCTATTTCTTCGGAGATGTTCTTACAATTGATCGTCTTTGCAAGGATCCTTGCGGTTGTCGTTTTTCCAACTCCTCTGGGTCCGGTAAATAAAAATGCTTGCGCCAAATGATTATTGCGGATTGCATTTTTTAATGTGTTCGTAATATTGGGCTGGCCGACAACTGTACTGAATGTTACCGGACGGTATTTTCTGGCACTTACAACAAAATTTTCCATACTGAATTCTACTGGTTTCTAGGAGTGCTAAGATAAGAAAATTAAGGCGCTTCGTAGTGGTAATTTTGTTTTAAAAGCAATCAAAAATTATAAGAGTATTCTACTTTATAGCGACTGTCTTTTTTGAACCCGATGTTAGAAAATATTTTTTCAATTTTTGGCAATTCAGTTTAATCGGTTAGCATTCAGCGAATTTTTTTATCAAGAGATGGTCAAGTTTTCAACAATACAAGGTTTTTATGAACATTATGACCTTAAATTTTTGGTTAGCACTACATATCAAATTACTTTTAACTCATCAATCACTAATTGAAATTTAATCCCTAAAACTAGCGTACAATGAACAAAGCTGAATTAGTTGATGCAATGGCATCTGAAGCAAAAATTACGAAGGCTGATGCGTCGCGTGCTTTACAGGCATTTATGAATGTAACATCTAAAACTCTGAAAAAAGGTGAGCGCGTTGCGCTTATTGGTTTCGGAACTTTTACTGTTGCTAAACGTTCTGCTCGTAACGGTCGTAACCCACAAACAGGTAAGCCGATTAAGATTGCTGCGAAACGTGTAGCGAAATTTAAAGCGGGTGCTGAACTTTCTGCTAAAGTAAAGTAATCAGTCTCCAACAAAAATTAAAGTCTCGACTGTAAATAGTCGAGACTTTTTTATTGACTCTTCACAGTCTTTTCCCATTGAAAATCCTTCTTTATCTATATCCTTCTTCAAATAAAAGTTATCGATGTCGATTTATCGATTCAGAATATCTAAATTTATCGAACAATAATTATCACAAAAATCTTACGTAAATGTTTGTTACTTATTCTGTCTCCTGTAATGTTGCTACTATAGTTCTTAACCGCCCCGATAAATTTAATAGCTTCAATAGAGACATGGCTTTACTTTTTCAAGAACATTTGAAAAGTGCTCAAAACGATGATCGTGTTCGTGCTATTTTAATTACCGGCGAAGGAAAAGCTTTCTGCGCAGGCCAAGATCTTTCTGAAGCGATCGATGAAAGTGGACCAGGCATTCAAAAAATCGTAGCCGAACATTATAACCCAATTATTTTACTTTTACGCACAATCGAAAAACCAATTGTGTGTGCTGTAAATGGCGTAGCTGCAGGAGCCGGTGCTAATATCGCTTTTGCTTGCGACATAACTTTCGCCGCTCAGTCTGCGAATTTTATTCAAGCATTTAGCAAAATCGGATTAGTACCTGATAGCGGAGGTACTTTTACTTTGCCCCGCTTAATAGGATTGCAAAGAGCCTCTGCTTTAATGATGCTAGGGGAGAAGGTATCTGCCGAACAAGCTGCTCAAATGGGAATGATCTACAAAGTTATTGCCGATGATGAGCTCATTTCTTTTGCACTTCAAACTGCAACAACTCTCGCTACTATGCCTACTAAAGGCTTGGGTTTAACAAAACGATTACTTAACCAATCTGCTAATAATAATTTGGAGGAACAATTACATCAAGAACAAATTGAACAAGCAGAAGCGGGAAGATCTTACGATTATAAAGAAGGCGTCAATGCGTTTCTGGAAAAAAGAAAACCGAATTTTATTGGTAAGTGATTTGATTTACTAATGACATTTAAAATGATCAAATGGTTCTAGACAGTCCTTGCATTTATACAATGCTTTGCATGCAGTAGATCCAAATTGCGAAATTTTTTCTGTGTTCGTGCTCTTACACCTCGGACAAGCAATCTTTACTCCTAGAATATCGCCTTTATCACTTGATGTTTTTCCCGGAGGAGAAATTCCGTATTTGCGTAGTTTTTCTTTTGCTTCTTCGGTTAACCAATCGGTTGTCCATACAGGTGAATAAACTGTTTTTATCTCAACTCCTTCAAGTCCTTCTGATCTCAAAATTGATTTGATGTCCTTCTCAATCGCCATCATTGCCGGACAACCACTGTACGTTGGAGTAATTGCAACGATTACTTTTTCATTCTCAATTTTAACGCTACGTAAAATTCCTAAGTCTTTAATCGTAATCACAGGAATTTCCGGATCCGGTATCGTGGCGATAAGATCGTAGATTTCTTTTTCTGTGTATTGAATCGATTTCATTTTGTTACCATTCTACTCCAGGAAATGTTCTCGGAAGTATTTGCATCTCTGATAATATATGGCCCAGGTATTCTGTATGTATTCCTTTAATACTTCCTGTGATCATAAAATTTTCTTCAGGATAAATTAATGTAGCTGTAGAAAAAACATCACGAACTTTCTTTTCCCATTCGCCTTGTACTTTCTTCATGTCAACTCCTATTCCAGCTTTCAAAAGCGAAATGTCTGTTTCGTTAGTTTCAAATAGATCGCCGGTGAAATTCCATAAATTCTCAATCGCCCCCACTGTACGTAAATTACTTTCCGGAGTACCTGCTCCAAAACGAATTATCCATTCGCTGCTATGTCGAACATGATAACTTACTTCTTTCAACGATTTTTCTGCAAGCGCTGCGAATGTAGTGTCTTTACTTTTTTGCAATTCTGTATAAAAATAATATTGATACACACTTACAAAAAATTGTCGCAACATAGTTTGTGCATAATCTCCATTCGGCTGCTCTACAAGAAGATTGTTTTTATACTCTCTTGCATCTCTGTAGAACGCAAGATCGTCTTCTGTTCTTCCTTTTCCTTCTACTTCTCCTGCATAAGTTAAAAATGCACGCGCTTGTCCGATGAGGTCAAGAGAAATATTCGTCAAGGCAATATCTTCCTCCAATATAGGACCATGACCACACCATTCACCCAGACGTTGTCCAAGTATCAAACTTGTATCGCCTATTCTTAAGGCGTATTCAAAAATTTGTTGATTTAAAGCAGACATTTTATTTTTGTTCTGTTATATTAATGATCGAAGGCTACGCCAGGTGTTTTATAAAAATTCGGATGACGGTAAATTTTATCGTCGCTCGGTTCGAAAAAAGAACCAACATCTTCAGGCGTACTACTTACTATATATTCTGTAGGAACTACCCAAATACATGTTGCTTCATTGCGTCTTGAATAAACGTCGCGCGCGTTTTGTAATGCTAATTCTTTATCAGGAGCATGAACGCTTCCTGCATGCTCAAACGATAATCCGGCACGCTTCTGTGTAAATACTTCCCAAAGTGGCCATTGTGATGCGCTCATTTTTTTTATTTTTTATGCTGCTATTGTAGTTGACGATTTTTTCTTAGCATATGCTTCTGCTGCTTCTCTTACCCACGATCCGTTTTCATGTGAATCTCTTCTCGCTTTCATTCTATCTTTATTGCAAATGCCTTTTCCTGAAATTACATTGTTGAATTCCGCCCAATCAATTTCACCAAATTCATAGTGTCTTGTTTCTTCGTTGAATTTTAAATTAGGATCTGGAATTGTAAGTCCAATATTATCAGCTTGTGGTACTGTTCTATCTACGAATCGCTGACGTAATTCGTCGTTACTATATTTCTTAACTTTCCAACGCATCAACTCTTCACTGTTGGGTGAGTTATTATCTGAGGGACCAAACATCATTAGCGATGGCCACCAGAAACGATTAATTGCATCTTGAGCCATTGCTTTTTGTTCGGCTGTTCCTTGCATAAGTGTCGCTAAGATTTCATACCCTTGCTTGTGATGAAAATTTTCTTCTTTACATATTCTTACCATCGCTCTGGCATACGGCCCATATGAACATTTTGCCAAGGCTGTCTGATTAATAATTGCAGCTCCATCTACTAACCATCCTATTGCGCCAATGTCGGCCCAACTTAGTGTAGGGTAGTTGAAAATACTTGAATACTTCGCTTTGCCTGTTAAAAATTCATTCAACACTTCATCTCTACTAATGCCTAATGTTTCAACACCACTATAAATATACAAACCATGTCCTGCTTCATCTTGAACTTTTGCAAGTAAAACGGTCTTTCGTCGTAAACTTGGAGCTCGTGTTATCCAATTGCCTTCAGGTAGCATTCCAACAATTTCTGAATGCGCATGTTGACTCATAATTCGAATCAACTGCTTCCTGAAACGCTCAGGCATCCAATCTTTCGGCTCTATTATTTCACCACGATCTATCCGCTCCTGAAATTTGATTGCTTTCTCTTTTTCGTTCTGCTCTTGCATTTTTTTTCAATTAATATTCTTGAATTGACATGAACTGCCAACAAATTTATACTCTATGATAATCGCCTTTCCAACGAGAAATCGATTTTTTTATCTCTTCACTCGATAGTTTTTTTTCTACTGCTTCTTTACACAAATCAATGTATTCATTGTCGGGAGAAAACCTTAATGCAATGATTTGATTGATGTGAAGTTTTTGATCTAACGGCTGCCCGGTTAAATGCAGATGTCGAAAATTTTCTTCGGCTCTTATTATTCGATCTTGAAGTTTCACCGCAAACAATCGTATAAAATAATAAGCAACACAACAAAATAAGGAGATCGCTACAAGTATTACTGACGGTAGTATTCTATCCGGTTCATCGAGTGAATTGATAAAATTTATTATTGAAGCAATTAGTATTGCTAAAACCAATGTTGAGAATACGATGTGAAAAAACGGATCGTATCGTTTATGGTTAGAATAGGACTGTTTTTTCATCGTTTTTCGGTTTAACAAAGCTAACCTTTTTTGACTTTTTGTGCAAAATAGTAAGGTGTTGATTTTTTGATTTACTTGCCTTCCCAATGAAATCGTCTAAGAAAGTCATTATTTCAGTGATTAGCGACCTGGTAACGGATCAACGTGTTCACAGAACTGCTTTGTCGCTACATTCTAAAGGCTTGAATGTCACTTTAGTAGGGAGGATATTGAAGAGTTCGCAAACTATGAACGACCGGCCTTATGCTATTAAACGTTTTTCTTTGCCTTTTGAAAAAGGTCCGATGTTTTATGTTTTTTATAATATTCGATTGTTTTTTTACCTGCTTTTTAATCGCGCCGACATTTTGGTAACAAACGATCTCGACACTTTGTTACCCAATTTTATCGTCTCAAAATTGAAAGGCCCTAAACTTGTTTATGACAGCCATGAATATTTTACTGAAGTACCCGAGCTAATTTCACGCCCTTTTATCCGCTACATTTGGTTAACAATAGAACGTTTCATTTTTCCCAAATTAAAATATGCATTTACTGTTAATGAGTCTATCGCCGCTATTTATAAAGAAAAATATAAGGTCGATGTAAAAGTAATTCGAAATTTACCTTCGCAATTGTCTAGCGATTTATTAGTTTGGAAAAGAACTGATCTCGGTCTTCCGGCCGATAAAAAAATATTTCTTTTTCAAGGTGCTGGCATCAATATCGACAGAGGAGCAGAGGAAGCCATTGATGCTATTTCAAAAGTTGATAATGGTATTTTGCTTTTTATTGGAGGTGGTGATGTTATAAAAAATTTACAAAATAAAGTCGGAGAATTACAAATCACTGATAAAGTTTTTTTTATTCCTAAGCAACCAATGGAAAAATTATTTGCTTTTACTGCCATGGCTGATATTGGACTTACGCTAGATAAAGACACTAATTTGAATTACAAATATTCTCTGCCTAATAAATTATTCGATTACATTCGTGCCGGATTGCCCGTACTAGCAACTGATTTAGTTGAAGTAAAAAAAATTGTAGACGGCTATTCAATCGGTAAAATTACTCCTTCACTTTCAATTAAGGATCTTGCAAGAACTATGAATGAAATGATTAACGATGACGATTTATTAGCAATGTGGAAGGAGAATTTAAAAACGGCTTCTTTAGAATTGTGTTGGGAAAAAGAAGAACAAAAACTTTTTGAACTTTTTAATCATGTTATCTAAACGATTACATATTATTTCTTTCGATGTTCCGTTTCCTGCCGATTACGGTGGTGTAATTGATGTGTTTTTCAAAATTAAAGCATTGCATGCTGCCGGAATAAAAATTATTCTGCATTGCTTCGAATATGGTCGTTCGCCACAATTAGAATTAGAGAAATATGCTGAACAGGTATTCTACTACCCACGAAAAAATTATCGTTCGTTACTCTTCAATACTTTACCGTTTATAATTTTAACTCGTAAATCGGAACTCCTAAAGGAAAGATTGTTGAATGATAATGATCCAATATTAATGGAAGGACTACATTCTACTCTCCTGTTAAATGATCCTCTCTTTGCTAACAGAAAAATTATCGTTCGAACGCACAATGTTGAACACGATTATTACAACAGTTTAGCTGCCGTCGAGAAAAATATTTTTAAACGATATTATTTTTACAATGAGGCTGGAAAGCTTGCTAAGTATGAAAGTGTGCTGAAAAAAGCTAGCTTGATTGCGCCAATTTCTCCTGCAGATACCGAACATTTTAAATCTATTAATTCTAACTCAATTTATATTCCGGCATTCCATCCTTTTAATGCTGTTCAAATTTCTACTGACAACGAAAATTATTTCTTGTATCACGGAAATTTATCTATCGGCGAAAATAATGAGGCTGCATTATACTTGATAAACGAAATTTTTAAAAAACTTCCTTTCAAATTAATCATAGCAGGGAATAAACCATCGTCTGATTTGCAAAAAGCAGTAAGTGAAAATAAAAATATTGAATTAAAACAAAATTGTTCACCTGAAGAGATTTACCAATTGATTACTAAAGCAAAGTGTAATATACTCCCTACTTTTCAGTCAACAGGAATTAAATTAAAATTGTTGGCTGCTCTTTATTCCGGTCAGTATTGCATTGTCAATTTACCAATGGTAGAAAATACCGGACTCGAATCTTTGTGCGAAGTTTGCAAGGATACAGAGGAAATGACAAAGACTGTAATCAGAATTGCTGAAACAAAAACTTTTCCATTAGAGTCGATTCAAAAGAGAATAAAAATACTTTCTTCCCAATTTAATAGTGATAGCAGTGCCGCTAAATTGATTGATGCAATTTTTAGTGAGGGCCTATAAATTTTTAGAATCGTACAGTTTTCCGTTTTCACATTTTATTATTCGCGCCGGAAATTTTTCGATCAATAAATAATTATGTGTCGCCATTAAAACGGAACAGCCTTTCTGACTAATATCTACCAGCAATCGCATAATTCCTTCGGATGTTTCCGGATCTAAATTTCCTGTTGGCTCGTCGGCAAGTATCATTTCAGGGTGATTCAATAGCGCTCTCGCAATGACTACGCGCTGCTGCTCTCCGCCAGAAAGTTCATGAGGCATCTTAAAACCTTTTGTCGATAACCCAACATTTTCTAAAACTTCTGCTATTCGCTCTTTCATTTTATTCTTGTCTTTCCAGCCTGTTGCTTGCAATACAAAAAGTAAATTAGACTGCACCGAACGGTCTGTTAATAGCTGAAAATCTTGAAATACAATTCCGAGCTTTCTTCTAA
Organism: Bacteroidota bacterium; assembly: GCA_043747595.1. GTDB lineage: Bacteria > Bacteroidota > Bacteroidia > AKYH767-A > 2013-40CM-41-45 > JADKIH01. Next base: position 61,690 of record JAYTOX010000054.1, on the reverse strand, counting down.
GAAATGGAATTTCTTTTTCTTTCAAATGATTTAACTGAAACCCTGCCACACCGGCTGACCCATGCAACAACTCAACATCGCCGTAAATGGTTTTTAATAAGCTGCTTTTTCCACTTCCGGTTTTACCTATAAGATAAACAAATTCTCCTTTGTCAATCTTTAAATTGATGTTCGATAAAATCAGATTTTTCGACTGATAAATATCGGTGCTTGTTAACTCTACAATTGTTTCTGCTTGCATACAACTTTTTTAAAATGGTAATTTCTGAATTTTTCCAAATGGCATGGAAGTAATCAATTCAATAATCTCTTTTTCTTTTTCTCCTAAACCTGCTTTCACAATTGCTTTTTCCGGTCTGTCGACTCTGAAATACGCCAACAATGTAAAATTATCGTCGCGCAATTGAACATAATCAGGAATTTTAGCTGTGCCTTTTACTTTCAAAATATACATACCGCAAAATTAAAAAATATTCATTGGTTAACAGTTCAAGTGCAAGAATTGTTTGAACGGGTAATTAACAAAAAAGGAGATCTTGTGGATCTCCTTTTTCAAGTAATATATCAAAGTGTTATCGTAAATGTTTGCCCATTGACGGTTACGGTGGCGAGATTGTCGCACGTTCCATTACCAAAATCGAGCGTTCGTGTCGCTTTTCCGGTTGGAGTAAGTTGCATGATTCCTTGTGAAATCCATCTACAGCTAAAATCAATTATAATTGGAGAAGTGATGTTGACGGTAAAAGAATTTCCTTCGAAATTTGTTCCGGAGGCTGTACCTGTAATCGCGTATCGGTCATCGTTCCAACCGCCAATTCCCAATGTTGTATATCCTGAAACCCATGTCCTAATTCGCGACGAAGTCCAACTCATTGTTCTGTTTGTTGGATCTGTTAATGTACCGTTTACTTCAACTTGATATACATATCCGCTAGGAGTAAGACCATGACATGTTACCGTTTTTGTACCCGCTATTTTAAACATTAGCGTTGTATCTTTTCCAACATAGTAATTGTTGAATGTGGTGTTAATCACTGTTCCCGAATCCATATAGGCGCCGGTATAAGTAAATTGTATAATTCCTCTGCGATACTTAGAATCACGACACATACAATTGCTTGTTCCAAAATCGACAACCACCGAACCTCCTGCGCCGTTGGGAGTAACTGTAACCGTTGCGCATCCACTAAGTGGGGAATTGTTGGCTTCAATGGTTCGATATGTGATTAATCCTCCTGAACCATTTACCATTGCTTGACTCACTATATTGCTAACATCTGCAAAAGTTCCTTCTGCTAAGGCATTATCCTCAGTTGTTTGTGTATCAAATTCTAAAACTACTTTTTGTTCCTTTTTACATGAAAAACTGATGGCTGCCAGAAAGCATAACGTGACAATAAAATTTTTGATTTCTGTTCTCATGGGCTCTTTTGTTAGTTTGATTGCTTTTTATCCTCTTATCTTTCAACGTTGATGTTCAGAGAAGATTTTGATTATACTTTCAAATTTTGATTTTGTTTCTAATGTTTAAAACTATGTTGGTAAATACACATGGAAATGACCACGCTTGCCCTATGATTCAATAATTTTGAAAGAATAATCGTTTACCTCGAAATTACCCTTACAATGACAAAATTTTTTGCAGCTCTGCTGGTTCTTTTTTCTCTCAATGCTTTTTCTCAAGAAACAGCCATCTACAAAGACCAAGAAAAAGATTATCAAAAAGCACTCGATCTTTTTGAAAAAGAAAAATACGGAGCAGCCCAAAAACTTTTTTTACAAGTTCTTGATTCGAAATCGCATTTGCAACGCGAAGTCCTTGCGAACTCTTCTTATTTCACAGCACGATGCGCTGCCGAATTGTTTAATCAAGATGCTGAATTTTTAATGCTAGATTTTATCGATAAATATCCTGCTAGCACTTATTACGATAATGCGATTTATGATCTCGGTGTTTACTACTATCGATTGAAACGATATAAAAGTTCTATAGAATATTTTGTAAAGGTTGATCAAACAAATCTTTCAACCGAAAAAAAAGACGAAGTAAATTTTAAATTGGGCTATAGTTATTATATGACAAACGATTATGATAAAGCGTCGAAAGCTTTCTTTCTGATGAAAGATGGTAATTCAAAATATGCTTCTGCAGCTCAATATTATTTTGCTCATGTTGCTTTCGTAAATGAGAATTATGAAACCGCTTTGAATGCATTTCTTAAACTGAAAGACTCTGAAGCATTTGCTCCGATTGCTCCTTATTACATCACTCAAATTTATTACCGCCAAAAAAAGTATAAAGAAGTTTTGAAATATGCACCTTCTGTACTCGATACTGCCGCAACAAGAAATGGAATTGAAATTGGTAGAATGGTTGGTGAGTCGTACTACAGAACCGAAAGTTATAAAGATGCAATTCCATATTTATTAGACTACGAAAAAAATTCGCCGAACGTAAATCGTGAAGATTATTATGCAATCGGATTTTCATATTATCGCCTGAAAGATTTTAAAAATGCAGTAACTTATTTTCAAAAAACAATTGGTGCCGATGATACGCTCAGCCAAAATGCTTATTTTCATTTGGCCGATTGCCAGTTGAATCTAAACAACAAACGTTCTGCTCGTACTGCTTTTCAAAGTGCCGCTAAGTATGATTTTAACATGTCTATCAAAGAAGAGTCGTCGTTTAATTACGCGAAACTTTCTTATGAATTGTCGTTTCAGTCGGTGGCTCTTGAATCGTTCAGAACGTTTATGCAAGATTTTCCGAATAGCCAGTATTTTGATCAAGCAAATGAATTGCTTATCGACATCTACACAAATACAAGAAATTACAAAGATGCATTGATCGCTCTCGATGCTATAAAAAATAAAACTCAAAATGTAAAATCAGCGTATCAAAAAGTAGCCTATTATAGAGGTGTTGAATTATTCATGGATAATAATTCGAAAGAAGCAATTCAGCTTTTTAAAACTGCAAATCAATATCCCAATAATCAATCGTTAGTTGCAGAATCGAATTACTGGACTGGCGAAGCGGCCTACAAATTGGGAAATTATGAAGATGCTATAAAGTCCTATAATAATTTTATTCTCACTCCTGCTGCAATGAATAGTGAGCGATATAATTTAGCGAATTACAACATTGGTTACAGTTATTTTAAACTTGAAAACTTTCCTGAAGCATTAAATTCATTTAGGAAATATGTGAAAGATAAATTGAATACCGATGTTTCTAGATATAACGATGCAACTTTAAGAATAGCTGATTGCTATTTTATTGGTAAGGATCAGGCAGGCGCTTTGGAAAATTACAATGCAGCTATTCTTGCCAATGCAAAGGCGAGTGATTATGCGCTCTATCAAAAAGCAGCCATTCTTGGCATTCAAGGAAAGTTTGCTGATAAAGTGAACATACTCCAAAAATTATTTGAAAAATATCCGAAATCTGTTTACTACGACGATGGTTTGTACGAAGCCGGACAAGCATGTATGGCTCAAGGTAATTTCGAACTCTCATTGAAATACTTCAAGCGTGTGATTAATGAATATCCAAATGGAATTTATTTACGCAAATCTGAACTGGGTGAAGCTTTGGTTTATTATAATACTAAGCAAGATGACAAAGCACTCGCAGCTTACAAAAAAATTGTCCAAAAATATCCTAACACGAGTGAGTCGCATGAAGCTTTAGCGCAAATAAAAAATATCAGCGTTTCACAAAATAAAGTTGACGAATATCTTACTTATGTAAAGAATGTCCCGAATGGCGATTTAACAGAAGCCGCAGAAGATTCTGTGACGTATGAGGCAGCTGAATTATTATATACTCAAGGAAATTGTACGCAAGCTATCGAGTCGTTCGATAAATACATGATTAAATTTTCGAATGCCATCTTTAAAGTTTATGCGAATTATTACAAGTCTGATTGTTTATACAAAGCAAAGAAATATCAAGAAGCACTTCCAGGCTACGAGTTCGTTATTACTCAGCCTAAGACTTCACTTACGGAAAAATCTTTGCTAAGTGCCGCAGCAATCAATTATCGATTGAAGATTTACGATCGCGCTCTATCTCAATTTGAAGCGTTAGAAACCACAGCAGAAGAAAAAGACAATCTTATGGCTGCTTATTCAGGTCAAATGCGTACTGCTTACAAATTAAAAGATAACGTTAAAGCTCTTGCTGCCGCAAAGAAAATTCTGGACAGTGGCACTACCGATAAAGATTTAACTAACGAAGCTCATCTCATTACAGGTAAAGCTTATTTTGAAAAAAGTGATTATGGTTCTGCTAAAACTGAATTGACTATTGTATCTAAACGTACCAATAGCGAAATGACTGCAGAGAGTAAATATCTGCTTGCAGCGATTGAATATAATCTTGCAAATTACAAAGAGTCCACTAAAATTATCTTTGAAATTCAAAAGCAAGTCCCTTCGTACGATTATTGGATCGCAAAAGGATTTATTCTTTTAGGCGATAATTACCTGGCACAAAAAGACACTTTTCAAGCGAAAGAAACATACAAAAGTATCATTGCTAACTACGAGAAGGACCCCAATGATCCTGATGATTTAAATACTATTGCTAAAGATAAACTTGCAGCAATCGTCGCTTCTGATGGCAATAAAAACGCAGACAAGAAATTAAAATCGAATGAAGTACCGGAAGATTCAGAAATTAATACAAACAAATAAGACAGAAGATAACGACACAATGAAAAAAATGAAAAACTATTTTCTGCAAACACTTTTACTCGTACTTCCTACAATTCTTTTTGCGCAAGATAAAACGCCAACAGAAAATAAAGAAGACTTGGGCGATAAAACATATATCGTTGTAAAAGATTATCGTCCGATCCTTGCTGAATCATATAAGGTATCAGATTCACCTGAAGGAGATACGTCATCTACAAATCCGCCGGAGTTAACTTACAGTATTCGCTCACAGAAGGCGGAAACGAATTATGAAACATCAACGATCAAAGCTGTCAAAATAAAAGATGAACCGCTTGCTAAATTATATAAAACGTATATCAAATTAGGTTTAGGTAATTACTCAATTTATAACGGTGAGCTGTATGTAAATGCTCTACGAAGTAAAAAAGGAGCGCTCGGAGTTGCGCTTAGTCATCTTTCCGGTAGCCCGGGTTTAGCAAATGTAGGACCTGCCAGTTACAGTAAAAATCATGGTGGACTTTATGGAAAATATTTATTCGATAATAAAGTGTTCGATGGTGAATTCAATTATGATCGTAATGCTGTTCATTACTACGGATTAAATTCTGAAGATACAGTGGCCGATAAAGCTGCAACGGCGCAGCGCTTTAATATGTTTGGTTTAAAATTGAATTTGGCTACTAATAATCTGAGTAAAGATAAAATTGATTATTCAGGAGGCATTGATTGGAAGTTAATAAACGATCATTACAAAGTAAGCGAGAATGATATATTGGTACATGGTTTTGTTGGCAAGAATTTAGAAAGTTTCTATTTCAGAACCGATTTGAGTTTCGATTATTTTCAGAAATCTAAAGCTGAATACGAATTGCTGAATATCAATTCTGATTTGAGCAGACATATTATTAAAGCAACGCCTATGATTAAATTGAAAAATGAAAAGGCTTTGCTTTCTTTAGGATTAGAACTTGCTCTTGAAAAGAATTTAGAATCGACCGTACATCTTTTTCCAAAAATTGATTTTACATTGCCGATTGCTGAAAACGTTCTTTATTTATTTGCAAATGTTGATGGGGGAGTAGTGAAGAATAATTTTTATACTATGGCACTGGAAAACCCATTCGTTAACTCAACAGTACAACCGTTAAATACGATCGACAAGTTGTCTTTGAAAGGTGGTTTGAATGGAAATTTCTCATCTAGAGTAAGCTTCCTTGCGTCAATCAAATATTCGACGTTCGATAAAATGTTGCTCTTTTATAACGATAGCATCAATACTAATAAATTCGATGCGTTGTTTGTGGATGGAAAAGTGCTGACATTCCATGGCGAGTTAACTTATAGAGCGTCTGAAAAGTTTATTGCAAACGTGCATGTTGACCAGCATAGTTATTCATTAGATTTTTCTCAAAAAGCATGGCATAAACCTAATACGGAAGTAAAGTTGGACTTGAAATATAATCTCCGCAGTAAATTATATGTAGATGCTGCCGTTTTCTTTAGAGGAAATTATTTCGTGCGTGTTCAAGAACCAATTGGCTTTAGTGAAAAAAGTATAAAAGGATTTGCTGATGTGAACTTGGGATTGGAGTATCGCTACTCGAAAATACTTTCTGTATTTGCTAATTTAAATAACCTAGGTTTCTCTCGGTATTACTACTGGAATAATTACCCTTCGGAGCGATTCAATATGCTTGTTGGAATTACATATTCATTTTAGTAAATCTCCGCTCGTTGGAATCTTTGCGCGTCTGCCTTGTACGGTTGGGGATTCTGAGGCACACAGTACTTCAGGTTTTATCTAGTATAAATTTATTCTTGGAAAAAAACTTCCCGCTTCGACAACCATTCGTCCGTTCCTTTGAATGTAAAATAGATTCAATTTTTTAAAAAATCTGTAAATCCCGCTGCTGACATTCGTCTGCGATGAATGTCTCAACGTGTGTTCTGTACAATTTGCCGATTAAGGATTAGAAAAATTAGGACCAGTTAGTAATTACAGGTGGTGTTAAGTAAGTTCGACATAGGAGTTGTTATTTGCAAGACGATGAACTTTGAATAGTGGATGAATATCCAAAGCTAAAAAACAACGGACGAATATACGTCGAGGTGGTCTGAAGATTTGTTTTATTGGATAATAATAAAAATTTGAGTGAAGTCCGTCGCAGCGGGTGGTGCGGATTGTACACTGTTGAGTTTTTTCGAATTCTGGGATTGCGCTGAAAAAAGACAAATTTTTTAAACAGCGGCTAATGTTTTAATTTGTTTGACTGTTTTTCTTGAACAGGTTTTAAAATAAGCCGAAACGACTCGTTTTCCGGTAATTTTATATCTTTGTATTATACTAAATGGTATATTACCTTTTGGTATAAAAAAACTAACGCTCAAGAATATGAAGCAGTTTTTCAATATTTCATTTTACATAAAGTAAAATTTCTAAGTATTGTAAAATGGGAACACACACACTCTCCAAATCCACATTCCAAAAAGGCTGCTAATGTTCCAAGACTTTGTACTTGACTTTCGTATAGAAATCCTTTAGACATTTTTTCTTCGTACTTAACTTTTGGTCTAGAGATAAACACATCGAGCCTTGAACAGTGGATGAGAGATCGCACAGCTCTTAACAAAGAATCTTGAAATTCTTCGAACTGTATTACCTATTCATTTTAGTATCTCGCTTCTCAAGTTGAAGACTAAATAAGCTATCACCTATGCTCTAGCGAGCTCCGGCTTTGAATTTAGCAATGGATGCTTTTGTAAAGTCAGAGAGAACTAATGTTCCGCTTGTTTTTGCACGCTCTAGAAGTAATGTATCCCAGTTTTCGGTTCCCATCCAAAATACTTTTTTGAGTGCTTGCATCGCTTCAGGATTTGAAGAAGATAATTTTCCAAGTAACGATTGAATTGCTACATCCATTGCTTCGACAGATTCGAAAATTTCTGCATACATACCTTTTTCTTTCGCCCATTGCGCACTTTGCCATTCTGTTGCGTTGATAGATAACGAAGCAAATGCTGATGAACCTATTTTTCGCTCTACTGCTGGTCCTACTACAAACGGACCAATGCCTACAGCCAATTCACTTAGCTTTACTGATGCACCTTCTAGGGCGAAGGTATAGTCGGCTGCACAAGCAATTCCTACTCCTCCTCCTACAGCTTTTCCTTGAACGCGTGCAATCACAAACTTTGGCGCTTTTCGAATAGCATTGATGACGGCCGCAAAGCCGGAGAAAAATTTTGTGCCTTCCTCTAAATTTTGAATAGCAACTAATTCGTCGAATGAAGCTCCTGCGCAAAATGCTTTTTCACCGGCACTTTGAAGAAGAATAACTTTTACTGAAGAATCATTGCCTGCTTTTTCAATTGCTCCTGCCAACTCCATCAATAAAATTCCCGGAAGTGAATTCGATTGAGGATGGAAAAAAGTAATTTCGGCTATGCCGTTGTTAATAATGGTTGAAATGGTTCCTGCTGACATTCTTAACTTGTTTGAAAGCAAAGAAAGGCAAAAAGAATCGTTTTATAAAGTGGGAAAATATGAGGAAAGAAATGACCTATTGTAAAGTTTAATTAGCCGTTCTGTTCTTCTCGATTATCAATTACTCATTTGAAGTTGCCTTTGAATTCTTTCTTCCATTCTAAATATTCCGGAATAGAAACTCCACTTACGTAGCCATTATCGGGATGATAATGCACATATTCCTGATGGTATTTTTCGGCTGGGTAAAAGTTTACGAATGGTTTTACCTCAGTAACGAGTGGATGGTTGTATTTTTTACTGTCAGTCAATCGTTTTATCTCTGCATCAATGATAGCTTTTTCTGTATCTGTTCTGTAAAATGCTGCGGAGCGATATTGGCTGCCTCTATCATTTCCTTGTCGGTTTAATTGTGTTGGATCCATACTTGAAAAAAAGGCTTTGACTAGCGTCTCATAACTCACTTTTTGTGGATCGTAATACACTTGCACAGCTTCAGCATGTCCGGTGCTGCCTTCGCATACACCTTCATACGATGGACTAGGATCATGTCCGCCGGAGTAACCGGACACAGCATCTCTTACGCCCACTAGGCTTTGAAAAACTATTTCTGAATGCCAAAAACATCCTTCAGCAAATGTCGCCACTTTTTCGTTCGGTGATTTATTCGATTGTCCGAGGGGAAATTCGTTTTTAGTTATTTGCCCATTCGAACAAGAAATAAACAATAGCGTAAAGTATAATAAAAAATAGTTCTTCATAGTGCTTATAATTTGGTATTGAATTTACGAAGAAAACTGTTCGATGGATTTATTTTAAAATAATTTAACGAAAGCTTTTTTTAGTGAGTAGTGAGTGGTAATTGGTAAGTCGAGGATTGTAATTTGAGAATCGAATGTCGAGAATTGTAATTTGATTCATGAGCCATTACTGCCGCGAATTTTTCAGCGAAAATCTGTGGAGTCTGCGGGAGAAATATTTTGGTTCCCGCAGAATCCGCTGAGTACCGCAGAATATTTATCGTAATTCGAATGTCGAAAATTGTAATTTGATTCATGAGCCATTACTGCCGCGAATTTTTCAGCGAAAATCTGCGGAGTCTGCGGGAGAAATATTTTGGTTCCCGCAGAATCCGCAAAGTGCCGCAGAATATTTATCGTAATTCGAATGTCGAGGATTGTAATTTGATTCATGATGAAATACTTCAGCGAATTTTTCTGCGAAAACCTGCGGTGTTAGCAGGAGAAATATTTTGGTTCCCGCAGAATCCGCTGAGTACCGCAGAATATTTATCGTAATTCGAATGTCGAGGATTGTAATTTGAATCATGATGAAATACTTCAGCGAATTTTTCTGCGAAAATCTGCGGGGTCTGCGGGAGAAATATTTTGGGTTCCTGCAGAATCCGCTGAGTACCGCAGAATATTTATCGTAATTCGAATGTCGAGAATTGTAATTTGATTCATGATGAAATACTTCAGCGAATTTTTCTGCGAAAATCTACGGGGTCTGCGGGAGAAATATTTTGGGTTCCCGCAGAATCCGCTGAGTGCCGCAGAATATTTATCGTAATTCGAATGTCGAGGATTGTAATTTGAATCATGATGAAATACTTCAGCGAATTTTTCAGCGAAAATCTGCGGAGTCTGCGGGAGAATTTTTTTGGGTTCCCGCAGATTCCGCTGAGTGCCGCAGAATATTTATCGTAATTCGAATGTCGAGAATTGTAATTTGAATCATGATGAAATACTTCAGCGAATTTTTCTGCGAAAATCAGCAGTGTCATCGGGAGAATTTTTTTTGGTTCCCGCAGATTCCGCTGAGTACCTCAGATTTTTCTTTGTCATGCTTCTCGCTCCAACTATAAACAAAAAAAAGACTACCCTTTAACAGAGTAGTCTTCTTTTTTTCTTCTAACAAAAAATTAGTTGATCGTATAGCTTGGTAATTTACCTTCGGCTATTAACGTTTCTGTTTTTTCTTTGTGTGCTGTGAAATCGCCGAAACAAAGTGCCGACAACATTTCGTCACGTGTCATACTTGTGTTGCCCAGCTGTTTTTTTATTTCTGTTGCACAACGGTCTACGAATATTTCAAAACGCTCCGGTGCCCAGATGTATTCTTTTTTCTGCCAATCGGGTGTTGTGCGATCAATTTTAAATTCATTCGGCAGATCGCCGTGAATAATCATTTTGACATCTAAGCCTTCAAACGATTTTGGAAGCAAACGATTGTCGAAAATTAATGGACGACTAACATCGATCACGTGTTTTTTACGCTTTGGATCGATCAGTTTTAATCCATTGATGCGAAGTCCCTTTTTCTTAAGGTGACCAAATTTTTTTTCAAATCGGTCTAACGTGTCATAAAGTAACATGGCGATATTTTTTAAAATAGTTTATTATACTAATTGTTCTTTTTGTTCTTGCTCTTTACATGCAACTAATGTTAACACTGTTTCCAGTGCAACAATTTCTTGCTTTTGATTTATTACTTCTACATACCATTCAACTACTCCTTGGTTTAATTGTCCTTCGCGTTTATCTTTTTGAGTTTTACGCTGACATGTTATCTTAACGTGAATAGTATCCCCAACATATACCGGCTGAATGAATCGTAAATTATCTAATCCATAATTTGCAAGCACTGGCCCCTTCTTTGGATCAACAAAAAGTCCGGCTGCTGCTGAGATCACAAAATATCCATGTGCAACTCTCTTTTCAAATATGGATCCTTCTAACGATGTTTCATCCATGTGCGCATAGAAAAAATCGCCGCTGATTCCTGCGAAGTTTACTATGTCTGCTTCACTCACGGTTCTTCTATGTGTAATCAATGAATCACCAACATTTATTTCTTCAAAATATTTTCGGAAAGGATGAATTACATCTTCTTTCGTTTCCGCTCCCGGCAAATATGTATTTAATATTTTTGTAAGTGTGGTCGGCGATCCTTGCAATGCGGTTCTCTGCATGTAATGATACACTCCCCGTATTCCTCCCATTTCTTCTCCGCCACCTGCACGCCCCGGACCACCATGTACTAAGTGGGGGAGTGGTGAACCATGACCAGTCGACTCTCCCGCACATTCTTTGTTGATGATCACCATTCTTCCGTGCATAGAAGCAGCTCCAATTACCATTTCTTTTGCAAACTTATTATCGGCTGTAAAGATTGATCCTACTAAACTTCCCTTTCCCATTTTCGCCAACTCAACAGCTTCTTCATTCGATCGATAAGGCATTATCGTGCTTACCGGACCAAAGGCTTCTATTGAATGTGGCTCTAAATGTTTCATCGGCTCTTTACAATATAACAGCATGGCAGAAATAAATGCTCCTTTCTTTGAATCGGCACCTACTACTTCTACGTCGTCAACGTTTCCATAAACGAGATCGCATGATGTCATTAACTGTCGTACTTTATCTTTTACATCTTTCACTTGCGAGTGACTAGCCAATGGTCCCATTCGTACTCCTTCAACTGCGGGATCACCAATCACTGTACTTTTTAATCGCTCGCTCACTGCATTCTTTACTGCTTCAATCAAATTTTCCGGAACAATTACCCGTCTTATCGCCGTACATTTTTGTCCGGCTTTCACTGTCATTTCTCGCGTCACTTCCTTTACAAAGAGTTTGAACTCTTCTGTTTCAGGTGTGCAATCCGGACCAAGAATAGAACAGTTCAACGAATCGGCTTCCATGTTGAAGCGAACTGAATTATTCAGAATGGTTGAATTACTCTTTAGCATTCTCCCGGTAGTAGCCGAGCCTGTAAACGTTACTACATCCTGACAAGTAAGATGGTCGAATAAATCGCCAACGCCTCCACAAATTAATTGGAGTGAACCTTCAGGTAATATTTTTGATGCAATAATTTCTTGAACAACTAATTCAGTTAAAAAGGATGTTGACGATGCCGGCTTTACAATAGCAGGAACTCCTGCTAATAAATTTACAGCGATCTTTTCTAGCATTCCCCAAACAGGAAAATTAAAAGCATTTATATGAACGGCTACTCCTTCTAAAGGTACACAAATATGGTGACCTACAAAAGTTCCGTTCTTAGAAATCATTTCCATATTGCCGTCAACATAAAACGACTCGTCGGGCAATTCGCGGCGACCTTTACTTGCATAAACAAACAAATTACCAATTCCACCGTCTATATCGATCCAGGAATCGGCCTTTGTGGCTCCTGTTGCAGCAGAAAGGGCATAAAAACTTTTTTTCTTTTCATTCAAATGCATCGCCAAAGCCTTGATCATTCGCGCACGCTCATGAAAAGTCATTTTGCGAAGCTTCGACCCGGCTGTTTTTCGACCATAATCTAACATGCCACCAAAATCGATGCCTTCACTGGTAGAGCTAAAAATTTCTTCACCTGTAATGGCATTGAACAAAGAGTTCCCAATTCCTTCGCCTTCGACCCATCGGCCTTGAGTATAGTTTTTAAGCTTTAATGCCATTGTTTTTCAATAAATAGGGCTGAAACAGCCATTCCCGACAAGCCTTTCGGTTGTCGGAGTTAATTGACCAACTATTCACTCTCAATTAGTTACTGAATGTGGTCGTCGATAAATAGGACTGAAAATAGCGTGGTCAAAGATAACCTAAAGTAGGCTGATGTCAAGAGGAGCAACACATTAATTAACAGTTTTCTTGATCTTTTTTCCGATTATTTTTTGGTGGAGAAAATAGTTCGTCGATTTCCTGTATTCGGCTTGTATTTATCTGAAAATTATCTACATTTGCAGCCCAAATAAAAATTATCTCCGTTAAAAAAACAAAACAACAAACATGTTAAATCAGTATGAGATGGTGTTCATTATGACTCCTGTTCTTTCGGAGGAACAGATGATGGATACTGTCAACAAATTCAAGAAAATCCTCACCGACAACGGTTCCGAAATTGTTCATGAGAACAACTGGGGATTACGCAAGCTGGCTTACCCGATCCAAAAGAAAAACACGGGATTTTACTACTTGATAGAAATTAAAGCGCAAGGCGATTTAATTAATAAAGTAGAAGTCGAGTTTCGACGTGACGAACGTATTATGCGTTTCCTTACTGTGAAGCTCGATAAACACGCAATTGCGTACAATGAGAAAAAGCGGAAGAACGCTGCATTGAAAAAAGAAGAAGAAAAAGTTGCCTAAAACCACGGAAAAAAGATGAGCGCACAAAATGAAGTACGTTACCTCAACCCACCCGCGGTTGACACGTCAAAAAAGAAATACTGCCGTTTTCTAAAAAGCGGAATTAAATACATCGACTATAAAGATGGAAACTTCCTTCTTCGTTTTGTAAACGAACAAGGTAAAGTATTGCCACGTCGCCTTACCGGTACTTCATTGAAGTATCAGCGTAAAGTTGGACAAGCTATTAAACGCGCGCGTCACATTGCGTTGATGCCGTATGTATCTGATCTATTAAAATAAGGAGAACGAACTATGGAAATTATCTTAAAACAAGATTTGGATAACTTAGGTTATGCAGATGAGATTGTGAAGGTTAAGTCAGGTTATGCTCGTAACTTCCTTTTCCCACGCGGACTTGCAACAATTGCTAATGAAGAGAACCGTAAAGTTCTTGCTGAAACAATGAAACAACGTGCTCACAAAGCGCAAAAAATCAGAGGTGATGCAGAAGCGGTAGCTAAGCAATTAGAAGCAATGGTTATTAAACTTGGTGCTAAAGTTGGTGAAAGCGGAAAGATCTACGGATCTGTTAATGCTCTTCAGTTAGCTGATGCCCTTTCTAAGCACGGTGTTATTGTTGATCGTAAAAAGATCCACCTTGACGCTGATCACATCAAAGCACTTGGTATGTACACGGCTATTGTGAATCTTCACAAAGACGTAAAAGCTAAAGTGAACTTCGAAGTAATCGCTGAATAACTTTTGGAAAGTAGTTAACTTACTTTCTACAAATAAAAAAGCTGTCTCATTGAGACAGCTTTTTTTATTTCAAATAATGAAGGTTAAAGATTTATCTGCTGCACCGGTTATGCTTTTAATTTTCTTTAATGCCTTGCACCGCTTCGACGGACATCCGTCCGTTGTTGTATACTAGTAGAGATTGATCCACTTTTCAAAACTCGCTGCTTCGAAGGTTCCGATAGCTATTGGAATCGTCCCTTGTTTTGAGCTGTGTGATATTCATCCACAATTAGATGCTCATAGTCTTTAATGACCGATAGTGTTTTTTTTGTAAATTTCTATGCGATAGCCAACACTTCCACACACTTCGTTACTTTGTAGTGGTTGGATTGTTTAGATTCATTAGTGAAGGTAATTACTTGTTTTCGTTTTAGGCTTCATTTACATTTTGAACCTTTCTCTCCCATTCCCTGCAGAATCACGATATTCCATCGCTATCGAAAGTTTGAAAGGATTGACAGTGAAGATTCGTTAAGTTGGGCTTTTATGAAGTAAACAATATTGTTAGTCTTACTATCTATGCTTTTAAATAATACGCAGATAACAAGCTTAAAGTGTTATTAGTTTTTAAGAAAATAGATTCTAATTTTATTCTACAACAATTTTTTTTCGAACCTCGTCTCTGTTTGATAAAAAATTCATAAAGTACAATCCTGGTTTGAGATTTAATTCAACCGAACATGCTTTATCATTCAACATTTTTTCAAGAACTACATTCCCTAGAAGATCATATATAATTAATTTTGTTCGCGGATCAAAATCTTTCCCGAGTTCAATATTAATTTTTCCTCGAGTGGGGTTAGGAAAGACAGTTAACGCATCTGATAAATTTATTTTATGATCTGTTGCGGTAATAAAGGCGTCCGACCAGAACGCTGTAGTGATTGTTTGATCGCTGCTTGGACAAACAAAATTTCCCAAGCCGGTCATAATTATATCATGATGAGAGTTGATGTAAATTTCGTTCGGTGAGTCCTCAGCTCCTGTTCCCGCATCCATAGAGTCAATCCAGAGTTGATTAAAGCCAGGATCCAGTTTTACAGCTGTAAAATTCGCACTGTCACAAAAAATTTTATCTTCAAATGCCAGATAAATATTATCCTGATCATCGATAGTCATATCCTTAAAACCAATATTTCCAGAATAACCATAGATCAATGCCGAATCAATAAATGCACCGGAATACGAATGCTTTCTCAGTTGAATGGGATAGTTTCCGTTGAAATTGATCAGTCCCCCTGAAATAATATTGCCATGACTATCCATTACAACACTAAATGGATAGTCATCCGGAATCACAATGCTGTCAACAATATTTCCTGCTAAATCGAAATGAAAAACTATAGCATAATTATAAGGAGCAGTACTCGATGCAGTATTGTTCTCTACGAGTGTTCCGCCATTCAAGATCCCAATGAATCGGCCAACATCATAAGAGTCGGGGCCGCTGTCATAGGTATGCGTCCAGATGGTATCACCGGTTGTTTTATTAAACTTACTCAACTTTACATTTCTGTAACTAGGAATATATTCATCTAAACTCATATAAATATTTCCGGCACTATCTGAAGCGAGTTTATTTGCTGATTGATCGAATAGGAAATAATAATCAGTTCCTGTATAATTTTTTTCCCATAGTAAGCTGCCATTAGGATCAAGACCAACAGCAAGAATATTTGATACAAAACCATTGTGTGAAACAGGTTGTCCAACTGCGAAAATATTTCCATCGTTATTTATTATCATGTCAAATCCAAATGACTGATCATTAATTCCGCTGAGTGTATCTTGCCATATCCAAAGGAGTGTTCCTGAGGAGTCCCATTTTGCGATAAACATCCTGTCCTGAACCGTGGTTGCAAGCGAAGAGCCGGTTGCAATAATGTTATTTCCAACGCAAATTATTTTTGATATAAAAGTTGTTGTTGACGAATCGAACCAGAGTAAATTTCCTGCGACATCGTACTTCAGTAATACTCCTCCTGTTGTTGAATTCGTTCCACCGATAATGACATTTTGATCAGCGTCGCTGCAAACCGTTTTACCATTCCCTCCTCCAAGTAGGTTTTCGGGGAAGCTTTTGATCCAGCGTTGTTGTGAAAAAGATATAAAAGAGTGTATCAGGAATAGAATAGTAAAAAAAGTTTTCATAAGTTGTAATTTTGGTCAATCAAAAATATGAATTTATTTTTCTCCACCAAACTTATATGTTAATTGAGGATTTTCTTTTGATCAAACGGAAAACCGACAATTGAAGGCATTTTGATTTGTAGTAGGAAAGTGTTTATTGATTTAGTGAGTTTGGAGTACCAGCTACAAAACTCTGCTCCGCCGGTTATGCTTTTAATTTTCTTTAATGCCTTGCGCCGCTTCGAAGGTTCAGATAGCTATCGGAATCGTCCGTTGTTTTGAGCTGTGTGATATTCATCCACATTTAAATGCTCATCGTGTTTAATGACTGATAATATTTGTTAAAAGGTAATTATGGATTAAAGAAAATCCTGCTCGATATAGTTTTAACCAATGATGTCAGGAGAGCAATTTCCTTTTTAGCCAAAAAATTAAAAGCCCGATTGTCATCATTTCCAATAGCAATCGGAAATGATTGCAACGCAAAATTTATTTGGATTGAGATATAAAAATTAATGACAAATGGTTGTTATGGGCGTTGCAGATGAATTACTGTAGATAAAATGGGCAAGTAAAAATTGCTGTAATTAATTTGTACAATATATTTTAAAAATGAGAATTGAAAGGTTGTCATTACTTTCAACTTTTGCCAACAATTCTCCTGTGGAATCCCTCTTAGCAACAAGCAAATTCACAAGGTCTCGTAAATTTTCGCTCAATATTCGCTTTTCATTTTATGTATTTACAAATTAGAGTTGACAATAATTAGAATCAAATACATTTGAAGACCGACTCTAGCGGGTTTACTCACCAACAATTGATAATTTATCGGAAAATATTTTATACTTTGTTCTTATCTGATAAAAATAAATCGCTGATGAAATAGTAGGTAAGGTGAATTTCGTTTCATTGTGCTCTGACAAAATGAAACGGCCTTGTGGATCATAGATGGAAATTTCAAAAGGTTCATTTAAATCTGTAATTGTAACTTGTTTTGAAACTAGATTGAAACTAACGAACGGTTTGCCATTTTGAATGATAGATAAGTCAGAAACAAAATTAAATAATCCACTTGAATCAATTTTAACAATATAAATTTTTGGATAGTTCGCCACATTTTCAACTTGTCCACAAACAACTATTGAATGATCAGCAGCTTCAACGATCGATCTTCCTAAGCTTGAATAACAACCAAAGCTATCTTGTAAGCAAAATCTTTTCTTCCAGATTAAGTTTCCGACACTATTGGTTTTAGTCACTAAAAGATTTGCATCTTGATTAGTATCTATAGCAGTTCCAGTAAGTAGAATATTAGATTGATCATCGACGGTGGACGAGAATACATATTCTTTGTCAACGGAATTTATTCGATTCAAACTTATCGGTTGACCGCTAGAATCTGTAGTCATAATCGTAATTTGTGCATTGCCTATTGAATCAAATTGCTGTCCGCTGATTACAAACTCATTGCCAGACCTGTTAAGCGAAATTCCTCTTATTGAATCTGGATTGGAATATTCATTGGTAGTTAGAAGAGATCCTGAAGTATCTACTTTACAAAATATTGTTTTCAGAAAAGTGTTATTGATACCATAACCAAGAATAAAAAGCTCGTTATTTTTTACGAGTACATCTATGGCTTGTGAAATGTTAGGAAAACTTCCAATTGTTTTTTCCCATAGTAACAATCCGTAAGAATTTACTTTGTAAATTCTTACTCCCATGTTTGGAGTATTTACAATACAATATATGTTTAATGAATCGTCGCAAACTATTTTTACACACTGTAAATCCATCAAAGTGTCGCGAAGAATTGTTTCGACGAGTAGATTTCCAGAATGATCAACTTTTGTGAGAGAAATTTCTTTCTTAGCAGTAGTGAAATTAAAATGATCATAAGTAATAGGAAAGTAAAAGGAATTAGCGGCTGCGATCAAATTCCCAATTGATTCATCATTTGTTCCCTTTGAAAAAACTTTGTTGAACAGCACTTTTCCTGTGTCGTTTAGGGAAATCAAACATTCGGAACTTGCACATGAGCCACAATCATCAGAAATAGAAGTCAGGTAAAAAACCGAATTGTTTTCTAGTATTGAAACGCCTGCTTGCTTATTTCCTTGAATGAGGTAACTCTTTTCAAAAAAATTCTGTCCAGAACTTTTTTTAACAAGTAAGATAAATAAGAAGAGGAATAGATATTTCATTTTACTATTGAAATCGCGTTGTTTATAAGGTCGCCATTGGTGTTGACAAAATGTCCAATATAAAAGCCGTTTGGTAATAAAGGGATAGGAATTTCTTTTGAGTTTATCCCTTCCCTCTTAAATGCCAATTTGCCACAATAATCATAAAGCCTTAGATATTGAATTTCGAATTCTTTTGAAATGATTGAATTTGTTTCTGCAATAGATCAAACTTGATTGTACCAGATACACAAGTTTTGCTTTTAATTTTCTTCGAATCAACGCAATCCTTATTTGCTTTGAAATAGAAAAATTAACGACGAATGATTTACAAGTACCTCAAAGTTGGTCAACTCCTTTCTTATAAAACCTATGCTTATGTAAAATGAAATTCTTTATCGAATTATCTCTATTCGACGCACAGACCATTCACCGGCAGAAAATATTTTTAATAAATAAATTCCACTTTTTGTAATGGATGTTACATCGATTTTTTTTAATCCTGCGTTTCGGTCTGTACTCTCAATAAGTATTTTACCTATTAAATCGGTCAACTCTATTCGGTCAATTGTCTTGTTTTCTTTCGACTGAATAAAAATTGTACTTAACGCAGGATTCGGAAATACTGAAATGTCAGACTGACTATTTAATTCTATTACGCCAATCGGAGAAAGTGTTTCGAAATAGGTAACATTGTTGTAAACTAAATTTGGTGTAACACTGGTATCTGATCTCAACAATACCAACATTGCATCTTTATTCGCTACTCCATAACTGGTAGTGTAGCCTACAAAAGCAAGCCCGCCATCCAATGTTCGTATCACACTACTGCCTTCTTCGTCATTCGGTCCCCCAAAACTATGCGAGTCGTCGTAAAACCCAAATGCATTCGTTACAAGCGCAAACATACTCGATCTACCAAAGCCACTCGGATCTAATTGCCCAACGGCTAAAAGTCGGTTGTTACTAATCGAAATTATTTTATTGAAGTAATCGTTTTGTGGTAAGTAACTGTTCTGAACCCATTGCGAAACTCCATTTGTGTCTAACTCTTCTATCCAATAATCTGATTGTGTAGAATCAATTGCTGTGGTTGATCCATAAATAAGTAAATTGTTATTGGGTACTATTAAACTGCCATTTAAAAAATCGTTGCCTTCGTTATTTTTTCGTAATTGATAAATTAAATTTCCATCGTAATCTAACTTAACTAAGAGTCCGTCTTTTCTCGATGCATCTGTACTATCTGAGTAACCTGTTAAGTAAATTGCTGTAGCACTCAACTCTATTCCTTTAAAAGCATCGTTCCCGAAATTTCCATAATGATGTGTCCATGTAGTGTCTCCATTTGTATTCAAATGTAAAACCCAAGCATCACTACCGCCACCACTAAAAGAATAACTTTCTCCGGCTAATAAAACACTTTGATCGGGCATCACTTTCACGCTATTCAAAAAATCCCAATCGACTCCTCCAAATGTTTTTTCCCAAATGATTGTGCCGGCTGTGTCCATTTTTATTAGGTAACCATCATATCCTCCATTACCATAACTGTTCGTAGTGCCTGCAATAAAAATATTTCCGCTTGTGTCTTGACTCATCGAATTCGCAAAATCTGTTCCAACTCCTCCAACAGTTTTTGACCAAATATGTGTTCCATTTTTTTTAACCCGTACTATATAAACAGAATTGCTTCCATTGCCATAGCTGTTCGTATAACCGGCCATTAGAAATCCACTATCTGCTATCTGCACAATATCTTTGA
Source organism: Bacteroidota bacterium (assembly GCA_043747595.1). Taxonomy (GTDB): domain Bacteria; phylum Bacteroidota; class Bacteroidia; order AKYH767-A; family 2013-40CM-41-45; genus JADKIH01. The sequence continues at coordinate 41,497 of JAYTOX010000054.1, read as the reverse complement.
ATGCTTCCGAATTAATTCCGCCATACGTTTTGATAAACGCTGTATCGGCTACCATTGCATTTACTTCTGTAACGAATGAAGCAAAGCAATAAAATGCAAAAGCGATTTTAAAATTTAAACGTAAATTTCGTAGTCTCATTTGAATGTGTACTTCTGAACAAGATAGTGATTTTATGAAATTGATTCAATAAAAAGTTTATGTAGTGCAATAATTTCTATTTACTCGTAGCGGAGGGCTTCTATCGGATCTAGTTTTGAAGCTTTCGATGCCGGATAAAATCCGCTGATTATTCCTACTACAAAACAAATTACTAACGCCAGTAGAATCCAATCCCATGGAATGAAAAAACCTGAATCTAAAACTAGACTCATTATATTTCCTGCAGAAATTCCAAGAATGATTCCAATCACTCCACCCATCTGACAAATCAGAATAGCCTCATAAAGAAATTGTCGTTTAATTATTTTCGGCGTTGCTCCCAATGCTTTTCTAATTCCAATTTCTCGTGTCCTCTCTGTAACCGATACCAGCATAATATTCATTAATCCAATAGATGCTCCTAGTAAAGTAATAAATGCAATTACGATTGCAATGATTCTTAAGAATGAAATTTGTGAAATAAATAATTGGGCAATACTATCGCTCTTTGTAATTTCAAAATTCTCTTCTTCGCCAATATGAACTTGTCGAATTGTTCGCAGTAATCCCGTCGCTTCGCCAATGGCATGATCCATTAAAATAACATCTTTCACACTCACATTAATTGAAAAAGACATTCCTTGTCTATAATAATTTTGTTTTACATTCGACACAGGAATTAAACATGTTCTATCTCCTCCAAAACCAATTGACGATCCTTTTGCTTCTAACGTTCCTATGACTCTGTATTTCTGACTACCAATCGCTACAATTTTATCGATCGGATCTGTTGTAGTAAAGAGCTTATCTACTACATCTTTTCCAAGTATTACCACATTGTCTGCTGTTTCAATTTCATGTGCCGAAAAATTTCTTCCACGGTCAATTGTAAATCCGGCTGTAGAAAGATAGTTTTCGTTTCCTCCCAAAATACTTATGTTAGGATTGGTTTTTTTTACGTTATACTTAACTGTTGAAGCACGCGAAGCATAAGTGCTGATACTTACGGTTGATGGAAATGTATATTCTTTTAAAAAACGAGTCGCCTGATAATAATCAATCGGTTTGAATCTCTTTGCTTTTCTTCCTTTGTTGCCAATACGAATATTCATTCCACGATTTTGTATCGTGAATGAATTAGATCCCATACTCTGAAAGTTTTCACTGATAGAATGATTAATTGCATCTACGGCTGTAAGTATGCCCACTAATGCCATGATGCCAATTCCAATAATCAATGCTGTTAATACTGTACGAAGCATCTGACTGCGCACAGACTGAAAAGCAACTTTTAAATTTTCTTTGTAGTCCATAAGTAAATCGTCGTGAATGTATGAAAACGATCCTGATTTTAGTGGTTATTCCCAGTTAAACAATGTTAAAGAACGCTATTTTTTGGGTAAAAACACTGCTTCTTAACTTTCTTATTAATTATATTGTTTTAAATGTTTATTTTTGATTCAAGACAAACAACTTAAATCCTATAATAAGAAAAATGAAAAAAGTATTCGCCCTCGTTGCTTTCACAGCAATTTTTACTGCCAGCACTTTTGCGCAGGAAACAAAATCAATTGACAACACAAAAGCTCCAGCGGCAACAGAGAAAAAAGCTGCTTGTTGTGCTAAAGCTAATGCTGCTTGTTGCAAGAACAACAAAGACGCTAAAGCATGTACTCACGATCAAAAAGCTGCTTGTGAGAAAGCCGGTAAAGCTGCTGAAACAACTAAATCTTCTAACGGAACAAAATAATTTTTTTTAGAGGTCAATAAAAAAGAGGTTATCCATTGGGTAACCTCTTTTTTTGTTTCTGAAATTTTTCTATCACAATAATTTTATTAATTCATCTAAAGAACGAATCTCATAAGTTGGAGATTCGGTATGTGGAATCTCTAATGGATTAAAGTACACTGCATCCCATCCTGCAGAAATTGCTCCTAACACATCTACTTCAAGCCCATCGCCTATCATTAAACTTTCTTCAGGGTCGGCTCCTGTTTTTTGTATTGAATACTCAAAGATCCTTATATCTGGTTTGCGAAATCCGGTATGCTCACTTATTATCACTTCGCCGAAATACTTATTCAGATCGGAAGCTTCCATTTTTATTGTTTGTGCTTCTTCGAATCCATTGGTAATAATGTGGAGTACATATTTTTCTTTTAAATAGCTTAGCACTTCATGAGCATGTGGGAATAATTTATTTCTCAAAGGACTTTGCTTTAGGTAATCTATCGCAAGTGCTTTAGGTACTAAGTCAGGGTCCAAACCCATATCCCAAAAAGTTAGCTCAAAGCGTTTATCTCTCAATGTAAGCTTATCAATTTTTCCTAAACGATATTGATCCCACATCATCGCATTTCTATCTACATACGCTTTATGAAATGTGTCGAAAGATTGTACTCCTAACGATTCTAAATTATGTGAAATATATAAATTAGTTAAAGTTTCTAAACTATTTTTATCAAAATCCCAAATCGTATTGTCGAGGTCAAAAAAGATATGTTTGTATCTACTCATAATGGTATTTGTGTAAATCTAATTTTCAAAAAGATTACTGTGATTAATTATTAGCTTTTTTATTTTATAATATCGTGGAGTGTTCTGTTTTCTGTGAATTGAAAAAAAGTTGTGATTATCAACGACCAACAAGTAATAGAAATGAACATGTACAGAATTATTTTTTTCTTATTTTTTTCTAATCGTGTCATAAAAAAAGTTCCGAGTGGTATAGAAAATATAACCGGTGTCAATGCTGCTAATCCCATAAGCCCATATCGTTTCCATATTCTAACTATTTTTCTTGTTCGTTTTGTGAAAATCTTTTTTGTAGGTGGAACCATGCTTTCCACATATTGATAATGAATTTCCAGGAACTCGGGTGTGTCGGCCACGGGAGCCGAAAACATTTCATTTCTTCTTCTTTTTCTTTTGAAGACTAACTCTCTTACTTTTTCCCAGAGAGAAATCAGCCAGTCAGAAATGTGTATAAAAATAATTACTCCAATCATTCCTCCCATGATTGCATAGATGTTTGTCTCCAACCATGTGTAATCATATTTCTCATTCAAATAGGCAAACGATGGACCAAAAGCAAATTTTACACTGCTAATTAATATTAACGTAAGTATTTTAAGAAATCCTTCCAATGTAATTGTTTAAACCAAGAAAAGAATTTTGATTATAGCTTGCTGCCAAAGGCAAGATCTCCGGCATCACCAAGTCCTGGAACAATATAAGATTGCGCCGTAAGTTCTTCATCAATAGCCGCCGCCCATATAGTAACATTCTCCGGCATATTTCTTTTTACATACTCTATTCCTTGTACACTTGCCAATGCACAAACAATATGCGTGTGCTTTGGAATGCCTTTATCCATCAGAGCCTTATAAGTCATCACCATCGATGATCCTGTTGCTAACATCGGATCACATAAAATCAACACTCTGTTTGTTAATGAAGGACTACCAACATATTCTAACTTGATATCGAAGCTTCCATCTTTATGGTGCTTTCTATACGCACTAATGAATGCATTGTCTGCTTGATCAAAATAATTTAGTAAGCCGTAATGGAGTGGAAGTCCGGCTCTCAATATTGTTCCTACTATTGGATGTTCTGCCATTACAGGCACATTAGCAATTCCTAATGGAGTTGTAATCTCTTTTGTTTCAAAAGTAATGGTCTTGGAAATCTCGTAAGCAAAAATTTCTCCTATACGCTCAAGGTTTTTTCTAAAACGCATTCTGTCTCCTTGAATGGAAACATCACGCAGCTCGGCCACAAACTGATTGATAATAGAGTTGCTTAAACTTAAATCGTGTACCATAGCTTTGTAGTTATTTAAATCGACGAATGATAGGAGGGAGGTTATTCTTTTTGATTTGTAAATATACGATTTCCTGCGAACCAAAACTTTTATAAAAACGAGCAAGCTGATCATCCATTGAGCCTTCAAAATCAAGGAGTTTATTCTCCATTGTATGATTTTCAATAAAATGATCTATAATTAAACTCATTGCTCCACTTTGCTTTCCGGCGTTTCCTACTGCTGAAAAAAGGAAGATGTAGGAGTGAAAGGATTTCAAAAAAATTGCTCCTGCAATGTTCTTTTCGGTTGAGTTAGACGCCGTATATATTTCTATTTGCTTTTTTCTCAACCCTTCTTCAACCAAACTAATGAGTGTCTTGTAATCTTTTTCTTTTAATGTTTCTATCGTTCTTCCTCTTTCTTTTTTAAATTGTTCTATGATTGGAAGATAGTCAGTCGTGCTTTCAATTTTTATTTCAGCTTTAATTGCTTTTTTTATATTTCTTGATAAATTCTCGGAATAATTTTTCTTGATATTTTCAGCTGAATCTTCTAAAGATAAATGATGAGTTCTTTTTTTGTGAAGTGTGTACTTCTCAATTTGATCAGAATGGTTTTCGGTATTTAAATTAATTTCTACTAATTTAAATTTAGAAGGAATCTGAGCTATGAAATTAGCTAGCTTATCTTTTGTACTGACTTTATTTTTGGAAATTAATCCCAGCTGCTGAGTAAAAAATGGCTGGTATAAATAATTAAAACCGAATTTTTTTCTTCCACATAACGGGAATATGGATTCGTAATTATCTTCCACCATTGCTTCCCAGCCAGGTGAAACAATATCTAAGTACCACGATGAAAAATAAACGAGACCTGATGGCGACGATTCAACACATTCATCCCATTTTTTTTTATCTATTTCTGTATGTTTAATGTAGTGGATCAATTTATCTTGCTGCTTTTACTATCTCTTCATATACTTCTTGCCATCCTTCCCATGGTTTTATTCCCGACAACGATTCATTGTGCCACAGTGAAATAAATGTTCCATTTACTGCTCTCACTTGTTTTATCAACGGGCCTACATAACTCATCACTTCAGCAGGTTGAATTTTCATGTAATATCTTAGTGTAGCGTCCATCACTGCGAAAGGGTGAATTCTCAAGCGTGTTGGAGCGTCTCTATCCAGATCATAAAAATAATAGGATGAACAGATCCCGGCTCTAAATCCTATTTCTCCTGAGAATCCCATCGTATAATCATCTGTAATATCGCAATCAATCAAATCATGATACGTTCTTGGGAATGTTAACTTCAAAAAATGTTGGCGACTTAATTTAATCTCTCGCCTAATAATCTTTTGAAGTCTTTTTTGTTCTAGCTTTAATTTATTTATTTCGAGATTGGAAGCATACGATGGATGAATACCAACTTCACAATAGTCGGCTATTTTTTTAATTAATGACTGGAATTTTATCTGAGCAATCGATACATTTTTGTCATTCTCGCCATAGTCTGCCAGCAGAAAAAAGAAAATACTTTTTAAATTGTATTTACTCTGTATCTCAAACAAATGATCGTATGTATCGTATGGGTCTTTTTTTTTATTGAAGAGCACACTCAATCTTTCAAATACATCTTTAAGTTCTAATTTACTCAGTGAACGAATAAGTGCACCGCCGGTTCTTATTATTCCTTTGTGTTTAAAAGCCCATGCATTATCAATGTCGATTGTAGATATATATTGGTATTTTTTTTCTTGATGTGGTAAAGTTGGAAAAAGATCCAATAAAATCTCTTTAATTTTTTTTGCGTAAATATTTACAATCGGTTTCTGCAAAAATCCTTTCTGAAAAGCCATACTCTCCGACGCTTCAAAACGGCCATGTTTGTCAGGAATAAACGGAAGATATTCTTCGTATCTCGTTACCATATAAAACGAAGCCGCGAATGGGTCGAAGGGAAGTATGTATTTTGGATGTGTTGCAAAAAAAGCTTTAGTATCGTTCCAGTCTAATACAGATAGATCTTGTGATTGAATTTTTTTCTCGAATAATATTTTTGATGCGAAAAAAAATAATTCATCTCCGAATAACTTTTCGCTATAATTGAATTTGGGACCTGTATGAAAAATAAATTGATCAGCATCTTGAGTTAATTCAAAAGAAATTCCTGAAAGATCAGTTAAGATCAAATCAAAAATGTAACGCAATCTTGGCGTCGATGCTGTGGTATAAATCAGTAACAATGGTATCTTTTGCTATGGTTGCTAAGATATATCTTTGTTATTGAATTGCCATAAAAATGAATCTAAATTATGCCCTCGTCAGCAAAGCTATAAAAGCTGCTTTGAGTTATTATCAGATGGTCAAGTACGTTTATCTCCAATACTTTTCCGGCCTCTACAATATTTTTTGTTAACTGAATATCGGCACTGCTTGGTTGCGTATTTCCGGAAGGGTGATTATGACATAAAATTATTGCAATCGCCTTTTCATCGAGTGCTGCTTTGAATATCATTCGTGGATCTGCAACGGTTCCACTCATTCCTCCTGTACTAATTTGTTGTTTTTTTAAAATTCTATTAGCTCTATTCAAGAACAAAACCCAAAATTCTTCGTGTAGTAGATCTCCAAGTATTGGCTGAAAAATATCAACGGCGTCTTTACTACTTGTAATCTGCGCAACTTTGCTTTCTATTATTTCTCTTCTTCGTTTGCCTAATTCTAATGCAGCCAAAATGTTAATTGCCTTGGCTTGCCCTATGCCTTTTATTTTTGTCAGATCGTTTACATTCAGTTTACTTAGTTTGTTCAGACTGTTTTCATGGGTAATTAATACTTTTCTCGCTAACTCAACTGCGGTTTCGTTTTTCGTTCCGGTACCAATTAAAATTGCTAAAAGTTCTGCATCACTCAAGGTATGCCTGCCTTTTGTCATTAACTTCTCTCTCGGCCGATCTTCTTCTGCCCATAATTTCAATGATAGATGATTTTCCATACCACAAGTACGGCATCCTTTTTTCTCCTTACAATCACTATAAGCGGAGAAATGATACAAAAAAAAAGGGTCCTGTATGAGACCCTTTTTCTTTATTGAAAACCGATTATTTTAAATGGTTGATGTGAACAGCTAATTCTGATTTTAAGTTAGAAGCCTTATTCTTATGAATAACATTCTTCTTTGCTAATCTATCAAGCATTGACGTCAATTTAGGAAGAGCTTCTGAAGCGTCTTTCTTTACTGTAACAGCGCGGAAATTCTTGATTGCATTACGAAGTGTTTTAGCCTGGTAACGGTTACGATCTTTTTTCGCTTCGTTGCTACGGATTCTCTTTTTTGACGACTTATGATTTGCCATTGTATTATTTTTCTTTATAGTGATCTGCCGCTCTCACGACGCCCTTATGTGTTTTTAGGGGTTGCAAATATACATAAACACACTAATATTCCAAGGAAATTGAATCACTTTTTGTCAAAATAATGAAATATATAAATAGTTGAAAATGACTTATTTATAGTATTAGCTCCGAAGATTTATTCTTATGACAGTTGAAAATATTACTACTTTTACCCCTCATCTACTATGAAAGAATTCTCAAAATCATCCAAAATAGGGATTATCGGAGCCGGAACAATGGGTTCCGGTATTGCTCAAGTTGCCGCTGCGGCTGGTCATCCCACCATTTTATTCGATGTCGATTCTGCTGTCTTGAGAAAGGCGGAAGTCTCATTAAAATCGCTTTTCGATAAACTGACTGAAAAGGGTAAGTATACTCGTGAACAGGCTGATCAACTTTTACAGCGAATTTCTTTTTCAACTTCTATGAACGATTTTCATTCGTGTGAGTTGGTAATTGAAGCCATCATTGAAAAATTAGAAATCAAACAATCTGTTTTTTCTCAGCTTGAAAAAATTGTAAATGATATTTGTGTTCTTGCTACCAACACTTCTTCTTTATCGGTTACTTCAATTGCTGCCGCTTGCATTCATCCGGAACGTGTAATAGGAATTCACTTTTTTAATCCTGCCCCTCTCATGCCGCTCGTTGAAATCATTCCGGCAATATCTACTCATGAAAATTTAGCAACTTCACTCAAACAACTTATTACCGATTGGGGTAAGTCGGTTGTTATTGTAAAAGATACTCCCGGCTTTATCGTTAATCGTGTTGCTCGTTCTTTTTACGGTGAAGCTATTCGAATACATGAGGAATCGTGGGAAGGAACTCCTAACGGAACGATTGGATTTTCTACAATCGATTGGGCAATGAAAGAAATGGGTGGTTTTAAAATGGGACCTTTCGAATTAATGGATCTTATTGGGAACGATATTAATTATACAGTGACAGAAACGGTTTGGACTCAATTTTTTTATGACCCTAAATTTAAACCGTCGCTAACCCAAAAACGATTGTTCGAAGCAAAACGATTTGGGAAGAAGTCGGGAATTGGTTACTATAACTACGCTTTATCTCAACCGGTTCCTGAACCTATGAAAGATAATATTCTTGCTGAGAAAATTTTTATGCGTGTTATTTCAATGCTCATCAACGAAGCAATTGATACATTATATTTGAATGTGGCTAACCGCGACGATCTTGATACTGCCATGCTCAAAGGTGTTAATTATCCGAAAGGATTACTCAAATGGTGTGATGAAATTGGAGCTAAAAAAATTCTCACTACATTAACTACATTGAAAGATTTTTATGGAGAAGAACGTTATAGACCGTCTCCTCTTCTTAAGAAAATGGCAACTGAAAACATGAAATTTTATTCTTGATAATTCAATTCAATCCAAGTAACTTTATAAAAAGTATTAAATAAAAATTATGTCTGATTTTAAAACAACTATCGATTCGGCGTTTGCTTTTCAAGGCGATTCAATTATTCTTGGAACTGCAATGTTAGACAAAGCTGCTGTTGAAAAAACACTTGTTAAATTACCATTGAACATGGTAAGTCGACATGGCCTCATTGCAGGGGCAACGGGTACCGGTAAAACAAAAACTATTCAAGTTTTGGCGGAGTCTCTTTCGCAAAAAGGTATTGGTGTTTTGCTAATGGATATAAAAGGCGACTTAAGCGGTATCGCGAGGCCTGGAACTGAGAATCCTAAAATTACTGAGCGAGCTGGAAAAATTGGTATTGATTGGAAGCCTTCTCAAATGCCTGTCGAATTAATGTCTATTTCAAAAGAGAAAGGTTTACGACTCAGAGCTACTGTTTCGGAATTTGGTCCCCTTTTATTATCTAAGATTCTTGAGCTGAATGATAATCAGCAAGGCGCTGTTACAATCATTTTTAAATTTTGTGACGATCATCAGATGCCATTATTGGATATAAGAGATTTTCGTGAAGCTTTACGATACTTAACTAACGAAGGTAAAGATCAAATCAAAGAATACGGTGCAATTACTTCTGCAACCTCAGGTGTAATTATGCGTAAGCTTTTAGAAGTAGAACAGCAAGGCGGTGATGTTTTCTTCGGCGAAAAATCATTTGAAGTAAATGATCTACTACGAAAAGATGCTAATGGTCATGGTTTTTTAAGTGTGATTCGTTTGTGTGATATTCAGGATAAACCTAAATTGTTTTCGACTTTTATGCTGTGTCTTCTTGCAGAAATTTACAAAACTTTTCCTGAAATGGGCGATAAAGCTGCTCCAAAGCTTGCCATTTTTATTGATGAAGCACATCTTGTTTTTAAAGATGCAACGAAAGCATTAATGGATCAGCTAGAGCAAGTAATAAAATTGATCAGATCGAAAGGTGTTGGAATTTATTTTTGTACTCAAGTACCTTCCGATATCCCTGAATCTGTTCTCGGGCAGTTAGGATCAAAAATTCAACATGCGATGCGCGCAGTTACTGCCAACGATAGAAAGGATATTAAACTAGTTGCTCAGAATTATCCGGAGACAGAATTTTATAAAACGGAATTACTTATGACTGAAATGGGAATAGGTGAGGCTATGATTTCTGTATTAAATGAAAAAGGTATTCCTGCCCCTTTAGTTCACGTTCTACTTTCTCCTCCAACTACTAGAATGGATATTTTAACTTCTGAAGAACAAGACCAGATTGTTAATTCTTCTTCGATCGCTGCTTCTTACAATCAAGTAATTGATAGAACAAGTGCCTATGAAATGTTGACCAACAAAATGCAACCTGAGAATAACAACGGAAAGGAAGTTCCAAAAACGGTAGTTCAAGATGATAAAGATTCAGGAATGAATATCGCAGGAACTATTGCTGCTGTTTCTAAAAATCCTATCGTTAAACAGGTGGCAGGATTAGTTACTCGTGGCCTTCTAGGAATGCTCTTCGGAACTAAAAAAAGATAGTCAATGGCTGAAAATACAATTGCAGAAAAAGTAGTTGATAAAATGTTCGAAGCCGATTGGTTTAGTCAATGGCTTGGCATCGAAAAAATTTTAGTCGAATCGGGAAAATGCATTCTGCGAATGTCTGTAAAAAAAGAAATGCTTAATGGATTTGGGATTGCTCATGGTGGTATAACTTATTCTCTTGCCGATAGTGCATTGGCTTTTGCGTCTAACTCTCACGGACGAATGGCTGTTTCTATTGAAACAAGTATTTCTCATACCAAATCTTTGAAAGAAGGTGATGTTATTACTGCATCAGCTGAAGAACTTTCCTTGACGGATAAAATTGGTATATATGAAGTCAAAATTATTAATCAAAATCAAGAAACAGTTGCTTTGTTCAAAGGAACTGTTTACAGAACTCCTAAAAATTGGGAGTTATAAAATTTAATTATGAAAGAAGTCTTTATAGTAGATTATATTAGAACTCCTATTGGTAGTTTTGGTGGTACGCTTGCAGCGGTTAGAACCGATGATCTTGCTGTAATCGTATTGAAAGAATTAATTAAACGAAATCCTTCGGTCGATTTTTCAAAAACAGAAGATGTTATTCTTGGATGCGCTAATCAAGCCGGAGAAGATAATCGGAATGTTGCACGGATGGCCTCTTTAATGGCCGGATTACCTATCAATGTTCCGGGAGAAACGGTGAATCGTTTGTGTGCTTCCGGCCTGTCTGCTACCATCGCCGCTGCTCGCGGTATTATGGTTGGTGATGCCGAACTCGCAATTTCCGGTGGCGTTGAAAATATGACACGAGGGCCATGGATTATTTCCAAAACATCTACTCCTTATGGTCGCGATGCACAAATGTTCGATAGTAGTTTTGGATGGCGATTTGCTAATCCGAAAATGAAAGAAATGTTTGGTATCGAAGCAATGGGAGATACGGCAGAAAATTTAGTCGACCGCGATCATATTTCAAGAGCTGATCAAGATAAATTTAGTTATAATAGTCAACAGAAAGCAAAACATGCGCAAGCAAATGGTCGCTTTGAAAAAGAAATTATTTCTGTAGAGATTCCTCAAAAAAAAGGTGATGCAATTCGTTTTGCTAAAGACGAATTTATGAAACCCGATACTACACTCGATGGTTTGGCAAAATTAAAACCGGCCTTTCGGAAAGATGGTTCTGTTACCGCAGGAAATTCTGCCGGCTTAAATGATGGTGCAGCAGCATTACTATTGGCGTCACAAGAAGCAATCGATAAATACAAACTAAAACCTCTTGCTAAAATTATTTCGTCGGCTGTCGTAGGAGTAGAGCCTCGCATTATGGGAATTGGTCCTGTTGAAGCAGCGAATATTGCCTTGGCACGAGCCAAACTTTCTTTCAACGATATTGATATTATCGAATTGAATGAAGCATTCGCTTCACAATCTCTTGCTGTAATTCGTTCATGGGGATTGAAAGATGATGATAATAGAATTAATCCTAATGGCGGAGCAATTGCTTTAGGTCATCCGTTGGGTATGACAGGGGCCAGAATCTTAGGCTCTGCTGCTATAGAATTACAAGAAAAAAATAAAAAATATGCACTCGTTACAATGTGCATTGGAGTAGGGCAGGGTTATGCAGTAATAATTGAAAAAGTTTAAATTTATATTATGGCAAATATTTTTGAATTCAATGGTTATAAACCTGTCGTTCATCAATCGTCATTCGTTCATCCGAATGCAACAGTTACAGGTAATGTAATTATTGGGAAAAATGTTTACATCGGTCCGGGTGCTGCTCTTAGAGGCGATTGGGGACAAATAATTATTAGCGATGGTTGTAATGTGCAAGAGAATTGTACCATTCATATGTTTCCCGGTGTAACTGTTCTTTTAAAAAAGGATGCTCATATTGGTCATGGTGCAATTATTCATGGTGGAACCATTGGAGAAAACGTACTTGTAGGAATGAATGCGGTTGTAATGGATAATGTAATAATAGGCGATCATTCAATTATTGGTGCTTTGTGTTTTGTGCCTGATGGTATGATAATTCCTGAGCGAAAAATTGTTGTTGGGAATCCGGCGAAAATAATCAAAGATGTTTCTGATGAAATGATTGAGTGGAAAAGAAAAGGAACAAAACTTTATCAAGATTTACCTTCTGAGCTTTATGCTTCTTTGAAAGCATGCGAGCCTTTACGAGAAGTGCCTGCCGAATTGCCAAAGCAACAAGACATTTATAAAACGTGGAAAAGAAATTAATTTAAAATGTGTGGTCGATATGTCGTTGTAAGTAGTGTTGAAGTGATAGAGAAACGATTTAATGTTTCTGTGCCTGAACTTCCCTTGAACATTTTGCCTTCATTCAACCTTGGTCCCGGTGCTTATGCGCCGGTGATCACCAACGATGAACCAAACAAAGTTCAGTTTTTTCAATTTGGACTAACTCCATTTTGGGCAAAGAAAAAAATGTATTTATTCAATGCTCGTTCTGAAGGCGATGGAAATCCAGAAAACGATCCGAACTATACCGGAGGAAAAGGCATCATTTCAAAACCATCTTTCAAACGACCAATAAGAAGCCAGCGATGTTTGGTGATTGCTGATGCTTTTATTGAAGGTTCGCAAAAGGATGGGCTAGATAAACCTTATGTCGTTTATTTGCGTGATCAAAAAAGACCTTTTGCTTTTGCAGGTATTTGGGAAAAATGGACTGACCCCACTAGTGGAGCAATCACTAATTCATTTGCAATTATTACGACTGTGGCTAACCCGCTAATTCAAATGATCGGCCACCACCGTTCTCCTGTAATCTTATCTCGTAGCAGTGAAAATCGTTGGTTAAAAGCGGAACATCTAAATGAGGTCACTTCTCTCTTAGAACCTTTTCCCTCCGATGAAATGAATGCGTATCCTATTTCAAATAAAATTAAAAATCCTCGAATCAACGAACGACATTTATTAGATCCCGTTGGTGAACGATTGTTGTCTGAAAGCGAGACATTAATTTCTACATCATTGAAATTGCAAGGAATGTCATACAACAAAAGATGAAAAAATGTCAGTTTTTTTTCAATTCATTTTTCAATTTACATCTGATTACAATTCATCATGTTTTACAAATTCTAACAAAGTCTTGTAGTCAGTAGTTTAATAATTCCTGCAAGGCCAACTCTACCTTATCTGCATTTGGAATCATAGTAAATTCTAAAATTGAATTTAGAGGAATTGCCGGTAAGTTTTCCGAACCGATAACTTTTACCGGTGCATCTAAACTTTCAAAACATTTCTCTGAGATCATCCCCGCAATCGATTGAGCAAATGAATTATTTACCGGCTCTTCTGTAACTACCAAACAACGACCATGCTTTTTCACCGCTTGTAAAATTGCATTTTCATCGAGTGGCATCAATGTTCGTAAATCTAAAATCTCTATTCTATTTGCGAATTTTTTTGCAGCAGCCTTTGCCCAATACACGCCCATGCCATAGGTAATAACGGCTAGCGTTGTTTCGTTCCCGGGTTCGGCATTTAAAATTGTTCTCGCCTTTCCAAATGGTATCACATAATCTTCTGAAGGTTCAATTGTTTTTGCCTCTTCTGTTCCTTTTATTTTTGACCAATACAATCCTTTATGTTCTAATATAACACACGGATTGGGATCGTAATAAGCTGACTTAATAAGACCCTTCAAGTCTGCACCATTCGATGGATACGCTATCTTGATACCTCTAATATTTGTAAGTACACTTTCAATACTCGACGAATGGTATGGGCCTCCACTGCCATACGCTCCTATTGGAACGCGTATGATCGAATTAACAGGCCACTTTCCATTACTCAAATAATAACTCCTGCTAGCTTCTGTAAATAGTTGATTTAATCCTGGCCAAATGTAATCTGCGAATTGAACTTCTACTATCGGTTTTAAGCCTGCCGCACTCATTCCTACGGTGCTCCCAATAATAAATGCTTCTTGAATCGGTGTATTGAATACTCTGTCGTCGCCAAACTTTTGCGCTAATGTTGCAGCTTCGCGAAACACGCCTCCTAATCTTCCACCTACATCTTGCCCATATAATAAACACTCTTTATGCTTCGTCATTAATTCTTGTACTGCAAATAATGCACAGTCTACCATTAATGTTTTTTCTTTCCCTGCCGGTTCTCGCTCTCCTTTTTCTTCTGTAATCGGCGTTGGTGCATAATCAAACGTAAATAAATCTTCCGGTCGTGGGTCTTCTGCTTTTAATGCTCGCTCGAAATCATCATTCACTCTTATTGCGGCATTGGTTAGAATTTCATCGAGCATGGTTTTATCAAATCCTTCATCCATCAACTCTTTTTTAAATCGAGGAAAAGGATCTCGCTTTTGATGCTCTTCTAAATCATGTCTATACCATTCTCTCCGTACACCACTTGTATGATGTCCTAAGAGTGGAACTTTTGCATGTACTAAAAAAGGACGACGCTCGGTTCTGATCAGTTCTATAACTTCTTGAATGGTCTCATAACTCTTTTTAAAATCTGTGCCATCAATCGATCGTACTTCCAATCCGGGAAAGCCTTTCGCATATTCAGGCGCATCCATCGCTCTCACTTCTTTTGCATGTGCAGAAATATCCCATTCATTGTCTTGAACCAAATAAAGTATTGGCATCTTTTTCAACACTGCCATTTGAAATGCTTCTGCTACTTCTCCTTCTGTTATTGATCCATCGCCTAGCGAACAAACAACAATTCCTTTATCGTCTCCTTCTGCAATGCCAATTTTTTCTTTATACTGAATTCCCATCGCTATTCCTGTTGCAGGTATCGCTTGCATTCCTGTTGCTGATGACTGATGTGGAATTTTTGGTTTGTCGTTTCTGTTTAAACTTGGGTGGCAATAATAAGTTCTTCCTCCTGAAAATGGATCGTCTCTTTTTGCCAAAAGTTGAAGCATCAATTCATACGGCTGCATTCCTATGCTGAGTAAAATACTATCATCGCGATAGTAGGCAGACAGATAGTCGTATGGTTTTAGCTGCATTCCAAGGGCTATTTGAATCGCTTCATGGCCTCTTGAAGTTGCATGAACATATTTCTGTGTGATCTGTGACTTAGCTTCAAAAAGATCTGACATAGAACGTGCAGTACACATTAATTCAAATGCGTCTCTAAGGATTCCTTTGTCGATTGTCGACTGAATTTTTTTAGAAGTTGCTGTAAGCATACTTTTTTCTTTGATGTAATAGGTAAAATGAATGCAAGAACTGTTTAAATCATTCCTTCTTTTAATCGTTCTGCATTCTCTGCTACTTGTAATGCACTTATCATTTCTTCTATATCGCCATCCATAAAGGTTTGTAGATTATACATGGTCAAGCCAATTCTATGGTCGGTAATTCTACTTTGAGGGAAATTATAGGTTCTGATTTTTGCTGATCTATCGCCACTAGAAACCATTGTCTTCCTTTTTTTCGCTCGTATTTCCATCATCTTGTTATACTCCACTTCGTAAATTCTCGATCGTAAAACTGCTAATGCTTTTTCATAATTTTTAATCTGCGATTTCTGATCCTGACATTGTGCTACTATTCCTGATGGTATGTGTGTCAATCGAACTGCTGAATAAGTAGTATTCACCGATTGTCCTCCCGGACCACTCGAACAAAACAAATCCTTACGTATATCATTCGTTTTGATATCAACATCAAATTCATCTGCTTCAGGTAAAACTGCAACAGTGGCTGCAGATGTATGTACTCTTCCTTGTGTTTCAGTTTGCGGTACTCGTTGAACGCGATGAACGCCACTTTCGTATTTCATAATTCCATACGCACCCGGTCCATTCACATTAAAAATAATTTCTTTGAAACCACCCGATGTTCCATCTGTAAAATCGACTAACTCTGTTTTTAATCCTTTACGCTCACAAAACTTAGAGTACATTCTATACATTTCTCCTGCAAACAATGATGCTTCATCGCCACCTGTTCCGGCACGAATTTCCATAATTGCGTTACGCTGATCTTCAGGATCGGAAGGTAGAAGCAACAATTTTATCTCTTCTTCTAATTTTTCATTTTGTATGGAAAGTTCATCGACTTCAGCTTTTGCTAACTCACGAAATTCTTCATCTTTCTCTGTAGAAACAACTTGTTTTGCCAACTCTAAATTGCTATTGATGTTTTTATATACATTCAATCGCTCTACGATAACTTGCAATTCTTTGTACTCTCTGTTCAATTGTGCAAATCGTTTCATATCTGCTGTTGCCTCCGGAGAACTTATTTCTCTTTCAACATCTTCAAATCGTATTTTAATTAATTCTAGTTTGTCTATTAACATTTTAATATTCTTGTGGTCGATTGACCAATGATAAAATTAGTAATTGAACTCACCGCGATCGGTGATTATTTTTAATCCCGGTTTCTTCGATGATTCACACTTTCCTATAATCTTCGCATCAACATTAAACGACTGACTTATTTTAATAATTTTTGATGCAAACTTTTCTTCACAATAAATTTCCATCCGATGTCCCATATTAAAAACACGATACATTTCAGACCAATCTGTGTTACTTTCTTCTTTAATCATCTTGAACAATACAGGAACTTCAAACAAGTTGTCTTTAACTATCAATAAATTTTTGTTAAAGTGATTTATTTTTGTTTGCCCACCGCCACTGCAATGTATTATAGCATGAATATCTCCTACTAATTCATCGAGTATGTTTTTAATGATTGGTGCGTATGTTCGAGTAGGGGATAGGACTAATTTTCCTGCATCTATATTTTCCTGTTGTAGACTTCGAAATTCATCTAGATAAGTAATTGCTACTTTGTCTGTAAGTTTTTTACTTCCGGAATACACCAATGCATCATCTATCAAATGATCAAACGTTTCCGGAAATTGAAGTGCAAGCTCTTTAGAAAATACATCATGACGAGCTGATGTTAACCCATTACTTCCCATTCCTCCGTTGTACTCTTGCTCATACGTCGCTTTCCCGAAAGACGAAAGTCCGATAATAACATCGCCTGCTTTTATTTTATTGGTACGAATTATTTTCGAACGTTCCATTCTGCAAACCACTGTAGAGTCTACAATCACTGTTCTTACTAAATCACCTACGTCGGCTGTTTCTCCTCCTGTTGAATGTATGTTGATCCCATTACTTCTGAGTGTCTCAAGTATTTCTTCGGTTCCTTCTATGATCGCTTTAATCACTTCGACGGGAATTAGATTTTTATTTCGACCAATGGTTGATGATAATAATATGTTGTCTACTGCTCCTACACAAATCAAATCATCTACATTCATTATTACTGCATCTTGCGCAATGCCTTTCCAAACTGATAAGTCGCCTGTTGTTTTCCAATATGCATAAGCCAACGATGATTTAGTGCCTGCTCCATCTGCATGCATCACCACACAATGATCTTGGTCTCCCGTTAAATAATCAGGAACTACTTTACAGAAGGTATCTTCAAACAACCCTTTATCCAAATTCTTTATAGCTGCATGAACATCTTCTTTCGAAGAAGAAACTCCTCTTTTTGCATAATTCTCTGAAGTATTCATGGTGATTGTTGGCTCGTTCGCAAAAGTACAAAATACGAAGCTATTTTAAGGCATTTTGAACCATTCTGTGATAGCCGAATTTAGAGTGAAATTGGTGAAATTTAAAGAAAGCGAATATTGTTCTTGATTTAGATGAAAAAAGAAAGGCTGCCTTTACAGACAGCCTTTCTTTTTGTGTTATTGCATTATCCTTATTTTCTTTCCGGGACGGAAGGTATTATCATCAACCCCTTTATTCAATTTCTTCAGATCGGCTGCTTTCATGCTTAACTTTTTAGCTACAGCACTATAGCTATCTTCTCCTTTTTCTAATGTGTGAAATTTTTTGTCGTACTCTGTATAGTCACCTCCTACAGTTACTTTCAATTCCATTCCATCAAATATTTGTTCACCTTTCAGACCATTTAAAGTCTTCAAATCTTTCACTGTGATACTATATGTTTTTGCAATGGTATTGTAAGTATCATTTTTCTTAGCAACATATAATTCACCGGGACCTGTAGGCATTGCAGGCATTGGTTGATTTGGTGTTACTACTTCACCTGTTGCCGCATCTTTCACATCTACTTGCTTCGCAACATTAATATCTTCTACCGGTTTCATTGTTGATGTATCGGCAATTGTTTTCGTTGGTGCTTGCAAATCAATATCGTCTGTAGCCGATTGTCCTTTCACATAATTTGTTCGCAATACTTTAAACTCTGTACGGCGATTCATCTGATGTGCTTCTTCTTTTAATTTAGTAGAAGATAGGTTATTGATGAATGCTTCATTTAAAACATCGCCAGATTTAAAACTTCCTTGGTCTTTATCGAGTGAGCGTGGTGTGGTTGCACCATAACCTCTAAAACTTAATCGGTCATTCTCAATTCCATGTTGAACTAAATATTTTACTACAGACTCAGCTCTTCTTTTTGAAAGTGTGTCGTTCGTCATTGGTATCGGTCGTGAATCGGTATGCGAACCGATCTCTACTACAATCGTCGGATTCTCTTTTAATGTTTCTACTAATCCATCCAATGCCTTTTTTGATTCTGGTCGTAAGTCCCATTTAGCAAGATCATAATACACTTCCGGCAATTCAATTGCACGTAAAGTAGATCGAAGTGCAAAGTCGAAATCTCCAATGAAATCTTTCGATTGCTCAATTCCAACCGTCGATACTTCAATATATTTATTCAAATAATTCGGCATCGTTGCCGATAAACGATAGGATGTTTCCGGCTTTAAGTCGAATTTATACGCTCCTGTTTTGTCTGTCTTAATAGGAATTGAACTCCCATCACTTCCGAATAATTCAATAGTAGCACCTTCCACATTTCCTTTTGTATCGGCATCAAAAACTTTTCCTGAAACAGTAAAGAGGAGCGGTGGTAAGCTCCATGAATAAATATCATCGCTACCTTTTCCTCCATCACGATCGGAGCTTAAATAACCTTTGTCTCCTGTTAAATCGTCTACGATATAAGCAAAATCGTCGTATGAAGTATTGATCGGATATTTCAGATTTACCGGCTCATCGAAAATTCCATTCGTTTGTTTGGCAGAAAAAATATCCAATCCTCCCATACCGACGTGTCCTTTGGAAGAAAAATAAAGTGTATTGTCTGCGGCTATGTAAGGAAACATTTCATCAAACTCTGTGTTGATTTTATCGCCCGCATTCACCGGTGTTCCCCACGACTTCGATTTCTTGTCGAATTTGGTAAGCCAAATATCTTTTCCACCTTGACCGCCTGACATATTTGAAACAAAATAAAGTGTCTGCTCATCTGCTGAAAGTGATGGTTGACCTACTGTAAAACTGTCGCTTGAAAGAGGAATTAATTTGGGCTCGTCCCATGTAGCTCCTTTTCGTTTTGTATAATAAATCAAACAACTTCCGTTTTTATTTTTCTCTGCATCGCAACGAGTAAAAAACATATCGATACCTTTTGAATCCATTGTAGCGCTTCCATCATTCGATCCTGAATTGATTGGTTCTAATAATGGTTTTGGACTACTCCATTTTCCTTTTTTGTCGACTATCGATTCATAAAGATCTTGAAATTTTTCTCCTGTACCGCCATCATTATTTTTTCCTATCGACTCCTGACGAGCAGATGTAAATATTAAATGACGATGATCTTTGTGAGAAAACGAAGCACCAAAGTCAGAATATTTTGTATTGATAGGAGCTACATTTGTTACGCGACAACGTGTTGGTTTATCTTTCCACTTTTGTGCTTGTTGACTAGATTGGATGCCTAGATCTCCTCGAGGATCACCTGAAGCGTCTTTTTGAAAAGCAGTGTATTGGACAATTGCTTCATCGTATTTGCCATTCATTTTTAATGCATCAGCATAATGAAGAATAGCATCTGCGTTTTTGTAGCCGGCCTTGATCGATTTAGCATACCAAACTTCCTGATTCTTGTAATCATTCGTCAATCGATAGGATTCAGCTACCTTATAAATGATCTCCGCTCTTTTAACTTTATTTTTTTCTTTGGTAAAAGCTTTCTTGTAAAGTGAAGCGGCATCGTAATAATCGCCTTTGTCGAATGCAAGATCGGCTTGATATGTCGGGCCTCGTTGAGCAAAAGTTAATGAAGCTGCAAATAATAAACATGCAGTTAAAAGCAAACGAAAGTTCATTTTCATTTTTGGTTAGATTGGATGAGAGCTAAGAGAACACTCTTATGCAAATAAAATAAGAATTTTAATGATTACAAAAGTATTCGGCACTACTTTGAAAGAAATTATTACCAATTAAGGTGATTTATTTTCATTGGCTAACAGATATTTAGCCGGATTCTATGATTTGAGTCTTTAAAGACTCCTGTAACTGCTAATCTCGTACGAAAGTAGACGAATTCTGTTGTGAAAAGTCATAAATAAATCTTTTAAATCCTAAAGGGACTAAATGAAAAAAGGAGACCAACTGATCTCCTTCTTTTGCTTTATTCTATGTTAGCGAATGGTAACTAATTCTCTGTATTTCGCCAATGGCCACATTTCGTCGTCGACCAACATTTCTAATGCGTCTACATGGTCCCTTATTGATTCGAAAAATGGTTTTACTTCATCACAATAAGAAATTGCCTTGTCGCGAATGTCATTCATTTTGTTCGCTTTCTTTCGAGCATCAATCATCTTTTCCACTTTTGCGTTTATATTGCTAATGTGTGAGCTGATCTCTGTAATCATCAACATTTGAGTTTTGGTTGTTTCTGTCCCTGCTTTAATGTTGATGAGCGACTCAACGTTTGTTGCAAGTTGAGTTTGGTAGCGAATTGCACATGGAATAATATGGTTAATTGCCAAATCGCCCATAATTCTAGATTCAATTTGTATCTTTTTAATATACGTTTCTAGCATGATCTCATGACGTGCTTCTACTTCTCTGTGACTGAAAATATTCAATGACTCAAATAGGTTCAACGACGACTTAGATACATACGCATCCAATGCTAACGGAGTGGTTTGGATATTCGATAAGCCTCGCTTTGCTGCCTCTTTCACCCACTCATCGCCGTAACCATTTCCTTCAAAGCGAATGTTTTTCGATTCAACAATGTACTGTCTCAGTATTTTTAAAATCGCCTCGTCTTTTTTTGTTCCTTTTTCAATCAACAAGTCAACTTCTTTTTTAAATTCTCCTAACTGATTGGCCACGATCGTATTCAGTACCATCATTGGGTTCGAACAATTCGCAGATGATCCTACAGCTCTAAACTCAAATTTATTTCCTGTAAATGCAAATGGCGATGTTCTGTTTCGATCGGTATTATCGAGCAAAATCTCCGGTATTTTCCCAATGTTTAATTTTAAAGCTGTCTTCTCATCGGCCGACATTTTTTTCTCGTTTACCATTTGAACAATTTCATCGAGCACTCGCGATAATTGACCACCAAGGAAGATTGACATTATCGCCGGCGGTGCTTCGTTTGCTCCTAAACGGTGATCGTTGCTAGCCGAAGAAATACTTGCTCTCAATAAGTCCGCGTGCTTGTACACAGCCATAATTGTATTCACGAAGAAGGTAAGGAACATTAAGTTGCTCTTGGGAGTAGTGCCGGGCGAAAGCAAATTCTTTCCCGTGTTCGTACTCAAGCTCCAGTTGTTATGTTTTCCGCTTCCATTAATTCCTGCATATGGTTTTTCATGCAGCAATACTTTGAAGTGATGACGACGAGCTACTTTATCCATCAAATCCATTAGCAACGCATTATGATCTACTGCTAAATTTATTTCTTCAAATACAGGAGCACACTCAAACTGACTTGGCGCAACTTCGTTGTGACGCGTTTTTAATGGAATACCTAATTTATACGCTTCTGTTTCGAAGTCTACCATAAAGGCATACACTCTTTCAGGAATAGAGCCGAAGTAATGGTCTTCTAACTGCTGACCTTTCGCCGGTGAATGTCCAAAAAGTGTTCTGCCTGTAATAAGTAAGTCGGGACGTGAATTCAACAAACTGGAATCTACTAAGAAATATTCTTGCTCTACACCCAATGTTGCGAAAACTTTGGTAACGTCTTTATCAAAGAACTGACTCACCTCTACCGCAGCTTTATCCAATGCATGAAGTGCTTTTAGTAATGGTGCTTTATAGTCTAAGGTTTCCCCTGTATACGATACAAAGATGGTTGGAATACATAGCGTTTTTCCGCTCGTGCTTTCCATTATAAATGCCGGTGAACTTGGGTCCCAAGCTGTGTAGCCTCTTGCTTCAAATGTATTTCTAATTCCTCCACTCGGAAAGCTTGATGCATCGGGTTCTTGTTGAGCTAAAGCATTTCCGGAAAAATGCTCTATTGCTTTTCCATCGATTAATTCGAAAAACGAATCGTGCTTTTCTGCTGTAAGTCCTGTTAACGGCTGAAACCAATGTGTGTAAGAGGTAGCTCCTTTACTATTCGCCCACTCTTTCATTCCAAGCGCAACTTGATCTGCCATTTTCCGATCTATCTGCTCGCCATGATCAATTGCTGCCATCACTGCTTTGTAAGCATCACGCTGTAAAAATTTATGCATGGCTTCTTTGTTAAAAACATTGACCCCGTAATAATCGGAGATCTTGCTTGATGGCGGAGTAACTTTTACCGGCTGACGGTTTAATGAATTCTCCAATGCTCGAAATCGAATGGTAGACATTTTGGTAAATTATTAAGTTGAAATGATTTTTAAATATTTGCCAAATGTATCATATAAATAGGGGGTATGTCAAGGAAAAAGTATGTTTTTTTATGAACACCCCCTGTTTATTTGTATGTATCTCGAAAAAAAGTATATTTTTCTTACAGTTTCTGTTTTTTGTGGGGTATCCATTATTGAATCATGGGTAGATGTTTTTTTGCCAAAAAGCGATGTTTTTTATCCCAACTAATCGCTTAAGTTCTTTCAATACTTCCGATTTATGCTCAAAATTGAATTTCATTACAATTTTTTACAAATATTCGGCATGCCTAAAAATGGTTTTCTGGCAGATGGTTTAATTAAAAAAGTGGTGTTCAAAAAAAAAGCAGCCCATCAGGACTGCTTTTTTCAATTTTTATTTTTGTTTAACTTCTTCCTAAACGATAAAGATGTCTAACATGAGAAGCAACGGCATGCCAAATTGTTGGTTGTTCTAAGTAAACAAGTCCATGCTCTGAGCAAGTCTCTTTTACAATAGCACTTAATTTCGGGTAATGAATATGGGAGATCTTTGGAAACAAATGATGCTCTACTTGTTGGTTTAATCCTCCTGTTAAAAATGAAAGTACTTTGCTTGTTGAACCGAAATTTGAAGTAGTCAATACTTGGTGTACCGCCCAATCATTTTCCAATACCGGCTGATTCGTTGGGTCAACAAATTGCGCTCCTTCTACTGAATGTGCTAACTGGAATATTACACTGATGTAAAGTCCTGTTGTAAATAAAAAGATACTGTATCCAATTAAGAAATCAGCAACGCCTACCATTTTGATTGGAAGCAGTACGAACAACCCTATGTAGATTATTTTAGTAATCCAAAATCCAAGTGTTGTTTTTAAATCAAATTTAATTCCCGTTTTAGATGATATCGTACGAGTAAAAAATTTTGCGATGTCAAGCATAAAGATCCACAACGCATAAGTAAATCCGTAAACGATAAACCAGTAGATAAACTGGAATCGGTGATAGAAATATTTCTTTTGTGAATCGCAAAGACGTAGTAATGGTTCTGCAGCTATATCATCATCATGCCCATCTATATTCGTATAAGTGTGATGAATCATGTTGTGCTTGATGTTCCATAAAAAAGAACTTCCACCCAACATGTTTAACGTAAGTGCAGCCATTTTATTCACCGTTTTATTCGGCGAATAACTCCCATGACCCCCATCGTGCATTACATTGAATCCAATTCCGGCTGTGAAAAATCCGAAAAAGATACAAAGCAAAATAGCGATAAAAGGAGAAGGAGTAAAGAATACTAAGGTGATATAGGTTGCCAAAAAGGAAAGCATATAAAATGCAGTCTTGAAATAAATCTTTCCGTTTCCATGGGGATCGATTTTCTTCTCTGCAAAATATGCATCAACTCTATTTTTTAGGTCTGAATAAAATCCAGACGCATTTCCATTAAATTTGATGGTAGCCATTAATTTATTTGAAATTTAGTTGGATGTAATGTACGAAATTTAACGCAATGAAAAGATGTTTCAAAACGTTAAATTTCCACATTAACTAGTTAAGAACTGAATTACCACTTCTTCTTTTTTCCTGTATCCGGACGACGACTGTCACCGCCTGCTGCAGGTTTATTTTCACTCCATCCGCGTCGGCTGCCGTTTTCACTGCTTGAGCTTCTACTTCTTCCATCTCCACTCGAACTTCTGCTTCTGCTTTCTCCACCTGATGAACTACTTGAGCCACCTGAACTGCGTCCGCCACTTTTAAAGTCACCCGATCCTGAACCTGAATAACTTCTTGTTCCACGATCTCGTCCGCCTTTATAATCTCCGCCTCTTCCTCCTTTATTGCCAAAACCGCTACTCGATTTACGCGTTTCGTTTGAAGAAACTTCTATTCTTACTTTTCTGCCTTGATAAATCTCACCTTGGAATGTTTCCATAGCGGTATTCAAAACTGCTTCCGGTAAATCAATGAATGAATAAACACCTTTCACATCTATACGGCCAACAATTGCTTTGTCAACTTCCAGTATCGATGAAACATAATCACGCATTGCTCCTTCATTCAAACCATCCATCGAACCTAAATTGATAAACAAACGTGGTCCGGCACTACGATATCCTGTACTGCTACCTTTGCCTTGATGTGCTACATCAACATTTAAATCCGGCGCATCTCTATAGGCGTCTAAGAATCGATTGAATTCAATACTAACTATACGTTTAATTAATTCTTCTTTCGAAAGATCATTCAACTTTTCTAAAACCGGCTCAAGATATTTCTGAATTCCTTTTTCGTTCACTTTTACATGCTCGATCTTTTGCATTAAATTCATAAGCTGCTGCTCACAAATTGTTACTGCATCAGGAATACGTCCTATATGAATTTTAGTGCCGATCTTCTTTTCTATAAAACGGATTTTGTCCATTTCGCGAATGTTGATCAATGCCCACGATACTCCCGATTTACCTGCACGTGCTGTTCTTCCGCTTCTGTGCGTGTAACTTTCCGGTTCATCAGGTAAATTGTAATGGATAACGTGTGTAATATCGTTCACATCAATTCCTCTTGCCGCAACATCTGTTGCCACTAACACATCAAGGTTTTTTGAACGGTAACGTGCCATTACTTTATCGCGTTGCGCTTGTGTTAAATCGCCATGCAATGCATCTGAATTGTAACCGTCTTTTGCTAAATTCTCAGCAATACGTTGTGTATCGATTCTCGTTCTGCAAAATATAATTCCAAATACTTCCGGTACCGAATCAAGCAATCTTTTAAGTGCTGAATAACGATCACGTTCGTGAATTACGTAGTAGTAATGTTCTAAGTTTACCGCGCCTTCATTTTTACGACCAACCGTAAGTTCGAAAGGATTCGACATGTACTTACTTGCAATCGTACGAACTTCTTGTGGCATCGTTGCTGAAAACAACCATACTCTTCGCTCATCGGGAAGGTGCGACAGAATTTCATCGATGTCTTCTTGGAAGCCCATGTTCAACATCTCATCGGCTTCGTCGAGAATCAAATAACGGATCTTATCCATATTGATTGCTCCGCGATTTATCAAATCGAGTAATCGACCGGGTGTTGCCACCACGATTTGACTACCTTTTTTGATCTGACGAATCTGTTGTACAATGTTAGCACCTCCGTAAACGGCAGTTACTGCTACCGAACGATTGTATTTACTGTATTTAATAAGATCATTTGTAATCTGCACACACAGTTCTCGTGTTGGTGCTAAGATTAATGATTGTGTGACCGTTTTGTTTTGGTCAATGAGTTCAAGAATGGGAAGGCCAAACGCAGCTGTCTTTCCGGTACCTGTTTGTGCAAGTCCGATAAAATCTGTCTCATCGGCCATCAATTGAGGGATGGCCTGTTGCTGAATTGGAGTCGGTTCAACGAAACCTAACTCTGTTATGGCTTTCAAAACATTCTCGCCAACTCCTAATTCTGAGAAAGAAAGCATTTTTTGAATATTAAGCGGCAAAGGTACACCTTATTTCCCGAGAAATCTATATAGTACTTACTATATTGATGGAATAGTATTGAAATCCAATATTCTATGCGAAAAAATAGACTTGTTCTCAAAATTAAAATTGACCGCTCTCTTTTTGTAAACCTTTATTCAAGCTAAAAAACCTTTACACAAAAAAAGCTGCCCTTTAATATGAGCAGCTTCTATCTTTTCTTTTCAATTACTTATTTTACCAGATACATAACTTCTTTCACTGCTCTGATAACTCTTGCAGGATTAGGAAGATACGCCTCAATCAACGTTGGTGCATAGGGAAGTGGTACGTCCATTCCCATTACTCTAAGTATGGGTGCATCTAAATAATCGAATGCGTCTTTTTGAACTTTAAAGGTAACTTCTGTAGCAATAGCCGCCAATGGCCACGATTCTTCTACTATCACTAAACGGTTTGTCTTTTTTACCGAATTTATCACTGTTGCATAATCAATCGGACGAACGGAACGCAAGTCGATCACTTCTGCATTGATGTTTTCTTTTGCCAACTCTTCTGCAGCTTTCATTGCTATCTTCATCATTTTTCCAAACGAAACAATGGTAACATCGGTTCCTATCTTTACTACATCGGCCACGCCAATCGGTATTAAATATTCTCCATCAGGAACATTTCCTTTGTCGCCATACATTTGCTCGCTTTCCATAAATATAACCGGATCGCTATCGCGAATGGCCGACTTCAACAAACCTTTTGCATCGGCCGGATTACTTGGCACCACTACTTTTAACCCCGGACAGTTTGCATACCAACTTTCAAAGGCTTGTGAATGTTGTGAACTTAACATTCCCGCCGATCCTGTGGGACCTCTAAATACAATAGGAACTGTAAATTGCCCACCGCTCATGCTCATCATTTTCGCAGCCGAATTAATTACTTGATCTATCGCTACCAATGAAAAATTGAATGTCATGAATTCAACAATAGGGCGGAGACCATTCATGGCTGCCCCTACTGCTATTCCCGCAAAACCTAATTCAGCAATTGGTGTATCGATTACTCGCCTCTCACCAAATTCGTCGAGCATTCCCTGACTCACTTTGTACGCTCCATTGTATTGCGCAACTTCTTCTCCCATCAAAAACACACGCTCATCTCTGCGCATCTCTTCATTCATCGCCTCTCGAAGGGCCTCACGAA
Source organism: Bacteroidota bacterium (assembly GCA_043747595.1). Taxonomy (GTDB): domain Bacteria; phylum Bacteroidota; class Bacteroidia; order AKYH767-A; family 2013-40CM-41-45; genus JADKIH01. The sequence goes on along the minus strand of JAYTOX010000054.1, from coordinate 13,817 downwards.
ATTGTATCTCTCTCATAATTCTTTTTTAATGCGTCGCAATTTTATGCGGGGCCACAAAGATAAAAATTTGTTCTACTCTTCACTCATTTCATCTTTCAACATCTGCGCAGCACTGTTCAGCTCGTTCAATGTTTTTCCATTTCCTAACCGAATCGCAATAATGCCTCCTGCCGAATACCACTCTATCGCTTCTGTAATTAAGTGAAGGTCTTCCGCTGTTTTTCCTGCCATATAATACATCGGAAGGTAATCAGGATGCAATTGCCTGAGCACTAAAAAATGATTGTATGCTTCTTGAAAATTACCTAATTCTTTGTATTCCAACGCTAAAGCATAGCGAAGAAACTCATCGTGCGGATCTTCGTTTAGATAACTTTCAAGAATACTGATTCTGACAGACATAACCGATTTTTACTTAATTATTCGTGATTAATTTCTTTATCTTCGCCGCTCTGTAATAAGAAGTAAAATATAATTCATTAATTTCAGAACATGCTGAATGCGTGATTGTTAAATATAAAAATAATCGCGTAATACATAATCCAATCCTATGAAAATATTAGTTTGTATTGCTAGTGTACCCGATACCACGGCAAAAATAAATTTTACTCCGGATAATAAAGAATTTGTTTCTGCCGGCGTGACTTTTATTTTAAACCCTTACGACGAAATTGCCCTTTCTAAAGCGGTTGATCTTGCCGCTTCTAACAATGGAACTGTTACTGTCATTAATATTGGTGATGTTTCCACTGAAGCCGTCATTCGAAAAGCTTTGGCTATTGGTGCTACTGATGCGGTTCGTATCAACTCCATTCCACGCGATTCTTTTTTCGTTGCCAAACAAATTGCTGAATACGTAAAAACAAATCCGGTTGATGTTATTCTTTGTGGACGTGAAAGTAGCGATCATAATGGGTCTAGTGTTCCGGTTATGATTGCCGAACTACTCGATATTCCATGTGTGCTTTTTGCTAAAAGTTTATCGATCGAAGGTTCTACAGCAACACTCGATTGTGAAATTGAAGGTGGAAAAGAAATTATTTCAACGTCTCTTCCTTTTGTTGCCGGTGCATCTGAAGGAATGGCTGAATGGAAAATTCCAAACATGCGTGGAATCATGTCTGCTCGTACTAAACCGCTCGTTGTAATTGAGCCAATAGAAGTAGCACAAAAAGTAAAACTAGTTTCTTATGAAAAACCTGTCATGAGAAGTGCAGTAAAATTAATCAGTCCTGATGATGCCGGTACTCTTTTCGATCTTATTCGCGAAGAGAAAAAAATCATCTGATCTTATTCATCACATAAAAAAAATCTCATGTCAGTACTCGTATATATAGAAAATTCTGAAGGCGCTTTTCGTAAGTCTGCTTTCGAAGCTGTAAGTTATGCTTCTGCAATTGCAACAAAATTAAATCAACCGCTCATAGCTATTTCTATTGGAAAGGTTAGTCAAGATGAATTAGCAAAAGCCGGAAAATATGGAGCGTCAAAAGTGCTAACGATCAACAGCGATCAATTAACTATTCCAAATCCTCAGCCGTACGCAAGTGTAATTGCAGCAGCAGCTAAATCAGAAAATGCGGAGGTGATTATTCTTTCCGCATCTTTTGCCGGCAAATCAATTGCTCCACGTGTGGCGATTAAATTGGATGCTGCTCTTGCGGAAAATGTGGTAAGTCTTCCTTCAATGGACGGTGCATTCACTGTTAAAAAAGGATCGTTTTCAGGAAAGGCTTTTTCAATAATTGAAATGATGGCCGGCACAAAAGTTATTTCGATGATGCCAAATTCGTATAAGGTAATTGAAAGCGGAGGTACAACTACTGTTTCAAATTTTGATTTTACTCCGGTTGATAAAGATTTTGCTGCAAGCATTAAAGAACGAGTGCGTGCCGGAAATACAATCTCTCTTCCTGAAGCTGAATTAGTAGTTTCTGCCGGACGAGGTATGAAAGGTCCGGAGAACTGGGGAATGATTGAAGAGTTGGCTAAAATACTAGGTGCAGCTACTGCATGTTCTAAGCCGGTTTCTGATGCCGGATGGCGTCCACATTCGGAACACGTAGGACAAACAGGAATAGCAATAAGTCCGAATCTATACATTGCCATTGGTATCAGTGGTGCTATTCAGCATTTGGCAGGTGTGTCTTCGTCTAAAGTGATTGTTGTTATCAATAAAGATCCTGAGGCACCATTTTTTAAAGCGGCCGACTACGGTATTGTTGGAGATGCATTTGAAGTGGTTCCTAAATTGATTGAAGCAGCGAAAACCTTTAAAGCAAATCAGAATTAATTGTATAGCCGAAACTAATTTTTATTAAATTCGATTAAGCCAATTGCCATAGGCATTTTAAAATGAAAAAGATCAAACTAGAAATAATCGGCCTCCAATACAGCCAAACGCAATCAGGCGCTTATGCTTTAGTTTTAGGAGAAGATAAAGGAAAACGCCGACTGCCAATAATCATTGGTGCTTTTGAAGCGCAGGCCATTGCTATTGAGTTGGAAAATATGACTCCGACTCGACCTCTCACGCATGATCTGTTTAAAAGCTTGGCACATTCTTTCAAAATAAATGTAGATGAAATTATTATTTACAATCTGGTTGAAGGTGTATTTTTTGCAAAGTTAATTTGTAACAATGGCGATAAAAAAGAAGAGATAGATGCTCGAACAAGCGATGCAATAGCCGTAGCAGTTCGTTTTGGTTGCCCAATTTATACCTACGAATTTATTCTTGCCACAGCAGGTGTAGCTACCGATGAAAATACTTCATTAGAAAACATTGAAGAAACAGTAGAACGACCAATAGGATCAACGAGTAAATTAAGTGAAAACGAATTAGGAGCCGCAAGTACCGACGAATTAAAAGAGCTTCTCAAAAAAGCAATCGACGACGAAGCCTACGAACGTGCCGGAAGAATTCGCGACGAATTGGAAAAAAGGAAAAGCAATTAGAACATTATTAATGAATAGTGAATAATGATTAATTGCGTTACATCATTCTCTTTAGTGAGTGGTGAGTGGTAATTGGTGAGTCCCCCCTGACATACTTCATACTTCTTACTTCATACTTCTTACATCTTACTTCTTACTTCTTATTTCTTAATGCGAAACCGCTTCTACTTCTTGCGGATTGTGCTTGTGTTTAAAAAGGATAGCAAATAGTATTGCTACGATGAGCGAATAAATTGCAAACGAAACCCAGATTCCTCGCCAGTCTTTTGTTCCTCCGTCTCCTGTGAAATATGTATCTATTGCCAGCCCACTTATCTTACTTCCTAAAAATGCACCGACACCATTCGTCATCATCATAAACAAACCTTGCGCACTCGATCGGATTGAGTGATCGGTATTTGTTTCAATAAACAATGAACCTGAAATATTAAAGAAGTCGAATGCCATTCCGTAAACAATGCACGAAAGAATAATCATCCACAAACCTTCTGCCGGATTTCCGTAACCAAATAATCCGAAGCGTAAGACCCATGCTAACATCGAAAACAACATCACTTTTTTAATTCCAAATCTTTTTAAGAAAAATGGAATCGTAAGTATGAAAAGCGTTTCTGATATCTGTGAAATGGACATGATAATTGTCGAGTATTTTACTACCAACGAATTGGCATATTCAGGAATCTTTCCAAAGTCGTTTAGAAAGGAATCGCCATACATATTTGTAAGTTGTAAAGCGCCTCCTAAAAACATAGAGAAGATAAAAAACAATGCCATTTTATAATTAGCAAATAACTTGAATGAACTTAATCCTAATTGCTCCAACAAAGATGAATTTTTCGAAATGCTTTTTTGTGGTGGACATTTTGGTAGTGTGAATGCGTAAATTCCCAACACGATTGCTGCTACTGCTGCTATGATAAATTGATTCGCATTGGTTTTGCTTCCGGTTAAATTGGTAGTCCACATGGCAACAATAAAACCAACCGTTCCCCATACACGAATAGGGGGAAAGACTTTTACAACATCGTACTTGTTGTCTTTTAATATGGAATAGGCGATAGAATTCGATAATGAAATTGTTGGCATGTAACAAATCATTGCAGCGAAGATTACGTAATACAACGTTTCAGGATCGTTTACGCTCGGGACGTAGAATAAAATTAATCCATACATGATATGTAGAATGCCGTAAAGTTTTTCTGCATTCATCCATTTATCGGCTATGATGCCGGCAATGGTTGGCATAAACAATGACGATAAGGCCAACGTTGAAAAAATGGCTCCGAACTGCGCACCTGTCCATCCTTTCGCATTGAAACAATAGGTGCCGATGGTAATCAGCCATGCACCCCATACGAAGAACTGGAAGAAACTTAAGATAGTAAGTCGAAATTTAATACCCATATAGTTATTTTTTAAGACCGAAAGATAGTTTAAAAGTCGAATAAATATCAAAGCTTTCGTTTTTTAAACTCCACGGCTGTAATCGTTGAAATGTTGCTGTTTTTGCTCATAACTTCTGTCTTCCTCAGTAGAAATATTCTCTAAATTTGCAGTATCAATCTTTCTCTTAATGAAGCAATATCTCGACCTTCTCCGGAATGTAATGAATAATGGTACCGACAAAAGTGATCGTACCGGAACAGGAACGCGCAGTGTTTTTGGTTATCAAATGCATTTTGATTTAGCAGAAGGCTTTCCACTACTCACCACCAAAAAATTGCATACTCGTTCTATCTTTCATGAACTGCTTTGGTTTATTAAAGGCGATACAAATATTAAATATTTAAGAGATAACGGTGTTTCTATTTGGGACGACTGGGCCGATGAAAATGGTGACCTTGGTCCTGTTTACGGTTCGCAATGGAGAGCATGGAAAACTGCTGACGGAAAAGAAATTGATCAACTTTCTGAGGTGATTGATCAAATCAAGAAAAACCCTGATTCTCGTCGACTAATAGTTAGCGCATGGAATGTAGGGGAGGTGAGTAAAATGAAATTGCCTCCGTGTCATGCTTTTTTTCAGTTTTATGTTGCCGATGGTAAATTGTCTTGTCAGTTGTATCAACGTAGTGCCGATATTTTTCTTGGTGTTCCATTTAACATCGCATCGTATGCAGCGCTTACTCTTATGGTAGCTCAAGTTTGTAATTTAGAACCGGGTACTTTTGTTCATACGTTAGGCGATGCGCACATTTATAATAATCATTTCGAGCAAGTTCAATTGCAACTTACTCGCGATCCTCGCCCTCTACCGAAACTCGTTTTAAATCCGGAAGTAAAAAGTATTTTCGATTTTAAAATTGAAGATATGACTATTATTAATTACGATCCGCATCCTCATATTAAAGGAGCGGTTGCTGTTTAATTCAAACGTATGATCTCAATTGTAGTAGCTGCTTCTGATAACGACGTAATAGGAGTAGGGAATAACCTGCCGTGGAAAATGTCGAGCGATCTAAAGCGTGTTAAAGCGCTAACCATGGGCCATCATCTTATCATGGGAAGAAAGACGTACGAGAGTATTGGGCGCCCATTACCGGGAAGAACTATGATAATTATAAGTCGCCAAAAAAATTATTCACCCGAAGGATGCATTGCAGTTGACTCTCTTGCAAAAGCACTAGAAGAAGCAAAGCATGATGAAGAAGCTTTTGTTTTTGGTGGCGGTGAAATTTTCAAAGCAGCAATTCCATTTACAGAAAAGATATATCTGACAAGAATCCATACAACAATCTCAGGCACTGTTTATTTTCCTGAACTGAATACGGACGAATGGGAAGAACTATCGCAACAAAATTTTCCGGCAGATGAAAAGAATGAGTTTGCTTGTACGGTTTATGAGTTGAAGAGAAAATAAATTTAAGCAAGCTGTTTAGATCGTTTGGGAGCGCGTGTTTTGTTTGACTTTGGTTTACTGATTCCTTTCAAATGATAATTTCTATTGAAAGCTTCTTGTGATATTTTAAAATGATTTGATAAAATTCTGATTACTTCTTTTGAAAGACCTTTTTTATAATTCAAAATATCTGAAATCAAACCTTTGCTGATCTTTAGAATTGAAATAAGGTCATTTGGTCTCATATCGCTTTCTTGCATTAAATTTTTAAGCAGTTCAATTGGATCTGAACCATTAAAGGAATTGTGTTCTGAATCCCAGATTTCAATCAGTACAGTTAAAAGTTCTATTTCATCCGTATGATTTTTGACTTTTGATTTGGACTCGAGTAGCTTTTCTAATAATTTGCAATAATCTTTGTATTGGGATTTTGATTTGATTATTGTATATTTTAAAGTTCCCATGATCTTGGTTTTATTCTTTTAATAAATACTTATTGTGTACTGTTTATTGTCGGAACATAATTTATCATATTCTGCATGAGTGCCTATCCAGCACACAAACAGATGAAGTTGCTTTTCACCAAAGTGGTATTTACAGATCATACGATATTTATTTCCTCCAATATTAAAGATAACGCGATTTGAACCTGCGCCAAGTAAATCTGCAGTGCCAAAAGTAAAAAGAATATCATCGGGAAAACTCCAGTCTGCATATTTGATTATTTCAAGCCAATTTGAGAAGGATTTCCGACTCTGAGTGTTTTTTAAACAGTATTCTTCTATCGTCTGTTTAACAATCAATCTTATTTTCATGTAAAGGTACGTTATAAAATATATAATGTTCACAAAAAGAGAACTTAATTTTTGAATTTATGTGGGTAACATATTTTAGTAGGCTAATTTATTAATCGTTACTGTCAAAATGTTCCACCTTAAAGGATTTCATATTATAAGCGAACTTTAGAGCGCAGAAAATTTACTTGTTATTGTTTATTGGTTTGTAGATTTTGTTTTCCGCTTGGCAAAATGAGGCAAGATAAAAACAAGGGTAAGTGGTCAATTGATTTTTACTTACTAACCATTTTTGAAGTATGAAATAAGAAAAAGGAAGCATGAAATAAGAGAATTGAAGTAAGAAAAGTTAAAAATAACTCTGCGGTATTCAGCGGTTTCTGCGGGAGAAAAAATCCGATTACTCATATAAGAAGTAGGAAATAAGTGAAATGAAGTATTAATTATTAAATAAGAAGTAATAAGTATGAAGTAATAAAAAAAATTGTTTGTCAGAAAAAAAATTTTTGAATTTTTATTTATAAATCATTTACTCTCCAGGTATTATTCATAAACAAAAAAGCAAAAAAAAATCCGGACACTTTCGAGACCGGATTTTTTACATTCAATAATTTTATTTTTTGCAGCATGCCGATTTTTTAGAAGGGCATTCTGTACTTGCACAATCAATTCCTTTTGCTTTGCAGGCCTCCATACATTCTTTCGAACAAGGAGATCCTTTTGCACAATCAACTCCTTTTGCTTTGCAAGCCTCCATACATTCGGTCGACATTCCGCCGTTCATTGAACAATCTTTTTTCATTGAACAATTTCCGCCATGCATTGCCGACATACATGCCTCCATATTGACGTGACATTTTCCATCTGTACTCATTGTACATGCAGAAGAATCAATTTTTCCACTTGCCATAAACATTGCACACGTCGCAGAATCAATTACACAATTGCCATCTGAATCCATTTCACATGTCATCGATTTCATTTCAGGACAACATTGCATCATTCCTTGTTTGCAACTGTCCATCATTCCATCATTCTTTCCACCATGAACTGCAATATGTGGAGCGATGATTAATGAAACAATCGACATCAACTTAATTAGGATGTTCATTGATGGACCTGAAGTATCTTTGAATGGATCACCAACTGTATCGCCCGTAACCGAAGCTTTGTGAGGTTCAGAACCTTTGTAAAATACTTCTCCATTTATAGTAGCTCCTTTTTCAAACGACTTTTTTGCATTGTCCCAAGCACCACCGGCGTTGTTCATAAACATTCCTAACAAAACACCTGATACGGTTACTCCGGCTAATAATCCACCTAGTACTTCCGGTCCAAAAGTAAATCCAACAATAACTGGAACCGTTAACGCTATTGCGCCTGGTAAAAGCATTTCACGGATAGAAGCTTTAGTAGAAATAGCTACACATTTTTCATATTCCGGTTTTGCCTTGTATTCCATAATTCCCGGAATCTCTTTGAACTGACGACGAACTTCATTCACCATATCCATAGCTGCACGACCAACGGCTGCAATGGCAAGAGAAGAGAATATGTATGGAATCATTCCTCCAACAAATAAACCTGCTAAAACCGGAGCTTTGAAAATATCTATTGAATCGATTCCTGCTATACCAACGAAAGCAGCAAATAGTGCAAGCGATGTTAACGCAGCAGAAGCAATAGCAAAACCTTTTCCTGTTGCAGCTGTTGTATTTCCTACAGCGTCCAATGTATCGGTGCGCTGACGAACTTCTTTCGGTAATCCACTCATCTCTGCAATTCCTCCTGCATTATCTGCAATAGGACCAAAGGCATCGATTGCTAATTGCATCGCCGTTGTTGCCATCATTCCTGCCGCAGCAATTGCAACTCCATAGAGACCTGCAAATGCATAAGCACCATAAATTCCTGTTGCAAGAACTAACATTGGAAGTGCAGTTGATTCCATACCAACAGAAATACCACCAATAATATTTGTTGCGTGACCCGTAGACGATTGCTTTATTATTGAATTAACAGGACGCTTGCCCATTGAAGTATAATATTCTGTTATCATACTCATCAATGTACCGACTACTAATCCAAGTATGATTGAATAAAATACATTCATCTTTGTAAATTCAAATCCACGGATACTCATCGTATCTGCTAACATCCAATTTACAACGAAGTAAGAAGCGATAGCTGTAAAAATAATCGACGACCAGTTTCCTAAGTTCAATGCTTTCTGAACATCACCATTATCGTCTTTTACTTTTACGAAAAACATTCCCATAATAGAAAAGATAATACCTAGGCCTGCAATAAGCATTGGTAATAAGATAGGAGCTATGCCACCAAACTTATCGTTAGAAACAATTTCACGACCAAGTACCATAGTTGCAAGGATCGTTGCAACATAAGAACCAAAAAGATCGGCACCCATACCTGCTACATCACCAACATTGTCACCAACGTTATCTGCAATCGTTGCTGGGTTACGTACATCATCTTCAGGAATTCCAGCTTCAACTTTTCCAACTAAATCGGCTCCAACATCTGCTGCCTTTGTGTAAATACCACCACCAACACGAGCGAAAAGTGCAATTGATTCAGCACCTAGTGAAAATCCGGCAAGCACCTCAAGTGCTTTTTCCATTTCAACGCCATTGACTGCACCACCAACAGATAGTACGTACATTTTGTAGAATACAATGAACAGAGATCCTAAACCAAGCACGGCCAATCCGGCTACACCAAGTCCCATTACAGATCCTCCTGTGAAAGAAACTTTTAACGCTTCACTTAAACTAGTACGCGCAGCTTGAGTAGTTCTAACATTTGCTTTAGTTGCTATATTCATTCCGATATAACCGGCAGTTGCAGAAAATACTGCGCCGATAATAAAAGAAATTGCTATTACAGGACTTGAAGTAGAAACAGCTGTTCCAGACCAAGCAAGCAAGGCGCCGGCAATTACTACGAAGTAGGAGAGAACTTTCCATTCGGCTTTTAAAAATGCCATCGCACCTTTTGCAATGTAGCCAGATAGTTCCACCATATTGGCGTCACCGGGGTTTTGTTTGGTTACCCATGTTGCTTTGATGAACATGATAATCAAACCAAGTATACCGAACATCGGTATCAAGAATACAAAATTTTCCATTAAATGCTATTTTTTGAAGGGCTGCAAAGGTATATGAATCTCTATAAAAAGCAAATCCTTTCAACTTGAAATGGAATCTGTGTCTCGAATTCTGATTTCCATCCATCGCAAAGCATTTTTGAAACACTACTTTTTTGATTTATCGCTTAGTAGTAAGTATGCATTTTTCATTCAAGTAATTTATTATTAGCACTTTTAAATCGTTCTTTAAGTTTGTTTCGGAATAGAGATCGTTAAATGAAAACATGTCCCGATCCCCGATTCGCTCGTTTTCTCCGGATATTATTCCTACCTTTGCGGCCGCTTACTTAAAGAAGCGGCTTAACTACATGCAAATCAGAAACATCGCAATTATTGCTCACGTCGATCACGGTAAAACGACCTTGGTTGATAAAATGCTTCATCAGGCTAAACTTTTTAGAGATAATCAAGCCACTGATGAGTTAATTCTTGACAACAACGATCTTGAAAGAGAACGCGGAATCACGATTGTGGCAAAAAATGTTTCTATCAGATACAAAGACGTTAAAATCAATATTATAGATACTCCTGGTCACGCCGATTTCGGTGGTGAAGTGGAGCGAGTTTTAACAATGGCGGATAGTGTTCTTTTACTAGTTGATGCTTTTGAAGGTGCAATGCCTCAAACGCGTTTTGTGACGCAAAAAGCTTTAGCTCTTGGTTTAAAACCAATTGTCGTTATCAATAAAGTAGATAAAGAGAATTGTCGCCCCGACGAAGTTCATGAGCAGGTTTTCGACCTTTTCTATAACCTTGGTGCTACTGAAGAGCAATTAGGTTTTCCTACGCTTTATGGTTCATCGAAGCAAGGTTGGATGTCGACTGACTGGAAACGTCAAACGGAAGATATCACAGAATTACTAGATGCAATTATTGACTATTGTCCTCCTGCAAATGTGCGCGAAGGAACACCTCAAATGTTGATTACTTCGTTAGATTATTCTTCATTCGTAGGTCGTATTGCTATTGGCCGTGTATTCAGAGGAACAATGCGTGAAAGCATGCCTGTTTCATTAATGAAACGCGATGGTACTATTTTGAAGGCTCGAGTAAAAGAAATTCATTCATTCGAAGGACTTGGTCGAAGCAAACAAGAATTTGTAAAAGCAGGCGACATTTGTGCCATTGTAGGTTTGGAAAACTTCGATATCGGTGATACAATTGCCGATTTCGAATCACCGGAAGCTCTTCCAACAATTGATGTGGATGAACCGACAATGAGTATGTTTTTTACGATCAATAATTCTCCATTCTTTGGTAAAGAAGGTAAGTTTGTGACCTCTCGTCACCTTCGTGATCGTCTGTTTAAAGAAATTGAAAAAAACTTGGCATTACGTGTTGAAGAAACTAATTCACCCGATGCTTATAACGTTTTCGGTCGTGGTGTACTTCACTTATCGATTCTTATTGAAACCATGCGTCGTGAAGGATATGAGCTTCAAGTTGGTCAGCCTCAGGTAATCATCAAAGAAATTGATGGTAAGAAATGTGAGCCGATAGAAATGTTGACTGTAAATGTACCGGAGCAATTTTCAGGTGCAGTAATCGACCAAGTAACTCAACGTAAGGGTGAATTGTTAATCATGGAACCAAAAGGTGATGTATTGCACCTTGAATTCAATATTCCAGCTCGTGGGGTGATCGGACTTCGAAATAATATGTTGACTGCTACGCAAGGTGAAGCAATTATCGCTCACCGTTTTAAAGGATATGAGCCTTTCAAAGGCGATCTTCCTAGTCGTAGCAATGGTGTACTTTTATCAATGGATAAAGGGAAAACTACAGCTTATTCTATCGATAAACTTCAAGATCGTGGACGTTTCTTTATTGATCCGGCTGAAGAAGTTTATGCAGGCCAAATCATCGGTGAAAGCATCCGCCCGGGCGATATCTTAGTGAACGTAACTCGCGCAAAGCAGCTTACAAACATGCGTGCTTCGGGTAGCGATGATAATGTTAGGATTACTCCAAAAATCAACTTCTCATTGGAAGAAGCTATGGAATATATTGAGAAAGACGAATACCTCGAAATTACACCTAAAGCAATCAGAATGAGAAAGATTATTTTAGATGAAACTGAAAGAAAGCGTTATTCAAAAAATAATTAACATTACTTTATTATCTTCAAATTAATTGCAATATTGCGCCAAAATTCACCTCTACTAACTTTTATCTCCACTCGAAATGAATAAGCTACAAAAACTCTCCTTTATACTGATTGCTATTGCAGTTGTCGGTTGTAATGGTTTAGGGAAAATGGCTAAAAATTACAGCCTTGTTAAACATGAAGTAACTCCCAATCCTCTTGAACTTCACGGTGATAGCGTTGCAATCGCTATTAAAGGAACATATCCTGCTAAATACTTTGCAAAAAGTGTTGATGTTACGGTTGTCCCAATGATTAAATCATCGACTGCTGAGCACGACTATAAGTCGGTTACTGTTGTAGGTGAAAAATCAAAAACTGCCGGAACAAAAGTTAATTACAAAACTGGTGGAAGTTTTACTTATTCCGATAAAATCGCTTACACAGCAGACATGAAAGCTGCCGATGTAATGGTGAAATCTACTGGCGCTAAAGGCAAAACTATAAAAGAACTTGGCTCAATAAAAGTTGCTGATGGTACTATTGTTACACCATTGTTAGTTCAGGCTTCTGAGCAAACTATCATGGGTAACGATAAATTTGTACGTATTACACCGGCAAATTATGAAGGAACAATCTTCTATCTGATCAATACCTCTAATGTAAATGCTAACTTTAAGGTGAAGCAATGTAACATTAACAACAAAACACAATTTGCTCTTCTTGATAGCGGTCTTAGTGCTTTGTCAGTTGCTCCATATAATGTAAAAGGAATTAGCATCATGGGTGCTGCATCACCTGATGGAACTGAAAAATTAAATACTACACTTGCTGAAAATCGTTCTAAGTCTGCTTCGAAATATGTTGCTGATGCGATGATGAAAATGATGAATAAGGGCCTTAAGCCTAAGGAGAAAATAAAAATAAGCGCTGACAGTTCTTTGTTTTCTCGTAGCACAACTAATGAAGATTGGGCAGGTTTCCAACGTTTAATGGGCGAGTCTAACATGGCACAAAAAGATATGATTCTTCGTATCGTTGCCTCTAATTCTGATGCTGATGCTCGTGAAATGGAAATTAAGAAAATGGGAAAAGCATATACTGAAATAGCTGAAGGCGTTCTTCCAAAACTTCGCCGTTCGGTTATTACTATCAATGCCGATAAAACAGGTCGTTCTGATGAGCAGATTTCTGCTTTAGCTAAATCTAATCCTGATTCTCTTAGCGTTGAAGAAGTTCTTTATGCAGCTACTCTAACAAAAGATAATACTGAAAAACTTTCTATCTATCGTTCTGCTGAGCGTATCTATCCACAAGATTGGAGAGCTGCAAACAATGCAGGTATGATGATGTTTGAAAAAGGTGATATGGATGGTGCAATGACTGAATTCTCTAAAGCGGATCAGTTAAGTAAAAACAATCCAATCGTTAGAAACAATATAGGAGCAGTATATAGCCGTAAAGGCGATCGTACTAATGCTGCTGCTGCATATGCTGAAGCTGCTTCTGCCGGTCCTGAAGTTAACACTAACATGGGTATTCTTGATATTAAAAATGGCAACTATTCTTCTGCTGTTTCTCACTATTCAGGTTCAAACTCTTTCAATGCTGCTCTAGCTAAATTATTATCAGGCGATAAAGATGGTGCTATGAGTACAATCGATGCTTCATCTGATAAAGATTCTGCAATGGGTTATTACTTGAAAGCTGTTATCTCTTCACGCAAAGGTGACAATAACGGTGTTGCAAGTAATTTGAAAATGGCTGTTGCAAAAGATGCTTCATTGAAAGCTATGGCTGCTGAAGATCGTGAATTCATAAAATTATTCAACGACGCTAGTTTCAAATCAGCGATCCAATAATCAATAAAATATATGTCTAGTCCTAAAAAATGTTGACAGATTAGTAATGTTAAAAGTACTATAATTTATGCCCCGGAAGAAAAAATCTTTCGGGGTTTTTTCTTCCATT
>JAYTOX010000053.1:0-5725 GCA_043747595.1 Bacteroidota bacterium | reverse complement strand
CCTTTCCAAGCTTTAACCAATGCAAATTGTGCATCAAAAGCATATTCCATCAAGTAATCTTTGCCGTTGAAATTCCTAATTTCTTTACCTTCTGCAACTTCTGTTCCTACTCCCGCTGCAGTAAATATTGCAGGCATTCCATATCCTGCAGCTAAACATCTTGTAGCTAATGTTCCTTGAGGAATAAGTTCTACTTCCAATTCACCTGATAGCATTTGTCGTTCGAACTCTGCATTCTCACCAACATAACTTGCAATCATTTTTTTTATTTGCTTCGAATGTAAAAGTAATCCCAATCCAAAATTATCTACTCCAGCGTTATTACTGATGCACGTTAACCCTCTAACACCTTTCTGTACCATAGCTGCAATTGCATTCTCCGGTATTCCACACAAGCCAAAACCTCCAACCATTACCGTCATATTATCGTGCATATCACGAATTGCTTCTTCAGCGTTAGTAACAACTTTATTCATTGTAGTAGTATTAAAAATTATCTGTATCTCGACTATGAGTTGATCCAGGTTGAATGTATTTATCGCAATTCAATTCGACGCTTAATTTTTCTGCCGGTGGAGTGAAATCCCTTTTCGATAAATTAATTCCTTTATCAGCATAAACTTTTTGCATATACAACGCCCAAATTGGTAGTGCTGTTCTAGCTCCTTGCCCTAAGTCGAGCGAACGAAAGTGAACGATACGATCTTCTGCTCCAACCCAACAACCTGAAACTAGATCTGGAGTAAGTCCCATGAACCAACCATCACTTTGATTTTGCGTAGTTCCTGTTTTACCTGCAATTGGATTTGTTAATTTATACTGGCCACGTAGTCGCGCACCGGTACCGAATTGCACTACACCTTGCATAAGACTCAACATTAAATAAGCCGTTTCTTCATTGATAGCTTCCACTTTTCGTGGCACAAAATCTTGCAGTATATTTCCATTCTTATCTTCAATACGCAAAAGATATGTTGGTTGAGTCCATACTCCTTTATTCGCAAATGTAGAATATGCACCTACCATTTCATAAACAGAAACATCCGGCGTACCTAAACAGATCGATGGCACTGCATCGATTGGTGAAGTGATTCCCATTCTTCGGGCAATGTCGATCATTGCTTGAGGACCGAATTGTTTCATAAGATAAGCAGAGATACAATTTACCGATTCTGCTAAACCTTGTTTGAGAGTAAGCATACCACCATATTTACCGTCAGCATTTTCGGGCGACCATTGTTCGCCTGTTGGTAAATCGAATGTGACGCGTACATTTGGAATTCGATAGCAAGGTGAATATCCTTCTTGCATAGCCAACGTATACAGAAATGGTTTGAATGTAGATCCAACTTGTCTTCGTCCCGCTTTTACGTGATCGTATTTAAAATAGCGATAATCATCACCACCAACCCACGCTTTCACATATCCGCTGATGGGATCCATAGACATAAATCCACTCTGTAAAAATTTCTTGTAATACTTTAAACTGTCGAGTGGCGAAAGCACTGTGTCAACTTCACCATTCCAAGTAAAAATTGTCATAGGAACTTTTTTCTTGAAGGCCTCATCAATTTCCTTTTCCGTTGCATTATCCGCTTTCATCGAAATGAAACGATCGGTACGTTTCATTCCATCTTTAATAATTTCAGGATGACCTTCCCAAGGCTCCTTCGTTTTCCAATGCTCATTAAATTTTTTCTGCAAGTCTGTCATGTGTTCCTTCATGGCTTCTTCTGCATAACGTTGCATTTTCGAATTGATCGTTGTGTAAATTTTTAGACCGTCGGTATACAAATTGTAAGGCTTTCCGGTTGCATTATTTACATGCTCTTTACACCACACTAAAAGTTCACCACGTAATTCCTCTCTGAAATAAGTAGCTAATCCAAAATTATGATCATCAACTTGAAAATTAAGTTTGATGGGTAAAGCTTTTAACGAATCAAATTGATGGTCGTTAATAAAATTGTACTTATTCATTTGAGAGAGTACAATGTTTCTTCTCGCCAAAGAATTTTTCGGATTTCTAGCCGGGTTAAATTTAGTAGGAGCCTGCAACATACCAACTAAAACGGCTGCTTCAGGAATTGAAAGCTTGTCGGGGGTTTTAGCAAAATAAGTTTGCGTAGCAGATTTAATTCCGAAAGCATTGCTACTAAACTCAACTGTATTTAAATACATCGCCAGAATTTCGTCCTTAGTATACCGGCGTTCCAACTCAACAGAGATTACCCATTCCTGAACTTTCTGAATGACACGTTGAAGCTTAGAATTAGGTTTAGAATGAAATAGATTTTTTGCGAGCTGTTGCGTAAGCGTACTTCCACCTCCGGCACTTCCCGCACGCAGAACAACACGTAATAATCCGCGAAGGTCTACACCACTATGTTTTTCAAATCTGATATCCTCCGTTGCCTTCAAAGCATTAATTACATTCGGCGAAAGTTCACTGTAATGTATATTGGTTCTGTTTTGAATATAATATTTTCCGATAACAGCAAGGTCGGTAGAGACCACTTCAGATGCTAGATTGCTTTTAGGGTTTTCAAGATCTTCAAAACTCGGTAGCTCCTCACCGATATATCCTTTGGCTGCCAAAAAGATAATTAAAATTAAAAACAAGACTCCGCAGGAAATAAGTATCCAAAAGGTGCGGATGTATTTAGTAAATGAATTGGAAGATTTTGGCATTGCTTATAGCGAGGTACGGTGTACGGTCCGAAGGTAATAAAAGTATGTATTCTTTAAAAAAATGAAGGACATTTATTCACGAAATTTAAATAAATCTGCCATGAATCTATGATGTATATTCAGAATCAGAAGCTGCTAAGAGCTGTCATAGAAATAGTACGTAATTTTCGTTTAGCACGCACCTTCAATAAACAGGCTTATCGTTAATTTATCACCTCTTTCGAAACAAGTAAACAATTCCTTCCTGTTTTTCGAGCTTCCATTCCGGGCTTGTCATTAGTTTTGTTATTTCCGTTTTCATTTGTTCCGCAGAAAGTGGATAAGCATCGCCATCATCGAGTAAAATAATATATTCGGCGTTTTGAACAACAGGAAACAGATAGATAAAATCGCGAAGTGATAAGTGAGGAGCAATCACATTTGAAGCGCTCACTTTTGCATTTGGCGGAATAAGTTTCATTAGATCGTAAACATTGTTGATGTTAAAATTTCGCTTGTAGTGAAT
Organism: Bacteroidota bacterium; assembly: GCA_043747595.1. Classification (GTDB taxonomy): domain Bacteria; phylum Bacteroidota; class Bacteroidia; order AKYH767-A; family 2013-40CM-41-45; genus JADKIH01. The sequence goes on along the minus strand of JAYTOX010000053.1, from coordinate 2,529 downwards.
AGCTTTTGTAAACTGCAACTCTTCCTTCAGATAAGGAATCGATTGTGCATGATTCACTGTATAAATTGTACAAAATATCGTGGTAGTAATTCCCAAGAATGCTGTAGCAAATTTTATTTTTACCAATTTCAAGTCATTGATAAAAGTAAAAAGAGCGATAGAAATTATTGGAACAAATTCAATTGAATAATGGTATCCTAATCCCCATTTGATACTATCGTCTGAAAATAATTTTTGCGCATAAATAGGAATGAGCATAATTAAAAATTGAGGGCGGAGAAATAATGCAATTCCGCCAGAAAGAAGAATAATAAAATGCAATTCAGATTTATACGTATCATAAATTGCTTCGTCGCTATGGTTTTCAAAAAAGAGTGAAAATGTTTTGATTGGATGTTTAATAATATTCACCACCACTTCACCAAAATTATTGCCAAGCGCATGATATTCGAAATGTAAGTAGGCTCTACCATCGTTCGCTAAAGCCGGCATAATAAATTGCATCACAGTTACAAAATAAACAACAGAGGTAACTGCCATCAACAACAGAAAATTCCGTCGCTCTTTATTTTTATAATTTACAAAAAACAATCCTACAGCAATAAACAATGTCCACAATGCCATATTTTCTTTGGCAGAAATAACGAGAGCAAAGAATAAAAATGCTTTTTTTAGCTGTCCTTTTTCAAAAAAGTAAAAAAACCAAGGAACGATCATCGCCGCCATTACATTATTGTGTGCGTCGAATGCAAGCGCTGAATATATTCCCCATAGCGAAAAGAAATGTACAGTGGCCAAAATTCCTAACCAGTTATCTTTTGTTTTATAACTTACATATTTGAATATTCCATATCCGCCCAAAAGCACAAATAATATTTGAACAATTAATAATGTATAAGAACCAAAAATATAAATGAGTGGCGAATACAACATCGGCAGCAATGAAAAATGATCGCTTAGAACATTATTAAATTGCGGCTGCATTAACATACAATCGTTTACTCTTAAATGAGCATAATCGAAAATGGTGTTTGTTTCTATTCCAAGATCGTGAGCATGTGTTCTAAAAAAATAATGATTAACAATAGAAACTGAAGCGAAAATTCCGGTATAAATTATTAAAATAATAAAGAGGGTTAACTTCTGTTTCCTTGACATATTATATTTTCTTCTCGGTTATTGCTTCGAATTAATGATGAACATTTTTTCCGTTTTCAAACAGCCAAATGTACCACTATTCAGTAATAAGTTGCTGAGATTTTTAAAAATCAATCGTATAATTTCCGTGATTGTGGTCGTTTTTCTCTTGAAGATTTTAACTGAAAATTTAATTATGTAGGTAATTAGGGCATCTCCGAATTATTTAATATTTTTCACGCATATAAACGATTATAGTCTAAATAAAGTCATTTGATTGATAAAATGAATCTGACTATTTTTCGTCAATAGATTTCTTACTAATTATTCGACGCATTGAAAGACCTTTCGATCATAATTCCGATTTATAATGAAGAGGGCAACATTCCTCTGCTTCTCGACAGATTGAGTGGTGTTATCAATTCACTGAATGTAGATGCTGAATACATCTTTATCAACGATGGTAGTCGCGATCGCTCAATGGAATTGATAAAAGAACTCGCAAAGAAAAATGCTACTGTCCGTTACATCGACCTTTCTCGAAACTTTGGACATCAAATTGCGGTCTCTGCAGGTATAGATAAATGTAACAGTAAGTCAGCAATCATTATAGATGCAGATTTACAAGATCCGCCTGAATTGATTATTGACCTTTACAATAAATGGAAGGAAGGTTACGAGGTCGTTTATGCAAAACGTCGTGCACGTAAAGGCGAAAATTTTATGAAAAAGTTTACCGCCCGAATTTTTTATCAGACCTTAAAACGAATTACTTCAATAAATATTCCGGTCGATACAGGCGACTTCAGAATCATCGATAGAAAGGTTGTTTTAGCATTGAGAGAAATGCCGGAGCAACAAAAATTTCTTCGCGGACAAATATCATGGATAGGATTTCGACAAACATTTGTTGAATACGATCGTGATCCGAGATTTGCAGGAGAAACTGGATACACTTATAAAAAAATGATTCGTTTTGCCTTAGATGGTATTACATCTTTCTCAAATTTCCCATTGAAGTTTGCAACGATCGCTGGTTTTTTTGTTTCCGGAATTACTTTTTTATTAAGCCTCTACGCCCTTTACTCGCGATTAATCACAAAAGATTATGTTCCCGGTTGGACATCTTTAATGCTTGCAATTTTATTTATAGGCGGCGTTCAACTTATCAGTATCGGAATTATTGGCGAATACATTAGTCGCTTAAGTACGAATGTTAGAAACCGTCCGCTTTACCTCATTAGCGAAACGAATATTTCGTGAATCGTGAATCGTGAATCATGAATCGTGAATCGTGAATCGTGAATCGTGAATCATGAATCGTGAATCGTGAATCGTGAATCGTGAATCGTGAATCGTGAATCGTGAATCGTGAATCGTGAATCGTGAATC
>JAYTOX010000052.1:0-41627 GCA_043747595.1 Bacteroidota bacterium | reverse complement strand
ATTTTGATGTTTCTAAATTAGAGAGCGGGTTTTATTATATAGATGTGTTAACGAGTAAAGAAAGAGTTACAAGAAAATTTGTAAGAGAATGATTCAACTCAATAACGGAATTAAATTCGTTGGTGTTGATTGGACTGTCAAATTGGGATGAATACACTTTATTTTACTTTTCAAAAATGCACATTTTATTTCTTATCGGCGCAACAATTTACCTGTTTGCGTTGTTAGTATTCAACCAATCTATTCGTATGAGTGTTAAAAACCTTCGCTTTAGTCAAACTTTACCTATAAGCAAAGCAGCAGCATGGAACTTTTTTAGTGATCCGAAAAATTTATCAAAAATAACCCCTAAGGAAATGAATTTCGTTATTCATTCCGACATCAGTAATAACAAAACTTACCCTGGACAAATTATTTGCTACACAGTATCGCCTCTGTTTAACATTCCGCTCAACTGGGTTACTGAAATTACACATGTTAGCGAACCGGATTTTTTTGTGGATGAACAAAGAAAAGGCCCTTACAAACTTTGGCATCATCAGCATCATTTTATTGAAAAAGAAAATGGTGTTGAAATGATCGATATACTGCATTATGAAATTCCATTTGGGTTCGTTGGCAATTTTTTAAATCACCTCTTTATCGAAAAAAAAATTAAAGAAATTTTTTCGTTTAGAAATAAAGCCCTGAATAAAATTTTTGGTGAGTGAAAAAATCAACTGTGCACGCTAAATCACCAATCGTTTTAGTTTAACTTGTAAGGTACTACTAAATGAAATTCAGGAATTCGTACATTGAATTGCTTACTATCAATTAATCGTTCCATAGAATACGTACCATACATCTTCCCTATTTCTGAATCTAAATTACAACCGGATATATATTGATACACCTCTCCTGTTCCTATGATTGGCTTTTCTCCAACTACGCCCTCTCCTTCTACATGCCTATTTGCACCATTTGAATCTTTTATAAACCAACTTCTACGCAGTAATCGACACGAATATTCACTATTGTTTGTAATCGTAATTCTATAAGCAAAAATGTGCTGATTAAGTTCCGCATCACTTTGATCGGGTCTATAAAAAACCTCTACACTTACTTTAATTCCGGATGTTACTTGAGTGATCATTTAGTTGACAAGAATGAGAATCAAAGATATAATTCTTATCATTCTTTCCATACTATTTTTGACAAACACATCAAAACGCAAGGTAAACTCACGATTATCAACTTCAAAAATGATCTAAAATGTAAAAAAAAGCAAGCATCGTCAAAATACTCCTGCTTTTTAAAAAACATAGCTACTATAGAACTATTGCCAACAAATAAATTACCGATAGGGTGATAATTACTAACTCTAAAAAAGCAGCTACCCTTGTATTATGAATTGACTTCTCGAACGACTTTTTAGTTTCAATTTTAAGACTCTTATTTTTATCTGTTGAAACCATCGAAATTGTGCGTAGCATTTATTCCATCAAAGTCAGTTGTTCAAAGACTTCCTCCCACTCTTTCGTAAGATCGCTTAAGATTGTTTCGTGATGGTTAAACTTTTCCATCGCTACTTGAAATTTATCGGTATTTTCATAGACCTCAGGATCTCCAAGCTCTTTTTCTAACGCTTCTTTAGTTTGCTTTGCTTTCTGTAAGTCAGCTTCTAAATTCTGAAAACGACTGCTTAGTTTCTTCTTAAGCTTTTTCTCTTCTTCTCCTTGTACAGCTTTAACTTCCGTTTTCTTTTTTATTCTTTCCTTTTTCTCAATGTCGAGTCGCTGCTTATCAATACTCTTCTCCTCTTTTTGACGTTGTTCTAGCCAATATTCATATTCATCGTATGGCCCTAAGTATTCTTTCAACTCTTGATCTTCTATCCACCAAATTTTATTGGCAACTTGTGAAAGGAAAAAACGATCGTGAGAAACAATAATAAACGAACCTTCATACTCTTGCAACACCTGGATTAATATTCCTACGCTTTGCATGTCGAGGTGATTCGTTGGCTCATCGAGAATTAAAAAATTTGCTTTGCTGAGCATCGTTTTTGCTAAGGCCACTCGCGATTTCTCTCCACCCGACAACACTTTAATTTTCTTAAACACTTCATCGCCGGAAAAAAGAAACGCTCCGAGTATCGATCGCAGCTCTACATCTTTTTTTGATGGTGCAAAATGTGCCAGTTCAGTGATAAGATCATTATTCAAATTCAAACTTTCTAACTGATGCTGTGCGAAAAACGAAGTAACAACATTGTGAGTAGCATCCGATTTCCCATCAAAAGGCTCCGAACCAAAAATCATTCTGAGCAAAGTAGATTTCCCTCTACCATTCGCTCCAACCAAAGCTATTTTGTCGCCACGAAGTATAGACGATTCTGAGTGTTTCAGAATTCGTTGCTCACCATACGATTTATCATTGATGTGCAAACGGGAAATTAATTTACCCGGCTGTTTATCCATTTCGAAACGAACTTTCATTTCTCCACCCATCGATTCAACATCTTCAACCTTTTCTAGACGGTCGAGCATTTTCACTCGCGACTGCGCCATTTTCGCCTTCGATGCTTTGGCCTTGAAACGGTCGATTAGCTTTTCCTGCTCTTTAATATATTGCTGCTGATTTTTAAACTGAGAACGCTGAAGATCTTCTCTCAGTTCTTTTTCTTCTAAATAATGTGTATAATTTCCGGTGTATAAAGTAATTTTCTGAAAAGCTATTTCAGCAATCTTGTTTACTACTTTATCTAAAAAATAGCGATCGTGAGAAACGATTACAACTGTACCGGTGTAATCCTTTAAATAGCCTTCAATCCATAAAATAGACGGAAGATCGAGGTGATTCGTAGGCTCATCTAACAGCAGCAAATCGGGTTGCTGAAGCATCATTTTGGCCAACATCACCCGCATTCTCCATCCGCCAGAAAATGTATCTAATGGTCGGTTTAAATCGGTTGTTGAAAAGCCCAAACCTTCCAATAGCGATTCTGTCCTTGATTTGATATTATAGCCATCCGCTGCTTCATACGCTACTTGTTTATCGTGTAAGGCATGAAGTATTTCATCGCTATGATCTGTTTCAAGCTGGAATAACAATTCGTTAATCTCTTTCTCCAGTTGCAATGTTGAGGCAAAAGCCGTCATTGCTACCTCCAAAATAGACTCACCACTTGAGTAACTTAATAGATCCTGATTTAAGAAGCCAATTGTTAAATTCCGAATTTTACTTATTTCTCCACTTTCAAGGGCAAATTCGCCGTTGATAATACGCAATAAGGTAGACTTTCCGGTTCCGTTCAATCCCACTAAACCAATTTTTTCACCCGGATTTATTTGCCAAGTAGCTTCTTTGTACAAATAACGGCTACCGAACTCAAAAGAAATGTTGTTTAAACTAAGCATTTTGCAAAAATCGTAAATTCTAACCGATTGACAGTAACTATTTAATAATTTTCATAAAACTTGTATCTTGCCGGCTCAAATCACACACACATTAATTGAAATTTATGAAAAAAAACTACTTGCTAGTACTAGCTATGCTTATCGGCCTGAACGTAATAGCTCAAACTCCAACTGTTAAAGATACTAGTTGGAAATCGGGGGGATTTATAGGAATTAATTTTTCACAAGTTAATTTATCGCAATGGTCAGCCGGTGGGGAAAACTCCTTAAGCTTAAATGCAAGCGTAAATTTGTTCTCCAATTACCTAAAAGGCAAAATAGATTGGCAAAACACCTTAGATCTTGGCTATGCTTATCTAGAATCAGGCGATAATGGAGCACGCAAAAGTGATGACAAAATCGACTTTACTTCAAAGTATAGTAGAAAAATGAGTGAGCATTGGTTGTATTCCGGATTAGTGAACTTTAAGAGCCAATTTGCTCCGGGTTATGCTTACCCCGACGATAGTACCGTAGTTTCTCGTTTCCTTGCTCCCGGCTTTTTGATTGCTTCATTAGGATTCACTTACAAACCGGTTGATTATTTTGAAGTATTGATTTCTCCGGCTACAGGAAAATTTACCATCGTTACCGATAAAACACTTTCAGACCTTGGTGCTTATGGTGTTGATCCTGGCAAAACAGTTAGAAGCGAATTTGGTGCTTACTTAAACATGAAATTCAAAAAAGAAATCATGACCAATGTAACGTTTACCTCTAAATTAGAATTGTTCAACAATTACACAGACAAAGATAAAGCGAACGCGAAGAAAATTGATGTTAACTTTGAAAACCAATTGAACTTAAAGGTAAATAAATACATTACAGCTTCTGTACTTGCTGTATTAGTTTACGATGCAAATATTATTGAACGAACTCAATTCAAAGAATTGATAGGAGTTGGTTTTGGATATAAATTTTAATTAGCGCATTACAAAACAATAAAATACTATTGCCGCCTATCAAGAACGATTTTTTCTTCTCTGATAGGCGGTTTTTTAGTTGAGCAAACAGGAGTTTCAATTTTACTGCTGTTAATAAGATGCCAATCTATTAAATGGTTCAAATAGTTACATTCGCAGCCAATGAAATACTTATACATCGCATTCGGTGGAGCAACAGGGTCCTTATTACGTCATGTAAGTTCATCGTGGTTGAGCGGATTCATGATCAACAGCCGTTTTCCTTGGGGAACTTTTATTGTTAATCTCTCCGGATCACTTATTATCGGCTTACTTGCAGGAATCAACCAACTAAATCCTATGTCGCCAACTACTCGATTGTTTTTATTCACTGGTCTACTTGGTGGATTTACAACGTACTCTTCTTATGCTTTGGAAACCTTTTCACTCTTGAGAGAAAATCAAAACGGTTTAGCAATAAGTTATGTCTTGTCGACTTCAATTCTAGGTATTCTTTTCACAGGTTTAGGCTATTTATTAAGTCAACAACTTTTAAGAAATTAGAGCAAAGTATTTTTCTTAGCATATTGATTGAACAACACCATCGAAAACTCCAATTTAATGAAGAAATTATGATAGGATTGAGTTTAGATTTTCATTAAGACTTTTTAACAAACACTGAATGACTGAATTCATAATTCCATCATTGAATTCTGTGTACTCTTGTATCATAATTCAACTAAAAAAACCAACTATGAAAAAGATCCTTGTATTAGCTACAGCAGCATTATTCGCTGTTTCTGTATCTGCACAAACGCCAACAGCTGCACCAGCTAAAACTGAAAAAGCTCCTGTTAAAAAAATGGCAGCACCCGCAAACACTGACGCTGAAACAGCAAAGAAAGAAGCTGAAATGAAAGCAGAAGCCGGAAAGAAAGAAGCTGAAATGAAAGCAGCAAATGCAAAAAAAGGTGGTGAAATGAAAGCTGATCACGCTAAGAAAGCAGCTGTGAAAAAAGCAGAAGTGAAAAAATAATTTTTTAATTAAAACTGCCGGTTTATCCGGCAGTTTTTTTTTGTTCAAAAGTTAGTCGATTTATCTTTTTAGAAAATTTATACAAGTACACAAAATCGTAATTTCGCTTTTGTGAATTTATCGAAGCACTTTCTTCTTTTCTTTTTCCTCATTTGTTTTCAAAGGATTTCGCTCGCACAGAATTTTTCTCCTCAAAACTTTTTGGATAATCATGATGGTGGAATTACTGCTCTTATTAAAGACCCAATTAATCATTTATTGATTGCCGGTGATTTAAAAGGTAAAATATACATCTACGATTTGACCGATGATCATTTAATAAAAAAGATTGATGCTCATCATTCCCCTATTAATAATTTGATCTTTAATTCGAACGCTAATTTATTATTAAGCAGCACGCAAGATGGAGAAATAAATATCTACGATTTTAAGCAAGAGAAAATAATTCAATCTATCTATTCTCCCAATTACTCAGGAATAAATTTCGTTCTTTTTTCTATTGCCGACGGATTTATTTATTTCAACGGAAACAATCATTTATTTAAGACGAGATCAGACTTAACACAAACAGTAAACACATTGTTTGATGAAACAGATACTATTTTCGATGCTGTGATTACTGGAGATAGAAGTGCATTAATATATTGTTCAGGAAATTCAATAAAAGTTTTAAATACCAGAAACGACAACATTTCCCAAGCCATTAAATTTGGTATTGTAAACATCGAAAAAATTGCTCTTGTGAACGATTCAATTATTGCTTCATGGTCGGCCGATGGTACTTTTGCAATGTGGAACTACAAGCTGAATCAACTTTCTACTCAGCCTCTCTTCGCTATGAAAGCCGGAAACCCATCTGCAATGAGTTTTTCACAAAGCGGAAAAACGATGTGCAGCGGAAATATTGGCAACTGGGCTCGCATTTGGATACCGCGCGACAAACAAATAACACAAGAACTTTTTTTACATAAAGAATTGGTAAGCTCGTCGGTATTTGGCTTAGCAAATGACGATCTTTATACCGGCAGCCTCGACAAAACAATAATACACTGGAAGAAAGGAAACAACTTATCTCCGTTAATTATTAAAGCGCCCAAACAATTACTAACACAACTAGATTCTGTGAAGATGCCGCATTCTACAGAAGTTGAAATGCTGCAAGAAAATATTCCCTCTGTAATTAAAGGCCGGAAAGTTATTTCGACCGATAAAATTGTACTTACTAATTCAAGTATCAAAATTTATGTTTACGACAATAGCTACATCGATGGCGACACGATGTCGCTCTTTTTTAATGGAAAATGGATCCTCGATCATTATGGAGTAACGAAACAAAAGAAAGAAGTAGCTTTAGAACTGATTGAAAACACGAATAATTACCTCGTACTCTTTGCCAATAATTTAGGAAAAAGTCCGCCAAATACTGCTGCTATTGAGTTTAATGATGGAATTAAAAAATATTTCTACAAATTATCGTCCGATCTTAAGGCATGTAGCGCTATTAATTTTTATTATAAAAAATAACACTTCGATCCTTCAAATGGAAACAGAAAAACTGTATTTTGCAGTTCATAAAAAAAATAAAAAATCATAACTATGAAGAAAATTTACTCCGTTTTAATAATTCTATTTTTAATCGTGCTAAATGTGACTGGTCAAGTTTGGAATCCACTTGGAGCATCAACTAGTTTAGGAAGTACAACTACAGGAATTCGTGCCATTGCCGTAAGTCCTGTCGACGGCAGTATCTACGCAGGGGGTACATTTGCAAGTGGAGTGAACTACCTAGCCAAATACAATGCAACTACTCTCACTTGGCAACAAGTAGGTTCAGGAATCAATGGACCAGTTTATGCACTCGCATTTTACAAGAACAATTTATACGTAGGTGGTTTATTTACTGTAGCCGGTGGCGTTGCCGTTAAAAATATTGCCTCTGTTTCTAGCACCGGAGTTTTTAGTGATGTTGCCGGTGGTGTGAATGATCAGGTAAATTGCTTATATGTTGCTGAAGATTCTAGCAAACTATATGTTGCCGGAAAATTTAATCAGTCAGGTTCAGGTACTGCATTATTACACATTGCTTCTATTGCAACTACTACTTGGGCTGCTGTTGGCGCTGGTGTTCCTTCAGTTGTAAACGCATTGGCAGAATACACTTCTAACGGCGCTAAAAAATTATATGCAGGTACAGAAAACACAGCTACTCCGGTATATAAAGACAGCTCGGGAACTTGGTATTCAATGCCCGATCTAACAGGCGGACGAGTAAACGCTCTCGCGGCTATCAATGGTTACCTATATGCTGGTGGAGAATTTAGTCAGCCAACGTATGCCGGTGCTAAATGGAATGGAGGAACGTGGAGTACAATCATCACTACTTTATCGCCTTCAATCAAAATCTATTCCTTTTATAAATTACAAACTACTTTATTTTTAGGAGGAACATTCAGTGGTGTTGGAGTAAGTGGTCTTGCAACATATATCGGTAGAATTGATGGTCCTGCGATTCCTATCAAAGCGGTTCTTACAGGCAATACGCTTGGCGGTGCACCTTATGCCATCAATAGTAAAACAGGCTATATTATTGCTGGTGGAATGTGGTCTGGAAATGGAAGTAATGTTTCCATTTCTTCTACTACAATTGGAATTGAAGAAATTGCAAACTCGATTGAGTCTTCTACTCTATTTCCAAATCCTATTACAGATCATTCTATCTTACAAGTTAAATTGAAAAAACATTTCTCTAGTTCTTCATTATTAATTTACAATAACCAAGGACAATTAGTAGCTGAAAAATTTGAAGAAACTATTATAGGGAACGACTTAAAATTTGAAATTGAGAAAAATGAATTAAGTAATGGAATCTATCATTACCTAATCTTACTCGATGGCGCTCCTGCGCTTTCCACTTCATTTATCGTTGACTAATAACTCATAATTCTTGCATCGACAGGATCAACTATCCTATCGGTGCAAGAAAATTTGAATATGAAATTTGCAATTATCGATATCGAAACAACCGGCGGCAATTCTTCAGCTAATAAAATAACGGAAATTGCTGTTTATGTTCACGATGGAAAAAAAATAGTTGATGAATTCGTTACACTGGTAAATCCGGAATGTACTATTGCACCTTTCATTACCAATTTAACCGGTATTTCGAATGAAATGGTTGCTGATGCTCCAAAGTTTTATGAAATAGCAAAAGACCTTATTAAAATTACAGAAGACACTGTATTTGTTGCTCATAATGCATCTTTCGACTATGGATTTATTCGAGAAGAATATAAATCGTTAGGCTATAATTTTTCGCGCGACCATCTCTGTACTGTAAAGCTAAGTAGAAAAGTACTCCCCGGTTTTGCTTCGTACAGCTTAGGAAACTTGTGTCAAAACTTAGGAATAAAAATTGCAAACAGACACCGAGCTAGTGGTGATGCGCTTGCAACTGTCAAATTATTTGAAATGATTCTCGAACGTGATCCTGAGCTCAAAATCATTTCAACATTTACTAAAAACGATTACCTACATCTTCGATTTCCTGAAACTTTCGACCATAAAATTCTCGATAAAGTTCCGGAATCGGCTGGCGTCTATTATTTCCACAATGGCGATGGCTCAATCTTGTACGTCGGAAAAAGTAATAATATTAGAAAAAGAGTACTCTCGCATTTTGCCAACAAACAAACTAAAAAAGCAATTGAGTTAAGAAATGCAATTCAAGATGTAACATTTGAAGAAACAGGCAACGAACTCATCGCACTCTTATACGAATCTGAAGAAATAAAAAAATACCAGCCTTTTTTTAACAGAGCACTGAAGCGAACAGTTTTTAACTACGGAATTTTTACCAAAGTTTCTGACCAAAGTTACATTACACTTTTTGCAGCGAAAATAAATAAAACGGAAGAACCACTTATCACTACAGGTACTTTTGAAGAAGCTGAGCGATTACTAGAAAAAATAAACGACAAGTTCAACCTATGTCAAAAACTGTGTGGGACAAAAGAAATTAAACACGCATGCTTTAATCATTCGGTTCGACTGTGTAAAGGTGCGTGCATCGAAAAAGAATCATTCGAAGATTATAATATCCGCGCTTCAAAAGCAGTTCAAAGCATTGAATACACACATCAAAACTTTTTTATTGTTGGGAAAGGCAGAACAAAAAGTGAACGCTCAATCACTCAGGTAGAAAGCGGAAAATATATTGGCTTCGGCTACTTTGATCCGGAATTTGTAGATGCACATCCTGAATCTTTAAAGGAACATATCAAAGCAAAATCGGACGATAGAGATATTAGACGAATCATCCGTCACTTTTTGAATACAACTGCTTCTTCAAACGTTATTCATTACTAAATGAAAAAAAACTTTCTCGCATTTATATTTCTGCTATCTCACTACTCTCAAATAGGCGCTCAAGATATTAATGACATTTTTTCTTTAAAAATAATTGATCAGACAAATCACCAATACAATTTTAATGAAATAAAAAAATATAATTCTTGTGCTTTCATTTTTTTACTCACCGATTGCCCGGCATCACAGAGTTATACGTTAACCATCAAAAAACTTCAAGAGAAATATCAATCGAAGAATGTCAAATTCATTTTCGTTTTTCCCGGCGATTTCTCTACAGCGAAAGAAATTAGAGATTTTATAACGCAATATAAATTAAATGGGACTATACTTTTCGACAAATCGTTTGCGCTAACAAAATATTTACATGCTACAGTTGCACCGGAATCGTTTCTTGTTAATAACAACGGAAGAATTATTTACAGTGGAAGAATAGATAATCTCTATTACTCTCCTGGTCGAAAAAGACAAGTCATTACCAGCAACGATCTCGACGAAGCAATTTCAAATTGTACGAATCATAAAATCCAACCCATCAAGTCGACTCAAGCAATTGGATGTATAATTAACTATTAATAAAAGTGAAGCCAAAATTCTTTTTTATAATTTATTTAAGCTTGCTGGTATTTCAAGCATGTTCAAATCGTGAACGTCAAAAAAACAACGCTCCACTTAATTACAATGAACACATTTCAATAATCATTCAAGAACGTTGTGCGAGTTGTCACCAACCTGGTTCAGGAGCGCCATTCGATTTAATTTCTTATAAAAATGTCATCAATCATCTCAAAACTGTTCAACTATCAATCAATGAACGGCTGATGCCTCCTTGGCCGGCCGATACAGCTTATTCGCAATTTCGAGAACAGAAATGTATGACGACTGAAGAAATCAATATGATTAATAATTGGATTCAAGCCGGAGCTATTGAAGGGCCGAAAATAAATTCAATTCCTGAAATACAAAATAAAAAAAGGCTTGCAATAACAAAAGCTGACTATTCAGCCACGATGAAAACTTTTCACATTGCCGGAAACAATGAAGACAATTTCATTATGCTAAAAATTCCACTAAAATTATCGAGCGATACGTTTTTAAGAGCTGTTGAAATTCTTCCTGGAAATAAAAAACTAGTTCATCATGTGAATGCTCATCTTATCCAGTATGAAGAAGGCGGAAAGAAAAATTTGACTCTAGGCAAAGATTTTGTGAATACCGAAAAAGTCGACAAGGCTGAAGCTTATAAAATGTTAGACCTTCAAAATGATGACGGCACATACCCTCTACTCACACCATCGGTTGCAAATTATTTACCCGGTGTAGAATTAACAAACTATCCCGATGGCATTGGAGGCTACCGAATAAAGAAGAATTCAATTATCCTATTAGACAATATACATTACGGACCTTCTCCAATCGAAGCTACAGATCAAACAACTATCAATTTATATTTTCAGAGCCATCCTCCTACTCGACCTACATCCGATCTTATACTTGGCACCAGCGGAATTTCACCTGTTGAACCAACTCTTTCTATTCCAGCAAATGAAATAAAATCTTTCCGAATTCAATACGTAGTACCTAACGACATTTCGCTTCTCACTTTGAATCCACACATGCATTTGCTGGGAAGAAACTTCAAAGCATTTGCTGTTACTCCTGAGCGCGACACAATTCACTTAATCTCTATTCCTAAATGGGATTTTAGGTGGCAATACTTTTATACTTTTAAGAAAATTGTAAAAATTCCTGCAGGTACTACAATTATTGTCGAAGCCATATTTGACAATACAGAAAACAATCCATTGAATCCATTTCATCCTCCAAGAAGAATTTCAGAAAGAAATGGAAGTATGAGAACAACCGATGAAATGTTTCAATTGATTTGTACATATTTACCTTATAAAATGAATGACGAAAAAATTAATCTAGAATCAAAATGAGTTTATACACGATTGTACAACCATTAACAGAAGAAGAAATAAACGAATATTATAGAATTCGATTTGAGGTATTAAGAAAACCATGGGATAAACCAGAATCAACTACGAAAGACGAAACTGAGAACTCATCGCTTCATTTTTTAGTGAAAAACGAAAAAGGCCAATCGGTAGGAACCGGACGAATGCAAATTAATTCGGAAGAAGAGGCACAAGTGCGATCGATGGCTGTTCTTGATACATACCAAGGTAAAGGAATTGGAAGTTTAATTCTAAATCATATCGAACAATTGGCAAAAGAAAAAAGAATAAAGCACATTGTTCTGGATGCACGTGAAAACGCAATTAATTTCTACGAGAAAAACGGATATACAATAATAGAAAAATCATATTTGCTTTTCGAAACTATCCAGCACTACAAAATGAAGAAAACAATAGAAGCTATTTAGATTTTTTAATTGTAAAAGTAAAAGTTGTACCAATTCCAATTGTACTTCTAACATTTATTGTTTGATTGTGTGCTTCAATGATGTGTTTAACAATCGACAAACCTAGCCCCGTTCCACCTTGCTCACTTGAGCGGCTTTTATCAACGCGATAGAACCGTTCAAACAAACGCGATAAATTTTGATTATCGATTCCAATGCCATTATCTGTTATTTCGACCAAAATATTTTCATCCATATCATACAATCCGACCTGTGTAATTCCTTGCCGTTTTCCATATTTAATTGAATTGATAAACAGATTAATCAGTACTTGCCGTATCCTATCTTTATCGCCAATAACATAAACAGGATGATCACTTCCTTCTTTAAAAACTGTAGTAATCTGCATTATTTTTGCATTCAATTCAACCGATTCAAAAACTTCATTCACTAGCTCATGAATATCAAATGTTCGTTGATCCAAAATTAATTCACCTGACTCCAATTTAGAAATGCTCTCCAGATCATCTACGATCAAACATAAACGATCGACAGAACGTGACGCTCTTTCTAAGTAATTGACGTTTACTTTCGGGTCATCCAAAGCACCATCCAACAAAGTATGAATATAACCTTGAATATTAAACAATGGCGTTTTAAGCTCATGCGAAACATTACCCAAAAACTCTTTACGAAATGTTTCCATTCGTTTCAACTCCTCAATTTCATCTTTTCTATTTTGCTCCCACTCTACAACTTCCTTCCCAACGTTTGAAATAACATCTTCATGTAGATTTACTTTCTCAAGAGTTTTTGCTTTAGAATCTTTTGAAGTACTAATTGTCTTATAAATCAGTTTTATTTTCCTATAAATAAAAAATTCAAGAAAAAATTTGAACGTAAGATAAATTCCAGTAGCCACAAAGGCAAACAGTAAAAGGTAATTAATAAAAATATTTCTGAAGAGATGTATATGTTCCATCACCAACAAAACAATCATAACCAAGACTGAAGAAAGCAACGAAGCATAAATAGCAATTGATCGAGGAGTAAGATTCTTCAAGGTATAATTTTTAAAAATCAAATTTATATCCAATTCCTTTAATAGTTTTGATACTCTCATCACCTATTTTTTCTCTCAACTTCCTAATGTGTACATCAATTGTTCGGTCTCCTACTACCACATCACTGCCCCAAACAGAGCTTAGTATTTCATCGCGTGTAAACACTTTACCGGCCTTTGAAGCTAACAGTGCCAATAACTCAAATTCTTTTTTAGGCAATTCAATTTTTTCCTCGCCTTTTATAATTAAATATTGCTCTCGATCAATAATTAAGTTTCCACTTGTAAATTTTTGGCCACCTGATTCAGCACCAATTTCATTATTACGATACCTTCTAAATAAAGCATTAATACGACTAACTAAAACACGTGGCTTAATTGGTTTTGTGATGTAATCATCGGCACCAACATCAAATCCTGCAATCTGAGAGTAATCTTCATTCCTCGCAGTTAGAAATGTTATCAGCGTATTTTTAAATTCCGGTAACTCTCTCAATTGACGACACGTTTCAATTCCATCTAATTCAGGCATCATGATGTCGAGTACTATGAGGTCTGGTTTCACTTTCTTCGCAAGCATTATAGCATCCTTCCCATTTAAAGCTTTGTAGACGTCGTAATTTTCCTTCACCAAGTTATATTCCATAAATTCAAGAATATCGGGCTCGTCGTCAACTAATAAGACTTTAAATTTGTCGTTGTTCATATATTGCGAAAATACCTTCTTTTAAAGTAGTCCATGTTAAGCAAATGTAAATAAAAAGTTACGGCCAGCTCAGAAGTAATTAGTAAATCACAATATTTTGAGATACTTTTTAGCATCTGCATTTATTGGATCAATTTTGAGAACCTTTAGAAGAAGCTTCCTAGCCTCTTGATTGTTACCTGTATAAAGCGAAATGCCTGCTAAATTCAATATAGCTTGAATGTTGTCAGGGTCTATCTTGAGGGCATTGGAATAATAAAATGTTGCTTTGGCGACGTCTTTCTTCCAGCTCATGATTAGATACCCATAATTCACATTTGCACTTACATTCTTAGGGTTTTCTTTCAAAATAAAAAGATAATTTTTTTCGGCACTTATCAAATCGTTTATATCAAATTGGAGATCGGCTAACTTCAATCTGAAATCCGGAATAAATGGAGCTAACGAAACTGCACGATCAAAATAAACTAATGCCTGATCGAATTTAGTTTCCATCCTATAAGCTTCCCCAATTCTATATGCTGTCCAAGCATCGGAATTACTAAACGATTTATGAATGAGTGAATCAAGGTTGTTTTTAATTTGTAAACAGTAACCAATCACTTGTGAATAGTCGTTCTTTAAAAATGCCCAACGAACTAGATCTTGAAAATTTTCACTAACCGAAAAAATATCTTTATCATCTAAATACTTTTTAGCTGAATCTAAATAACTCTTATTGCTGACAAATTTTTCATAGTAATTTAAGTAAGCCTCGCCAATTACATTTCTTTCTACCAATGAATTATTTATACAGGCTAAACGCACAAACTCCCTTATGGCCTTTTGCTTTTGGACTGAAATAGTTTTTCTTATCCAGTGATCGGTTGTAGTTACATGAGGAATATCTATCGTCCCATTTTTAGGCATGTGGCAACTCACACAATTGTCTGCCACTTTTTTTCTCTTCTCCACATCCTCTGTACAAACGATTGAATAAACAATCGGATTCACTCCATCTTTTACGTTTGAAGCATGATGACAACTTTTACAAGCCGAATTGAAAACTTCTTTGTCGGTCGACTTCACACTAATATGAGGGTTATGACAAGTAATACAAGTGAGAGAATTTTTAGAAGCAAAGGCAATTGGATTTTTTTTATTCGCAGCTGAAATCAGTTTAGCTGATTCCGTAAAACACTTACTCATTTTCAATCGCTCGGCATGCGATGCCATAATGTGTTGGTCGTCGTCGCCTTTATAAACAGGCATGAAAACATTCATTACTTCTGAAAGATTCATACCGGGCTTAAAGTCAAGAAATGATTTACCTTTTCTCAAAACAGCGTTGCCTTGCACATGACAACGTTGACAAACATCCATTTGTTTGTTCGTTTCTAGTTTTGCCGGATTCACAATTGAATAGTCAATGTCTTTACTAATATCTACGATAAAGCCTTGCTCCTTCTGAGCTTTATGAATCGATCCTGGTCCGTGGCATCGTTCACAATCTATTCCTCGAGGAATGCTTTCATACTTATTAGCAGAACCCAACACCATTTTCGGAAATGCATTGTGGCATGACATACATTCCATCTCAATCATTCTAGTAAATCTAGAATTATATCCATTCTCAAAACCCGGCGGTAAATCCCACTTTCCCGATTGTGTATAAAAAGTTGCGGGTGCTTGATAAAGATAACCGTTCAAATTAATTAAATGAGAATTGGTATGCTGACCAGATCCAACAATGTAAGCTACCTGCTCGTGCCTTACAAAAACGGTGTCCTTATTCTTGAGTCGAAATTCGGTAATAATAAATTTGTCATTTTCAAAATGTGGGTAATACGACAAGTTAGAAAATTTATCGTAGATAACTTCATGCTTTGAAAAACGTGCGGAAGTTTTTGTCGTTGTTGCAGAATCAAATGACATGCCCATACCGGTATGAATAAAAGTATCATACTTATCGGAATGACATTTTCTACAGGCTTCTTTCCCTATGTAAGTATTAGAATCGACTAATGAAGCATAAGTTGAATCGGCTTTCTGTTCTATAGCTTTTTGCTTACAAGAAAACACAAACAACAAACAAAACAAGCCAATAATGAAAGCGTAAACGACGATACGACTTCTCATCAAAAAATTATTTTTTGATTAACTGCAAAGTATATTCATCATAGAACTTTCCTTGCTCATAGATCCAATCTTGTTTCAGACCGGTAATTTCAAATCCTACTTTCTTGAATAAAGCTACACTGCTTTCATTTTCTATTCGAATATTGGAATAGATTTGATGAAGATCTAATACTTCAAATCCGTAATCGACAATTAAATGCAACGCTTCAGTAGCATAACCACGGCCACGATCAGCCTTATCGGCAATCATGATTCCAACTCCGGCGCGTTTATTTTTTGGGTCAAATTCAAAAAGATCGACACAGCCAATAGAACGTGAAGATTCATCCTCATCGTCTTCATCGAAATAAATAAGATCGATCATTAACCGAAGTTGTTTGTTTGTGTAGATGTCCTGATGAACTTGCGTTACAAATTCTTCTAATACAAATTTAGAAAAAGGGACTAATGTTCCGCTTACACTCCAAATAGAACTATCATTTTCCCATCTATACAAACGGTTAATATCTTGAGGTTCTAATGCTCTTAATTTTATTAATTCACCAACTAGCTGCATAGTAATTTATTTTCACGAATTTAAATAAAGTATTTCCATTTGTCTTTTAATAATTAACTTCTCAATTCAAGTGATGTAAATATAGATTTCTGATTTGAAACTATCAAGTTCATAAATCTGTTTCACCTCTGAAAACGAGTTCAGCCGAGCCTTCCAACCATAAGTCTGTAAATGAACGATCGTTGCTCTTAAAGTGAACTTTCAAATTACCTCCGGGAGTTTTAACGGTACAAACAGCTACACTTCCAATTTTTTGTGCAAATGATGCAGCTATAACGGAAGCAGTAATTCCGGTTCCGCACGACAACGTCTCATCTTCAACTCCGCGCTCATACGTCCTAATGTGCAGTTCTCCATTCAATAATTTAACGAAATTTACATTGACGCCTTCCTTAATAAAGCGATCGGAGTTTCTTATTTTTCTTCCCTCCTTTACAACATCCAAATTTTCTAAGTCCTCTACAAATTTTACTAAATGTGGAGAACCTGTGTTTAATAAAAAAGAATTCTCGATTGTTGAAACGTCCTTTACATCCGTCATTTTTAATTTGACCACCATTGGCGATGTAGAAATAATTTCAGCTGAATGTGGTCCATCGGCCGCAAGAAATTCTGCTGTTTCTGTTATCAAATTTAATTTATTCGCAAACGCAATAGCGCAACGGCCACCGTTACCACACATTGAACTTAGATTTCCATCAGAGTTGTAATAAATCATTTCAAAATCAAAATCCGTATGATCTACAATTCTAATTAGTCCATCAGCTCCAATGCCAAAATGACGATCACACAATAACTTAATTTCAGTTGTACTCATTAAATTTTTATTTGACCTATCGTCAATCATAATAAAATCATTTCCTGTGCCGTGATATTTATAGAAGTGAATTTTCATCGGATAGAAATAGGAAGGTCTGATGGTTTAATAGAAGTGAAAGAAATAAAATCGTCGCTGTTAGAAATTTTAAAAAACTCATGTCCATATTTCATCACTATTTTATTTTCCACTAAAAACAATTTAACTGCTTCAGGTTCTTCAATTCCGAATAGAATAAGTTTATTGTTACCCATTTTATAGCCTTTATAATTAATAGGAGAAATCCAGAATTCAACTTCATAATCTTCCACTTTTGCTCCTTCAGCAAGACCTGCTGCAGGATTCAATTTCGAGATAGTAGTTTGCGACAAACTTACTTCCACTTTCTTTTCGGTTGGAGACACTTCTTGCACCTTGAAAGTGTGAGCAACTAAGAGTTGATCCTTCTTTACTTCCAAATTCTGATCTTCGCCGTTAGTATTATTTACGGAAGCAGAATCTTTAGTGGGACTAGAATTATTTTCAGCTGCTTCTGAATCTTGGTCTTCTAATGAATCATTTCCGGTTTCTTGCTTGGCAAGACGCGACTTAGTTTCCTTTTTTAAAGTCTGTTTATCGAGTTCAGATTTATCAGTTTTCTTCCTAAAAATTTCGAAAGAGAATAATTTATTTTTCGGTTTAGTTGATCCTGGTCCAATGTATTCCCATAAAGTAATTCCAACAAACGTAATTGAAAGAAAGATCAGAATTAATTTTAACGCAGAAGGAATTAGCGGCTTCTTGTAATTAATCAGGTCAATCAAACTATTTTCAAGTCGTGCATTTTCTGCATCTTGAATTGATTCAACTAAAAGATTATGAAAGCTGACTACTTTTCTAAATTGATCATCATTTTCTAATCGATCTATAAATTCCTTCAGCTCTACTCCGCTCAAAGAATTATCGATGTAACGATCTATTAACAATCTTTCTTTATCAGTTACTTCAAAGGTCATATCGAAAGATTTAATCGAGCAATGGCTAATTGCTGAAGTTGGTGCAAAGCTTTGTTCACTTCAAATTGAGCAATCACAGGATTACTAAATTCAAGTCTGGCTGCAATTTCTTCAAACGACAATTTCTCTACATATCTTGTACTTAAGAGTTGCTTGGAACTAGAATCCAAAATAGAATAACAAGAGGCAACGGCTTCACGTTCGGTGTCTGTTACAGCTTTAAGCCCCTCTTTTCTTCTTACTTTTTGGAATTCTTTTTCTTTCCTCAAAAACTCATTCAATGAGTTAAAAATATACTTTTCTAAATCGACATGTGCATTGACTTTCCCAAGTTGAATATCGCGAAATACAGAGACAATAACTTTTGAAAACAAATTCGGCGTTTGAGAATCCTTAATCCCATTCCTCCGCATCCATCGACGAGAAGATTCAAAATATTTCTTTTTTAAAACTGGAAGCGCTTTCTCCTCTCCATTTTTTATAGAGAGAATCAATTCATCGTTTGTTTTTCCTGCGAACATATCAGGCGTAAAAATACATAAATTAACTCTTGTTAAGAATATGGCTTTAGAAGAAAAACTATTCTTATCCAAACCAATTGTTGATAGCATTGTTAGATGAAAGCAATGAGTCGACGTTATTGATAATCATAAACTTTGTTAAGCTCAACAAATAATACAATAATTACTCTTTAAAAATGGTTGAACTATGAAAGAATACCCGTTGGATATTCTTAGCATTTAATAACAAGATGTTAACAATTATTAACGGAAGCATTCATACAGATTTCATCAAAATAGTCAGAATTTTGAGGGAATTATACGATAATCTATAACAACAAACACAAATCTTTAATCATGAAAAAAGCAATCAGTATGTTCTTTATTGCCGCATTAGGTGGACTAGCAGGCGCTTTTATCTATTCACATTCTTCCACAGAGTTAATGACAGGCAGCATTTCAGAAAAACAAAAAGTACAATTTGTCAGTCTTCCCGGAAACACATCTAATTCGGCAATGACAGATTTTACCAAAGCTGCAGAAATGTCGGTACATGCAGTAGTTCACGTAAAAACATTTTACACCAAACAATCTTATAATCCGTTTGGAAACCCGTTCGATTTTTGGGGAAGACCGCAGCAACCACAATCGCAACAACAAGAAGCAAGTGGATCAGGGGTAATCATTACCCAGGATGGTTACATCGTTACCAATAACCATGTAGTAGAGAATGCAGAAAAAATATCAATTACGTTGAACGATAATCAAACGTATGATGCAAAAGTAATTGGCACAGATCCTTCGACCGATCTTGCTCTTTTAAAAATTGACGAAAAGAATTTGCCTTTTATTACCTATGGAAACTCCGATGATGTTAAAGTGGGCGAATGGGTTCTTGCTGTTGGAAATCCGTTTAACTTAACCAGTACAGTAACCGCAGGAATTATTTCAGCGAAAGCAAGAAACATTGGAATCTTACCAGATCAATATAAAATAGAATCATTTCTACAAACCGATGCAGCTGTTAATCCGGGAAACAGCGGAGGTGCCTTGGTAAATACAAATGGAGAATTAATTGGCATTAACTCAGCCATTGCTTCAAACACCGGATCATTCACCGGTTACTCGTTTGCTATTCCTGTAAACCTTGTACGAAAAGTGATGGACGATTTAGTAGAATTTGGTAGTGTTCAACGAGGATTTATTGGAGTAAGCATTCGCGATATCGACTCTAAATTAATGAATGAAAAAGGAATTAAACAAACTCAGGGAATTTATGTAGCAGGACTTACCCAAGGTGGAGCCGCAGAAGCAGCCGGTTTAAAGGAAGGTGATATTATTCAAAAAGTTGGTGATGCAGTTGTAACTTCTACGCCACAATTACAAGAACAAATTGGAAGATACAGACCGGGCGACAAAGTTGCATTAACTGTTTTAAGAAATGAAAAGAACAGTGTCTTTATGTTGACTCTTCGTAATAAAGAAGGCGATACGAAAATAGGGAAGAATGAAGAGCCATTGAAACTACTCGGCGGAGAATTTGAAAATGCAAGCCCCGATGAAAAGGCAAATCTCAATTTAAGTGGAGGTGTAAAAATTTCACGACTTATTGCAGGTAAATTGAGAAACGCCGGAATAAAAGAAGGATTTATTATTACCTCGATCGATAAAAAACCAATAAACAGTAAAGACGACCTTGAACTGGCACTCAGATCAAAACAAGGGGGAGTTTTAATTGAAGGTATTTATCCGAATGGTACCAAAGCCTATTATGGTTTTGGAATTTAATCGGAAAGAAAAGGAATAATCTTTCTGACAATACATCAAAAATCGCATTTAAGGTGCGATTTTTGATGTATAAAAAATACTGTGTCTAGAAGCTCAGTTTTTCAACAAAACTAAAGAGTTATTAACCGAAAGTTGAGAAAAATTTGCTTCGCCTTTAGGTAAGGCTTATCTTTGCGACACTCAAAAAAAGTAGATTTTTCTTTTAAATCTGCACATTTTTAAAACATTAATCTCTCTCTTCAACTATGCGTCAGCTCAAAATAACCAAATCGATCACCAACCGAGAGAGTCAGTCTCTTGAAAAATACCTCCAAGAAATTGGTCGTGAAGAACTAATTACCGCTGAAGAAGAGGTTCGGTTAGCTCGGAAAATTAAAGAAGGTGATCAAAATGCATTGGATCGATTAACAAAAGCGAATCTTCGCTTTGTGGTATCGGTTGCTAAGCAATATCAAAACCAAGGCCTTTCTCTCCCCGATTTAATTAATGAAGGAAACCTAGGTCTAATTAAAGCCGCAAAACGTTTTGATGAAACACGAGGATTCAAATTTATCTCTTATGCCGTTTGGTGGATTCGTCAGAGTATCCTTCAAGCTTTAGCTGAGCAGTCCAGAATTGTTCGTCTCCCTTTAAATCAGGTTGGCTCTTTAAATAAAATATCAAAGGCTTATTCTAAACTTGAACAAGAATTTGAACGCGAGCCTTCTCCGGAAGAATTAGCAAAAGTTCTTGACATCCCTACCGAAAAAATTGCTGACACTATGCGTGTGAGCGGTAAACACGTTTCTATGGATGCACCTTTTGTTCAAGGTGAAGACAACAGCCTTATCGATGTATTAGAAAACGCCGACTCTCCACGTGCCGATGGTTTATTAATGAATGAATCGTTGCAAAAGGAAATTGATCGTTCTTTAAGTACATTAACTGAAAGAGAACGTGAAGTAATAAAACTATTCTTTGGAATTGGTATGCAACATGGACTTACACTTGAAGAGATCGGAGCAAAATTCGACCTTACTCGTGAACGTGTTCGTCAGATAAAAGAAAAAGCAATTCGTCGCCTTCGTCATAAATCGAGAAGTCGATTACTAAAAGCCTATCTCGGATAATCCGTATGGATTATTTCATTCTATAACACAAACAGCTTTCACCAAAATGAAAGCTGTTTATGTTTTAAAATAAATCAACTTAACTTAACCCCACTCATACAATGTCATCATCTTCGTTACAAGATCAAACTTCGATCGATAAAAAAGACAAATACGAAAACGAATTAGCAGATTGGATCCAACAAGAAAAATCGGCCATCGCTCTTATTCACGTTGCCGGAACATTGTGGTTCGACAAATCGGTTGAATTGGTTTTATTCCGAAATCAACTAGTAGACAGAAGCGCTTCCGAAATATTAAATCTTCATCAATATGGTAAACAGGTGGTGAACAAACCCATCACCGTTATTGAGACATTAGCCTTGGCGAAAGCAATGAACAAATTAGATCTTGCTCCTTCGCGAATTGATGTAGGAAAACTGTGTGCTGAATGGATTCATGAAAGAAAAAATTTTAAAAATGTAGAAGAGTTTATCGGTGACAAATTAAAAGACTTCATCGGTAAAGAAAAACGAGTAATCGTTCCGAAAGATGTGGTACTCTATGGTTTTGGTCGTATTGGAAGATTGCTGATGCGTGAACTTATTTCTCAAGCAGGGAAAGGCGAACAACTCCGCCTCCGCGCCGTGGTTACGAGAAGTAATAGCGATGAAGATATTACTAAGCGTGCCGATCTATTACGGAACGATTCTGTTCATGGTGCATTTCCGGGAACTGTAATAGAAGATTTCAAAAACAAAGCCTTAATAGTAAATGGACACTCTGTTCAAATGATTACTTCAAACGATCCTTCTACTATTGATTACAATTCGTATGGAATTAACGATGCATTAATCATTGATAATACCGGAGTAGTAAGAGATCGCGAAGGACTTAGTAAGCATTTACTATCGAAAGGTGCGAGTAAAGTTTTATTAACTGCGCCAGGCAAAGGCGATGTACCTAATGTAGTTTATGGTGTAAACGAATCTGCCTTCGATCATGAAAAAGAAACAGTATTCTCTGCTGCAAGCTGTACAACAAATGCAATTGTTCCGGTTCTTTCTGTTGTAGAAAAAGCGTTAGGAATTGAAAAAGGTCATATCGAAACAATTCACTCGTACACCAACGATCAAAACTTACTCGACAATTTTCATAAAAAATATCGTCGTGGAAGATCTGCTGCGTTGAATATGGTAATTACCGAAACAGGTGCCGACAAAGCTGTAGGAAAAGTTCTTCCGCAATTAGCAGGTAAATTAACCGGTAATGCTGTTCGTGTACCAACGCCTGATGTTTCGCTTGCTATCTTGAATCTTACTGTAAGAAAAGAAACGACAAAAGATGGAGTAAATGAGATTTTGAAAGATGCAGCATTACACGGTGAACTTGTAGAACAGATTCAATATTCAATTTCAAATGAACTTGTATCTACTGATCTCGTTGGTAATTCTTGCGCATCGATAGTTGATAGCCCTGCTACGATTGTATCGAATGATAATAAAAGCTTGGTTTTATATGTGTGGTACGATAATGAATATGGTTATAGCCGACAAGTTGTTCGGTATGCAAAATACTTAGCAAACGTAATACGATTACGCTACTATTAAACATAAAAGAGGGCTGTCAACTTATTGACAGCCCTCTTTTATGTTTAATTATTTGCACTCTTTCGATTCCGAATAGATAGTTTTATTGCAACATACTAGCATTATGTATTGACAAAAACAATGGAATAGATTTCTACAACAGATCTAAGAAAAAATTATTTGAAATAGCACTCCAAAATTAATCAAAATAAGATGTACAATTTTTCATACTTTAAAGAAAAAGACAAGCAAACAATTTTAGATTTTCTCGATGAAAACCCGTTTGCATTTATGACTGGCAGTTATTTATCAGGTCAACAAGTAGCAACGCAGATTCCGATTTTATTTGAAGAAAGAAATGGTGAATTATTTTTGCAAGGACACATTATGCGTAACACCGACCATTATAAGGCATTTGCTGAAAACCCAAACGCATTGCTTGTATTTACTGGTCAGAGTGCTTACGTGAGCGCATCCTGGTATAGCAACGCTCAAATTGGTTCAACATGGAATTACATGAGTGTTCATATAGGTGGGCAAATGAATTTTATGTCAAAAGATGAATTAATTCAGTTTATGAGAAAATTGACATTAAAATTTGAAAAAGGCAATACTCAATCACTCACAATTTACGACAACCTTCCTGATGCTTATTTAGATAAAATGATGCCGGCAA
Organism: Bacteroidota bacterium; assembly: GCA_043747595.1. Lineage (GTDB taxonomy): Bacteria > Bacteroidota > Bacteroidia > AKYH767-A > 2013-40CM-41-45 > JADKIH01. The sequence goes on along the minus strand of JAYTOX010000052.1, from coordinate 17,623 downwards.
TAGTAGGCTTTGAGATTAAAGCAGAAAAAATTGAAAACGTTTTTAAGCTAAGCCAAAATAGAGATGAAAAAAGTTATTTAAATATTATTGCAAAACTTAAAGAACAAGGCGGGAACTGTGCTTTGGTTGCATTAGAAATGGAAAAAAGAAGAACAGACTTGTTTCCTCCCGGAGTTAAGTGGGACGGCTCAAAATATGATTCATAACAAATAAAAAATCGGTTGTTCGAAAATGGAAATAAAAAATTTGAATTTATACCAGAGATATATTGGATTAATTTGAACTGAGTAATGGTATTAAATAAATATCAATTGAGCGAACAACGAATGCCAGATTGCCTATTGAAAAAAAAGAGTATTCGATGTTTAATACGGATTAAACTTCATATCAAAGAAGCTACTTTAAGTTGGTTGAATTCTTCGAAATCGGTTTTACAATTAGCCAACACGTCATTGATACTTCCTACTCTTTACCGAATGAAACTACTTTCATTTTGTATTCGAAGCCTTTCACAACTTGACCATTCTTTTTACCTAAATCGTCGCGCTCTTTGTAAATGAGACCAACACCAACTGCATACTTTTCATTGCCAAATATTTTTTCCACATAATTATTTTCATCTATCTGTATAACACTTAACGTCGAATCAAAGCCTACACCATTGATACTTGCCGATTCATGAAAATAATCGTAGTAATACAGTTCTTCTCCTAACGTATTCATATCATTTCCATCCCATGTTGTTGATGAATTAATTGGAAAGGAAAGTTTGTGATAACGAATATTATCCTCGGTTCTATATGCTCCGGTAGATAAAATATATTGCGTCCATACAGTTCTCAATTCCCATGGCTCAGTTGCATCGTTTCGTTTATATCGCAACAAAACCTGATTGCTTCTACCTTCTAGATCTAAGTATGATGAATCTACTTTTTCCTTCACTTGAAAATGATACGTATAAACTGAATCATCGTTATTATTATCGGTCTCAGCATGAAAAATAGAATCGACATCGTAAATTACAAATCGGCCTTTTTCTGTTGGGAAATAATTGTATGACAATGAACTCACTTCTACAATTTCTTTTTTACAAGAGAATGCAATAAGCAATGAAGCAAAATAAAATAAAACGTATTTCTTTTTCTTTAGCATAGTGATTTATCTTTCGATAAATCCTCCGCCTATAACATCATCGCCATCATAAAAAACAGCACTTTGTCCGGGAGCAATTGCAGTTACAGGATTATGAAAAATTACTTTCATTCTGTCGCCGTGTTGCTCTAGCGTACTCATGGTTCCTTTATCTTTATAGCGAATTCGGGTAAGGGCTTCGGTAGATTTTTCTAACGAATTGTACTTTATAAGGTTCACATTTTTCACCCACATTTCTTGTTTCTTTAGCTCATCGTAAGAACCAAGAATAACAGTATTAGTTTCCGGCTGAATTTCAACAACATAAGCAGGTTCACCTAAAGCTATTTCAAGACCTTTTCTTTGTCCAATGGTGTAAAATGGATAACCTTTGTGTTTGCCTAAAACTTTGCCCGTAGAATCAACAAAGAGACCATCGGCCAATTTCTCTTCAATACCTTCCACCCTCTTTTTTAAAAATGATCGGTAATCGTTATCAGGTATAAAACAAATCTCATACGATTCCGGCTTTTTTGCCAGCTCAAAGAAACCCATGTCTTCTGCCATCTGACGAATTTCCTGCTTATGGTAGTTCCCTACAGGAAACATTGTGCGCGACAAACATTCTTGCGAAACACCCCACAGCACATAACTCTGGTCTTTCCAGTCGTCCTTCCCTTTCGAAATAACAAACCGTCCATCAACTTCACGTACGTTGGCGTAATGTCCGGTAGCAATAAACTCACAATCGAGCATATCAGCTCGCTTTAATAAGGCATCCCATTTAATATGTGTATTGCATTTCACACAAGGATTAGGAGTACGTCCGGCTAAATATTCATCAACAAAATCATTGATTACATGATTTCCAAATTCTTCTCTGATATCGATGATGTAATGTGGAAATCCTTTTTCAACAGCAATCGATCGAGCATCGTTGATGGAATCTAATGAGCAACAACCTGTTTCTTTCTTAGAGCTGCCCGATGAGGCATAATCCCACGTCTTCATTGTCATTCCCACTACTTCATACCCTTGTTCGTGTAAAAGCATAGCAGAAACAGACGAATCAATTCCTCCGCTCATTGCCATCAATACTCTTCCTTTTTTGCTCATACTAACTTTTTGTGAGCCGTAAAGATACGGATGATAATTTTAAAAACTGGGCGAAAAACAGCCTTACTCTTTTTCAGGAATGCGGTTATTATCTTCACTTATCGGGTTTAACCAATTACCGGCTTTGTAAAGATCCTCTCGTTCAACTTCTCCTGTTTCTTTATTGATGATCCATTTCCCTTCTTTTAACCCATTCTTATACATCCCCCTCTCCCAGATTTTTCCATTTGGATGGAAAACTGTTACTACACCTTCAAATTCATCATTCTTCATTAGGCCTTCTATTTTTGGTTTGCCATCGCTAAAATACTCTTTGTAAGGCCCGTTTTTTTTATCGCTTCGGTAAACGAGCATTCTCGAAACTTGCGCATTGGGATAAAAAATCTTCCATACGCCTTCTTTCTTTCCATTTATATACTGCTCTTGAGCCGAAATTTTACCATTTGTATCGTAATAAGTCCAAACGCTATCTTTCAATCGATCGATGTATTTTCCTCTGGCCATTAAGCCCGAATCGGCCGAGAATAGTTCGGCATCGCTGATCTCGGAAGTATTTCTAAACCGCAATATAGACTGGGGTTTTCCTTCTTTGTAATATGTTTTAAAAACACCAATGTGTTTGCCATTCTTATATATGCCTTCTGAAAAAAGCACATCATTCGAATAATACTTTTTCCAAATTCCTTGTTTGAGTCCTTTTTCATCGACTCTATTAATCGTATCGCCCTTAAACACATTGTACTTTTGTGCATTCAGATTTAGCGCTAATAATACAAGGAGCAATACAATAATTCTTTGTTTCATGAGGTAAATATAAAATTTGTTTGTTGCCTTTTGAGCTAATTAGAAACGCAAATATTCAGAAAGTATTGAGCAAATGAAAAAGACGGTTTCCGGAAGGCTAGTTCCATGTTTATTTGACAATCGCTACTTGTGGTGGAGGAAAAATACATTACAACGTTATTTCCGTTAGTTAGATTGTTTTGTAAAGGTATTTGTGAATGTTCATTATGCAGTATAAAGAGGAAGGAGTTTGTTGATGCAATTAACAGAAAATTAAATTAAAGGTTTACTTCTTCACTTGCCATTCACTTCTTCCTTTGAATATGTTTAGTGTACTACTTCTATAAGCAGAATTCCGTTCGATCCATCAAAGCATTAACTTTATTTCCCACCTCCGCCTAAGGAAAAATCCCGATGAGCTGTAAAGATTGCAAATATTGTGAGAATTGGCAAAAATTTAAGATAAAATTTACCTCTACTAACATCAGCTTTACATTAATGCTTTTGTGAGAAAATAAATTCAAATTGGAAATCAGCTAAAAAGATATCCGAAGGAAATATTCAATCGAAGCATAAAATTTTTAAATACCTCAATTTCATTGCTTATTTTTTGGTCTTACTAAAATAGATTCCTGACTAGAATAAATCTTTCTGTATAGCTAAACGTTATTCTCTAAAAGTCAACAAAAATTGAAAGGAGAGCTTATGGTTTTGTACTTTCCTACTGTAAATTTAAGATATATTTATTTCAAATTTAGCGATTCGCTTATCGCCTTTTTTATTCCGCTCCATCCACCTCATATTAATAACGATTTTTATAAATGTTTCAACTTTTATTTTTTTATTCAATTTTATTTACTACTCTTGGTTATCGTTCAACTTTTGTTCACATTTAATTTAAGATGCTATGAAAAAAATTACCATTTCCTGCGTGATGGTTTTGTGCCTTGCTTACAATCTTGCTGCACAAATAAACATTAATGTTATAGGCAGTTTCGGAACCAATATTTCCAATTCGTCTAGCCCTGCTTTTGCATGTCAGCCAAATCAATTCAACATTCATTTTAACGACACCAACTCTTTTCTGATTCAACCGGGACAAACAATATATCTTCAAATTGAAGATGTGGCATTCATTGAATTTCCAACTTTAATTACTCTACCTAATCACTCAAATTTACATTACTTGCAATTATTCAGCAACTTGTCTAATACAATAGACACTTTTAGACTCAATACAAGTTCGGTGACATTTCAAATGCTTGTTAATTGCAATATTTTTGCTGCTAACACTACTCAAATTAATATATCTCAACATCTGGGTTTAGCAATTAATGGAACACCACTTAATACAAACTTTACCGGTGTTTTTTACACTAACAACATTGTCAATAATGAAATTTCTTATACTGTATTTTTCCCATATCTAAGTATTGCCAATAGTGTTCAAAATTTCGATGTAAATTATTTTAGTTTTTGGACACCAACTAAAAATGTTGAACGCACTCTGACTTACAAAAATTTAGGTGGTAACGGCGTTGATTCAATGGATTTAAATTTCAATTTTTCAGACACATTACTTTGTTCGAGTTTTAAATTACTTAAAATTGAATACACAATTAATTCAGGAAGTTTCGACAGTATTCCAACTGTGTCAACGGACTCTTCGATTAAAACAACGGTCAATACGACCATTCGTATCCAAAGAGGTGATGTATTAACAATTCGAGAAACAATCCATTTAGTTGACTCCTGTCTGTTTGATGTCTGTTCTGATGCGCAAAAAATATTTTATTCGAATCTAACTTGGGGCTGTGCCGACTTGTGTAAAAACATTCTAACTCAAACGAAATTAACTCGTGGGCCGCTACGACCACTTTTAAGTATAAATAGAATGACTCCTGTCCCAACTTCTACCTTACACTTTAATTCCCATGACTGTTATTGGGACACACTTTTCTCTTCACAGCAAATACAAAATTACATTTTCGTTATTGCTAACAGAGGACTTGATGTTTCCCAAAATATATCAGTAACCCTAGAAGATGCAATAATGTCTAATATGTATTTCGTTACGAATTCTTCTGATATTCATATTACTCCTTCTTTTGCAGATTTACGAAATTTTCATTCCTCAAGTGTTTTATATGATACGGCAGGTGCAAAACCCTATTGCGTAAAGCACTTGTATCCTAACGCAATAAAAAAATTTGAATTTGGCTATGACCATTTGATGCCTGGTGATTCAATTATCGTAAGTGTTCCATTAGTGTATTGTTGCCCATCAAACGATACGCTTAGTTCCCCTATATCATTAAATTTATTTGAACATTCTAAATCATTAAATACATGGAGTATTGGTGCAAGTGGGAAAGTTGGATGCAGTCAAGCGGCACCGACTTCGATTACCGCTAATCAAAACTTGTATGAAGTATATGGAAATCGTTTTTCCTTCAATGAAACAGCAGTTACAGAGGCCGATCAATTGTATCTTAAACAAGACTATACTCCACTTACTATTTCTTTCAATCCGTTACCTCATCTCATAGATACATGTTCCTCTCCCAGTCGTTTGAGTTTAAATAATTATCAATTCAACCAAAACAAAGCCGGCTTATACCGTTGGATGGAATCGAATTTATTCACCAAAGAGTTTGATGGCAGTGATACTGTTGTTGTAAGTGGAATGTCACTTCGGTATCGAATAAAAACAGAACCTGGTTTACGGTTAGATAGTAATTTAGCGAATTTTTATATGACATTCGCTGGAAAACATTGGAATGTTTCAACAATTACGAGCAATCATCCTGATTCCTGCCCTCTAGCTAACATTTATACAATTACATTTAATGATTTAAATTTTCCATTTACAAATCCTACCCGAAAACATTTAGGAGAAATGTACGATGCGTTGAATACCGGTGATTTCTTTTTCAATATGATTGGTTGTTGTTGCTATGACAATCTCAATAACAATCCAAATTATGTGATTGAAACTTTAATTGCCGGTTACGATCAATGCTTTATCCCTATGAGCAGTGTATTGGGAAGCTCAGAAATTCATTGTCCAGGATGTAAAAAACCCGGAACCACTGTATTCACTTCCGATGATAATATTTTGGAAAGAAAAAATTTCGGGTACATTGATTCCAATAACGATGGATTGATAGATGGATTGGGCAGAATAACCACTCCTTATGTTGCCGCACACCGAGGCGACTTAGACCTTAACCATTCAATGGTAGGAGATACACTCTCCTCTATGATAAAAATAAAAATAGATGATGGAGATAGAGTTCGATTCTCTGATTTGGTAGCAAATAATATTAATCTTAACTATTTATTTGTTGAACAAAAAATTGAAAAATCAAATTCTGACCAATTTGATGTTCACCCTATAGCATTGACCATTACAGCATACAATAGATCAATATCAATCAATCAAAATAGTCCCTTCTGGAATTTAATTGTGAAAGATGTGCGTGACTCAGTATGGAATAGTGGAAAGTTCGACATATTATTTTATAATCTAAGCATTCCTGTACTCACTACTATTCTCAACATACCTCCATTCAATTTTGCTGGTGGAGATACCATAACATTACAAGTGAGTTTGCATGTATGTAAAAATTATCAACCGAACCCAGATTCAAAATTACTGATCGACAACCAATTTAATAGTAAGGTGAGTTTAAATGCTTACATGTGTGATGTGGACCTTGATGCTTTGCAAATCTATGATGCCTATACTCATCATAATATTAATTATCCTTTAGCTCAGCAAGACACAGGTGTTCTCTTACCACACAATAGAGTGTACATGTGCGAGCAGCGATCTGCTATGCATTATTTTTACTCGCTCTACTCCAAATCAGTTTCTTCCATTAATCAAATAGCTGGGCAACCTTGCAAACTTCGTTTTCTAATTGATTATGAAGCCTCCATTGGTGGAGAGAAAATAAATCCATTTAAAAATGAATTTCGACCTATCCCCAAATTTTTACCAATTTATATCCATTTACCGGGTACGATTGCGAATTACCATTTCTACAACAATGATAGCGCAGTTTCTTACGTAAGGACTTATTATACTTCTGCTTGTAATATTCCCAGCCTTCATAAATCAACTACTTTTTCAACAGTTAATTTTGACGATACATTAAATGTTAATTATACTTTAGCCAATCAACAGCTCCTGGTCAATCAATCATTCAGTCCAACGTGCGGAAGCCCATTTTCTCAGCTCTCTTCACTTTTTTATTCGAGCGATGAATATTTAAAACAAACCTTTAGTTTTCCCTTTACCTATACACACTGCGGTCTTGCCAATTCGCTTGCCATCGATTCCTCCACTGTCAATACATCCTTAGACATAGCAACGTGTGCTGCTTCTTCTCTAAAGATGTATAGCAAAGTTGACCCTATAAATTATGGCATCTCTTCTAACTTTGTTACGGACTTCCATATTGATCCGGCACTCTTGGTCTCAGCCATTCAAAATAGAAATCAATGGACCTTGCATGTTTATAATAGCAATGGAAATGCTAGACCCACAAGAAACTTGTTTATTTATTTGGCCGATACAAACATTTATTCTGGGGTAAGTATTCAAAATTTTACAGCCAACCATCTTCTTTTACCCAATGGAAAACATATTGTGCTTTTCAAAATCGGGAATCCTCAGCGGCAAAATTTTGATTCTACTTTTATCATTTCAATGAATATCAACAACTGTAATTTGGCGGCTATACCCTTTTATATTGGGTTTGATTGTTTTGATTATCCAACTGCTCAAGATATTCAAAACCGTACACTCTGCCAGCTCGATTCCGGTTACTTCAATTTGCAAATACTTCAACCACTTGTTGTTCCCCATATTGATCAGAATGTAAATGATGTAACGTGTGTTGTCGATTCAATAAATGTGCTGAGCACCGTTTTTGGATCAAACATTTATTCGTTCCATTATAAGGTGGATGTACTCAATCCAAATTTGCAAATTATTTCTAGGCAGATTACACTTTACCACAACGGTAATAGTACAATCACGACGGATTCTCTTGTTCATGTTCCCAATAGTACCCATTATGAAATAATCCCGCATTTAGTAGGTAATGTACTTGCCCTTGGTGATACGCTTAAATTAAAAGTCGTTTACCTTTTAATGTCGCCGACAAACACCTCTCCCTTTTCTGTCAATTATTCATACGTGAATTTATGTGGCAATCTCATACCTGCGGCAGTAAGTCCATTGGTCATTGGCAGTTATTCTTGCGTACAAGGAGTCGCTCATTGTTTCAGAGTTTTAGCTTCTCAAAATACGGTGCAATGTCCGGGCGATACGATCACCCTTAGCTCTACGATCATTGGCAATTCCGCCGGACTTGCTTATTCGTGGGCGATTGCCGGTCAAGTGATAGGAAGTGGTAATACGATTCATCCGAGTTCTCCAAGTGTTCCAACTACTTATACCGTAACTGCTAGCGACGCTAGTGGAAACACAGCATCTGCCTCTATTACAGTAAATCCTATACTTGGTCAATGTTGCATTCCTACCGGCTTTAATTTGTCGAATGGAGATCTACTGCTGAACAATACATCTTCTAGTGCGTACATTCAACAGTATTTGGTGAATACCATTTCTACCCTAAAAAAAATATTAATAGTTGGTACTTTTACCGTTGATTCTGATTTTTCATTTATCAGCTGCACCAATATGATTATGGCACCTGGTGCAATCATTGACGTTCAGCAGGGAGTCCACTTAACGCTCTTTGATTCGCGCATGGTAGGTTGTAGTACGATGTGGCAAGGCATTAATGCGCTTAGAAATGCTAAAATAGACATGAAAGGAACAACGCTTGAAGACGCTCTTTACGGAGTAAATTTAAGTTCACATGCCTTCTTAAAAAGTGTTGGATGTTGGTTTTATAATAATTACATTAGCATCAATGCAGTTTCCCCAAATAGTAATTCGATGAATGTAGGTTTAACTATTTCAAGTACTCAATTTGGCTATACGCATGTCTTATCACCCAAGTACATTGGTCAAAACCCACTTCCACAAAGTCATCCTTATGCAGGAATTAATTTGAGTAACATTTTAACTGTAAGCATTGAACCTGATACAGCGAATTTGTTTCAGAATTTAAACATGGGGATTGTAGCCAATCGAACCAACATAAGCATCAGAAATTGTAAGTTCAAAAACATTTTAAATTTCGATTCCTATCCTCAGGCTCAAAATTTATCGGGTACTGCCATCTACGCTAAAGGAGGATTTACAGGCTATTCTCTTAGTTATTATGGGTTGAACGACATCTTACTTCCCGATTTTGAAAATTGTTATTCTGGAATCAAAACCAAAGGCATGAATTTAACAGCCATGAATACAGCCATGAAAAATGTAGATGTATGCATTGAATCGGCACGTACTAATTTGGTAACGGTGATTATTTCAACCAACCACCTTGATTGCAATCTGACCGGCATTTCGCTTCTCAGTAATTTATATCCGAAATCCATTGTCGTAACCGACAATCAGGTGCTCTGTGGAATGAGAGCTTTCCAAAATAGAGGACCGGCAGCAAGAGCGATCGGAATCGATTTGGAGTCGAATAATTATTCTCAATTTGGAGTAAACAGCCTAGTGGCCAATAACGATGTTCAACTTTTTACCAATGGCGCTGCGGGCATTCAACTAAACAATTCATCGAACATTGAGGTGCTAGAAAATTTTATTACACTTAACCACCAGATTTCTTCCCCGTATGAAAAAACAGGCATTGTGGTGCAAAGTAGCCGCCAGTTGGTGGTTTCCTGCAATTCCATTGGAGGCACAGGTTCAAATCAATCCGGCAATACCGATGAAGCCGCCATTCGGTATGAATCCAGTGAGGGAAATGTATTGAGCCAAAATGTGTTGAACCATACCTCGCAAGGCATCGATGTAATTGGAATTTGCACCGATGGAGTAAACGAAACACGACTAGAAAAGAATTTTTTCGGTTTTCATTACAATGGTTTACGCTACCACGGCAGCGCAGTGGTAAATGAGCAGTTTCACACCGGCAATCAGTGGCTAAACGCGACCAATTACCCTGGCTATGGAGCAGTGAATTTAGATTCGGTGGACGCCGCTAGACATCAATACTGGGTCAAAGGCGGTGGGAATAGTATGCCGGCAAATTGGTTTCCGTTGGTGTGGTTCGTTGGTGATGGACAGGTAGACCCGGTTATTGATACAGCCGACTGCAATCACTATGGGCAATCAACGAATGGTTCCATTGCTTACCTGTTGAAATTGTCAGATGACTCCATTAAAACCATTGAATTTCAGCAGGAGCTCAACTGGCAAGCTAAGGTAAAGGTGTATCAGCAGTTAATTGAGCATCCTGAATTCTTGGATGAAAGCTCAGATTTGGCCGACTTCTACATTGCCAATGCGGCCACTGCAATTCATTACATTGCACAGTTGAATGTAGAGAAAGAAAACTTATTAGCCAATCAATCTTCGGTGGTAGCTAATCTTCAAAACAATGCGATTGACATTTATGAAAAATCGCAAATCTTGAAAGGATTGTTCAAAGAATTAGATAACGTTGAAAGAACCCCAAAGGAGTTGGATAGCCTCTTGTTAGTGATCGATCAAGTGTCTCTGACTCTGGATCAACGGATACTACTCAACGATTTTTACATTGCCCAGCTAAGAAGCTCGCTAGAAACTAAAACAGATTTGATAGGCCAGTTAACCGACTCCATTCAGGGAACCGAGCTCTATGAACTCAACGAGCAACAAGTAAACGGTATTGAAGCAGCAGTGTATGCAAATTCGGACGATGATATATTAAATAATTTTGAAAATACATTGTATGGCATTGCTACACAATGTCCCTTAACAGGAGGGGCTGCCGTATTTAAGGCGCGAGCATTGTACAAAGAAATAGATCCTACTATTTTTTACGATGACGCTGCCACCTGTATTCAATATGGAGTAGTGTATAAAAAAAGAGAAACGGAAACTTCTTATTGTGCTCTTTTCCCTAATCCTACCACAGGAACAGTGATGCTCTCCTATTCGGTGCCGACCGATGCAACACTGCTTTTCTCTGATGCAACCGGACGAGTTTTATTGACAAAAAAAATAGAACATCTTTCAACCAGCACTACTTTGGACATTAGTACTTTTCAAAACGGACTTTATTTAGTGCGAATTTATTCGAACGACGGCGTACTATTGAACAACAAACTTATACTGACTAAATAAAAAAATGAGAAAACTATTTTTTTTATTCTTGATAGTTTCAAATGGTTGCTTTGGCCAAGGCATTTCAAATCTTTGGCCTATGGGGTATTCGTGTTGTTCGGCTAACTATGGTGGAATGGACATTGACTTTGGTTCCGGAGCTGCGAACATTGTTCTTAAGCAACGCTCTATGAACATAGATTGTACTGTGGGGAGTATATGCGATGCAAATGGAAATCTCTTATTTTATTCCAATGGCATTTATGTAGCCAATGCATTAGACGATACCATGCAAAACGGTTTGGGATTAAATCCTAGCGCCTATACCACTTCAATGGCGATTCATGGACTTGCCATTCCGCAAGGGAATTTAGTAATCCCTTTTCCCGGCGATTCCACCAAGTATTACCTTTTTCACGTAACTGATGACGATGACCATAGAACCAATGTTACGTTATATCTCTATTACTCCGTGATTGACATGCGCCTAGATGGAGGACTTGGGGCAGTGGTACAAAAAAATACGGTGCTCCTGCAAGATAGTTTAGGAGGAAACATCACCGCTACCAAACACGCTAACGGGCGCGATTGGTGGCTCTTTGTACATGAGTACAATACCTCAAAAGCCTTTACCTTTCTGATTACCCCACAAGGCATCTCGGCACCTATTCGTCACGATTTGTTTAACGTACGTCGCCTATGGCCAGGCCAAGCCTTGTTTTCACCACAAGGCGATAAGTTTGCTTATTATGAGCCTTACAACGATTTAGATATTTTCGATTTCGACCGGTGCACCGGAACGTTCTCCCATTTTGTTCACATCAACATCAACGATTCTGCCGTTATTGGAGGTGCTGCCTTTTCTCCTTCAGGTAGGTACTTGTACATTTCCAGCTTATCCTATATTTATCAATTCGATCTCTTAGCTACACCTATAATCAATTCTAAAACGACTATAGGCGTATATGATAATTACCGAGAACAAGGTTTTTATCAAAATTTTTATTTGGCTGCATTGGCTCCCGATGGAAAAATTTATATCAACTGTGGTAATGGTTCTAAATACTTCCACGTCATTAACGAACCTGATAGTGCCGGCCTGGCGTGTAATTTTGTGCAGCGTGGCTTGCCGTTGCCTAGATGGGATGCTTTTACCATGCCCAACTATCCCAACTATTTTTTAGGTGCTGTTGCAAATTCGCTCTGCGACACACTCTCTACCGGCATCGCATCTATCCAACCATCGGTAGCGGCATTTTCTGTTTTCCCCAATCCGGTACGCGATCAATTATTTATTACCCACTCCTTAAGAGAACCGGTACAAAGCATTGCACTGGTAAACTCACTCGGTCAGGTGCAAGACCTGCCCTTTACCGCAATCAACAACGGTGAGTACTTGCAAATAGACTTCCACAATTTTTCCGCAGGCATTTATTACCTCCAACTCACTACGAAAACGCAAGTGGTGAGTAGGAAGGTGGTGAAGTAGGGAAAAGGGCGACGGTTAAGTCAAAAGTAAGAAGTAAAAAGTCAAAAGTCAAAAGTCAAAAATGGAAAGTAAAAAATAAAAAATAAAAGTAAAAGTAAAAGATGACACAGTTAATTGAGCAATCTCCCCCAGACCAAACCACGACTCTCGAACCACGACTCTCGAATTACGATAGTAAAACAGGATTCCGCTTACGCTTGGAATTAATTAAAAGCATCCAACTCGCTTTGCGGTCTTTTTTCCGGAAGGCTAGTTCTATAATTTTCTTTTTTAGAGAAAAATACTACATTGCGTGCTATAACTAGCCAAAAGATCTATGAATACACCATCTACTAACTCCGGGCATCCTCGTGGATTGTACCTTTTATTTTTCACAGAAATGTGGGAACGATTTAGTTATTATGGAATGCGGGCCATCTTCATTCTGTACATGACTAAAGCGTTGCTATTTGATAAAGCACTTGCGTCAAATATTTATGGAAGTTTTACCGGCCTTGTTTATCTAACTCCTCTTCTTGGAGGTTATTTGTGCGACAAGTTTTGGGGCAATAGAAGAAGTATTTTAATTGGTGGTGTAATGATGGCTCTCGGCCAATTTCTGTTATACATGAGCGGAAATGCATTAGGTGCCGGTGGTTCAAATGGTTCATCGGTAACTTTTATGTGGATGGGTTTAACTCTTCTGATCATAGGAAATGGTTTTTTCAAACCAAATATTTCTACAATGGTTGGGCAATTGTATCCAAAAAATGATTCTCGAATTGATGGGGCGTTCACCATATTTTATATGGGAATTAATATGGGAGCTTTCTTTTCACCATTAGTTTGCGGTGGATTCTCTGAATACAAATACGGATTTCTTGCTGCAGCCATCGGAATGGTGGTGAGTTTAATTTCATTTGAACTTCTAAAAAATAAACATTTGGTTGACCACACAGGCAAAGCATTAGGAATGCCGGTAGCTAAAGTCGACATGAAAACGTATGCAACTATTTTCGGATCTATCGCTTTTATCTTTTGCCTATTAAATTTTCAAAGTATTGTTGGTGGAATTTTCGGAGCCGCTGCAATGGCAGACCCAAATTCATTAGCACATACGATTGCAGGAATTGACTTAGTAGCTTACCTTATTTATGCGTCGTTGATTCTTATGCCGGTTATTATCCTTACCGATAAATCGTTGACAAAAGATGAACGAGAGCGAATCATCGTAATTTTTATTCTTGCTTTCTTTGTGATTTTCTTCTGGGCATGTTTTGAACAAGCAGGAGCGTCGCTAACATTGTTTGCCGATCAACAAGTTGACAGAGCAATTGACATTCACATTAGTAAATTTATTATTGCCGGTGGACTGGCAGCGTTGGTTTTCTTTTTAGGAAAAGCATTCGGATGGTTCTTCGAATGGTCGAAAAAAACAATATTAAGTGTACAAGGATTGGGTGTAATTGCAGCCATTGCTTTGGCATTTGTCGGGAAAATAAACGACCTTCATTTAAGTGAATTCCCTTCACCTTGGTTTCAATCGATCAACCCATTAGCAATCATTATTCTTGCACCATTCTTTACTATGCTATGGGGCAAATTAGCGAAAGTAAATATGGAGCCATCATCGCCTTTAAAGATGGCCATGGGACTCGGATTAGTTTCTTTAGGATTTGTAATTATTGCTTATGCAGTTCACGGAATTGATCCTTCCACAAAGATTGCTATGTTCTGGTTGTTTGCTTTATACATTGTTCATACAATGGGTGAATTGTGTTTATCGCCGATTGGATTAAGTATGGTGAGCAAGCTTGCTCCTCTTCGCCTTTCATCGTTGATGATGGGTACTTGGTTTCTCGCAAACGCAGTAGCAAACAAATTTGCCGGAACCTTAAGTGCGTTGATTCCTCCCGGAGCCGGTGAATCGCCTGCTGAAGCCGGTGCTGCTATACCTAGTTTTTTGGGAATAGAAATTTCAAATTTATTTGTTTTCTTCTGTGTATTCATTGTGTTAAGTGGTGCTGCATCTCTCATTTTACTGGGATTATATCGCAAGCTTTTGAAAATGATGCATGGCGTTAATTAATAAAAATCATAAAAAAAGTTAATTAGAGAGACGGCTTTAAAATGGCCGTCTCTTTTTTTATATCTTGTGGAAACATTTCAAATTAAACTATCAATGAAATTCAACAAAATACTTGTACTCGGCTTGTGCTTTCTTTTTTCTATTTCGGTAAATGCTCAGTCGCATAAAAATGAGGAAGGCGGAATTCAGTGGATGAGTTTTCCTGAAGCACTGGCAAAGAGCAAAGCACAACCGAAGAAAATATATATGGATATTTATACAGGATGGTGCGGATGGTGTAAAAAGATGGATGCTTCTACATTCAAAGATCCGGCTATTATCAGTTACATGAACGAAAATTTTTATCCGGTGAAGTTCGATGCTGAGACGCACGATACAATTGTTTTCAAGGATAAAAAATATGCATTTAAACCGGAATACAAAGCCAATGAAATAGCTGCTTATTTATTGAATGGTCAGATGGGTTACCCTACTTCCGTCTATTTCGATGAGCAAATGAATCCCATCACGGCTGTTCCCGGATTTAATACTTCGGAACAATTAATGCCAATCTTGAAATATTTTGCAAGTGATATTTACAAGACGAAAAAATTTGAGGACTATCGTAAAGACGGCGATAAGTAAATCGAATTTCTTTTTTATCCAATGCCTTCATTTTCATGTTTATCGGAAAAAAGTCCGATTCAATTTCATTATTCAACTTGTAAAGGTTAAATAAATCGGTACTTTTGCCGCCCATTCCCGAAAGGAATTTAAATGGTGATTGTAGCTCAGTCGGTTAGAGCGCTAGATTGTGGATCTAGAGGTCGCGGGTTCGAGCCCCGTCTTTCACCCCATTAACCTACAAGCTTTTCTTGTAGGTTTTTTTATGACTAAGCTCCTCTGCTCTTTTTTTATTTTGAGTACTTTTACACATCTAGTTGACCCTAATGACCGACAATAAAATATTACTGAATGTAGAAGGAATGGATTGTGCGAATTGTGCGCTTTCTATTACACGTTCACTGGAGAAATCCGGATTAAATGATGTGAATGTAAACTTTGCCACAGGAGAAGTCGTTTTCGAAACTGTCGAGAAACCCGCCATTGATCAAGCTGTCACAGCTATTTCTAAACTTGGTTATCTCGTTGTAGAGAGATCGGACGTTAAGTCGACTGAAACTGAACGTTCAGGAGGTAACTCAAATACGTACAAAAAAACACTTTTGGAATTTGTAATTTCTCTCGTCTTTACCCTGCCACTTTTAGCTCATATGTTTTTGCCATTCGAGCTGCTTCATTCCCCTACCTTTCAACTTATATTGGCGTTGCCACCATTGTATATTGGCTTAACTCACTTTGGTAAAAGCGGATACTATTCAATTAAATCCGGCGTACCAAACATGGATGTTTTAGTTGTAATTGGATCGACGGCGGCATTTGTATATAGTGTTGCCGGTATGATTTTGAGATCAGATCAGGTGCATAATTTTTTATTCTTCGAAACAGGCGCTACAATTGTGACTCTTGTATTAATGGGTAATCTTATTGAACAACGTTCTATAAAACAAACCACAACGGCTATAAAAGATTTGAGCGCACTTCAACCCGATATGGCGAAGAAGATAATTCAATCTGGCAACAATGAGCGGATTGAAAATTGCAAATCTGAAGACATCCTGATCGGGGATCTTTTACAAATCAATAACGGCGATCGCGTGCCACTCGATGCTTTAATTGTAGAAGGAACATTTCTGATTGACGAATCGATGATTACCGGCGAGAGCGTTCCTGTTTTAAAAACAAGCAATGCTAAAATCACCGGCGGAACTTTGATCTTAGATGGATCAGGAAGAGTAAAAGTTACGCATACAAAAGTCGATAGCACATTGGCAAAAATTATTTCGTTGGTAAAAATTGCCCAAAACAACAAACCTAATATTCAAAAATTGGGCGATAAGATTAGTGCTATTTTTGTACCGGTAGTTTTGATCATTTCCGCAGTTACATTTATTCTTTCCTTCTGGATTTTTAAAATTGGTTTGTCACAAGCTTTTCTGAGTAGCATTGCTGTATTGGTAATTTCTTGTCCCTGTGCAATGGGACTTGCAACTCCAACAGCAGTAATTGTTGGAATTGGAAGAGCGGCAAAAAACGGTATTCTAATTAAAGGTGGATCTACACTGGAAGAGTTGGCGAAAGTTAAAACAATAATATTCGATAAAACAGGGACACTTACAACAGGAAATTTTAAAATAAATCATATTAACATTATCGATGAAGTAACGAACGAAGAGGAAATAAAAAAAATCCTCTACAGCGTTGAAGTTCATTCCTCCCACCCTATTGCAAAGTCGATTGTTAAAGAACTAAATTCTTTTTCCAATCAGCAACTCAAGTGGGAAACAATTAAAGAAGACAAAGGAATTGGAATTAATGCAACCGACAAAGACGGCAATATTTATAGCGTTGGATCTTTTCAAATGGTAAAACATTTTTACAGCGATCTTGGACATACTATTTACGTTTTAAAAAACAACAAATTACTTGCAAGTGTCGACATCAGCGACGAAGTGAAACAGGATGCAAAATTGCTAATTGAAAAATTGAATGCCAAAGGAATACGAACACTACTTGTAAGTGGCGACAGAAAAGAACGATGCTTTGAAGTTGCTGCTTACTGTGGAATTAAAGAAGTGCACTACGAAAAACTTCCAAGCGAGAAAGCATTGCTAGTTACGCAACTCATGAAATCGGGGAAAGTTGCGATGTTTGGCGACGGAATAAATGACGCTCCTGCACTTGCTAATGC
>JAYTOX010000051.1:0-40251 GCA_043747595.1 Bacteroidota bacterium | reverse complement strand
AATCGTGAAGGAAGTGAAGACCGACCAAAGCGTGCATACAATCGTGATGGAGAGAATGAAAAAGAAGGAGGATCATCGCCTGAAAGAAGTGAACGTACTAGTTCATTTACAGAGCGACGTTCAACTTATAAAGGAAGAAAAACAGAAGGCGAAGGATCTTTTGCTCCGAAGAAATGGAATCGTAAAGAGACGCATGAGTTTTATGGTGATAAGAAAAAATCGTCGTCCTCTCGTTCGAGAGCGGTCGATGATGGTTCTACGCGCCTCAACAAATACATTGCGAATGCAGGAATTTGTTCTCGCCGCGAAGCCGATGATATGATTAGCGCCGGAGTTATTTCTGTGAACGGTAAAGTTATTACCGAAATGGGCTACAAAGTTCAGCGTGGTGATGAAGTAAAATATAATAAGTCAACTTTAAAGAGCGAGAGCATGGTTTATGTTCTCTTGAATAAGCCAAAAGATTTTATTACTACTACCGACGATCCTGAAGATCGCAAAACAGTAATGGGTCTTATTTCAAAAGCATGTAAAGAAAGAATTTATCCGGTAGGTCGTTTAGATAGAAACACGACAGGAGTATTGTTATTTACAAACGATGGCGATTTGGCTAGAAAGTTAACGCATCCGTCTTTTCAAGTTCAAAAAATTTATCAGGTTGAATTAGATCGTTCACTTAAGAGTACAGATTTGAAAGAGATTTCTGACGGTTTAAAATTAGAAGACGGAGCAATAAAAGTAGACGATATTGTTTATGCAGGATCGGGTGAAGAAAAAAATGTAATAGGAGTAGAACTTCATTCCGGAAAGAATAGAATTGTACGTCGTATTTTTGAGTCCTTAACCTATGAAGTTAAAAAGTTAGATCGCGTAGTATTTGCAGGACTTACTAAAAAAGATTTACCACGAGGACGATGGAGATTTTTAACCGAACTAGAAGTTGCTTCGTTGAAAATGATGACATCAAAAAGTAAATAGTAATTTGATTTTGTTTTCGAGCAAATAAAAATGATAAAATTAAAAGAGGCTGAACGATTTTTGTTTAGCCTCTTTTTTTGATTCTTTATTTTGAGAAAATGAAACTTCAGTTGGGAATAGCTTACGATTTTCTTAGCAGTGCCGCATCTTTTCGACTATTACTAATAAAGGATGATACTTCGCCTTGTAGCATTGAACACAAGGCCTGCGTTCAAAGATTCTGCCTGGCAGTCGAAGATTCAGCTTTGTGATTTAGCATTCACCCGAGTGAAGATTGAAAAGGCGTTAATACTTTTTAAATTTAAAATAGGCAAATCAAAACTTTCTGCCAAGAGAATTGTTTCTTAAGTATTGTTCTCAAATATAAAATCATGCTTAAAAACTTTACAATAGCAGACAAACTATTATTTGTCGCCGCTCTATTATCATTGATATTTTCTGAAATCCTCTATTTTCAAGGTGAAAAGGCAGACGGAACCTTTATAGGATTATGGGTTCCTTCAATTTTAGCATTTGGAATTTACTTGAAGCTAATTAAAAACGCAAAACATGACTGATTTTATACCATATTTCGCAGGTTTAATAACACTGCTTTTTGGGTTCGGCTTTGCATTTGCACTTAAAGATGCAACTAAACCACCAGCGGGGAGGAATCTTTAGCGTCAATACTTTCGCAATCTCCTAACGCAAACAGCAGCGAGATTCCGCCGGGAATTGAAACTCCTCTGCAATGGACTTCCTTCAAACCCATAAGCCAATAAATTAAAACCGCAGACATCTTTGACGTTCCGATAGCTATCGGAAAATTTTTTAACTTTGGTTTATGAAAATTTGCTGTAATTATTATGCAAGTCCATCGCAGCAGGAAAATATAAGAGAAATCCGAATGACCGATGTGTTGTCACGCACGTTTGTTCTCATACCAATCGAAAATAGGATCAATACTCAATCAATCCCGTCCGGGGTTTATCTGGTAACAGCGGTTGATTATTTGGGAAGAATTGTTGGAAGTACGAAGGTGATAAAATGATTTTTGATGTAAGAGGAGGAGATTGCGTGTGTCGAAGCCCGCTCCAATTTTTTTCTATCTTTGTTTACCATTGGTACCTTTCTAACCTCTTCCCAAATGAAAAACATCTACATCTTATCTTTTTTTCTTTTCCTCTGCATCACCAAAATCTCTGCCCAAACTCCGGATTCGATTCAGGTGACGTATTACCATACGGGCGGAACATATTCGTATGAGACAATGCAAACTTGTCAGGCCGATTCATTCTATAATGGATTACATGTCTCCACTTCGGATAACTCTTGGGTGAATGGCGATTGGAAAATTTATCATCGTTCACGTTTAAATTACAATTCTCAGGCGAAATTAGAAAGTCAGTTTGATGAAACTCTGTCAGATTCTACATGGATACCTGATATCTCTTACTACTATTTTTACAATGCGAGCAATGAACTGATTGAATATCGTGAAAATCACCGGGGACAACATAGGGTAAAAGAATATTCCAACGGGCTTCTTATATCTTCCTGCGATTCCGTTTATCAAAATAACAGTTTAGTTATCTACGGGAAAACATTCTACACCTATGATGCAAACTCCCGACAAATTTTGAGTGTGTTCAATAATTATTATTCCGGTTTTGGAGTTCCTCGAAATTGCGTCAGTACTTTTTATGATCCGAATGGTACGACACACACCGACACGACGTACGATTTTAATCCTTTTACAGGAATTAGGGCAAATCGTTTTTTAAAAATCTATATGCGCGATCAATTGGATCAGGATACGGCCCGATACGAATACACATGGGATAATACAACAACATCGTGGCTGCCCGGAAATCGTTATGTCTATACATTCGATTCACACGGTCGGCCACTAATTGTTGGTGGCGTTACTTCCGTGGGAGACTACTCAGCACCGTTTACCGCCGGCAGCTACAATGTTTATGATAGTCTGAATCACACCTGTATAACATCCTACTATATTAACTCAGGATGTACATCACATAGCTATTATTATTACGAATCGAATGACACTATTTTAAAGGTGAAGGCTTACACATCGAATTGTTCCGGAGATGTTACCACCTATACTTCCGATTACTGCTACTTCTCCGCAAATAGAAATGATTTTGAAATGATGCAGGATATTCATTTCTGCAGTATCGATAGCTTTCCAATGCCGGTTTATTACAACCCATTCAAACGTTACAGTCACTATCAATGGACTCCTTCTACCGGATTAAGCAGCGATACGGTTCCTGTTCCTTACGTCAATTACAATAATGACATTGACTACACACTCGTTGTAACCGACTCACTTGGCAATAATTTCACTAAGTATATTACTTTAGTAAATGATCAATTCACTAAAGACAGCATTCTCATTAACTACATCGATACAATTAGTCACTGCCAAAGCATCGAACTAACATCATCAAATTTCTCAGGAAACTGGTCGAGTGAAAATGATTTCATATATGGCACAAATAATTCCATTCTGGTTGACACAAACGGCCTATACATCTTATCAATGCAGCGTAATTTCGGATGTACTTTTGCCGATACTGCTGTGATCACTTCCTTACACAACTCTGTTCATCCTCAGATTTACCAATCCGGTTGCGGCAATGTGTTAAAAGCATTCATGCCGGGAGGTAGTAATTTTCAATGGTATTCTACGGTTGACTCTTCCTATACAACAGGTAGTGTGACCGGAACTTTTGGTGTTGACAGTCTGATCTTACCAATGAATTACGGCAATTACTTTTTTGTTACTTGCCTCGATAGCAACGGTTGCTCCATGAGATCGCCGATCATTTCTTACATGATAACATTTTATAGCTTAAGTGAAATTCGCGAAAGTTGCCCAGGTAAATGCGACGGCGGCGTTTCCATCTCGATTACCCCATTCAGTGTCGACTACCCTTATTATGTTACGTTCTCCTCCGGCGACTCAGCAGAAATCACCGGTAGCAGTTATTTGATCGATTCTCTTTGCACCGACACGGCGCGATTTTACATCACCGATGGCAGAGGTTGTCGAACCGATTGTGCAATTTTTGTTCCGCCTTCAGCTCCTCCTGCTCACACTCTGGTAAGTGCAATGCAAACGTCGGGTGCTGCTTCTTGTAATGGCTCGCTCGTTATCGAACCGGTTAGCTTCCCTACCGGAAATCAAGCCTACGTCTGTGTTGATGATACTAATTGTCTGTGGTTTCCTGCCGACAGCGGTTACGTTTTCCATAATGTCTGTTACGGATTGCATCACGTCGAAACTTATATTACACGGTGCAGCGAATCTGTCGATGTATTCGTCGACAGCTCTCTCTGCGGAGCCACACATTCAGCTTTAGCAACTACATGTATCGGTTGTTCGAATGGCGAAATAGATGTTCAACCGCTCGGAATTGCTCCCTACAATTACACTGTAGATCCACCTGCAGGAGCCGTAAATGGAAATGCCATCACAAATTTACCTGCCGGCACCTATACCATTTGCGTAAGCGATGCAAGCTCATGTATATTTTGTTTCTCCGAAACAATTGCTGAAGATCCTACAGCCATTCAAAATGTGGAAACGAAAAATGTTTCTGTCTATCCGAATCCATCTTCAGGAAGGTTTACCATTGTTCTTAATCCGGAAATTAAATCATCGATCATAAATCTCTTTTCACTTGAAGGCAAAAAACTATTTTCTCAATCTATCGAAGGAAATACAGAGACGCTCGATTTTTCGTCACTACCAAACGGAAGTTATCTCTTGCAAGTGTGCTCAAAAGGCAGTTTGGGGATTTGGAAGAGGGTTAGTGTTTTGAAGTAATCAACTCCTGCCGCGACGTTCCGATAGCTATCGGAAATCGTCGAAGCATCGGAAAGTTTTTTAACTTTGGTTTATGAAAATTTGCTGTGATTATTATGCAAGTCCATCGCAGCAGATTCTGCAGGATTAAAATGGCCGGTGAAAGTTTCTGTAATCAATCTACATAATTTGTTTTACTCATCTGATATACATTCATCGATCAAACCGGAAGTACAGAGTGAGGCGGAATCCCCTTACGCACAAGGCTTACGCGCAAAGAAATCGCGGAGCAGGAGGAAGTTTGTGAGGGAGTGAGGAATGAATGATGAGTTATGAATGATAAATGATAAATTTCCAACAATGAATAAAATGAATGGATAAATGGTAGCTGATGAATTTAATAATTCTAAGTTGCAAATATTGGATCAAGTTGGTCGAGTTCTTAAAGTCTATGAACTTTCACCTAAACAAAATACGTTTAACGGAAATATTTCTGAATTAGAAAATGGCCTTTACCGATGTATAATTTCCGATGAGGATGGAAGCTTGATTGAATGAGACCAGTCAAGTATTCAGAGAGATTTATTTTATCCTCTTCTTTCTTTGTTCTCTTTTTTCACTTGGCTGAATACCATCATAGCTTCAAATCTATCCATTAAGTCATCAATCTTTTCAAATGTTTCTTTATTTAATTCCCTATAGCCTTTATAATATTCATCAGCTTTCTCTCTTGATATCAATTGCTTTGATACTAATTCCATAATAAACTCACTGCAATATTCATGATTGGCTCTTTCTCTTTCACTACGTTTGAGAAGCCCTTCTGTTATAAAGATCATTGATTCATTTGTCTTCCTTAGTATTTCAGTCAATTGATCAATCATTATTTTATCTGCTTCTCGATCCTTCTCTCTTTTATTTTCAAATATATCCAATTGAATTTTTTTCCATTGATCAACAGATTGAAGATTTTCAGTAGAAAGTGAGGAGGATTTGTGTGCGTTATCAATGGCACCGGAATTTATTTGGTTTACTTTTTTTCTAAATGCAAGATAAATCATTCCAATTATTAAAATGAAATTCAAGCAAAGAGAAATCATTGATCTTGTTTCAGGAGTCATACTGTTTATGATTATAATTCAAAAAATTCTTTTTCAGTTTTTGTCATTTTATAAAGACCTTTATTAATGATCCTTTTAAAATCCTCTTTTGTGATACTGAACACACTGACTGCTCCAAGTCCATGCATTGGAATACCTTGCGTTGAACATCCACAAATTGATCTATGAATATTTTTAAATTCTTCTCCCCATTCTAAAATTTCTCTGAAGTGAAAATATTTTCCTGCTCTTTCTCTGCAAAAATCACAAACAAATTCTGAAATGGCATCCCCCCAATATTGGTAGAATTCCATTCCTAATTCTCTTGCGTGTTCATCTGGATTTTCTTGTTTCATATTTATTTTTTTTTGAGTAATTATTTAGTCCAGTTTTTAATTAAGAACATACTGTTTTGATTCTTCTTTTCGTTCTCAAGAATAGTCATTGATTTAATTGGAAGGATGGAAGGAGTAAGAATATTTATCTCATCTCTCTTTCTAATCTCCGGCTTCAAATTCAATTCGTTCCAGAAGATTGCATAATCATCTGTCAGTCCAATCAACCATTTTGATTGAGAACAATAATTGGTTGAATCTCCGTCAAACTGAACTATTGAAGAATGCAAATTCCTTTTGTCATAGTATTCTTCTGCAATTGTTCTTCCATCATAGATTGAACCAACTCCAAAGGATAAGAAAGCAGAGCCAATTAAAAAGAATGGCTGATAAATTCCTCTCTTAATAAAAATAACGAGTAGTGATAATATGAACATCAAACCAAATAGACACATTGCAACAGTCTTGAATAACCTGATATTTAATAATTCTGTTGCATTGATGAAAAGAAAGCCTGCTAAAAAAAGTAAACCGAAAGTGAAAGTAAGTGCAATTATTGGATAACAGATGTTCTCAATCAACTTTATTTTTGAGATAAGATATCCTTTTCTCTCTCTCTTTTGATCAAGCCATTTTGCAAAACCTGTTATTATTTTTGAAAATCCAAAAAATATTATTCCGGAAATAATAACCCATAGAATGAAAGTGAATATATCATTAATGATGGGAGCAATAAGTTCACTCAGGTCAATGAAATTTATTATGTCAACTCTATAATATGAATAATATGCATGGAGCCGAAGAAATGAAACAAAGATTATAAAGACAGATATTAAAGGAAGAAACTCTTTGAATGATTTTATCCACTTATTTATAAAAATTACTTCTGGACTTTTATCATCATTATGAAATAAGTCTCTTATTGGCTTAGTTGGTGTTGGTTGTGGTGTTATTGGTTGTGTTGTCATATAAAGATGGCTTGATTTTAAGATTAAAAGATTTCAAGTTCACAATATAAACAAATTATTTTCTTTTATCCAGATCATATATTTCCATTATCCACTTCTTGAATTTATTGATCACAACCATTGAATGAGAATCATCCACAGTATTCTCTCCTGTTGTTAATCCTTTAAAAGATATTCTGTTCTTTTCTATTTTGAACCAAGACTCCGCTCGGCTGAATGTTGTGCGATGGATTGTCCGAGAGCTCATTCAGCCACACACAGAAAAGGAATTAATAATTTAAAATGATTAATGAAAAATGATTATTTATTAATTGGTGGCATATTTAGTTTTTCATACTTCATTCTTCATACTTCATTCTTCATTCTTCATACTTCATACTTCATTCTTCATTCTTCATACTTAATATTTCATACCTCATTCAGCCAAATAAATTTTTATCTATGCTTATTCACTCATCACCTTTTATAAATAAATGCAGGTTATTAAAAGCATTGTAATGAAACGAAAGTTATAGTAGAAATATCTTTTCTTTTTCTTTGCCTCTCTAAAACAGAGTTCACATGGAAAGAATCCTTCATTAACATAAAAGACAAATCAAAATGAATTTCTTTACACTTAAAATTGATGATTTGATAATCTTTTCACTTGAACTATTCTCAAACAATGCATGGTCGATGAATTAATAAATTGTTAGGAAAATAGGCGTTTACATATTTTAGGTTGACGCTCAATACCAACCAATGTGCAATGAATCGCAATTACTGATATGGATTTTTAACAAACAGAAAAATTATATATTAACGATTTTCAAGTACCAAGAGTTGCACTATATCGAAAGCAAAAAAAGCAAATTGGAAATCGCATTGTGCGACTTCCAATTTGCTCACAAAAATAAACTATCAAATCGGATTTGAATGAATACTTTAATAGAAATTACAGCCGAAACAGTTATCAATTAAATTTATTTTATTCGAGGAAAAAAAGTAATGCTAGACAGAGATTTAGCTGAAATGTATGGAATAGAAACACGAAGGTTAAACGAACAAGTAAAATGAAATGAAAAACGTTTCCCGGCTGATTTTATGTTCCAGTTGTCCAAACAAGAGTTAGAAGATTGGAAGTCGAAAAATGCGACAACCAAAATGGATAAGATGGGACTAAGGAAATTACCGAATGTATTTACTGAGCAAGGAGTAGCAATGCTATCAAGTGTTATCAATAGTGAAACAGCTATAGAAGTCAATATACAAATCATACGCATTTTTACACACATTCGTGAAGTTCTTTTAATGAACAATAATGTTTTATTAAAGATGGAAGCTTTAGAAAAAATGATACTTAACCAAAACGAGAAAACCAATAAACAAGAAGAGGAAATACAACTTATATTTATTGCTTTGAAGCAGCTTTTAAATCCACCACAAGAACCAAGACAAGCCATAGGATTTAAAACCTCCCCGAAAAATAATCTCGACCGCTGAACTTAATCCGCTCTGGTGAATGTTGTGCGATGGATTGTGCGAGAGCTCATTCAGCCACACAGGAATCATGAAGAATTTATAATGATTATTGAAAAATGATTGTTAATTAATTGGTGGTGTATTTAGTTTTTCTAAATAAAATCCCCCCATCATCCAACCTACAAATTCAAAATCTTTTCTTTCTGAATTTTATATTCTTCTTCACTAATTACGCCTTTGTCTTTCAATTGTTTTAGTTTTTCTAACTCGTCGGCTACTCCCACAAATTGACTTTTGCTTGTGTTAATCGTACTCTCCACTTCTTTAGGTGCTGAAACTTTTTTATCGTCTGTCAGCGCCCATACTAACGCTATTACCCAGCCTACAAATGTCCAGCCTAATAAAAAATTTAATACAAATATTGCACCCGCTTGCCTATGCTTCGACCCAATGATGGAGGGGATAAAATAGATTATAAATGCAATAAAAAAGAAGATTGTTATTCCCATGTTATTTTTAAAATGATAAAATGAAATTGAAAATTAATTTATTCTTGAATCGTTTTTTTTTTCTTAAAAACCAGATTGAAAAACTTTTGTTTATTATCTTAAAATATCTATTCCTAATTCTTTGCTAAGTTCAATTTTTAACTCTTCTAGTTTCAAATGTTTTTCCAAAAGTGGAATAAAATCTTGCCCTTTTTCATGCGCATCTTTAATCATCCTTGAACTCTCTTCCAACATCATCATCACTTTTCTGGTTTTCAAATGTGTTACTGCTTTTTGAACAGCGTCCATCAATATTGATTCTTCGTTTGGCACTTTGATCTTGTGCATCTCTTCCCAATTTTTACTTATGAAATAGGGGAGACTCAATAATTCAACATACGTCTTACTCACTTCCGGATTTTCTGAACGGATAAAAATGTTGGAATCTATTTGCAATTGTTCATGAATGAAACGAGTGTATTCGGTAAGAAAATAATGATACGTAGCATTAGAGAATGAAAGTTCGTCAGTAATCATTTCATCGATAATAAATCGAGCAACTTTTACTGCTATTACCTGATTTCGTTTTCCTCCTTGCGCTTTTTCATCGTCTATTTCATTATCGAAATGTAGATCGTGATCTCCAAAATTTAAAAGCAATCGAACTATGTTTCGCTCGTGTATTTCAGTGGTAAATGGATCAAGTTGTTTGTCTCTTCCTAAAATAATTTCCGGAAGCAACTCTTCTATGTCTGATGGAGCGTGCTCTTTTTTGAGCAGTTGCTTTCTGCTTTTATTCAACTCCCCAATCAACACTTGCTCTTCAATGTCCATCATTGCACTGCTCTGTTTCAAATAAACTGAGCGTGTAATTGGGTCAGGAATTTTAGCAATCGATTCTACTATTTCTCGTATCAGCCCTGCTTTTCTTACAGGATCATTTGCTACGTCAGCAAGAAGTAAACTTGTTTTGAATACAATAAAATCTTTTGCATTCTCCTGAATAAACGTTGCGGTGGCTGCTCCTCCGTGCTTTCTACTGTATGAATCAGGATCGTCGCCATCAGGAAACAACACTACTTTTACATTTAAGCCTTCTTCTAAAATAAGATCGATTCCTCTTATCGATGCTTTTATTCCTGCCGCATCGCCATCATAAAGTACAGTTACATTTTTTGTGTAGCGTCCAATCAATCGTATTTGCTCTACTGTAAGCGATGTTCCCGACGAAGCTACTACGTTCTCAATTCCACTTTGATGCATTGATATTACATCGGTATAACCTTCTACCAGAAAACAATTTTCTTTTTGTACGATCGATTTTTTTGCATAGAAAATTCCGTACAGCGATTTACTCTTTGAGTAAATATCCGATTCCGGTGAATTGACATATTTAGCTGCCTTCTCATCTTTCTTTAATATTCTCCCGCCAAATGCGATGATCCGTCCACTTAAATTGTGAACAGGAAACATTACTCTGCCTCTGAAACGATCAATCAATTTTTCTGTTGTACTTGCTTCGTTATCTTTTTGTCGAGGATAACCTAATCCGGTCTTTACAATAAACTCCGACTTATAACCATTCTTTATTGAATTCTCAGAAAAAGCTGACCAGTCTTGTAAGCTATATCCTAATTCAAATTTTCTTATTGTTTCGTCGGTAAATCCGCGCTCTCGGAAGTAGGAAAGTCCAATCGATTTACCTTCTTCGTTTTCAAATAAATTTTCTGAAAAATATTTCTGTGCATATGTATTTAAAATATACAAGCTCTCTCGCTCATCGCGTAGTTCTAACTCTTTCGGGTCGGGTGCGCTTTCTTCAATTTCAATTTGATATTTTCCTGCTAAAAATTTTAATGCTTCCGGATATGAATAATGCTCTAACTCCATAATGAAATTCACCGCATTCCCGCCTTTTCCACAACCGAAACATTTATAAATATTCCGAACAGGATTTAAATTGAATGATGGAGTTTTCTCGTTATGAAATGGACAGAGTCCTAAAAAATTTACGCCGCGTTTTTTTAATTGCACAAATTCACCAACCACATCTTCTATGCGGATAGCTTCAAAAATTCTATCAATTGTTTCTTTCGTGATCATTTAAACGCAAGCTTTTTAAACCGAGTTTTTTTAGATGGTTTGGGAAGTATTATCTGAATAAAATTTGCAATCTTGTTGTAATACTTTTCTCCTCCTAAAATAGCTATATTATCGTGATTGGCTTCACGAACCAAAAATAAGGCTTTTTTTTCGGCTGCCGAAGATGAATATACTTCAAGTGTTTCGGAGGTGAATATCTCGTCGTCTTGTCCGGCTGTTATAAAAAGTGCAGGAGTTGTGTTGAAACTGGCTATTCTCGCTAAATCTAATTCTGTTATGGGGTACTGGAGCAGTTTCTTTACTTTTTTTCCAAAAATAGGATACCATAAATATTTCATAGGCCCCCATTTTTTAAAGGCATAACGGTTTAGGTATGTTGTTAAATTATTGAATGGGCTCTGTAAAATTAATCCATCGCATCGTCCATCGTAAACTGCTGTTTGCATCGCAATCGCCGCCCCAATTCCCATTCCAAATAAAACGATGTGTTTGGTTTCTTTTTTTCGAAGTAAACTGTCGATGATTACTTTCATATCTTCTAC
Source organism: Bacteroidota bacterium (assembly GCA_043747595.1). GTDB lineage: Bacteria > Bacteroidota > Bacteroidia > AKYH767-A > 2013-40CM-41-45 > JADKIH01. The sequence goes on along the minus strand of JAYTOX010000051.1, from coordinate 28,462 downwards.
GGCTGGAAGTCCTGGTGAAAATGTAGTTCCTCCACTTGTGCCATGGGCGCGGAGGTCAAATGCATAAACATGAAATCCGCGATCATGCAATTGCCGAATGTGATCCAACACCAAAATTTTACTTTGATTGATGTCATGAATAATTACTATGGTATTTGCCGGGGTATCTACGGTTGGAATATACCAGCCTTGCAATTCTATTCCACTTGTTGATTGTACATTCAAATCTTGAAAAACCAATCCTTCATTTCCCGGATTAAGTAAAGTTGTGTCATTAAAATTATTTTGATTGAAATGATAACGAATATATGTTGAATCAATTCGTAACGGATAAATAAAATCATTACTTACTAATGCAGGCGATAAATAAATGAATGCCGAAATCAAAAGAATCAGTGAGCTGAATGAATAAAATAATTTATTAATATTCATGATTAATGATTTCTCTCTGTAGTATACTTAACCAAATCGCGCAAGGAGTTTTTGTAAATGGAATCATTAAACTGATCTAAAATTTCAAAAGCTTTCCGCTGATAATCGTTCATTTTTTCAGTTGCATATTCTATTCCTCCCGAATTTTTTACAAACGCAATTACTTCTTTTACTTTCTTGTCGTTCGTGTTGTGATTCTTTACAATATTAATAATCTGTTTCTTCGTACTTCTATCTGCTTGATTAAGCGAATAAATTAACGGCAAAGTCATCTTGCTTTCTTTGATATCTATCCCGGTTGGTTTGCCAATAACTCCGTCAGGACCATAATCGAAAAGATCGTCCTTTATTTGAAAAGCCATTCCAATTAATTCTCCAAACTCGTGCATTTTTTTAATATCTGCTTCTGATGCTCCTCCCGATGCTGCACCGCTGGCACAACAAGAAGCTATTAACGATGCTGTTTTTTGCCGAATGATCTCGTAATAAATTTCTTCGCTGATGTCTAACTTCCTCGCTTTTTCAATTTGCAAAAGTTCGCCTTCGCTCATAACTCTTACTGCTTCTGAAACAATTCCTAACAAATTAAAATCTTTGTATTCGACTGAAAGCAATAAACCTTTACTCAGCAAATAATCGCCAACAAGAACTGCTATTTTATTTTTCCAAAGTGCATTGATCGAAAAAAATCCTCGACGTTCATTCGAGTCGTCAACTACATCGTCGTGCACAAGTGTTGCTGTATGCAATAACTCAATTAATGTTGCAGCTCTATGTGTTTTCTCTGTAATTTCTCCGCAAAGTCCGGAGCTTAAAAATACAAACATCGGTCGCATCTGCTTGCCTTTTCGCTTTACAATGTAATGAGTAATGCGGTCAAGTAATGGAACTTTACTTTTCATCGATGCCCTGAATTTGTTTTCAAATTCATCCATCGCACTCAAGATAGGTGCTTTTATTTCTTCAAGACGATTCAATAGGGGTTCAGCGTTTTTTATTTTGAAAAACTATTCACTATATCGACTTCAACTTAATTATTTTTTTGAAAAAAAGATAAGTTCAGCGGCAGTTAATTATTGATTTGCATGCTAACAACTGAAATATATACAATTAATCAGGCTTTAAGTTTTACTACTGCATGCTCGTTTTTATTTGCCAATTGACCACAAGCAGCATCAATATCTTTTCCTCTCGATCGTCTTAAATTCACAATAATTCCTTTGCTAAAAAGATAATCTACAAATGTTTTTATTTTATCTTCTTTTGCATTTTTAAATTCTCCACCGTCAATCGGATTGTATTCAATAATATTAACCTTTGCTTTTACGCGTCTGCAAAATGCTTCTAGTTCTTGTGCATCGATCAATTCATCGTTGAAGCCATTGAAAACAATGTATTCAAATGTTACCCGTGTTCCTGTCTTATTATGAAAATGATCTAAGGCTTCTGCCAATGCATCGAGCGAATTCGACTCGTTAATCGGCATGATCTTATTTCTTTTTTCATCGTTGGCTGCATGCAATGAAAGCGCTAAATTAAATCGTACTTCGTCGTCGCCCAGTTTTTTAATCATCTTCGCTATGCCTGCCGTACTTACTGTAATTCGATTGGGCGACATGTTCAATCCATCGGGCGACGTAATTCGCTCAATACTTTTCAAAACGTTTGCATAGTTGAGTAATGGCTCTCCCATTCCCATGTAAACAATGTTTCTTAGCGGCATGCCATATTCTCGTTCGCATTGCTCTTTTATGATAGCTACCTGATCATATATTTCATCGGCTTCCAAATTTCTCAACCGCTCCAATTTTCCGGTAGCGCAAAATTTACAGGTTAAACTACAACCAACTTGCGAAGAAACACATGCTGTCATCCGCGTTTCTGTTGGAATTAAAACACCCTCAACAATATTTCCATCGTATAATTTAAATGCATTTTTAATGGTTCTGTCTCTGCTAATTTGAAAGGTGTCTATTTCTACAGCATTGAGAACAAAGTTTGCCTGCAATTTCTCACGAAGTTCTAACGATAAACTCGTCATTTCACCGAAACTTCGAACACTTTTTTTCCATAACCACTCCCATACTTGCTTGGCACGAAAGGGCTTTTCTCCATTAGTTTTGAACCAGTTAGTAAGTTCTTCAAGTGTTAAATGACGCAGATTTTTCATTGGCCGACAAAGATACAACTTTTGTTTGCATTAATCTTGATTTTAGGCTTTACAAAGCGGTTTCTCCTGCAGGAATTTCGCTAAAAAGGCTAAATTTGCGAATGAAGTTTATTCAAGCTGATGTTATTTTTCCAATCATTTCGCCACCTATTAGAAATGGAATTATTGGCTACGATTCTGATGGTTATATTCATGAGATTATCGATCCGGCTACTTCCACCGAGATGCCATCTAATGTTGAACAAAAAAAGGGTTTTATTTGCCCCGGTTTTGTCAATACGCATTGTCACCTCGAATTATCACATCTTAAAGGGAAATTTGAACAGAAAACAGGATTGGTCAGTTTTATTGATCAGATGCGAACAAATAGAAGTGGAGATGATATTTTGGAAGCTATTTCATTAGCGAATGATGAAATGTTCCAGAATGGAATTGTTGCTGTAGGCGACATTTCTAATAATAGCAATACCTTAAATAAAAAGCTTACATCAAAAATTTATTATCACACTTTTATTGAATTGTTCGATGTTGTTCCCGGACGAACAGCTAAAGTTTTTGAGGCAGGGATTGCTCTGATGTCACAATTTTCACAGGAAAATTTGTCATCAAGTCTTGTTCCTCATGCACCATACACCGTTACTGCCAATCTTTTTGAAGCACTTTCTGCAAACTATTCATCTCATAATTTTTTATCATCGATTCACAATCAAGAAACGCCTGATGAAGACCGCATGTTTCAATCACAAACCGGTAATGTTTTCGATTTTTTATTTTCTGTCAGTCATGAAATTGAAAAGAGAAATAGCCGGCATGCTTCATCGCTCGATTATACTCTTCAACATTTAAAAAATTTCGGAAAATTATTGCTTGTTCACAATACGTTTACTTCAGAAGAACAGCTTCTTTCGGCAGAGTTACTAAATAAAAATTTGTATTGGTGTTTTTGTCCGAATGCCAATTTGTACATCGAAGATCGGCTGCCTTCAATTTCTATATTCACAAAAAGTGATTGCAAAATTACCTTGGGAACCGATAGTTATGCTAGTAATCATTCGCTTTCTATTCTCGACGAACTGAAAACGATTGCATTTCATTTCCCAGAATTATCGCTCCATGAATTACTCAAATGGGCTACATTCAATGGCGCAGAGTTCTTAGGTATTGAACGTAAATTTGGATCGTTTGAAAATGGTAAAAAGCCGGGTATTGTTTTGATTGAAAATGTAGATTCGATGAATATGAAGTTGAAAACTGACAGTAAGTCGCACCGAATTGATGTATGATTTCCTATATTTGTAAAAACCCAACTCATTGGCTATGAAAAAATCACTACTACTAAGTTTCGTCATTTTGTTGATGGCAATGTATTCGTCGGCACAAGTATTCCCATTTTACGACGATTACGAATCGTACACCGCATTTAATGTGCCTCCTTCTTATACAGGAAATGTTACTGTTTATCTAACGCATGGTACCAATTCAAGTAAAGGTCTCGCAGCTTTTCTTACTTCGTTTTCTTTTAGCGATTCTCTAATTTTTCCGGTGATTGGCCCTGTATCTGGAGCCTCTGTGTTGGAATTTGATTGGAGAATAGTTGATCCTTTTTTGTACCCTTCTACACAAGCAAATTTTATTAATGGCGATAAATTTGAAATACTCGGATCTACAGATGGAATTAATTATCAAGTAATTTTTTCAATTATTGCATCTAATTTTATCAATGTATTAACCTTCGATCATGTCGTTGTTGGAATTTCTTCTTTTGCAGGAAATAATTTGTACATGAAAGTAAGAGGAACGCGCGTTACAGGTTCGGGAGAGTTTTTCATCGATATCGATAATGTACGCGTAGATATTCCGGGAGCTGTATCGTCTATTGATCTTGCTTCGCTGCAATTTTTCCCATCACCTTCTAATGGACTTTTCCATTATTCTAATTCAACTCCCATCAATGGTATTCTGGAAGCATACGATATGAATGGAAAGATGATCAAAAGCAAAACTATTTCGAACGAATCGTCGGGAAGTATTGATTTAACAAATTTCTCGACAGGAAAATATCAACTGCGTCTTCAAACAAAATCGGGTGTTAAAATATCAGAAGTTGTTATTCGTTAATTGTAAGCGATAAGGTGTTTTTTTATTTTAATATTGTCATATTGAGATAGATTGACTTATTTAATTGAAAGCATTCAAAAAATAACGAAAAAAAGGTAACGTTAACTGTAATATTCGTGTATAATAAAATGTCCTTTACCTAAGGATAACGGTATATTACAAAAACTAATTGCTAATCTATGCCTTCGGGTTTATCTTTTGGTAAATCCTTCGGCTTTTATTATGAATAAAACGATCGTCACCATTTTAGTTTTTGTGCTTGCAGGGTTTATTCGCTGCTCGGCTGCTTCTATTCCAACAGGTGCCGAAGCAACTAACGATACAATAAGTGCAATTGATTATTCCGGATTAAGTAATCGCTTCAACGTTTTTCCGGCACCCGCGTTAGGCGTCAACGAAAACGAAGTCAAAGCAGGCTTATTATACGATGTAGTGAATAACAGAATTGTTTGGGAGAAAAATTTGAACACCGCTTTTCCTATTGCCTCGCTTACTAAAATGATGGTTGCTCTATTAACCATCGAAGATATTATTGCGGGAAAGTTTAAATGGACTGATAATATTCAATGGGTGCGCACATCTACTGTCGGTTCAAGAAAACATCATCATACTGTTTCTTCTACAACAAATTATTCGTTGCAAGATGTTTTTAAAGCGACAATGATCGCGTCCAACAATGAATGTGCAGAGCAAATGGCTCGTTACATCGGTAATGGAGACCTTCAAAGTTCAATTAACAGAATGAATCAACGTGCGCGCGAGCTTGGAATGTTAACTACATTTTACGGTAACCCGACCGGACTTCCTTCGCCTAATTGGATGTACGATAATTCTGCTACTCCTTTAGATTTACTCCGCCTCACTGTAGAAATGCTCAAATATCAAGAGATCCTTGATATTGCAAAAATGGGTTATGCTACAATTGAAAACGGCCGTTCAACGTCTGTTATTCGTAATCATAATAGATTAACCATCGATTTTTCAGGTGAGGTTGATGGATTGAAAACAGGATACACTCGTCGTGCAGGATTTTGTTTGGTTGCAACAACTGCTAAATGCGATCGACGTTTGGTAAGTATTGTATTAGGTTGTCGCGGACCGCAAATTAGAAATGAAGTGGTGCGTGATATGATCAATAGCTATTATACTTCAGTTGGTTTAGATCCGCTGGGTCCTTTTTGTCCTTCACCTTTATTGCCAAATCCAAATTTAGCCAAAACAAATTCTATAGATCCTGCTAACGGTCAATATGTAAACATCACCGAAAAAATTAGAAAAATTCATATTGTTCGTCGTGGTGAAAATCTCTCAACTGTTGTTTCAAAATATAATTGCACCACTGCTCAATTGAAAAGCTGGAACAAAGGTAAAATAGCGCATTCAAAATTATTAGCCGGACAAAAATTAGCTGTATTTACTACAGTCAATAAAAAAGTATTCGTAGCCAAACCTGCTAATGGAAGTGAAGAGGACGATGACAAACCATTATTGTCGGATGTGGAATTGAAAGAGACGATGCCGGAAGTAGCTGCTAAGCCTGCCGAAATTGCAATTTCTGAAAAGCCATGTAAAGTTGAAAAATTTTCGCATCAACCAATAGTTGCTGTTAGAAATACTGCTGAGAAATCGAAATATATTTACCACACAATTGAAGCGGGAGATACTCTTTTCAGTATCGCTCGTCGTTATGATGGCGTAACAGTGGCCGAGTTGAAAACACTCAATAACATTCACGATATTCATGCCCTAAAGCCGGGAATGAAAATCAAAGTGAAAGTCCAACTTTAATCTATTTACTTTTCTAGCTTCATTTCCTCATGATTTTAAAGTCGTGACATGAAATTATTTTATTTACTTTGCGTTATCAATTTATGAAAATGAAAAAGATAATAGCATCGATCGGTTTAATAAGCATAAGCTTTTTGGCTAATGCTCAAAAAGAACCACTCGTAACGCCATACGCGGTACAGCTTGATACAATAACCAACAAAATTACTTATGAAGGCGTAGCTGAAGTAAAAGGTGTATCGGCCGATGAATTGTATAGCCGATTTTACAGCTGGTTTAAAACCTTTTATAAGAACCCAACAGAGGTTATTCGTGAGAATGATTCTACAATACATAAAATCATAGGTAAACCTCGTTTTAGAATTTCTAATCCACCCGACAAACAAGGGAATAAAACCGATGCCGGTATTGCTCAATACACAATTACTGTATTAGCAAAAGACGGGCGATTCAAATATGAACTAACAGATTTTAGCTGGAAAGTTATTTCTATTTTTCCTGCTGAGAAATGGCTCGATACTAAATCGCAGAGTTATGTTCCGGCTTATAACGATTACCTTCAACAATTAGATAAAACTGCCCTCGACGTAATAAGTTCTTTAAAGAAAGCAGTAGTGGAGACTAAGCCAATAAAAAATAAAGACAATTGGTGAGATTTTTAAAATAGTAAAATGAAGGTCCTTTTTTCAAGGACCTTTTTTATTTTAACATCGCCTCTGCGCGAGCCAAATCTATCGGTACGGTAATTTTAATATTGCCGGAATCTCCCTCTATCAAGTGAATTTTATTTCCTGCTTTTTCAAAAACAGATGCATCGTCGGTCATCGATCCATCGTCGGCTAAGTCGTATGCTTCTTTCAACAATGTTGTATAAAAGCATTGTGGAGTTTGTATGGCTTTGAAAAGTTCTCTGTCTACTATTTCACTGGAAGTGCCTTCAACTTTTCGAAGCGAATCTGTAATCGATACTGCAGGAATTGCATTGTTTTGAAGTATTAATTCGTTCATGCATCGTTCAATCAGTTCTGTAGTTACAAAGGGCCTAACTCCATCATGGATAGCAATAAATCCATCGTCACTGATCTTACTTAAACCGTTTTTTACTGATTCATACCGCGAACTACCTCCATCAACAATTGTATGTGGCACAGTGATGTTATATTCGGCTATTAATCTATTCCAGTTTTGTCGTTCGCTTTTTGGAAGCACTAAAATTATTGAATCGAAAACCCCTGATGAATAAAATTTTTCAAGCGTGTGCTGAAGTATAGGTTTGTTATGCAGCAATAAAAACTGCTTGGGAATCAAGCTTCCCATTCTTAATCCGGAACCTCCGGCAACGATCAATGCGGTTTTTTTCATTGATGCAAATATCTAAAGAATTTATCGATTGTTTATTTATTAGAAAAAAATAACTCAAGTTCTTTTTTGTAATGCATTAGAATATAGATTCTCAATATTAAAAAACAGAAAACTGCAACCGAAATTAAGCTGCCATACAAAACTGCGCGATAGACCGTAGATCTATAGGCTGGAATTCCATTTTCGATAACAGTAATGGTTTTATTGTTTTTTTGATTGAGTGCTTCAAGAGCTAAATTGTATAATTTTTGTGAATTGATTAAATCGTGTGTAGAAAAAACTAATTCATTGATTAAAGATGAAAGTCGCTCTTCTTGTTGTTCCATATACAATGGTTTTGAACTTTTTATTCCGGATTTTGCTAATAATCTCATCTCTGCCACCAAAGAGTCGATGCTCTTGCTCTTTGCTTGGTTATCTCTTTGGATGTTGGCTAAATAAGATTCTGATATCTTCAATTTCTGAGTCACATTATTGATATAATATTCATTATTTATTTCATCAACATATGACATTATTTCGTTTACCATTTCAGAACACAGATATCTATATTTATCAGTTACTGTAATTGTGATTGTATTAAAAGGTGTCTTTTTTGCTAAAATATTTCCTGAAAGAATTTTTTCTGTTTTTTGATTGTAAAACTCAAGTGCAGTGTCTATTCTGTAATGCTGAATTAAATTGAATTTCTTAATTAGATGTTGTCGTACCCTAGAAGAATTGATCAGCTGAAAAATTCTGAGAATATTTTCATTTGGAGCAATATTCTCAAATCCTTTAAGATCTACATTTGAAGAGCTCATTACACTCATGTCATTCACGTAGAAAGAACCAGTTGAATCATATTCGAGAATGAATAATTTAAAAATAATTGAACAAAAAATTCCAATAAAAAGACTATAAGAAAGGTATTTCCATTTTTTTTTTGCTAGTTGCAATAACAACTGATCAGACTCTGATCTTGCATTTTTGATTTGAATATCGTTTTGATTATTATACATAGTGTTATGTTGGGTAATGTTAAGAAAATTTATCTAAAGTTTTCAAAAGAATTTGTAAACTGCACCTGAATTATGTAATCGGATTAAAAAATGTGGCGAATCGCTAAACTTGATAGATGGAAATACGGTTTTCTAACTACCCTGTTTATTATTATTCCTTTTGTCGATTTTTCTTCAAGCCTCGACCCGGAACTTCTGCCTCGCACAATTTTAATCTCTATTTTTGGCTTTTTGTTCTTTCTGCTGAATAATAAAATTTCATTTTCCTTAAATTACCCACAGAAAAAAATAATCCTTTGCGCTGTTTTAATTTTAATCGTTACTGCTTTATCGACCATCCATTCAATTAATTTGGGAGAGGCTATAGCTGAATGGTTAAGATTATTTACGGTTTATAGCATTTTATTCATCGGAATTTTAATCTTTTCGAAAAACTCAATTAACCCATTGAAGCTAGTTCGTTTTGTTTCGTTTTCTCTCATCATTTACCAAATTTTTGCATGCATTCAGGCGGTAAATATTATCAAGCCGTTTTTGATAGAACAAAAAATAAACATCTTTTCAAATATTGCATCTACTCTTTCAAATAAAAATTTTTTTAGCGAAGTGCTTGTATTGCTTTTTCCGTCAGCTTTGTACGGACTAATTTACGATATTAAAAGGTATAAAATAATTCACTTCATTTCCGCTGCTCTTAGTATTATTTTAATTGCACTTTTGTTTTCTCTTGCTTGCTGGGTAGCATTTTCTTTTTCTGTAATAGTTGTTGGTTTAGTTTATTTGAAAGACTTTTTTTTAAAAGCAACTAATAAGGCGCGTATTTTTGTCGCATTGTCGATCATTGTAATTACATCCTCTTTAATATTGGGCTTTTATAAATCGCCAGCTTCTAAAATCATTTTTGCTAAAACGACAATGATCAAAGAATATATTCAACATCCTGAATTGACTAATCAAAATTTGAAAAAAAATGGTAATAGTGTTTTTGACAGAATTTTATTAGCCCGAAATACAATCAAAATGATTGACGATCATTTTATTTTAGGCGTAGGACTTAATAATTGGAAATTGATTTTCCCATTTTATGGTTTGATTGGAACAGATGTTATTAATTTTGGATTGATGAACTTTGAACATCCGCACAACGATTATTTGCTGGTTTTTGCGGAGCAAGGAATCTTTGGAATTGTCTTGTTATTGCTTTTTTATTTTTTAGTTATCAAATATTTTATTACTCGTTATAGAAACGCCACCATAGAAGCAAAGAGATTTTTACTCGTTATTCTTTGGGTAGTTATCGCTTTCTTTCTACTTTCCTTTTTTAGCTATCCTAGATCGCGAATTGTTCAGCCGGTAATACTCATGTTTTTTATTTCGTTGCTGTTTTCTGAAGCAAATGAAGGGGAGCCGAAACTAATGAAGTTTAAACGAAATTATTTTTTCATCGTTTCTTTTTTATTGTTTATGGGAATCATTGTTCAATCTGAAAGACTTAAAAGTGAAATTGCGATGCGCAAAGTAATGGTTAGTAGAACACGTAAAGATTTTTCGAGGGTATTGCGCCAGTCTCAAGAAGTAAATTATTTTTTTTACCCCTTGGAAATTAATTCTACGCCGGTGGTGTGGTATTCTGCAATGGCTAATTTTTATTTAGGTAATATTCCGGAAGCGTTAGAGCTTTACCGCAAAGCAATCACCATTGCTCCAAATCATTTGCTAACATTAAACGACTTGGCAACGGCTTATGAGCGTTCAGGTTTTCCTGATAGCGCACTCATTTATTACAATAAAGCATTGGCAATTTCTCCTTTCTATTTAGAAGCAAAATTCAATAAAGCAGCGACTAATTTCAATTTAGGAAGGGTCGATTCAGCGTACGAAGATTTGAAGAGGAATAATTACAGTGAGCAAAACCCTAATTGGGCACCTACTTATCTTAAATATATGGAGGCTATACTTAGAAGTAAAATAGTAGATTCACTCGCAAAATCTAACGACTCACTTTTAATTATTAGAAGTAATTGGTATCTTAATCACGAATATGAATTTTCACAGTTTATCATCAATTATAAAGAAAAAAATATCTACTCCGACTTTTTTACTATTAAGTAATGGTATCTTTGCTTTTCGAAAAATTATCAAATGAAATTTACGCTCAGAAATACGCTAGTGGATTTTCACACAAAGTCTATTTACCCGGTTGAACTAATTGTTGAAAATGGAAAAATAATTTCTATTAGAAAACTTGACATATCGGAAAAATTTGAACCGGGTTTTATTCTCCCTGGATTTGTCGATTCGCATATCCATATAGAAAGTTCCATGCTGGTGCCAAGTGAATTTGCTCGCCTTGCTGTAATTCATGGAACGATAGCTACCATTAGCGACCCTCATGAAATTGCAAATGTTTGTGGAATAGCAGGTGTACAATTCATGATTGAAAATGGAAAAACTGTTCCGTTCAAATTTAATTTTGGTGCACCTAGTTGTGTTCCTGCTACAATATTTGAAACAGCAGGCGATGAATTAAATGCAAATCAAGTTGAAGAGCTTCTGCGCTCTGACGACATTTCATACCTCAGTGAAATGATGAATTTTCCCGGTGTACTTTATAAAGATGAGGAAGTTTTGAGAAAAATTGCTGCTGCTCATAAGTTGGGTAAGCCGGTCGATGGTCACGCTCCAGGTTTGCGTGGTGAACAAGCGCGCCAATATATTGCAGCCGGTATTTCTACCGATCATGAATGCTTCACCGCTGAAGAAGCGCTCGATAAGTTGAAGTATGGAATGAAAATATTAATTCGTGAAGGAAGTGCGGCTAAAAACTTCGAAGCCCTCATTCATCTTTTAAATGATTACCCTGAAATGATGATGTTCTGTAGCGACGATAAACATCCTGACTCGTTAGTGAAAGGTCATATTAATGAATTGTGCGCTCGAGCTATTGCAAAAGGGATAAACATCTTTAGAGTAATTGGTGCAGCTACAATTAATCCGGTAGCACATTATAAAATAAAAATGGGCTTATTGAGAATGAATGACCCCGCCGATTTTATTATAGTTGAAGACTTGATTTCTTTTAAAGTAAACAAAACATTTATTAACGGCGAACTTGTTGCTGAGAATGGAAAATCAAAAATTGAACGCAAAAAATTTACACCAATAAATAAATTTAATTGCAGTAAAAAAAACGTTTTCGATTTTAAAATTGAAAGCAACGGACGAACTACCATGCCCGTAATTGAAGCACTCGACGGCCAACTCATTACAAATAATCTTTCACTGGCTGTGAAAACTAAAGACGGCTGTTTTGAAAGTAATACCGAAAATGATATCCTAAAAATGGTCGTTGTAAATCGGTATTCAGACGCGCCTATTGCAAAAGCCTTTATCAAAAATTTCGGCTTGAAATCTGGTGCACTTGCTTCTTCTGTTGCACACGACAGTCATAACATCGTTGCCGTTGGTGTAGATGATGAAAGCTTGTGTCGCGCTGTGAACTTGGTTATTGAATCAAAAGGTGGAGTAAGTTGTGTCGATGGCAATGCTGAAAAAATAGTACCTCTCTCTGTCGCAGGATTGATGAGTGAAGAGGATGGTTTTAAAGTTGCTATTGATTACACCGAAATTGATAAAATGGCTAAATCGGCCGGATCTACTTTGCAAGCGCCATTTATGACTTTATCTTTTATGGCATTATTAGTAATTCCACAGCTAAAGTTAAGCGACAAAGGTTTGTTTGATGGCAATCAATTTAAATTGTTGTACTCGCCTGATTTGAAAGCTAACAATTGATTAGCGTTTCGGTAAAAAACGTTCAGCTACATTCTGTTGACTTGATGGGTCTTTTCCACTCATTTCTACATACTCAATTGTGGGAAACCAAAATGTTCCTCCATTTAATTTAATAAATACTTTTTTTAACTCTGCCATTTTTCCGTTTATACTGGTAAACACAGCGTACTTTTTAGGGTTGGCTGTTGGCAAGAGATAAAAAGTCTTTTTATCGTACGATACAAAATGAATTACAAAGGCGTTTTTTTGTCCATTGTATGGTCGTACATTTAATCCGTAAGCATATCTGCTTTGTATGTATGATAAATCTTCTTTCGTAGAATCGGAGGCATAACGAATCCAAAATATTTTAATGGGATTTAATGGATCTAAATTTCCATCTTCATTACGATTTACTTCATAAATAATTGCATTGGTATTCTTGCTCCGTTGTAAATAAAACAATGAATTATCGTTCGTAGGTGGTATCGGAAAAACTTTAGGCGCCGGATTTTCATCTGGGGTTATCCCTGAAATCAACAACAATAATAATAAAGAACAGATTTTAAGCATTCGTTAATAAAGTAGTTCCTATCGTTTTTTTTTGACTAGAGAATCAATCACTTTTTTAAATGAGAAGGGCAAAGGTAATTGAAAAAATGAAATAGTGATTTCCTAATGGCATGATTTATTTATCTAAATAATTTCGATTATAGAGTCAAATCATTTCCATTATTGTCACTTTAAATTTCATTAAAAATCAAGTTTCAATCTAGCCCGTATTCCAAACTGTGAAACGGAATTATGGTCAAGATAACTCAACCTTTTTATTAAATCAACTCTCAAAACTTTAAATATATTTGAGATCCCAACACTCGCCTCTATATAGGGTTTTGATTGTAAAGTATAGGTGATAGTGCTTCCATCCTGATTTATCGGCAAACGGTAGAGATCGGGATGTAATGTTGGATTATTAGCATCTGTAATTCGTCCATACAACACTTTTGCACTTACTACTTCGCGCCATTTTAACTTCTTGAAAAGTGGAATTTTATTGAAGAAAAAACCATTAAAGAAATGTGTATAAAAGATGGAAGCATATTCATCGCTCACAAATTCCAAAAAGTTCATTAAGTTGTATGAACTCAATTGATACGAATATGTTTGATTTGCACGATGAATTTCTAGCAGGGGATAGGGCACTGTTCCAAATGTTTTTCCCACTTCAATTTCAATATTACTGTAGCCAATTGGTGGAATATATAATCTTTTAAATAAATTGAATGTTACTGTGTGGAATGTGTAATCGCTTTTAAATACATTTTTAAGTGAACCTTCGTATCTTAATTGGAAAATCGGATATTTATTAGGCATTGCAGTACGATAGGTTTTGCCTTGGTAAAAGGCTTCGTGTGGTGCATACCTTAGCGTAAGATTAAATGTAGTTTTTTCTAATTCTCTTTCGCCTGTTCTAATAGTGTCATTATAGTTCTCTGTTTTGAAATGTAGAGAACCTGCAGGTGTTTGAATTAAATTTTGAATTCCTATTGCATAACTGAAGTGACTATTGTTCTCTTTCAAATATTCAATGTTAAATCGCTTGAGATAGATAAGCTTGTCGTTCGGTCCTCTCTTAAAGGAAAGTAAAAAATTATCTTCTTGTACAAACTGTAATTCCTGACCCGGAATTTTTGTTTCATGCTCATAGGATACCAATAAATTTCTCTGCGGAAAATCAATAAACGATTTTTGACCCAATGCTAATCGAACCCCGGTAAAATATTTCCATTTCTTATCTTTCAATCCATACACTCCGTAGCCATTAAATTGAATTCGCTCACTTAAATTTTTACTGGTTCTACCTCCTAATCGAATGCGAGAGCCTTCTATCGGATTAAAACTATAAAAAGTACCAATTGGTCCAATTTCAAATTTTCCGAAATCTTTATAACCGGCAAAAATAAGTTCCAATGTATTTACTGTATGTCTGAAGGCGGGAACTTTTTGAATGCTATCAACCATTTGATAAATCCCCGATTCACTATTAGTAAGCTCTGTATGCCGATGTTCATCGAAATATTTTTCGGTGTTCCTTGTTGTTGAATCTACTATAACAACCGGATCTCCACTATAAAAAGTATCAAGCTTAGGTTGGTTCAATACAAAGTCTTTATAACTCACAGCCCGCTGTCCATATACGCCCATTCCGTTTTTCCCTAAACCAAAGTCAATCGAAATATTATCTTTATTCAATAGCCACTCTCCCGGCTCTACTTCTGTATATTCTTGCGTCAGTTTTAATTCTTTTACCCAATTTAAATTGATATCTGGATTTACTGTTAACTCGTTTTTTTTAACTGCATAGTTGGTATCGTATGTAATATAAAGCTCTCCTTGAAATATAAAATCTTCTTTATTCCTCGGATAAAATGCCATATGATAACAACGTTTGTCATCAACAACTACTGTATCGATAATGTAATAACGATAAAACAATGGCCCATTATCAGCTATTGGACTTATAAATGGATTGGTTAGAATGGGTACGGTATTATTGTAAATGTTTACGTCTTGATATAAATAGCCTACAAATGATCCGACGCCATCGTTGTTTACAAAGTCTTCGTAGTCTACTTTGTGACTGGCTTTAACAAATTCTTTGGTTGAACTTGGATCTTTTCGGTAATAAACATCCGATAATTTTTCCTGTAAATACATCGGCAAAATAACTTTACCCGGCATTTGATTAGAATCAAGATTGTCGAAAACAAATTGAAATTTTTTAAGATATTTTTTATCCTTAAATTTTTGAGTAATGTTACTTAACGCAAATTGTACCTTTTCATATTTTTCGTACTGATAAGAATTGAATTGGTCTTTTCTGTTTTGGTGTTTGTGTGCTATTACTCGATCAATTAATTCGACAGCTGGATTGTCTTTGTTTTTATAGCGCTGCTTTGTCGATTTTATCTCTACCGTTTTTAACTCTTTTACAGCAATACTCATTTTTACTGAAACTATTTGCGATTGACCAACTTCCAAATCTTTAATTACCGGCGAATAGCCAACCAGTACAAATTTTAATTTTGTTCCGGGATTATTTGTTTCTATGAAATATTGTCCATTGAAATCAGTGTTCTTTCCAATATTGGTTCCTTCAATGAAAACACTCACAAACGGTAACGGGTCACCTGTTTTGGCATCGGTTACCAAACCACGAACGGTGGTAGTTTGAGCACTCAACCAGAATGGGATTGATAAGAAATAAAGTAAAAAGGCGAATAGCCGTAATCGATTGTTCATAGTTGAATACCGATGTAAAATAGGGCGAATAAACAATTTCTGCAATTAAAATCTGCTTATATCCACATTTATTTAAGGGCTATCGTATAATATGCATTAATCCCGTAAACCGCACTTATAATCAATCAAAATACATTCTTAAGAATCATTGTCAACTAACTCCTGTTTGGGAAACTAACCATAAAACAATTCAAACCTTCTTTTGTAACTAAATAGGAAAGTTCTCCATGGTGAATTTGAATGATTTTATTCGTTAACACTAATCCTAAGCCAAACCCTTTAATTTGCCTACTATTTTCTCCTCTAAAAAAGTATTGATATAAAAGTTCTTGTTCTTGACCCGAGAGGTTTTTCCCATTATTTAAGAATTCGATTAATATACTACTGCCCTTTCTAAAGAGGTTTATTGTTACCTGTTTATTGTCAGAATATGCAATTGCGTTTTTAAGTAAATTGTTAAATGCAATCCTTACCATCCTTTCATTCCCTGAAATTATTAATTGCTCCGCATCGTCTATTTTTGAATCGATATTGAAATCGAAATGAACATCCTCTTGAATTAAACTTAGGTCGTTCATCGTTTCGAAAATTAACTCGTCTACTCTTAGCGCAATGAAATTAATGTTCTCTGAATTTTGCTCAAATTTTGAAATGTCAAGCAATGTATTTATTACACCTGCTAATTGCATTAATCCCGTTTTCTGAAAATTAAGCCCAATTCTCAACTCCTCCGATAATTCTCCAGTTGAAATTCGCTCTATATTGGCAATCAATACTGCCATGGGTGTTTTTAATTCATGGGAAACGTGTTGTATGAAATATTTTTGAAACATAAATGAATTGTCAATTCGTTCAAGAAGCTCATTGAATTTATTGGCGAGTAATGCAATTTCATCCTGTGTAGTTGGAACCGTTACTGTTTGCTTTAAATTAGTAGAACGGATATTTTCAATTTCAATTGCTAATTTGTTTATTGGATCTGTTACTAATTTTGAAAAATAAAAAGTGAACGAAATGATTATTCCAATTGCTAAGAGATAAATTAATAAAAGTGTCCATCCTAAATGATTTAATTTTTGTAAACCATATTTGTCATTCGCTTTTGCAATTGCAAAATAAATTGCATTACCGCTTTTTATTTTCTCCGCATAAATTTCATAATTGCCTTGAACCATAGAAATAGTTTCGGACTCTTTCCTAAGGTGATCAATTATTTCAGCAGAGTAGTGTATTGGCGTATCATCTATACTTGTATAGATGTTTTTTCCTGTTGAATCAAACAATACAATTTTCTCATCATATAAATTGTTGATTCTGTTTTTATCAATTGTCTGAAGTATATCTTGATCGATCTCTTTTACCTCTGTCAAAAGTTTTAAAGTTAAATTAGACTGCTCTTTCAATCGTTCAAAAAATTCTTGTTTCCTGTAATTTGAACTTATAAAGAATACAGACAAAAAAGTGAGCCCTAAAAAGATTAGGAAGACTACTGAAAAAACTAATCGGATCCTATTTCTAATTTTCATTTCCTTCTATACTTAAATAATATCCAAACCCGGGTCTTGTATGGATCAGTTTAACGGATTGGTTTTTATCGATTTTATTCCGAATCAAATTAATAAATACTTCTATTGTATTTGTATTTACTTCCATACTGGTTCCCCAAATGTTTTTGATAATATCTTTTTTGGAAACAGGATTTCCTTTTGCTTTTGCTAACATCAATACAATATCATATTCTCTTGGAGTTAACTTTACCTGTTCAGCATTTCTAGAAATCGATTTCTTGTTCAAATCAATCGTTAGGTCGGCAATAATAATGTGCTGCTGTTCGTCGTTATTTTCTTGCCTACGTAAAAAAACTTTAATTCTTGCAAGCAGTTCCTTAAAGTAAAACGGTTTCGTTAAATAATCGTCTGCGCCACAATTAAAGCCTTCTAATTTATCATCAATCTCACCAAAAGCTGTTAAAATAATTACCGGTGTTTTTATATTTTGTTGTCGAATCGACTTACAAACTTCATAGCCCGATTTCCCGGGGATGTTTACATCTAAAATAATACAATCAAATTTCTGTCTAACAATTAATTTTTCTGCAAGCAGTCCATCGTAAACCGCTTCTACATTTAATCCTTCACCAACCAATTGCGCTTTAATATCTGATGAAAGTTGCTGGTCGTCCTCTACCAATAAAATTGTTTGCATGGTCCAAAAATAGAATTAATTATCAGAATTTGTTAACTCATATTTGATTTTAAAAAAAATAGATAAGCATTTGAATAGACTTGTATACTTTTAATGTAACGATATTAATAGAATATAATGCTATTCTAACCATTTTGGTGACAAATCTATTTTCAATTTTTTTTTAAAAATTAAGATTCTTTTTAGCATTCTTAAGGTGTTCTTAAGGTGTTTGATTAGTTATTTGTACCGTGATAAATAGGTACAAATTTATTCTTCTGGCAGCAATTTTCTTTTCTGCAAGTCAAAGCAAAGCAAGTATCCAAGATACTTTGCAACTTAATATTGGTGAAGCTGATAGTATTTTTCTGAAGCAAAACTTATTGCTTATCGCTGCTCAGTTGAATGTTGATGCGAATAAAGCATTAATTATTCAAGCAAAGTCCTATCCTAACCCGCAAATTTCGATAGGCCTAGATGCATACGATAGCCAAAACAAAACAGCATTTTTTATTGGCCCCGATGGTGAAAAATCATATCAATTCGATCAGTTGATTTTAATTGGTGGTAAACGTAGAGCTCAAATTGATTTGGCCAAGAAAAATTCGCAAATGGCCGAACAACAATTTTCCGACCTATTGCGCAATCTTCAATTTCAATTGCATCAAAGTTTTTATGAATTGAACCGAACATATAATGTTTTGCCTATTTATAATAAGCAATTGGAATTGCTTGATGAACTCATAACTTCTCATGAAGTTCAAGCACAAAAAGGTAACGTGCCTTATAAAGATGTAATCCGATTGAAAACGGCTTATCTCAATTTAAACAACGATCGGTCTGATCTTTTAAAACAACAACTTGAACAAATAAAGAATCTCCGCACGCTTTTGCGTTCAAATCAAACTTTTATTCCTGTTAGCGATGATGTGGAAGCCGGAAAGTACAAACAAATCGTTTCTGTTTCTGACTTAATAAAAAAAGCATTAGACAATCGTCCGGATGTTCAGCTTGCTTCTTCTCAAGCCGATTACGCTTCAATAAATCTTCGCTTGCAAAAGAGAAATGCAATTCCGGATTTAAGTTTCACTACTTCGTACGATCAACGCGGTAATGCTTTTCCTAACCAGTATTTAGTTGGTGTCGGAATGCCTTTGCCTTTGTGGGATAGGAATCGAGGAAATATTAAAGCAGCAGGGTTTCAAAGTCAAGCAACGGATAGTTTGTTTGCTCAAAAGAAAATGGAAGTCGAAGGAGAGGTTATTTCTGCTATTGAAAATTTGAACCGAAGTGTGCAGGAATACAATAAATCTATTGAGTTATATACTGCCGACTTTGAAATTGTTTTCAAGGGTGAAAGTGATAACTACAGAAAAGGAAATATTAGTCTTTTAGAATTTCTCGACTTTGTAGAAAGTTATAACCAATCTATTGCCGAATTTGAAAGGATGAAGAGAGATCTCTTCTTTGCCGGAGAACAAATTAATTATGTTACTGCATCAAAATTATATTGAAAATGAAAAATACTAAAATTGTATTCACCTTAATACTTTCAGCTATATCATTTATTGGTTGTAAAAAAACAGTTCCTTCTGAAGATAATGTTTCTTTTTACTTGAGTGATACCATGATGGCTCATTCTCAATTCGCAGAAACAGAAATACGGGACGTAAAGGAAGAATTAAAATTGTACGGTAAAATAGAGGCCGACAACAATAAAAAAGCTCAGGTATATTCTATTGTTGGAGGTAGTGTCATAAAAATTAATGTAGAACTAGGCGATTACGTAAAGCAAGGTCAAATATTAGCTACTTTAAGAAGCAGTGAAGTGGCAGATTTTCAACGTCAGCTTCTAGATGCTAAAGCTGATGTAGCTCTGGCAGAAAAAAATGTTCAGGTTGCTAAGGATTTAAATATTGGCAAACTTAACTCTGAGAAGGAAGTAATTGCCGCCGAAAAAGAATTGGAGAAAGCTAATGCTGAAAAAAGGCGAATAGACGAGGTATACAAGATCTATAATTTACAAGAAGGATCTACCTACAATATTACAGCTCCTATTAGTGGATTCGTCGTTTCAAAAAACATCAATCAAAATGAACAGTTGAGAAGCGATCAAACTGATATTCTATTTTCTATTGCTCAAATAGATGAAGTATGGGTAATGGCAAATGTGAATGAATCAGATATTTCAAGAGTCGCTCTTAATTATGAAGCCGATGTTCTTACTATTAGTTATCCCGACAAAATATTTAAAGGCAAAGTAGACCGAATCTTCAATGCTATTGATCCGGAAACAAAAGCAATGAAAATACTGATTAAAATCCCAAACAGCGATCTAGCATTAAAACCGGAAATGAATGTGACAGTTACTTTGAAATTCAAAGAAAATAAAAAATTGATAGCAATTCCTTCTTCTTCTATCATTTTCGATAAAAGTAAAAATTGGGTGATGATTTTTAAAGATCGTCATACGATTGAAACTAGAGAAATTGATGTTTATCGACAGTTAGGTGACACAACTTATGTGAGCTCCGGATTAAAAGAAGGAGAAAAAGTGTTCTGCAAAAATAATTTATTAGTATACGACGCTTTAAACGATTAAGAGAACAAATATGAACAAGTTCATTAGAAATATAATTACCTTTTCTCTGAAGAACAAATTATTTGTTTTTTTCTGCGTCGGTATTTTAGTTATTGCCGGATGGTTCAGTTTTATGAACATTCCGATTGAAGCTTTTCCGGATGTTACAAACACGCAAATTGTAATTGTGACACAATGGGATGGACAAAGCGCTGAGGAAGTTGAACGTTTTGTAACTACTCCAATTGAAATTGCGATGAATAGCGTTCAACGTAAAACGAATGTTAGAAGTATCACAATGTTTGGTCTCTCAGTTATCAAAATTATTTTTGATGATGACGTAGAAGATTTTTTCGCGAGGCAACAAGTAAACAATCAATTACGAAATGTAGAGCTTCCCGGTGGAGTTGAACCTGATGTTCAGCCACCTTATGGTCCAACCGGAGAAATTTTTCGATATACTTTACAGGGGAAAAACAGAAGCACACGCGATTTGTTGACAATCCAAAATTGGACAATTGATAAACAACTTCGTTCTGTTCCGGGTATTGCAGATGTGGTAGCTTTTGGTGGCCAACAAAAAATCTATGAGATTTCTGTTGATCCAAATAAATTACAAAAATATAATCTCTCACCTCTTCAAGTTTATGATGCAGTTAGCAAAGCAAACTTAAATGTTGGTGGCGATGTAATAGAAAAAAATGGACAAGCTTATGTTGTAAGAGGCTTGGGTTTGCTTGATAATATTTCGGATATCGAAAATAGTATTGTAGATAATTACAATGGAAATCCTGTACTCGTCAAAAATATAGCACAGGTGGTTGAGTCTAGTGCTCCTAGAGTTGGCCAGGTTGGACTTAACAACGAAGATGATGTAGTGGAAGGGATTGTGGTAATGAGGAAAGGAGAAAATCCCTACGAAGTTATTGGTCGCTTGAAAGAAAAAATTAATGATATCAACGCTCATGGATTACCCGACGATGTTAAAATGGTAACATTTTACGACCGAGATAATCTGATGGATTTCTGTACGCACACAGTAATGCATAATCTCTTTGAAGGAATCATCTTAGTTACTGTCATCGTTTTTTTATTCATGGCTGATTGGCGAACTACCGTCGTCGTATCTATTATCATTCCGTTGTCACTACTCTTTGCGATAATGTGTTTAAAGTTGAAAGGGATGAGTGCCAATTTACTTTCGTTGGGAGCGATTGATTTTGGTATTATCATAGATGGAGCCGTCGTCATGGTCGAGGGTTTATTTGTAGCTCTCGATCACTTAGCTCATCAGAAAGGAATGGACAAGTTTAATAAGTTGTCAAAATTGGGCTTGATCCGAAGTACCGGAACTGGTTTAGGCAAAGCAGTATTCTTCTCTAAGTTAATTATCATTTCCGCCTTACTTCCAATCTTCTCTTTTGAAAAGGTAGAAGGTAAAATGTTTTCGCCGCTTGCTTACACGTTAGGGTTTGCACTTTTGGGAGCATTGCTATTTACATTAACTCTTGTTCCTGTACTGGTATCAATTTTATTGAGAAAAAATGTAAAGGAAAAACAGAATGGTTTCGTTAGATTTTTTAATCGGACAATAGAGAAAGGTTTTAACTGGACATTTAGTCATCGTAACTTAACTTTTGTAATTGCGCTTTCTATTCTTGCAGGTTCGTTGCTTTCTACAAAATGGTTAGGAACAGAATTCCTGCCACAACTAAATGAAGGAGCGTTGTGGGTAGAAGCTAAACTACCAATGAGCACATCGTTGACCGAAACCGTCAAGCAAGTTTCTATATTCAGAAAAATATTAATGTCGTTTCCTGAAGTGAACGGGGTATTATCGCAAACAGGTAGAAGTAACGATGGAACAGATCCTAGTGGTTTCTATTATGTGCAAATGCAAGTTAATTTAAAACCGAAAGAAGAATGGACTAGGAAAATTACAATGGAAGATCTTTCAGAAGAGATGGATGTGAAACTGAAAAATTATCAAGGGGTGGTTTACAATTACTCTCAGCCCATAATCGATAATGTAGCGGAGGCTGTCGCCGGATTTAATGCCAGTAATGCAGTAAAGATTTATGGTGATGATTTAAATACACTCAATGAATTGGCAGATAAAATTCTCGCAGAAATTCAGAATGTGCCGGGTATTAAAGATGCCGGAATTATGAGAAATATTGGGCAGCCGGAAATTAGTGTAGTGTTAGACGAACAACGGATGGCAATTTATGGTGTTCAGAAAGCCGATGCTCAAAGTATTCTTGAAATGGCAATAGGAGGCAAGACGGCAACAGTAAAGTATGAAGGCGAAAAGAAATTTGATATCCGTATTCGTTATCAAAAAGATTTTAGAACGAGTGAAGAAGATATTATGAACTTGATGGTTCCAAATATCAGGGGTGAAAAAATTCCATTGAAAGAAATTTCAACTATGCGTAAGGTAACCGGACCGGCATTTGTTTACCGCGATAATACAAAACGTTTTATTGGTATTAAGTTTTCTGTACGCGAAAGAGATCTTGGTAGTACTATTAAAGATGCACAAAATCGCGTAAATGCAAATATTAAACTTCCCGGAGGATATAGTGTTGGCTGGGCAGGTGAATTCGAAAATCAGGTGAGAGCTTCCAACAGATTGGGGCAAGTTGTACCGGTAAGCCTCATTCTGATTTTCGTTTTACTCTTCATTATGTTTGGAAACATTCAAGATGCTTCATTGGTACTTGCTAACGTACCTTTCGCTCTCATCGGTGGTATTTTTGCATTGCATCTTACCGGAATGAATTTTGGAATTTCTGCAGGTGTAGGATTCATTGCTTTATTTGGAATATGTATTCAGAATGGTGTCATATTAATTGCCGAATTCCATTCTAATTTAAAACGTAAATTAGATTTGGCTAATTCAATCAAAGAAGCTGTCAAAGCCCGAACTCGTCCTGTAATCATGACAGCACTTATGGCGATGATTGGATTAATGCCTGCCGCTCTTTCTTCAGGGATTGGCTCTGAATCACAAAAACCATTGGCCGTTGTAATTATTGGAGGATTAGTAACTGCTACGTTATTTACACTCCTGGTATTTCCTATATTCTTTTATTGGTCGGTAAGAAAAAAACATATTAATATCTAAAATGATTAGAAAAATATTTCTCCTTGTGTTCTTAATTTCATTGATTGTAGTTCAATTTTGTTCTGCTCAATATAATGATGCTCAATTATGGGAAAATATTTCAATCGATAAAGACATTTTCCGCAGGTGGAATTTGAATTTTAATCATGAAGGTAGAATAGTTGATAATGCTAGTCGCTTTGTGTATGGTTATGGTGATTTCGGATTGGCATTCAAGTATACCAAAAAGTTTAAGGTCGCTGCAGATTATGTAATCGTTTTTAAGCAAACCGATAAAAGACCTAGCATCCGACATCAATGGTATCTGGCAACTACCTATAAGTTTAAGAAAAAGCGATGGGAATTAGCCTGGCGGGAAATGCTTCAACAACAAGTTCAGGATATTTATTCGAGCGATTTCGGAGCTGTGCCCGATAATTACATCAGAAGTAAATTCTCGCTCAACTATTCGTTTAAAAAAGGTGCGATGTATCGTATTAAACCTTATGCAGCCACAGAGTTATATTATAGACTTTCTAATTACGACAAAGAAGGTCCGGGGTTTAAGAGAAACAGATATTACTTGGGAGGGTATTATGCGTTCAATAAAAAGACAGAGTTGGAATTGTATTACATGATAGAAAAAAATTATAATATCATAAACCCTCCAACCAATTATGTATTTGGTATTGGCTTTTCTAAAACGATCTAATTTTAATTTTTGTGAATGAAAACCGGCTGTGGTGGCCGGTTTTCTTGTTTTCAATCAAAATTGATGTCATTTATTTCAATCTAATTACATCGACTGAAGGTTAAGACCGCCAAATTGTTTATTTTCGCAAACATTTTCTAGCCCCGTAGTTCAACGGATAGAATAGGAGTTTCCTAAACTCTAGATAGCAGTTCGATTCTGCTCGGGGCTACTTTGCAGTGTGAGTTTGGGGGTTGAGTGTGTAAGTAATAGAGTGTAACCAAGGCTGTGTAAGAGAATTGAATTTAGATTTGATCCTTATAAATTGAATGTTCTACCTCTATTTTTAGATAGTAGATCATTATTTCTCCAACGATGAATCAAAATTTGAATACTTCACTTTCAGTTTTTGAAATCCGTCCTCAAAACTTCTGCTAATCGTATCCCGGCTAAAAAAAGCTGATTCTCTACTACGGGTGTGTTTTTGTCGACATAAACCGGATCTAAAAAATTATCCTTGAAATCATAGATCTGATCAAGCCATGTTCTCGACTCTTTCATCCATTCTAACACACTTATTTTTTCTAAACTCTTTAATTGTTCAGCAGAATATAAGCTCTCCTGTTTTAAAACATCTTCCAACTTAATATTTTTCTGCTCTATAATCTCTGTATCCCACACGCTATGTAAATTTGAACCTCTACTCTTAAACATAAACGAAACATTAATTGTATTTCCTCCTCGGTCAATTCCATATCCTACGTGCAATGGCTGATGTAGATCTCCAATTAAATGAAAAAGATAATACAAATCCTCTTTTACATTTTTGTCTTTCATCGTCGAATAGTTTTTTAATTCTGCTATGGCCGAGTTCAAAATAATTAAAACGTTTCTATCAGTGGCTGTTGCAGAATAACTTTCTCCTTTTTCTACATTTACATAATGCCATGGTTTCATATAATCGTAATAATTATTTGAACGCATTTCGTCCATCCAATTGGCCGCATCTTCTATACTTGTCTTGCCTAAATATTTTAGAACTTTTGCTTTAGTCGAATCGTCCAAATAGTGAAAAGCAACTTCTGCCACCATTTCATGGCCTTTTTTACCCCATGCCGATACTAGAAACGGGAATAAGATGATTGTTAAGAAAAGAGAAACTGTTTTTTTCATCGATTATATTTATTTTTTTATAAATCTAACCCTTCCTTCCAATTAATTGAGTGAAGAGGGTGTGAATTCTAACCTAGTTCCTCTGAAATTGAGTACTTTCATAGTTAATTTGGAAATATTAAATTCTGACAAAGAATTGAATAATCTGGAAAACTATTTTCTGTAATCTTTGTTTATACCGCTATGAGTAGAAAGATCATTTTTACTGACCGCTATGTACCTGGTGAATGTAATATTGGTCATCGCGAGATTAGAGTTCGAAAAAGATTCTTATCGTTGTTCCTGCCTCTTACTTTTATTTTTACGGTGGTTAATTTCTTTTTACCTGAATCTATATTGGTTTGGATCTCGCTTTTATTTACTTCATTCTGTGTAATCGTACTCTACAAAGAAATAAAGACCGGCTTTTGTATCATCTTCGGCTTTTTTAATCTGTATAATTTTAAAGAATTAGGAAATCTTGAAGACGCTCAAAAACCTCAAGACATAAAAAAAGACCGTAAAAAAGTTCTTCAAATAATTGTTGGTTCATTAGCCGTTGCGCTTCTCTATTCTGCATCGGTTCACTATATTGCTGTAATGATATTTTTTGCCTGAGTTATAAAAAATTCAATTCGTCTTAAGTTATTTCATGACGAGAAAATAGACTTTTTTGACCTATAAAGATTCATTCTTTTTTCAATCACCTACCTGTATATCGTTTTCACCCTTTTATTCTATTCATTAGTCAAATAGCGGTTGTACGCTTTAGTTTTTCAGCTACTTTCATTGGGTAAATCTCTCTGATCATGAAATTACTTCTACCTGCCACTTTGTGTCTCTTACTATTATCGTTTTCGAGCATGGCTCAACGCACTGCTAACATTGCACTTTCGGGTGGTGTTGTTAATTATACAGGTGATCTAGGAAACGAAAAATATTTTCCATTCAGTTCTGCTAGCACAGGCATGGCAATCACTCTTCGTAACTTTATTAATAATCCTCAGAAAACGCACAATCTTTATCCGTCGTTCGATACACAAATCCGTTTTAGCTGGCATCGCTTGCAATACGATGAAACGACTCCGATTGGAACAAAGCAAGGAACTGATCTTCGAAATTATTTGCGTGGTATTGGTTTTCGAAATGATCAATTTGGTACGGAAGTCGATTTTACTTACAACATTTACATTAACCGATATGCACCTTTAACAAAACCTCGATTTAGCTTATTCATTACCGGCGGTGTAGGAATGTTTTATGGAAAACCGAAAGCAGATCTTTTCAGAGGAGATGCGGCTATTGAAAATCGTTATTTTATTTGGACAGACGGAACCATTCGTGACGTTGCTCAAAACGCAAAAAACTACGGTAACATTATCGAGAAGGATGGAATTTATGAAACTGATCTTCGTAGTTGGATGACAGAAGGTCAAGGAAAAGGAACCGAAGCCAGCCAGCCAAAACAATACAGTAATCTGAATGTCGGTTTTCCTCTTGGTGGAGGAGTGAGATATTCATACAGTAAATTTCTTACGTTTTCTATGGAAGCAAACTGGTATTATTTCTTAACCGATTATTTAGATGATGTAAGTGGGAGGTATGCAACTTACGATGAATTAAAACATTCTTTCCCCGATCAAAAATCGTATGAGCTTGCCAAGTATATTTCGGATCCAACCGGCGTAGGCACCAATGGTTTTATAGGACCGGCAACAAGTGTTCGTGGAAATCCCAATAGAAAAGATTCATTTACTTTTGTGAGCCTAGAGATTGCATATAAATTTACTTGGAAACAAAAAGGAATTTACGGTCAGTGACCAAGCAGTTGATTATTAAATCGCCACTAGAACTATTTACTTCTTTTTAAGTGAGTGGTGGGTGTTAATTGGTGAGTAAATTTTTAAGTGAGTAGTGATTGGTAATTAGTAAGTAAAAAAAATTACTTAGTGAGTGGTAAGTAGTGATTAGTAAGTAAAATTTTAAGTGAGTGGTGAGTGGTAATTTGTAAGTAAAATGCCGCTCAACATTAGTTTTTTCAATTTTCACCAACTTTCGAACTATTTTAGCCAATAATAAACTTGACTTATTGGATTTTAAAATTACATTTGGAACAGAAATCTTACTTTAAAATTTTATGTATTTTTCAAATAGTAATCACCTTGCTGCGTCGGTTGAAGTGCTTAATGAGAATGGATATACTCCCATTATACATTTTGGTAAAGGCGCCTTTTTTACTGCCCTGTCTAATGGAAGTACTGAGCTAAATTTTATTATTGCGGTTTTTAATTACTGTGAAAATTTGAAAAAGGTTGGTATGTTAACCAATTTTAGAATTCGTGTTCTTGAAAAATCCAATACTCATTTTTTCCTAAGGTCAAATACCCCACCCCCCTCAATATTTTCTTTTAATAATTCTGATAAAAATTTTGAAAGCGAAAGTGAATGCCAAGTTGATTTATTAATAGCAACTAATAAATTTCTCAAGCTAACGCTAAAAGAAAAAAAGGTTTTTTATTATCTATTAGAAGGCTACGATAAAAATACGCTGTTTAAAAATTTGGGAATATCAGAAAATACATTTCGCGGATATCGAAAAATTATTTTTGAAAAATTAGAAATCCATTCATTAATGGAATTAATTCATTGGGCTGAAAAAAATAAACTAATCAGAAGAAATGTTGATAAGTAATCGGCTATACCCCCCAAATGGGGGGTTGTGCAGCTAAAATGTATTTTTCTTATTTGCAGTTCATAAATCTTTAAACACTTTATTATGGACAAATCATACAAGAAA
>JAYTOX010000050.1:0-23675 GCA_043747595.1 Bacteroidota bacterium | reverse complement strand
GGAAAAACATTTAACCGATACCAGAGATCCTCACGGAAACGACCCATGCGGACCTCCTCTTCCAGATTACGATTGGTGGCCGCAATAATCCGCACATCGACTTTGATGGTATGAGAGCTGCCCAGCCGTTCAAACTCACCATCCTGAAGGACTCTGAGCAGTTTTGCCTGGAGCTCCAGCGGCAACTCTCCAATTTCATCCAGAAACAGAGTCGCACCGTTGGCGACCTCAAATCGTCCAAGG
The DNA here is from genome assembly GCA_043747595.1 of Bacteroidota bacterium. Lineage (GTDB taxonomy): Bacteria > Bacteroidota > Bacteroidia > AKYH767-A > 2013-40CM-41-45 > JADKIH01. The sequence goes on along the minus strand of JAYTOX010000050.1, from coordinate 23,432 downwards.
TGTTTCGATATAGAACCGGTGAAAGCACCTTTTTCATGACCGAACAATTCGCTTTCAATTAACTCAGAAGGAATGGCAGCGCAATTCACTTCAACCATAGGTCCACCTGCACGATTACTTTTTTCATGGATCCAACGAGCCACCAATTCTTTTCCTGTTCCATTACTTCCGGTAATAAGTACACGAGCTTCTGTAGGCGCAACTTTTTCAATTACTTTTTTTATTTCTGCTATAGCTGGAGAATCACCAACCATTTCGCGCGTCTTAAATATTTTTCGTTTTAAAACTTTTGTTTCAGCAATAAGTGTAGTTCTGTCAAGTGCATTTCTGACAGTAACCAAAAGTCTGTTCAGATCGGGTGGTTTCGAAATGTAATCATAGGCACCTTTCTTCAATGCATCAACCGCAGTATCGATATTTCCATGACCGCTTATCATAACGACAGGCAAATCGGGGTTTATTTCTTGTAATTTTTGCAAAACTTCAATGCCATCCATCTTAGGCATTTTGATATCAGATAAAACCAAATCGTAATTTCCGGTTTCTGCTTTTTTTATTCCTTCAGCACCGTCATTGGCAATATCTACTTCGTACTTTTCATAAGTAAGAATTTCCTTCAGCGTATTACAAATTGCTTTTTCATCATCTATTATTAATATACGAGCCATACACAAATTTTATTGTTCAAATTTTACTAGTTATTTTTTTTTACTTTTGAAATTTCCTGAGCTAATACACCTTCTTTTAAAGCATACTTGGACAATGCCATACTTTTTAATCCGGTCTTTTCAATTACTAAAGTAGTACAAATTGCTGCTAATACAATCACATCTACACGCATTTTAACCAACCCTTTGAACTTTATTCTTTGAGCGGTAGTTGAAAATAAAATATGACTATAAAGTTGAAAATATTCATCAATGTCGAATTTGTACGAGGTGATACCTTTCATAATATTTCGTCCATGAAATTGATATCCTATCATTTCAGCGAAAGTATCGAATGAACCAGAAGAACCAATTAGGTTAATAGGTTTAAACTTTTCAACTGCTTCAAACATTGGCTTAAGTTCATTATTCAAAAAAGATCGGATGGTTTCCAATTCGGAGTTGGTAATTGGATCTGAAGGTTTGAAGATTGCAAGTAATCGCGCAACTCCAATATTATAACTAAACTTCCAAAATATTTCTTTTTCATTACAAATAATAAACTCTGTACTACCACCGCCAATGTCAATGATTAAAGAACATGAATTAGCTAGATCTATACATTGTTTCACCCCCAAATAAATTAAATGAGCTTCCCTATCGCCATCAATAACCTGAATATTAATTCCGGTTTCTTTCATTACAGTTGCAACAAATTCTTCTCCATTGCATGCGCTTCTGATAGCCGATGTAGCAAATGCAATAACCTCGTTAGGTTTATAAGTATTGATGATATTTTGATAATGCTTCATGGCTTTTATGCCACGCTTAAAAGGGATTATCGCAATTTCATTTCTATCTATTGCACCTTCTCCTAACTTCACAACCATTTTTGATTTAAATAGCTTCTTCCAATCTCCTTTTTCGCTTATTTCAGCGATTAATAAATGGAAAGTATTCGTGCCTAAATCAAGTATTGCAATTTTCAATGAAAATATTTTATTAGTTATGGTAGCGTAACCATTTCCATAGTTCGCGATACGAGACTTTTTTTCCGTACATCAAAATTCCTACTCGATAGATACGTGCAGCAAGCCAAGTTGTAAAAATAAAACCGCCTACCAACAGAGTCATAGAAAGTAAAATTTCACTTACCGGAACACCGAAAGGTATTCTCACCATCATTACAATTGGAGAAGTAAATGGAATAATTGAGAACCAAAATGCAACATGACCTTGAGGATTATTAATAACAGTAGCGGCAGCGATATATGCAATCACTAAAGGAATCGTAACAGGCAACATAAACTGTTGCGTATCGGTTTCTGAATCCACTGCGCTTCCAATAGCTGCGAATAGTGCACTGTAGAGGAGATAACCACCTATGAAATAGAAAATAAACATCCCAATTAACAAAGGAAAATTTATCCCACTCATGATATCGGTAAGCTGTGCCATATGAGAACCTGCTACAACAGTACTATCTGATGTTTGTTGCATTGCGTATTCCATTCCCGGCTTCGCTTTCACCATCATACTTACTTTTTCTTGATCGCTCTTACCACCCATAAAAGAAGATGATAGTCCGGCAATAATTGAAGTTGTCAAAATTACCCACAACAGAAACTGGGTAAGACCAACCAATGCCACACCGATAATTTTTCCCATCATCAATTGAAAAGGTTTCACCGAAGAAATAATTACCTCTACAATTCTACTTGTTTTTTCTTCCAACACACCCCTCATTACCATTGCGCCATAAATAAAAATAAACAAGTAAATGAGCAAGCCGCCAGCAAAACCAATCCCGGTAGTAATAGGCGTATTAGTTTCCTTATTTTCTAAATCGCGCGTTTGTATTTCTACATCCGTTTTTATACCGGCTAATTTTTTTTCATCGATACCGGCAGCAATGTATTTTTGAGCATTGATTTCTTTTTCAAGTGTATATTTTATTTTTGAAATAACATCAAATCCTGGTTGAGATTCAGAATAAAAATTTACCGCCTTTTCTAATGTGCTCAAATTCTCGGTTGCCGGTATATCAAGAATTCCAAAATACCCACTCGATTTACCTTCGGCTCTTAAAGAGCCCAAATTTTCTGTGACGTAGTCAAATTTTATCCGATCGCTATCTTTAAACTTATTGACAAAAATGTTTGTATGATCGATAACAGCAATTTTTTTTATTTCTGTATCTACTTTATCGAGTAAAAAAACCGAAACAAAAATTCCACTCATTAAAAGAGGACCAAGAATAGTCATGATCAAGAATGATTTTTTCTTGACTCTGCTGAGATATTCGCGTTGTATAACTAAGAGGATCTTATTCATTTTCGAAATTTATTTTTTGGCTTCACTTATTTTACGAATAAAAATATCATTCATGCTTGGAATAACTTCTTTCAGTCCTAAGATCTGAACATGTGGAATTAAAAGCGATAAAATATCATTGATGGTATGATTGCCTAACATTTTAATGGTAGCAACCGTGTGATCATCCTGGTCCTGAATGTCGATTAATTCAAAACCTGTCCAAAGGGCGTTAGTAAACCCAATCTTATTTCCCACAAATTGAATTTCGTACGTTTGAGTTTTATATTGCTTACGAATTTCTTTCACAGTACCATTTAAAATAACGCGAGAGTTATTAATCAGAGCAATATCGGTACAAAGTTCTTCTACACTTTCCATTCTGTGTGTCGACAAAATAATCGTTGCACCACTTTTCTTCAGATCGATCAATTCATTTTTGATAAGCTCAGCATTGATTGGATCAAAGCCACTAAAAGGTTCATCGAGAATTAAAAATTCAGGGTCGTGAATGACGGTTGTAATAAATTGAACTTTTTGAGCCATACCCTTAGAGAGTTCTTCCACTTTTTTCTTCCACCATGATTGGATTTCAAATTTTTCGAACCAAAATTTTAAACGCTTCAATGCTTCTTGGCGAGAGAGTCCTTTCAATCGTGCAAGATAAAGTGCTTGTTCTCCCACCTCCATCTTTCTATACAAGCCACGTTCTTCTGGTAAGTAGCCCATCTTAAGAACATCATCTGCCGAAAGAGGCTTCCCATTGAACATGATTACTCCTGAATCGGGAGCAGTGATTTGTGTGATAATTCTGATCAGCGAAGTTTTTCCGGCACCATTAGGACCCAGTAAACCATACACCGCCTGAGCTGGAATGTGAAGAGTAATATTATCTAAGGCTTTATGACTGGCATAACTCTTAGAGACATTTTCAATTTCAATGATATTCATAGTCATTTTAAAAGGTCAGTAAATGTAAAAAACCCCAACTAATAAAATAGCCGGGGTTTAAAATTTTATCACCAAAAATTATCAGTAGTGCGTAATAGAAGGTTTAGTTAAAAAATTCTTTCATTCGGTCATAGAAACTTTTATCGCCCTTACCTGGATTCGGTTTGAAATTTGGCGAATTCTTCAATTGTTCTAGAATCTTTTTTTCTTCTGAGGATATGTGCTGAGGAGTCCACACGTTTACATTTACAAATAAGTCACCTTTTCCATAGCTGTTTACACTTGGCAATCCTTTTCCTTTTAAGCGCAATACTTTCCCACCTTGTGTACCTGCATCAATTTTCACTTTGGCTTTCCCTTCAATCGTTGGAATCTCAGTAGAAATTCCAAGAGTAGCATCAGCGAAATTTACATACAAATCGTAGAGTAAATTATTTCCATCTCTTTGAAGATGTGGATGCTTGATTTCTTCTATTACGATATATAAATCGCCAGGAATTCCTCCACGTTCAGCGCCATTACCTTTTCCGCTAACAGTCAATTGCATTCCTTCACCTACTCCTGCCGGAATATTAATCGTAATTACTTCTTCACCATGTTCAAGTCCACTGCCGTGACATGATTTACATTTATTTTGAATTGTTTGACCTTCACCACCACACGTTGGACAAGTAGTTGTCGTGCGCATCTGACCTATAAACGTATTTGTTACTCGATGTACTTGACCATTTCCTGCACAAGTACCACATTTCTGAAAAGAAGCGCCGTCTTGTGCACCGGAACCTTTACATGATGTACACGAAACAAATTTATTAACCTTAATTTTTTTCTCTACACCATTTGCAATTTCTTCGAGTGTAAGACTAACTTTAATTCGAAGGTTAGATCCACGGTTTACTCTTTTACCACCACGCGATTGGCCTCCGCCTCCGAAAAAACTTTCGAAAGGACTTCCTCCGCCAAAAATATCTCCAAAGTGAGAGAAGATATCTTCCATATTCATACCACCTGCGCCACCGGCTGCACCATTCACTCCTTTATGACCAAACTGATCGTATCGCTGACGTTTTTCGTTATTACTTAATATTTCATACGCTTCCGCAGCTTCCTTAAACATTTCTTCGGCCTCTTTATTACCCGGATTTTTATCAGGGTGATATTTTAAGGCCATCTGACGATATGCTTTTTTTATCTCAGCTTCTCCAGCGTTTTTGGCAACACCAAGAATTTCGTAATAATCTCTTTTTGACATAATGCTCTCGCTCGCTTATTTTCCAACAATTACTTTAGCATGTCGAATCACTTTATCGTTCAGGAAATATCCTTTTTCAACTTCGTCGACAACTTTTCCTTTTAGATCGGCCGATGGTGCTGGAATATTTGTGATGGCGTCATGGAAATCAGCATCAAAATTCTTTCCTACAGTTTGCATCGGTATTAAACCTTTGGCTTCAGTCGACGATTTCAATTTAGAATAAACTAGTTGTACGCCTTCTTTTATTGCATTGATATCTGAAGTAGTTTCAATCGATTTAATAGCTCTTTCAAAATCATCGATGATTGGAAGAATTGAAAGAAAAATTTCAGAACCCGCCATTTTAGTTAACTCAATTCGATCGCGAGAAACACGTTTTTTGTAATTTTCAAAATCAGAATAAAGACGCAGATACTGGTCTTTTGATTGCGTTAATTGACTTTCAAGTTTAGCGATCGGATCAACTTCTTCTGCACTAGCATCAGGAAGCGATTCTTCCATTTTATTTTCATCGGCTGCTAAATACTCCTTTTCTGCACCGTTCTCCATGTCATTCATAGGTTCTTTTGACTTCATTAGTATTGTTTTTGATTAAAATCGGTAAAACTCGTGGTTTTAACTCTTTTCAAGTACTTTGCCATTCATCGGTTATAGGTCATTTTGGCAGGGCGCAAAGATACAATTTTATGTCGGTAAAAATGCCTCTTGGCCGATGGGAAAAAGTTCGGCTCTGTATTATCCAATAAAAAAAGGCAGTGATTGGAATCACTGCCTTTCAAGTATGTAACAAATATTTACTTCAACTGATTTTCGATGGCTTTATCTAAGTCTTCGCCTCTTAAATCTCTGCCAATGATAATTCCACGACCATCAATTAACCAATTAGTCGGTATCGACTGAACATTATAAAGCTTTGCTGCATCAGAGTACCACCATTTCAAATCGCTTACGTGTGTTGGCCATACTAATTGATCTTGTAGGATTGCATTTTGCCAGTTTGCTTTTTCTTTATCGAGTGAAACACTGTATACAGTAAATCCTTTTCCATTTTTAAAATTTTTCGCTTTGTATTTATTGTAGGCAAGTACAACATTTGGATTTTCACGTCGACATGGGCTGCACCATGATGCCCAGAAATCGATCAGCACCATTTTGCCTTTTAAACTTGAAAGCGGAATAAGTTTACCTACAGGAGATGGAAAACTTAACTCAGGAGCCCTATTTCCTATTTCAAGGCCGGTGGTAGTTGGATTGGAGTTTTGTGAATAACCGGTTGTTGTCGCAAAAAACATCACAGCTACGATAGAGAATATTTTTTTCATGTTTTATTTTATTTACAGACGCAGATTGGCAAGTATCCTGCCATTTAATGAGAATCAAAGATAGGGAAAAATGAATAAATCTATTTTCATTATCAATTTACACTCTAACGATCTTCGCACCTAATGCATTGAGTCGCTCATCGATTCGCTGATATCCTCTATCAATTTGTTCGATGTTATGAATCACACTCTTTCCCTTTGCAGAGAGGGCAGCAATCAGCAATGCTACACCGGCACGTATATCGGGCGAAGTCATCTGAATTGCTTTTAGAGGTACTTTTCTATTTAGTCCAATAACAGTAGCACGATGAGGGTCGCACAGAATAATTTGTGCACCCATGTCGATAAGTTTATCGACGAAAAACAATCGGCTTTCAAACATTTTTTGATGGATTAAAACCGTTCCATTCGCTTGAGTAGCTGTTACAAGAACAACACTTAAAAGATCGGGAGTAAATCCTGGCCAAATTGCATCGGCCACCGTTAAAATAGAGCCATCTATAAAAGATTCTATCTCGTAATTTTCTTGACGAGGAACAAAAAGATCGTCGCCTTGGAGTTCAATTTGAATTCCCAATCTGCGAAACGTATCAGGGATCACACCTAGGTGTTCAAATCCTACGTCTTTAATAGTGATTGCCGATTTAGTCATAGCAGCAAGCCCAATAAAAGAACCGATCTCAATCATATCAGGCAAAAGTTTATGTTCCGTTCCTTTCAAAGAAGTAACCCCTTCAACAACGAGCAAATTAGAACCAATACCACTAATTTTCGCTCCCATCCGATTCAACATTTTACATAGCTGTTGTAGGTAAGGTTCGCACGCTGCATTATAGATGGTCGTAGTACCTTCGGCGAGTACAGCAGCCATAACAATGTTAGCAGTTCCCGTAACCGATGCTTCATCTAAAAGCATGTAAGCGCCTTTCAATTTCTTGGCTTTTACAGTATAAAAACTGTCTTGTTCGTTATAAATAAAATCGGCGCCTAATTTTTGAAAACCGACAAAGTGTGTATCTAGTCGTCGACGACCAATTTTATCGCCTCCCGGTTTTGGAATGCGCGCTTCTCCATATCTGGCAAGTAAAGGTCCAACAATCATGATAGACCCCCTGAGTTCGGATGCTTGTTTTTTAAACTCAGGAGTATTGAGGAAATCAATATTAATATTCTTGGCTCTAAAAGTAAACTCGCCTTTTAAAACTCCCGTCTGTTCTACTTCCACACCTAAGTGCTGAAGTAATTCTATTAGTTTATTCACGTCACGTATATCCGGAATATTTTTAATTACCACCTTTTCAGGAGTAAGTAAGACCGCACAAAGAATTTGTAACGCTTCATTTTTAGCTCCTTGAGGAACGATTTCCCCCGATAACTCTAAGCCACCTGTTACTTCAAAACTATTTGCCATATATCTGTTTTTAACCCGCCCAAACGGTGTAACGAAGAAAAAATACTTAAAGCAGAAATTAGCCATTGATCGCTGAAAGTTTTGAACATTCTGAGGGTGCGGAACACGATATAATAAATCATGGAATGATAAAGTGATACATCATTTATTGAGGATAAACAAATCACTTTCTTTTATTGGATGCAAAAGAGTTTTAGGTACTACATCTTTGTTCCGTTAAAAATATAAAACGATGAAAAAAATATCTATCTCAATAATTTATCTCTTGCTGGCAATAACAAGCTTGGCTCAATTACCACAACAGCATCAGGCACCGCCAATAAACAACACGCCTTTCTGCCGAGGAATGTTTGTTGATTGCATGAATGAAATTGTAAGCGATTATAAAAGTGGAAGTCCGCTTGCTTTATTCGCTGCATTAAAAATTTACATTCAAGAAAATTACATTGGATACGTAGCGCTTAGCGATCTCGATCTAGGAAGAGTTATCGGTAACAATTCTATGGAACCGTCTTTGAAAAAAATATTAACAGAGCTCCGAATTTCTTTTCCACAGTTAAAAATTGGGCTAGTAGGAAAACAAGATGGTTATACGAATCAAACTGGCAGAATAAAGTCGGCCGATTATTTTTCGACATCGTGTAAAACGGGTCCCGGCGGTCCTAGCCCTTTCCAACTTGATTCTATGGTCAACACTGTATCTAATAACGAGGACTTACAACGTTCAGAAACTATAAAATTTTTTTTACGGGCAATGCGTTTTAGTACTCCGTTGAAAGGATGTTGTTCGACTACTTACAGATCGCTTTTCGATGTATTGTACTTAGACTATCCCTATTGGAAAGATGCTACTTTCCTTCCTTTTTCAACAATTCAAAATCGTTTCAATTCATATTATTCAACTCTTCGATTGTTACAAGAGCTAAAATGTTCATTTACCAATATTAGTATCGAGGCTGAATTTCAACCTACAGATATTTTCTGGCCTAATGGGTGGACAAGTACCGATCAAATTGAAAAGGCTGATCAAGTGGTTGATCGAATGATGATACCGTTTTATACCGATCCTTATTCAAGCAATTCCGCTGTCGGTGAAAATTGCAAATTACTACATTTATTATCCGATCGATTTTCAAAAAACAAAACGCGATTCCTTATTGGGTTCAGTGCGCAAAGTGATCAATATACATTTTGTAATTCGAGCGATACGCCTAAAGATCATTTAGGGAAATATTTATCGGGGCAGGTTTCGCCTTCCGGAAATATGTATAGTGTGGAAGATCAGTTTTTAACGGCAATGAACGATCCAAATTACTTTTGTTCGTCTTGCAGTTGTTATCCATACAACGATAATCAATATTCATCGGGAAACACTACAGCGAACTTGTGTGAAGGTTCAATATGGTTTACTTATACGATGCTAAACAAAAATCAACTCTTCAAACAAGATCAAAAAGAAAGCAAAGATGAAATATTGGCAACAACAATCGATCATCAAATATCACTTTCACTTACCTCTGAAAAACAATTTACTTACAAGATTTACGGAACAGATGGAACATTGAAAGTGGACAACAATACAAAAGCCTTCACACATACCGTTGATTCCGGTGAATTGAGTGAAGGCCTGTATATTTTTTCAGCGACTATTAATGGTAAACAACTCTGCAGGATAATCCCTGTTCTCCATAAATGATTCCCGTAAGAATCGACTTTGAATATTTCTTGTGTTTCCGGGCATCTTGCCGGGTGTATACCGGAACACAAGAATTCAAGGCATTAATAATATTTCACCGGCTGATCTTCGAACTTAAGTGACTTTTCTTTTGAATTATCATCGCGGAGAATTCTGCTATGCAATGTTATTTTATTATCAAACAAAAAGCGAAAGAACAGTGCAGTCCATGATCGATGCGATTTCAACGTATCATAGAAAGTTGGTGCTTGCTTTTTAAGTTCTGGTAAACGATTCCATGGTATAGAAGGGAAATCATGGTGTTCATTATGAAATCCTACATTGAAAGCAACAGCGTTGAAGAAGCCATAGTAGCTATAAGTTTCCTGATTTTCATCAAGTACCAAATAATGTTCTTGTATCCATCGTGCGCCTAATGGGTGAAGACCAACGGAAAAGAAAAAGCTTATTAACAAAAAAGCCAAAGCTTTCCACCCAAAGAAATAAAATATTGCAAAATCGAAAGTAAACTGAATAATCCAATTGATAATAACCCAGCTATCTATTGGTTTAATATATTTTAACCGAAAAGTTCTTTTTAATTGAAAGAATGGAAAAAGAAGTAACCAAAGTGCTTTACTGAAAAAATTATTTCCCAAATATTTTGCTTCCCAAAAATCGGGAAGATCTGCATCTAACTCATGATTACCTTGATGTACGTGATGCATTCGATGGTAACGAGTGAATGAAATAGCGCTTGGCAATACATGTGGTAAGTTAGCTGTTATAGAAGCTAAGTAATTCGGAATTTTACCTTTAAAAAGTAGATTGTGTGAACATTCATGAATCATAACGAAAAGTGCATGGTTAGCAAAAGCTCCAACAACATAGGCAACTATGAAGATTAACCACCATGAGCTATCTTTTAAGAAATAAGAAAGCAAGATCATTCCAACAACAATTCCAACCAATGGAAAAATAGTTGTGGGATTTTTTCCTATCAGTTTTCTAACTTCCGGATACTGACTTAATATCTGTTTAGTTCTGGTTTTATGCGGTTCCGGTTCGGGAGAATATCGAAACTGTGATTTGGACATTGATTATTATTTTTTTCTACGTTTATTATTGTTGTTATTTCTTCCTAGCTGAGAACGTCCTTTTGGTTTTGGAATATTATTTTCTCTTTGTTTTTCTTTACTAATAGCAAGAATTTCAGCAGTATGATTTAACCTTACTGAATCATGTAACTTCACCGACCCTTTTGAAAGTTCCTCCATGTGATGAAATATAGTAACATCATCAACGGTATCTTTGTTCCAAGTGAGGTAAGACATTTTCATAAAGTTTGCAAGGTTCTGCAATGTTTGAACTTTTGCAGGGCTATCTTCGAGATCAGAAATTTTCCTGATCATATCCTCCATTACTTTCCCATAATATTTATACTTGACATCGCTGGTAGGGTAGCCAACATGTCGGGGTCTTGCTTCTACAATCGATTTTTCGGGCGCAGGGTACGGGCTGTCAACATCCAGTTTGAAATCAGATATAATAAAAAGGTGATCCCAAAGTTTTTGCTTGTAATCGGTAATTTCGCGAACAGCCGGATTCAACATGGCCATAGCACTGACAATTGTATTGGCGACTTTGGATCTTTTTTCTCTATCTTCTATTAGAATAGCAGCGTCAACCATTTTTTGAATGTTCCTTCCATATTCGGGAATGATTAAATGGTTTCTCTCTGTATTATATTCCAAATTTTGAACGTCCATGAAGACGTGTTCTTTAGGGGGCGAAAATTTTTTGTGTCCTGACATTTAAATGAATTAGGGTTGTTTAGGGACCTGAAAAACGAATAAAAGATTCGTATAGAGGTGGCCAATAAATTGCTGGCGGAGTGCAAATATAGAGATTGAAAGCTTATCAGCCAACTATACGCAACTTGGCAAATCGTAGTAAAAGCTGTTTATTCCCAAATCCTTGGAAAAATACAGTCGCTTTAAGGTCTCCTTGTTCGCCTTCGATCATAATTACTTTCCCGAGTCCAAATTTAACATGCTCTACTTCCATCCCAACTTTTAGGTTTGCGGTATCGTCAGCTTCAAATTCATTTGGAAAAGTAGAAGGCAAATTGCTCAGTTTTTTAAGATGAGTTGTGTTAACAGTCGGTTGCAACTTTTGAATAGCAGCTCCTGAATTTGGTTTACGATCCCATCGATCAAATGGCATTTCTTCAAAAGCAAAATTGCTTTTATTAGTAGGTCTGCTAAACGTTTCTTCAATAAACTTCGGGTCTATTTCCTCAATAAATCGTGAAGGATCGTTGCTTACTAAATTACCAAATCGATAACGTGAATTAGCAAAACTTATAGTAAGATGTTTTTCTGCCCGAGTTATAGCTACGTAGAATAATCTTCGTTCCTCTTCCAGATCTTCTCTAGAATCCAATGACATTTGCGAAGGAAAAAGATTCTCCTCCAAGCCAACAACAAACACAGCAGGAAATTCCAAACCCTTGGATGCATGAATGGTCATCAATGAAACCTTATCATCGTTTCCGTCTTCGGCATCATCGGCGTCAGTAAGTAATGCAATGTCTTGCATATATTCTTGAAGAGTTCTAACAACACTATCGGGATCTTGGTTTACGTTTTCATCACCCGCCGGAGTGATGCTTCTGCCGGTATCTACAAATTCTTTTATGCCGTTTAATAGCTCCTGGATATTTTCATATCTGCTAAGACCTTCAGGTGTTTTATCTTGATACAATTCTCTCAATAAGCCCGAAGAAGTACAAATCGTATTTGCAAGATCAAATGCATTTTCAGTTTTTAATTTTACCTGAAAACTCTTTAACATAATTACAAACTCATTAATCTTTGTTTGTGTACCACTATTAAACGAACAAGGATTATGAAATGGATCACTAATAATATCCCAGATACTTTTCTCCTTTTCTGTAGAGATTACTATTAATTTTTCAATGGTTGTTTTTCCAATTCCTCGTGCAGGAACATTAATAATTCTTTTCAGTGCTTCTTCATCGTTGCTATTAATTACCAATCTGAAATATGCCAACAAATCTTTAATTTCTTTTCGCTTGTAAAACGAAAGGCCTCCGTATATTCGATACAAGATATTTAATTTTCGTAACGCTTCTTCCATCGACCGCGACTGAGCATTTGTCCTATATAGAATGGCAAAATCTTTATTATGCAATTGATGATTAACTTTTTTCTCGAAGATAGCATTAGCCACCATAGCACCTTCTTCATTATCACTCAAGGCCCGCATGAGTTTTATCTTATCGCCTTCAGAGTTATCTGTCCAGACTAATTTCTTCAGCTGATTTTTATTGTTTTCAATAACACTATTTGCTGCATTGACAATAACTTTTGTTGATCGATAATTTTGTTCTAATTTATATACACTTAGGTCCGGATAATCGCGTTGAAGGGAAAGAATATTTTGAATATTAGCCCCACGAAACGCATAAATTGATTGAGCATCGTCACCTACAACACAAACATTTTCGAAAGCGGCACCAAGTTTTTTGATAATAGAATACTGTGCAAAATTTGTATCCTGAAACTCATCAACCAAAACGTATTTGAATTTGTGTTGATATTTATGTAATACGTCAGGGAATCTTGTAATTAGCACCCACATGTTAAATAAAAGATCATCAAAATCCATCCCGGATGCTTTGAAACATCGCTTCACATACTGTTCGTAGAGCTCACCAATTTTTGGTCGACCGGAGGCATGATCATCGGCAACAAATTGTGCGTTGTTTTGGTATTCGAACCAAGAGTATAAATTATTTTTCGCCGATGAGATCCGATTAAAAACAACATCTGGCTTGTATAATTTATCATCGAGACCATATTCTTTTACAATACTCTTCAATAAACTTTTGGAATCGTCGGTATCGTAAATGGTAAAGTTTGTTGGATAGCCAAGTTTCTCAGCTTCGATACGAAGTATTTTAGCAAAGACAGCATGAAAAGTACCCATCCATATATTTTTCGCTTCAGCGCCCACAATGCCTGTAATCCGTTCACGCATATCTTTAGATGCTTTATTAGTAAACGTAAGGGCTAGTATGTTAAAAGGATCGACGCCATTTTTTAGCAGATGGGCAATACGATAAGTCAATACACGCGTTTTTCCAGAACCGGCACCTGCAATGATCATTATAGGGCCATCAGTATGAATAACCGCAGCTTGTTGAGCCTCATTGAGTTCAGCTAAATAATTGTCTTTCATCGGGGAAGTTAAGAAAACAGCATAAAAAAGCCGGTTTCTCCGGTTATTTTGATTCTCAAAAATACCAATTTTTTGTTTCTTTTAAACACAATACAAATAGATTTACCCACAGACAACAAAATTTCACTGATGCTTTGATAATTAATTGGAAAAGCGCATCTTTGCATCCCTTTTTAAAACAACATTGGAGAATGTTGATCCGCTTCGGTCAGTGGAAAATGGATTCATTAACCATCAAAATGTAAAAAAATGTCAGTAAAGATCAGATTATCACGTCGCGGTAAAAAGCATAACGCTTATTATCATATCGTGGTAGCAGATGCACGTGCTCCGAGGGATGGTAAGTTTATCGAAGTAATAGGTAACTACAACCCGAACACGAATCCTGCAACCATTAATTTAAATTCCGACAAGGCGTTAGCTTGGCTCAACAATGGAGCTCAACCAACAGATACTTGCCGTGCAATTTTATCGTACAAAGGAGTACTTTTCCGTAATCACCTTCAAAAAGGAGTTACAAAAGGTATTCATACACAAGAACAAGCGGATGCAAAATTTGAAGCTTGGGAAGGTGGTAAAACAGATAAAATTGAAGACAAGAAAAAACAATTAAGTACGTCTGCTGAGCAAGCTTTCAAGAATCGTATTGCTGATGAAGCAAAGAAGAAAGAAGCAAAAGCCGAAGCAATTCGTATTAAGAATACGCCTCCACCAGTGGAAGAAGAAGCTCCTGCTCCAGCAGTAGAAGAAGCTGCTCCATCAACGGAAGCAGAAGGTGAAACTTCTACGGAAGCATAATCTATTCTAAAAACAAATATTAAATCCGTTTTGCTTTTGCAGAACGGATTTTTTTATTTTTCAGTCATGAAACAAATCAAACTCGAGCAATTATCGAAAATCGGTTTTATAAACCGGACTCATGGATATAAAGGAATGCTACACTGCGTAACCCACCTTGCAAATCCGGAGAAACTTTTGCAAGCTGAATATTTATTTGTACTTATTAACGGGCTTCCTGTTCCATATTTTGTAGAAGACATGGAAGTAAATGAAACCGATTTTTTTGTTAAGCTGGAAGATATTAATTCTGATATCGATGGTAAAAAACTAAATTCATTTGAGTTGTTTGCCGAAAAAATTCGCGAGAAAAAACAAAATGCTTTTCTAAGCTGGAAAGATCTGAAGGGCTTTATGGCAACCGATGAAAATTATGGCGTAATGGGAGTCATTTTAGAAGTGGCAGAATATCCTATGCAATTTATCGCAAAGTGCATAATTGACGAGAAAGAAGTTCTTTTTCCGTTAAATGAAAATGTGATAAAAGATATTGATGAGGATAAAAAAACCGTACATCTAGAATTACCCGAAGGGTTGATTCAACTTTATCTCGACTAACCGATGAATAACTGAAAGATGGTTGTGCCTCCGCTTAAAATCATTCTTTCACGTGTAAGTATTATTCCTTAATTTGCATTATTAATCAATTTGAAGAATCACATTCTAATAAATTGATTGAACTTTTAATCACGCATTTTTAGCCGGAGATTTGTTAAACTATTTTATGAGCGATTCTACTTTTAGATTCAAGCAATTTACAATTCATCAGGAAAAATGTGCCATGAAAGTGGGTACCGATGCTGTTCTACTCGGATCTTGGATTCAACCAAATGATGCAAAAAACATTTTAGACATTGGATCAGGCACAGGAATAATTTCGTTGATGGTAGCACAGAAGACTACGGCGGAAATTGATGCAATTGATATTGATCAAAATGCATTCCTTCAAACGAAAGAAAACTTTCGAATCTCTCCATGGTTTTCTCGTCTTTATCCTCATCATATTTCACTACAAGATTTTTCTAAGAAAAACATTAACAAGAAATATGATCTGATAGTTACCAATCCACCTTACTTTCATCATGCATCAAAACCTAGTGAAGAATCGAGGCTTCATGCACGTCACAACGACTTTCTTTCGTTCGATGAAATAATTGACGGGACAATTCACTTCTTAAATAAGAACGGACGGTTATGCTTAATCCTACCATCGAAAGAAGGCATGGAGTTCATGGAAAAAGCTCAGAAGCGCGGACTTTTTTGTAAAAAATTATGTAGAATAAAAACGAGATCCGATAAAAAAGAAAAACGATTGATTATGGAATTTTCTTTTGAATTCGGAACATTAGCTGATAGCGAATTGATTGTTCAGGAAGAAGATGGAACATTCACGAATGATTATATCGAACTCACTAAAGACTATTACATTAATTTAAAATCTAGTATAGAAGGAAACAAAGACTAATCAACAAAATGTTCTTCAAATTCAACACCATAATTTTTCAATTCTTTTAGAACAGGATTATAAATGGAAGGCAGAATAGGTATTTGAACTCCTTTTATAGTTATTTCTCCGTTTAAAATTAGTTTCGCAGCAATGGCTACAGGTAAACCTACCGTCTTTGCCATAGCAGTGTAAATTGAATCGTCGCCTTTAACAATCAATGAGGAGAATCGCTTTATTTTTTTTCCATTCAGTACATATTCAAAAATATGTTGCATCACTATCATGTCTTTATCATCAGAACGAAGCAGCCATTTTTTCTCGAGTAGCGATTGAAGTATTACAGCAGGAGAGCAATTATCCATACCAATTTTTTCTTGACCAAGAATTCCCGTCCATTTTACCATTTGAATACTTTCATCGTTGGTGTCTGTATTCATAAAAATTGCTAATCGTTCTACGATAGAATTAGCTTTTATTTTATCAGGCAAATAAGCTTCAACCAATTGAGCATACGTCATAGATGCAGTATTGTCTAGCGAATACGAATCATCAGTCAATCCAAGTTGTACAAATATATTCCATGCTTTACAAAAACCTTTTTGTCTGAGAGTACCACGTAAAATCGTAGCAATTTTTTCCAAACCATAAGGATGGCGATACATCAGCGAATCTCTATTAGCATAACCATCGTACTGATGATTGGCACCAACAGAAATTGTTTCAATGTCTGTGAATAAACGATTGTATGGAATAAATTTATAATTCCCATTTTCCAAAAAGCGTGCAGTTCCCTGACCGGCAAGAATTACATTACGTGGATTCCAACTGAATTTATACCCCCAAGGATTATCATTCGATTCTGGAGCAACTAATCCGCCGGTGTACGATTTAAAAGAAATTATTTCACCGCCATCATTTTTTATTTGATCGATAATTTGCATTGCACTCATGTGATCGATACCCGGATCCAGACCACATTCATTTAGTAAAACGATGCCGGCTTCTTCTGCTTTAGAATTAAGTTCTTGCATTTCGTGACTTACATAAGAAGCCGTAACAAGATTTTTTTTCTGCTTAACGCATTCAATCGCCACAGAGAGATGCATGGTGGCAGGCAGTAAAGAAATAACAATATCGGCATTGCTCACCATCAAAGCTCTTTCCGAATCGCTGTTTATATCAAATTGTTTAGCAATAGCATTAGGATGATTGCCTATTTTCAATTTAGCACTTTCAATAGACACATCGGCCACTGTCAGTTCCCATTTTTGTTCAAAAGAGTTATCTAAAAAATAACGAATAAGTGATGGAGATGATCTTCCGGCTCCAATAAGAAGAATACGACGCATTTGATAAGTTTATTTTTCCGGTGTGAAGATAGTATTTGCAATCCACGAAATTTTTAAAATTGCAATTGAAATGTTACATTTTCTATTCTAAATCGAACAGTTTCACTAAATAAAAATCCCTCACTTTTTGTTGATTACCCCTTTCACAAATCACCTTTTTTTATACTTTTGACGGCTGAATCATCTTAAAAATCAACCCTAAATACTTTAAACTCAAATGAAAAAAAGTAGAAATATCCTTTTATTGCTTTGGCTATTTTGCTCAGCAGTTCATGCACAATCTAATAATGCCATTCTTTTTGCCGAGAACGGCGAACGATTTCAGGTAGTATTGAATGGCGTTTTACAAAATTCAACACCTGAGACGAATGTTAAAATGACTCAATTAGTTGCAGACCATTACAAATGTAGAATTGTTTTTGCAGACACAAAGTTAGGATTCCTTGACTTTAATATGTTCTTCAATGAAATGGGTTCGGAGATTACATGGAATATTAAACAAAACAACAAAGGTCAATATACCACACGTTTCGTAAGCGAAGTTCCGGTAGCACAAGCACCACAGACAACTTCAACACAAACAATTGTTGTTTATTCGGCAACACCACCACCTGTTGTAGTTGGAACGGGTACAACAACAACAACAACACATTCACAAACGTCAACAATGAATGGAGGCGACAATGTAAATATTAATATGGGAATGAATATGGGAGGTAATGGAGGCAACATTAGCATCAATGCATCAGGAATGGGAATGGGAGATGAAGGAACGTCTACCACGACTACAACAACGCATTCATCTACTACCACAACTACAACCGGAGGAGTTGTTTATTCTGCTCCACCACCTTCACAACCCACTACCGTAATTTATGTAAATGGATATAATGGAAAAATTGGCTGTCCAATTCCAATGAATCCACAAGATTTTTCAGACTTTAAAAGCACCGTTCAATCGAAAGATTTTGAAGCAACAAAATTGACGATTGCCAAACAAGTATTACAAAACAATTGCTTAACCTCGTCGCAAGTGAAAGAAGTTTTAGCCCTCTTCGACTTTGAAAATTCTAAATTAGAATACGCAAAATATGCTTATGACCACACCTACGATATAGGCAATTACTACAAAGTTAATGATGCTTTTCAGTTTGAATCGTCGGTAAGTGAACTAAACAATTATATTTCATCAAGAAGATAATTAAAAGCCTCGCTACAGACGAGGCTTTTTTTATTTTTAAAGTTAAATTAAAATGAAAAATTATATTTTCTTAGGATCTTCCTTTGCTGCAGTTGCTGTAATATTAGGGGCATTCGGAGCGCATGCATTGAAAGAAAAGATATCTTTACAACAACTGCAAGTTTTTGAAACAGGAGTAAAATATCAATTCTATCATGCACTTGCCTTAGTTATTGTTGGGCTGATGGCCGACAAATATTCATCATCATCATTGAATTATGCAGCCGGTTTTTTTGCGGCAGGAATATTGTTGTTCTCAGGATCACTATATTTACTAAGTACAATTGATTTTAATGGGTTGACAGGAATTAAAAAAATCTTAGGACCAATTACACCTTTTGGAGGACTTTGTTTTATTCTAGGATGGATAAGTTTAGTAATAGCTTCAAAAAAATAAATAAATAATTATGAAAATATTTAATCTTGGGTTAACCGTAATAATAGCATTTTGTTTTGCATGTAATACACCAAAAGAAACACCAGTTCAAGCTGTTGCAAAACCAACGCCAGCGGTATCAACACCCTCTCCTGATTCGCCAGTAATACAACAATCAACAGCTATTTCGGAAAGAGACACCAATTCAACAAAAAACTCAAACTCACTTAAACAAGCGGATAATATTTATCGATTCAAAGTAAGTTTTTATTCCATTGGGTCAGGAACAGAAAATGAAATGATGTTGAAGTTGGAAGATTTTGTTGGAACATTTTCTGCAGAAAAAAAATTAAATATTGATTATGAAAAAACCGGATGGGGCAGAGAAGGTGAAACAGACTATTGTTTTCGTCTGAAAGAATTGAATGATGTTCAGAAAAGCGAATTTATTATTAAAACAAAAGACTTGCTAAAAGGTGCAAAATGGGTACATATGTATGAAAATGAAGCCTGTACACATATCAAAAAACCTTAAATTGTGCCAATTGATATTTTTTCCTTTCTTTGCACCATTCTAAAAAAAGATCTTGACTCATGAATGAATTTGGCCTAAAAGCGAAGGAAGCAACCATCGCTGACCTGGGTTTAAAACACGTTGCTGACGCATATTGGAATTTAAATCCCGCTGAACTTGTTGAAGAAACCATATTAGGTGGAGAAGGAATGCTCACCGATACAGGCGCACTCGCTGTTGACACCGGCAAATTTACCGGACGATCTCCAAAAGATAAATTTATTGTGTGTGACGAAACTACCGAAAAATCAGTTTGGTGGGGTGATATAAATATCAAATTTGATTCTGAAAAATTTGATCGTTTGTATGATCGTGTTACAGGATATTTGCAAAACAAAACAATTTATGTCCGTGATGCTTACGCATGTGCTGACCCGAAATATCGTTTAAATATTCGCGTTGTAACTGAATCTCCATGGCATAATTTATTTGCATACAATTTATTCTTACGTCCAACGAAAGAAGAAATTTTAAAGGCCACGAAAGCAGAATGGACAATCATCTGTGCACCGGGTTTTCATGCCGATCCAAAAATTGATGGTACACGTCAAAGCAATTTTGCTGTTTTGAATTTCACAAAGAAGATAATTCTTATAGGAGGAACCGGCTATACAGGCGAAATTAAAAAAGGGATTTTTTCAGTGCTTAATTATGTTTTGCCTCACGATAAGAAAGTTTTATCGATGCATTGCTCTGCTAACATTGGTAAGAATGGAGACACTGCTATATTCTTCGGACTATCGGGAACAGGTAAAACAACTTTGAGTGCCGATCCTAATAGAGGCTTGATAGGTGATGATGAACATGGCTGGGCAGAAGAAACTGTATTCAATTTTGAAGGCGGCTGTTATGCAAAGTGTGTGAATCTTTCTGCTGAAAAAGAACCACAAATATTTA
Organism: Bacteroidota bacterium; assembly: GCA_043747595.1. Taxonomy (GTDB): domain Bacteria; phylum Bacteroidota; class Bacteroidia; order AKYH767-A; family 2013-40CM-41-45; genus JADKIH01. The sequence goes on along the minus strand of JAYTOX010000050.1, from coordinate 2,872 downwards.
GCGCCATTAAATTCGGAGCTCTTGTAGAAAATATTGAATTCCATGAAGGCACTGCAAGTGTTGACTACGACAATATTTCAAAAACAGAAAACACACGTGCAGCTTATCCTATTCATCATATCGATAATGCTGTTGAACCATCAATTGCCGGAATCCCAAAAAATATTTTCTTCCTTACTTGTGATGCATTTGGAGTTTTACCTCCAATTTCAAAGTTAACAACAGGGCAAGCAATGTATCATTTCATTTCAGGATATACAGCAAAAGTAGCAGGAACTGAAGTTGGAATAACAGAACCTACAACTACATTTTCTGCTTGTTTTGGAAAAGCATTCCTTCCACTACACCCAACAAAATATGCTGAACTGCTTGGTGAAAAACTAAGAAAGCATAATGTAAATGTTTGGTTAGTGAATACCGGATGGTCAGGTGGATCTTACGGCGTAGGAAGCAGAATCAAATTGTCTTTCACTCGTGCAATGATTGCTGCTGCTTTAAATGGAGAACTCGACAAAGTAGAATATGATACGACACCGATTTTTGGTTTAGCAATTCCGAAAACATGTACCGGGGTTCCAAATGAAATTTTAAATGCTCGAAATACTTGGGCAGATAAGAACGAGTTTGATGCTAAAGCTGCTTCATTGGCTGCATCATTCGTAACAAACTTTGCTCAATACGCTGAATACGCTACAACAGAAATTCTTAATGCTGCTCCGAAATTAACCGTGAATGCATGACTGAATTAAATAATTGATATGTTAAAAACCTTTCTCAGTGAGAAAGGTTTTTTTGTTTCTTTGAACCAAGTAAAAATTCTAATCAAAAAAAACGGTAGTGGATCTATATTATGGCAAAGCCGACGAAAACGGGAAAATAATTTTAGACGAAGACGAATTTCGGCATTTGAAAGTGGTACGTTCAAATTTAGGCGATCAATTATCAGTAACAGACGGGGCAGGAAATCTATTCACCACTCGAATTACAGATATAGGAAAGCATCAATGTGAGCTTACTATACTAAACCAAGAACAATTTGTAAAGCAATTACCATTATTACACTTAGCGATTGCTCCAACCAAAAACATCGATAGAATAGAATGGTTGATAGAGAAATGTGTAGAGACAGGAATAGACCGAATTACCTTTTTGAAATGTCGTCACTCGGAACGTAAAGAAATAAAACTAGAACGATTAAACCGCATAGCAATTTCAGCTATAAAACAATCGCAGAAAAAATTTCTTCCCGTTATTAATGAAATAACAGATTTCAATTTATTCGTTCAGACAGCAACCGAAATTCAAAAAATAATCTGTGAAATGAATGCACCAATCGATCATCACATAAAAAATATCTTGAAAAGAGAAAATGCATTGATTCTTATTGGACCGGAAGGCGATTTTAGTCCTGAAGAGATTGAGTGCGCAAGTATGAATGGTTTTCGTTCGGTAAACCTGGGACCAGAACGATTGAGAACAGAAACGGCAGCACTTTCGGCCTGTGTTTATTTTAATTTCTTTAAGCATTAATCAAAGTAAAGGCTGAACTCTTTAACAAATGATAAAGCAAACATCAAGTATTAATGAGTAATTTTATAGTATGAAAAAACTGATTCTTGCCTTTCTTGTATTTTCATTGTTTCAAGCAAAAGCAATAGACCCTTCTTTTAAAATTGGTCTTTTAAAATATAATGGTGGAGGCGATTGGTATGCCAATTTAGAAACGTCGATCCCAAACCTGATTAAGTTTTGCAATGCAAACTTAAAGACGAACATCAATACGGAGCAAGCAGTTGTTGAAGTTGGAAGTCCTGAAATCTTTAATTATCCTTTTATACACATGACAGGTCATGGCAACTGGACATTATCGAATTCGGAGGCAGAAAATTTGAGAAAATATTTAGTAAGCGGAGGTTTTTTGCACATCGACGATAACTATGGAATAGACCCATTTGTTCGTCCTCAGTTGAAAAAAGTGTTTCCTGAATTAACATTAGTAGAACTGCCATTTAACTATCCAATCTATCACCAGAAATACGATTTCCCCGATGGACTGCCGAAGATCCATGAACATGATGGAAAGGCCCCACAAGGCTTCGGATTGATCTATGAAGGCCGATTAGTTTGTTTTTATAGTTATGAAAGTGACCTAGGCGATGGTTGGGAAGATTATGATGTACATAAAGACAATCCGGAGCTACATCAAAAAGCGTTGAAGATGGGAGCCAATTTGATTCAATACGTTTTCGATCGACAATCCAAATAATTGGCGAACAATTAATTTAAGGAGTTAGATAGATGATAATAATTTTGTGAGTGAATAAGAAATTCATCAACTTGCGGTTATCAATATTATTCGAGTCTACGAAACAAAATGAAACTTACCATAGAGAAACATCCGGAACTTTCACGGCTTTACCATTGTTTCCAAAAGATTGAGCTATTGGCAAATGATATGGGGATAGAAGTTGACGAACTGATTTCAGAATCAGGTAATCGATTTATTTCATCCGAATTAACCGAGAAAGAACATTCTGAATTTTCAAAATATCGCGCTAAGATCTACAAGAATTCCGATTGGGAGATTATCCGATAAATAAAACACATCCTATCTTTTTTGCAGAATTACTATTCGTCGCAGCAAATAAATAATTGATTTAATGCGAGCGAGTAATTAGCTAGCAGCGTCATTCATATCCATTCATGTTAGATAATTATCATGGGTTCCTAATCAAAAAAAAAGGCTATCCAAATGGATAGCCTTTTTCACTGGTATTCTCTCGTCCTGAAATAGGTTGACACAAATCAATCTAATAATGAAAAAACAAGAGCGAGAAAAACGGACACAAAGAAATTACAGTTTAGCCTTTAA
>JAYTOX010000049.1:0-2937 GCA_043747595.1 Bacteroidota bacterium | reverse complement strand
ATCTTAGTTTACGGCTTATACTTTATAGTATCAGGTGTATTTTCATTTTTAATAAATAGTTTATTTTTAAAATTTGTAAAGTCGTTAGGTATAAGAAATCAAGATGATACTATTATTCGATGGGGGTCGCAATCAAAACCGGCAGTTGGTGGATTTTCGTTTTATATAATTTTTTTACTTTCTATTATTATCTACCCGATCTTTTTTGACAGTAGCCAGGTGTTTCTAAACAAGCAGTTCATTGGTGTTTTACTGGCTGGGATGTTAGGATTTCTATTAGGGTTAGCCGACGATGCATACAATACCCGGCCTACATTAAAGTTAAGCACTCAAATTACTTGCGGAATAATTCTTTTAGTAACAGGTTCTGAAATTTCACTGAGTTATGTAGAAGTGATCAATTATATAATTACAATACTTTGGGTAGTTGGAATAATGAATTCGATGAATATGCTAGACAATATGGATGCCATTACAACAACTGTGAGTATTAGTATTATTCTTTCAGCTCTTGCAGTAATGATTTTCCATCACGAATATGATAGCGTATATTTTATTATTATGCTTGGAGTGGTTGCTTCTTTATTTGGTTTTTTGTTTTTCAATTGGCATCCTTCAAAAATGTATATGGGCGACACCGGCAGTCAATTTCTCGGAGTCTTTTTAGCAGCAATAAGTATACGTTATTTATGGAATGCCGAGCCTCCTACCGGCGAATTGATCAGCGCAAGAAATCTCTTCCTGCCCTTGATTGTTTTTATTATGCCTATCATCGACACAACAACAGTTGTGATTAATCGAATATCACAAGGTAAAAGTCCATTTGTCGGTGGCAAAGATCATACTACACATGCCTTAGCATACTTAGGATTAAGCGACAGGCAAGTAGCTTTAGTCTTTTGGGCAGTAACATTAATTAGCTTGTTGTTGGTAGTGGTTATGGAAAAGTTTTTAAAGGAATGGACAACCGTATATTCTGTTCTTTTTGGAATTTATTTTTTACTAATGTTTTCAATTTTCTTTACTGCTACCTGGAGTGTCAATAAGAAAAAACGAGCAGCATTAAAGTAATTTCTGAGAGGAAAACTCGACGTTTTCATCGATATATGAAACGAGTTTTTGCACAGCAATACCCCTGTGACTGATACTGTTTTTTTCTTTATCAGACATTTCGGCAAAGGTTTTGTCGAATCCATCGGGAAGAAAAACAGAATCATAGCCAAAACCGTTTTCACCTTCCGGAATTTCGGTAATAACACCATTTATTACACCTTCGAATATTACTTCGTGTCCGTCGATAATCATAGAGATTACAGTTCGAAAATTCGCTTTCCTATTATCAGTTCCTTTCATTTCGGCAAGCACTTTTTCAATGTTGTCTTCGGCACGGCAAGCAGGTCCTGCAAAACGAGCAGAATAAACTCCCGGCCGACCACCAATAGCATATACTTCGAGACCGGTATCATCGGCAAAGCAATTCATCCCAAACTTTTCATAAATGTATCGGCTTTTGACATAGGCGTTTTCTCGAATAGTTTTGCCCGTTTCTTTAATTTGATCATCGCAGTCAATATCTTTCAGGCTCAACAATTCAATGCTTTCAGGTAAAAGCTGTTTCATCTCTTTTAACTTGTTCGGATTGTTCGTTGCAAATACCAGTTTCATAAGGCTAATTAATAAGCCAACAAAATACTACTTTTCAAATAGAAAAAATAGATAAAAAAATATTGTTCCTTCTACCCTGTTTATAAGACACTTCAAAATAAAACAGATCACATTCACCAAATAACAAGAGAAATGCTGGTTGAAAATGAAAAGTAAGAAGCTACAGTATAGAAAAATAGTATATTTGAAGACTTACAAAATGATTATGAAAGTTGCCTTAATTACCGGAGTTACAGGACAAGACGGAGCCTATCTTGCAGAGTTCCTTTTAGAAAAAGGATACATGGTTCATGGAATCAAAAGAAGAAGCAGTTTGTTCAATACCGATCGAATAGATCACTTGTACCATGATCCGCATGAAAAAAATGTTCGTTTCAAATTACACTATGGCGATTTGACCGACAGCACTAACCTGATCAGGATTATTCAGGAAGTTCAGCCTGATGAGATTTATAATTTAGGTGCTATGTCGCATGTAAAAGTAAGTTTTGAAATTCCTGAGTATACAGCCAATGCCGACGGAACAGGAACACTTCGTATACTTGAAGCTATTCGGTTATTAGGATTAACCAAGAAAACTAAAATTTACCAAGCTTCCACTTCGGAGCTTTACGGTCTGGTACAACAAATTCCTCAATCTGAAACAACGCCATTCTATCCTCGCTCTCCATACGCAGTAGCAAAATTGTATGCTTATTGGATAACAGTAAATTATAGAGAAGCTTACGGCATTTTTGCATCAAACGGAATCTTGTTCAATCATGAATCACCATTGAGAGGAGAAACATTTGTATCGCGAAAAATAACTCGTGGTGTTTCAAGAATCGCATTAGGCTTGCAAGATCATTTGTATCTAGGGAATTTGGATTCAAAGCGTGATTGGGGACATGCAAAAGATTATGTTGAAGCAATGTATTTAATATTGCAGCAAGAGAAAGCTGAAGATTTTGTAATAGCTACAGGAAAAACAACAACAGTAAGAGACTTTTTAAAAATGTCGTTCGAACATGTCGGTATTGAATTAACGTTTGAAGGTTCAGGTACGAGCGAAAAAGGAATAGTAACGAAATGTAACAATACTGCTTATCAATTACCTATTGGTAAAGCGGTTGTTTCGGTCGATGAAAAATATTTTCGGCCAACAGAAGTTGAGCTTCTCCTTGGGGATCCATCCAAAGCAGAAAAAAAATTAGGCTGGAAACCGAAATATGATTTGCAGATGTTAGTGACAGAAATGATGGATGCAGATTTAGATTTGTTTAGAAAAGATAA